>LWDN01000022.1:85060-85538 GCA_002083515.1 Proteobacteria bacterium HN_bin10
AAGAGCCAGCACGAGGTCCGCAAGCTGATTGCCGGGCCGACCGTGTTCATCTGCGACGAGTGCGTCGAGCTCTGCATGGACATCATCCGCGAGGAGAACAAAACCTCGCTGGTCAAGTCCAAGGAAGGCGTGCCTTCGCCGAAAGAGATCAAGGGTGTCCTCGACGATTATGTCGTGGGTCAGGATCACGCCAAGCGCGTGCTCTCGGTGGCAGTCCATAACCACTACAAGCGCCTCAATCACGCCGCCAAGAACCAGGACGTGGAGCTGGCGAAGTCGAACATCCTGCTGATCGGCCCCACCGGCTGCGGCAAGACGTTGCTGGCGCAAACATTGGCGCGCATCATCGACGTGCCGTTCACGATGGCCGACGCGACGACGCTGACCGAAGCGGGCTATGTCGGCGAGGACGTCGAGAACATCATTCTGAAGCTGCTGCAGGCCGCCGACTACAATGTCGAGCGCGCGCAGCGCGGCA
>LWDN01000022.1:85563-160819 GCA_002083515.1 Proteobacteria bacterium HN_bin10
AATCCGACAATCCCTCGATCACGCGCGACGTATCGGGCGAGGGCGTGCAGCAGGCGCTGTTGAAGATCATGGAAGGCACGGTCGCGAGCGTGCCCCCGCAAGGCGGCCGCAAGCATCCGCAGCAGGAATTCCTGCAAGTCGATACGACCAACATTCTGTTCATTTGCGGCGGCGCCTTCGCGGGTCTCGACAAGATCATCAGCCAGCGCGGCAAGGGTTCGTCGATCGGCTTCGGCGCCAAGGTTCGCGACGAAGAAGATCGCCGCACAGGCGAAATCCTGCGCGAGATCGAGCCGGACGATTTGCTCAAGTTCGGTTTGATCCCGGAATTTGTCGGCCGCTTGCCGGTGTTGGCGACGCTCGAGGATCTGGATGAGGCGGCGCTCGTGACCATCCTGACCGAACCGAAGAACGCGCTGGTGAAGCAGTATCAGCGCATGTTCGAGATGGAGAACGTCAAGCTGTCGTTCCCGGACGAGGCGCTCCGCGCCATCTCGCGCAAGGCTATTTCGCGCAAGACCGGCGCGCGCGGCCTGCGTTCCATCCTCGAAAGCATCTTGCTCGACACCATGTTCGAGCTGCCGTCGATGCGCGGCGTCGAGGAAGTGGTCGTTTCGGCCGACGTTGTGGAAGGCCGCTCGAAGCCGCTGCAAATCTACTCGGAACGTCGCGACGGCGCTGGCGCCACCGGCTGAACAGCAACTGAACGTTAGGACGAATCGAGACTTGCTGCGTGCGCAACGCGGCGGGTTCAGCGCGTTTTGCACCGACGTCTCTTGGCGCCACTTGAAGCGGCGTTCGAACGCTTCCACATTTTCAACCGTTAACGCCGGTCCCCGCGGGCTGCATTCAGACGCAGGACCAACCGGCCAAGGAGCATTGCATGGCCAAGAGCCGAATTTATCCCGTCCTGCCGCTTCGTGACATTGTGGTTTATCCGAAGATGGCGGCGCCGCTGTTCGTGGGCCGCGAAAAGTCGGTGCGGGCGCTGGACGAGGTCATGCGCAAGGACAAGCGCATCCTGCTCGCCGCGCAGATGGACGCCTCCGAGGATGAGCCGTCCACGGACCGCATATTCAGCGTCGGCACGGTGGCGACCGTGGTGCAATTGTTGAAGCTGCCCGACGGCACGGTGCGCGTGCTGGTCGAAGGCGATCACCGCGCCAGGATCACCAATTTCCACGACAACGATACGTTCTTCGAGGCTGAGGCGGAAGAACTCCCCGACGAGAACGCCGATACCGCCGAAGCGCGCGCGGTGGCGCGCGCCGTCGCGGATCAGTGGGAGAATTTCACCAAGCTTTCGCGCAAGACGCCGGCGGAAGTTCAACAAGCCGTTGCGCAGATCGCCGAACCCTCGCGCCTGGCGGATTCGGTCGCCGCACACCTCGGCGTGAAGATTCCGGACAAGCAGGCGTTGCTCGAACTCGCCGATGTGCCGCAGCGCTTGGAGCGCATCCTCTCGCTGATCGAAGGCGAGGTCGGCATGCTGCAAGTCGAGCGCAAAATCCGCAACCGCGTGAAGCGGCAAATGGAGAAGACGCAGCGCGAGTATTATCTGAACGAGCAGATGAAGGCGATCCAGCGCGAGCTGGGCGACGGCGACGAAGGCCGCGAGGACATCGCCGAACTCGAAAATCGCATCAAGAACACCAAACTCTCGAAGGAAGCGCGCACCAAAGCCGAGGCGGAGCTGAAGAAGCTGCGGCAGATGTCGCCGATGAGCGCGGAATCGACGGTGGTGCGCAATTATCTCGACTGGCTCTTGTCGCTGCCCTGGGGGATCAAGAAGAAGGTCAAGAAGGACATCGACGCCGCGCAGGCGGTCCTCGACGAAGACCATTATGGGCTTGAAAAGGTCAAGGACCGCATTCTCGAATATCTCGCGGTGCAGGCGCGGACCAACAAGCTTCGCGGTCCCATCCTCTGCCTGGTTGGCCCGCCTGGCGTCGGCAAGACCTCGCTCGGCCGCTCGATCGCCAAGGCGACGGGCCGCGAGTTCGTGCGCATGTCGCTCGGCGGCGTGCGCGACGAGGCCGAGATCCGCGGCCACCGCCGCACCTACATCGGCTCGATGCCGGGCCGCGTCATCCAGTCGATGAAGAAGGCCAAGAGCGCCAACCCGCTCTTCCTGCTGGATGAGATCGACAAGCTCGGCGCCGACTATCGCGGCGATCCGTCGGCGGCTTTGCTCGAAGTTCTGGACCCGGAGCAAAACTCCACCTTCAACGACCATTACCTGGAGGTGGATTACGATCTCTCGGACGTGCTGTTCATCACCACGGCCAACAGCTTGAACATGCCGCAGCCGTTGCTGGATCGCATGGAGATCATCCGTATCCCCGGCTACACCGAGGACGAAAAACTCGAGATCGCCAAGCGGCACTTGCTGCCCAAGCAATACGAGCACAACGGACTGAAGAAGCACGAGTTCAGCGTTTCGGAGGATGCGCTGCGCGATCTGATCCGGCGCTATACGCGCGAAGCCGGCGTGCGTTCGCTGGAGCGTGAGATCGGCAACCTGGCCCGCAAGGCGGTTCGCCAACTCGAGCAGAAGAAGGCCGAAAAGGTGGAAGTCACGGCGGCCAACCTCGCCGACTTCGCCGGTGTCTGGAAGTATCGCTTCGGCGAGACCGATCTCGAGGACCGGATCGGCGTCGTCACCGGCTTGGCTTGGACCGAAGTCGGCGGCGATCTGCTCACCGTCGAGGCGGTGTCGATGCCCGGCAAGGGCGCGATGACGGTGACCGGCAATCTGCGCGAAGTGATGAAGGAGTCGATTTCGGCCGCCTCGTCTTGGGTGCGTGCGCGCTCGATCCAACTCGGCGTCAAGCCGCCAGTGTTCCGGTCGCGCGATATCCACGTGCACGTGCCCGAAGGCGCAACGCCGAAGGATGGCCCGTCCGCGGGCGTGGCGATGGCGACGGCGATCGTCTCGGTGCTGACCGGCAATCCGATCCGCAAGGATATCGCCATGACCGGCGAGATCACGCTGCGCGGGCGGGTGCTGCCGATCGGCGGCTTGAAGGAGAAGCTGTTGGCGGCGCTGCGCGGCGGCGTGAAGACAGTGCTCATCCCCAAGGACAACGAGAAGGATCTCGCCGACATCCCCGACAACGTGAAGCAGGGGCTGGAGATCGTGCCGGTCGCGACGGTCGATGAAGTGCTGAAGCGGGCGCTGACGCGCGCGTTGACGCCGGTCGAGTGGACCGACGAGGACGAACTCGCCGAGACCCGCCGCGCCGGCGGCGAAAGCGACGGCAAGGAAGGCGCGCGCCCCCATTAAGGGTGCCGCCATCCCGTACGAAACGTTTTCGCACCGCAACAATCCGGTGTTTTGCTTGGCCTAGGGCCGAAATACTCCTAGCGTCCGCGCCGATGCGGCCAGAATCGGCCGCGCGCCAACAATCGCGGGATAGGGGCTTCTCCATATGAACAAAGCAGAGTTCGTCGCCGACGTGTCGGAACGCATCGGCGAATCCAAGCAGCGCGGCGAAGAAGTCGTGAACGCCGTGTTCGAGGCGTTGACATCGGCGCTACGACGCGGCGACGAAGTGCGGCTGCCGCAATTCGGCGTGTTCCTGGTGTCGCAAACCAAGGAGCGCAAAGCCCGCAACCCGCAAACCGGCGAAGAGGTGCTCGTGCCCGCCGGCAAGCGTCCGAAGTTCCGCCCCGGCAAGGCGCTCAAGGAAGCCTTGGGCTAGAGTAGAGGCGTTCGATGCGCTAACGGGCGGCCTCCAACCAAGGCCGCCCTTTTCTTTTGGCGCGGCCGCCGCTAGCTCTCCGGCGTTCAAGAGGCTCTCCGATGCTCGCCAAAATCTACCGCCCCGCCAAGAATGCGATGCAGTCTGGCAAGGCGCTGACGAAACAATGGCGGCTCGAATTCGAGCTGGCGAGCGCGCCGCGTCCGGATGCGCTGATGGGCTGGATCAGCGGCGCCGATCCTAACGGCCAGGTGCGCATGAGCTTCGACACCAAGGAAGCGGCCATCGCCTTCGCGCGCGCACACGCCATCCCGCATCAGGTGATCGAGGCGCCCGAAACCAAGCGCCAGATCCGGGCCTACAGCGACAATTTCGCGTTCAGACGCCGGGAACCCTGGTCGCATTGAGAAGGGAAATGGGGAGTAGGCAGTGGGCAGTAGGGTATGCGCTGACACGCGCCACGCCCTTGACCACCACTGCCTACTGCCTATTGCCTACTGCCGGCGCCGACCCCGTAGCTCAACTGGATAGAGCATCCGCCTTCTAAGCGGACGGTTGCGTGTTCGAGTCACGCCGGGGTCGCCAGGCGCCCGGCCGCATGGGCCGCGTCAATCGCTGACCTGACGATTTGCGCCGCCCGAATGTAGCGCTAGGATCGCGCGATAGGGTTGGGGGTGGGTTTTATGGCAACTCGATATCTCCGTGCGATCATCGCGGCTGGGGCGCTTTTGCTTCCCTTCGCGGCTTCGCCAACGCTCGCGCAAACGACCCCGTGCGCAGGCGAGGTGCTGCCGACCAGCTTCGGACAGCTGTGCAGCATCCAGTCTGACTTGCCCGCGCTCACCGAGCAGGATTACGGCGCGGTGCGATTGCATTTTCGGCCGCCGCCCAGTCTCAACGATGTGATCCCGGAGCGGGAGTTGCGTGGGACGTGGCTGCAGGCGCTAGTCCGCCGCACCGCCGCGCAGAGCGTCCGCTCGGCTGTCGTGCTGCTGGAGGTGCGCGCGCTCGGACCGGGTTTGCCGACAGTGCGCGACGAGGGCGGCCAGGACGTCGGCGTGCCGCTCGCCATGCTGCCGTTGTCGATTTATCGCTACGACAGCCGCGGCGGCCTAGGCTTCAGCGAAGTTCAGTCCTTCGCCGATCGCGTCATTGGCCCGCGTCTGCTCATTCGCCGCGACTTGCTCATTCGCGCCCGCGTGCGCGTGGCCTTCAGCAAGGAGGACCCTTCCTCTCTCGTCGGGACGCTGGCGCCTCTGGTGTCGGCTGCGGCTGCATTCGGCGCGCAGGGTTTTTTGGTAGACGCCTATGCGTCGCAGGCGCTGGTCCAGAGCGCGCAAAACATCGAGACCACGCTGCGTTCGGCCGATGACGTCGACGGCGCCAGCGACAATTGGGTGGACCTGAGTTTCGAACGCGCCAACAGGCTGGAGTATGCCTTCCAGCTCAATCCGCGCGCCCGTCAGGGGCAGCAACAGCAACGCCCGCAAGGCTTGTTGACGCTCACGCTCGAACGCAGGCCGTCGCTGTTTACCGACGATCTCTTGCCTGGCGGTCAACCCGGGCGGCGCCTGCCGGACTACCACACGGAGGGCAGGCTCGATTCGATCGCGATCGGCCGGATTTGGTCCAATGGCCCGTCCTCGGTCGTTAGACAGGACCCGGCGTTGGCAGGTCTGGTGACCATTCTGCACAATGCCAACGTCCCGGAGGCGCAGTTCGACGCCCTGTGCCGGCAACTGCGGCTGAAGCTCGATGAATTTGGGCTTTCCATGCACGATACCACCGCGGTGGCGTGGGCGGCGTTTGTGTCCGGCGAAAGCGCGCAACGCCGGGAGATCCAGGATCTCAATTGCGTGCGCCGGGATCGCGATCTGTGGGCGCGCTATGGTTTTGCGCTGCCGCCGACAAGCCCGCCGCCGCCGCCGATACCGACGCGGGCGGTGCTCGACGAATGGCTGGACACGACCGTGCGTCTCGCTTTGCTGGAGCAGGATCCCGCGGCGCGGTTCAGACGGGGGAGGCGTCTCTTCGGGGGGCAGGTGCTCACCAACATCGCTTCGGGGACCTTGTTTGCGGCCGGCGAGGAGCCCGCAGCCAATTCCTACCTCGATGGCGATAGCGTGACGCGCGCGCTGCGGCCGTTGCGCGTAGGCTGCCGCTTCGTTCGCCAAACCACCGATGCCTCGCCGAACTTGCCCCGCTTCAGCGTGCTGGCGCGCCGGCCGGACAACAACCAGCTGCTGACGCTTACGATCGACTATGCCGGGCGCGTCGGCGGCGGTGTTGAAATCGTCGGTCTGACGGTCACCAGCACGGACGACGCGGATTTCGCAGCGCTGGCGCAAACAGCCAATGTCGACTCACGTTGCCTGGATCGGGAGACTGCGCCGGCGCAGTAGCCGGCGGCGCTAGCCTTGCCATTCATCCAGTTGTGTCGCGGTGAGGCCCGCGCGCTGGCGCATCATGTCTTTCAACTCGGAGAGAGAGGTGATGAGGATTTGGCGACCGGTTTGGCGGACGAGCCCGCTGGCGGCGAGGTGACGCAGTTCGCGGGTGACGGCCTCGCGCTGCGCGCCGATTGCGGCGGCGATCATTTCGTGTGTTGGGGCGTCGCGAATAAGCACGGCGTTGTCGCCTGCCGGTTCCGCATGCCGGCTCAGCCTCAGCAATTCGGCATATACCCGGAAGCGCACCTCGAGTGAGGCCAGTTCGAACATGCGGTCGGTCACGCCGATAACCGTTCGGGCCAGGGAGGCGGCGACAGCGCGCGCGACCCCGGCATTTGCGTCCATAAGCGCCAGAAACGTCGAAGCCGGGCACTCGGCGAGAAGTGTCGAGGTTTCAGCGACGACCCGAGCCGATCGGGGCGAACCGGTGAGCGCGGCGATCTCGCCGAAGTGATCGCCGGCACGGAGCGAACGGACGGCAAGGGTGCGGCCGTGCGCGCCATTCAACTCGGCGCGGACCTTTCCCTCCAACAGGAAATAGACGTGGGTGGAGGGGTTCAGGTGGCCGATTATCTCTTCGCCCGCGGCGAACGTGGTCCAGGCGACGGCCTGCGCGAGCTTCTCGACATCCAGAGCGTGCAGACTCGCCAGAATGGCGACGCGGCTCAATAGCCGGCACTGCTCGGCGGAATCCATGCGACCCTCCGGCGAAAGCTCAAGCACGCTCCACCCGATGACGCAAGCAAGTGCGATTCAAGGTTGAATCCGCAGATCGCGGCTTGAATGTCGCCTCGTCCCCGGCAAATGTGCGTACAAGAGGGGGCCTTCTGGCTGGGGCAGGGACCGATGCGCCGCGCCGAACGACCGATCGGCTATATGTTCACGGACATCGATGGCAGCACGGAGCGTTGGGAGCGCGCTCCGGTCGCCATGAAGCGCGCCATGGCGCGGCACAACAAGATTGTCGATGAATTCATCCAAAACCACGGCGGCGTAATTCGCGATCGCGCGGGCGACGGTGTCTTTGCCGTATTCGAAGGCGGCCAACCGCTGGCCTGCGCGCTCGACATCCAAGAGGCGATGCGCCGTCAGGATTGGCGCCGCGTGGGTGGATTGTCGCTTCGTATCGGCGTACATGCCGGCCGCCGCCCCCTGGACCAAGTCGCCATCAATCGCGCGGCGCGCATCGCTGCCTGCGCATGGGGTGGGCAGGTCGTGGTCAGCGCTGAGGCGGTAGAGACCTTCCAGGCGCCTGATGGCGCGCGCCTGGACGATCTGGGGTTCTGCACACTGCGTGGGATCGACACGCCGCTGCGTTTGTTCAGTTTGGGCGACGGGCGACAACTGTCGGGCGCATTTCCGCCGCCGCGTGGACTGGTGAGCCAGAACAAGGCCGCGCTCAGTGCGGAGCCATTCTTTGGGCGTGAAACGGAGATCGCACACATAAGGGCGACGCTCAGAACGCCTGAGGTTCGCCTGGTTTCTCTGGTCGGTCCAGGCGGAAATGGCAAGACGCGGCTTGCCGAGCGCGTTGCCGCCGAGATGGGGGACAAAGACCCGGTCTGGTTTGTGTCTCTCGAGGGCGTTTCAGACGAAGCGGCGGCGATCTCCCGCATCGCTCGATCTCTGCAACTGCCGTTGCGCGATGGTTGGGCGCGCGAGCGGCTTTTGATCGACTTCCTCGGCGATAAGCGGGCGCTCTTCGTTCTCGACAATGCGGAGGGATTGGGAGCGGCGGCCAGCGTCATAAGCAAACTGATCGCTGCATGTCCAAAGGTGCGAATCCTGGCGACCAGCCGCAAGCCGCTGGGGATCGCGGGCGAGTGCGTGGTTCCGGTAAAGGGCTTGGCCAGCGTCGGCGAGGCTCAGTCGCCCGCCTATCGGTTGTTTGCCCACTACGCCGGGGCGGATTCCGTAGGTTCTGAAACGGAGCTGGAGGCATTCAGGCAGCTCAACGCCTTGCTTGACGGCTCGCCGCTCGGACTCCGGCTTGCGGCGCAGTGGCGACGGATGCTGACTACCGAGGAGATTGCCGAGAGGGTGCGCTCCAGTCTGGATTTCTTGCGCTCTGCGGGCCCAGGAATTGCCGATCGTCACGGTAATTTGAAGAGCGTGTTCGATGCAACATGGGCGTCGCTGGATGATGTCGCACAATCGGCGTTGGCGCGGCTCTCGGTTTTCGTCGGCGGATTCGACGCTCTCGCCGCGGCTAACGCAGCGGGTGTGAGTTTGTCGACGCTTGTTGCGCTGGAGAGCCACGGTGTGATCGAGCGGCGCGGCCCGGAGGAGCGGTTTACCTTGCATCCGGTGGTTCGGCGTTGCGCGGCGGAAAAGATCAGCCGCGCCGACGCCAAGAGCGTGCGTGCACGGCACGCCGATCACTACCTCGCCCGGTTGCGGCGTGACTTTCTCGACGCCCCACATGTCGCCCAGCGCGCGTTCCTGGATTGGGCCGAACGCGAGGCGGAAAACCTGACGGCGGCATGGCGTTTCATGCTCACGCATGGGCCCAAACATCTTCTCATGCGGACCGCTGAAGCGTTGTTCTATGCGCTGGTCCTGCGCGCCCGCTATGGCGAAGCGCTGGCGCTGTTCGATCCGAACGCATCTGAGGCCATGCAATCTTACTGCCTAAGCGTGGCCGCGAATTGCGATATCCAGCTGGGAGAGATGGAGAGAGCTGAGGCTGCGGCCAATTCGGCGCTCAAGGGCGACGCGCCTGCAGCGGCGCGAGCGCATGCACTGCAGGCCCTGGGCATGGCGGCGCATGGCCGGGGCGATTTCGGCGCCGCCGAACAACGCTACCGGGCCGCCCTCGCGATCCGGCGCCGGCGCCGCGATTCGCTGGGATGCTATTATTCTTGCGCCGCACTGGGTGTGTTGCTCTCGGCGCAAGGCAGGCTCGCGGAAGCGCGCGCTTACATCAAGCAGTGCCAGCGCCTGTGTCTTGCGTCGGGGAATGAAAGCGGCCTCCTCATCACCCACTTTCTCGCGGGCGAAGTGGCGGTGCAGGAGGGGCGATGGGCGGATGCATTGCACAACTACGAACGCAGCCTGGCGATTGAAGACGCGATACGGCACCCTCAACACCGCGCACGCACGCTGCTTAGGCTCGGATCGCTTTGGGCCGAACGCGGCGAGCTGCAAAAGGCAATATCCCTTCATCAACAAGCCCACGAACTTTCGGTGCAGATCGGAGACAAGTACCGTGCGGCGCACGCGCTCATGGAACTCGGCGTGGATCAACGCCTGAACGCACAGATTGATCAGAGTCGAACGAGGCTGGTCGAGGCAGTGCGACTAGCGTTGAAGCTTAAAGCGCGGCCGCTGCTGGGCCGAACCTTGTTCGAGCTCGCGCGCGTTGAGGCGGCGGCGGGCGCGGCGCCACGGGCGGCCCAGCTATGTTCGATTCTCGCGCAAGCGGAACTTGGACAATTGCAGTCCGTGTTCGACGACTTCGTACGAGAGCTGCCGGCGCCTGGGCCCGCTGACGATGTAGCGACACTGGAGGCGGCCGCTTTGCAAGTGGTGGAGGAGGCGGATCTGGCGCCGCTCCGGTTGTAGGCGCGCTTTAGGCGCCTGTAACGACAGGCGTGTCGGCGCGCGCGCCCCACTCCGCCCATGAGCCGTCATAGACCGCCGCATCCCATCGCCCAAGCCGCGCAAGCGCGAGCGCGATGACCGCCGCCGTAATGCCTGAGCCGCAGGTGCAGATCGGCGCCGCCGCGTGGCTCAGATCTACGCCGGCGAAAATTTCTTGCAGCTCGACCGCGCTTTTCATGGCGCCATTGCCGTCGAGTAGAGACTGAAACGGCACATTGAACGCACCCGGCATGTGCCCGCCCCGCAGCCCCGCGCGCGGCTCCGGCGTTTCGCCACGAAAGCGCGGCGCAGCGCGCGCATCGAGCAGCGGCGCGCGGCCGGTTTCGATGGCGCGTTTCACGTCATTGACGTCACGCACCAAATCGCCGCGCATCTGCACCGTGAAGTGTCTTTCCATCTTGGCTCGCGGCGGACCGGTCTCAATTTCGTAGCCGGCGCGCTCCCAGGCGGGAAAGCCGCCATCGAGCACCGTCACGTCCTCATGCCCGAATACGCGGAACGTCCACCAGACGCGCGCTGCGCTCATGAGGCCATGATTGTCGTAGACTACGACGCGCGCGCCATCGCCGATGCCCAGCTTCTTCATCCGCGATGCGAACTTTTCCGGCGACGGCAGCATGTGCGGCAGGTCGGAATTGGTGTCGGCGATCTCGTCAATGTCGAAAAAGATCGCCCCTGGAATGCGGCGCTCGGCGTAGAGCGCCTTGGCGTCGCGCGGGTCGCTGGGCATGAACCAGGTTGCGTCGACGACGCGGAGGTCGGGCGCGCTCAGATGTGCATTCAACCAGGAGGGTGTGACAAGCGGATCGGCCATGAGCCAGAGGCTAGGGCGCTAGGTGAGCAGGTTCAACCCCGCCGCGCGTTAGGCGGGCTTGGCCAGGGAGAGCTGCACCACATCGGTGCGCCCAGCGCGGAAGCCCGCCTCGCAATAGCCGAGATAGAACAACCAGAGCTGCTTGAACCGCTCGTCGAAGCCGAGCGCGCTGATTTCGCTCCACTTGGCGGAAAAACGCCGGGTCCATTCGGCCAAGGTCTGTGCGTAAGACTGGCCGAAGGCCTCAACCTTGCGCCAGGCAAGACCCGCCCTCGCGGTCTCTTCGCGAAGCCGATCTACGCTCGCGAGCATCCCGCCCGGGAACACGTAGCGTTGGATGAAGTCGGCGCGCTTTCGGTATTGCGGAAAGAGTTCGTCCTTGATGGTGATGATCTGCAAGCCAGCCCTGCCGCCTGGCTTCAGTACCTCGGCGATTTTTCCGAAATAGGCGGGCCAGTATTTTTCACCCACCGCCTCGAACATCTCGATCGATGCGACCTTGTCGAAACTGCCTGCGACATCCCGGTAGTCCTGGCGGCGGATCTCCACCCGGTCGGAGAGCCCCGCCTTTTCCATGCGGGCGCGGGCGTAGGCGAATTGCTCGTCGCTAATGGTGATGCCGGTGACCCGAACGCCATACTCACGCGCCGCGAACTCAGCGAAGCCGCCCCATCCGCAGCCGATCTCCAGCACGTGATCGCCGGTTTTGAGTTCAAGATGATCGGCGAGCGCCTTGTACTTCGCGCGTTGCGCAGTCTCGAGATCGTGGACCTGGGCGTCGAAACGAGCGGACGAGTAGGTCATCGAAGCGTCGAGCCACGCTTCGTAGAAGCTGTTGCCGAGATCGTAGTGCGCGAGGATGTTGCGGCGCGATCCTCTCTTCGTGTTGGCGTTCGCAAGGTGACGCAGCCAGTGGGTTGCTTTGCCGACGAGGCTGCCTTCGAATAATGTCGTGAACCGTTCGACGTTGGACGCGAGCAGGGTGAGCAAGGCCGGGAGGTCGCTGGTTTCCCAGTAGCCGGCGATGAAGCCCTCGGCGAAGCCGATGTCGCCGCTGGCCACGACTTGGCGCGCGAAGCGATAATCCTTGATCCGGAAGTCGACGGCGGCGGCGACATCCTCTCCGAACAACATGCGGCGCCCGTCCGGCAGGATCACGCGTGCAAGCCCGCCCTTGATCTGGAGCAGCGCCAGAAGCACGGCCTTCGCGCTGGCTGGGGCCTTCAACATGGCGATTGCCGCGGGGGTGGCGCGGGTATCGGGCATATCTGGCTTAGATGGGAAGTCGGCGTTCTGGGTCAAAGCCAGCTCAATACGCATGAGCTCAGTTTTTGGATGAGATCGCTGCGTAGGCTTCGAGCGCCCGGGCGCGCGCCACGGCGTGATCGACAAGAGGCTGCGGGTAGGATTCGCCCAATTTCACGCCAGCCGCAGCGCGCGTGACGGCATCCGCTTCCCAGGGCTTGTGTAGAAGAGCGTTGGGTAGGCCAGCCAGTTCGGGAACCCACCGGCGCACATAGGCGCCATCGGCGTCGTAGCGCTCTCCCTGCGTGACCGGATTGAAGATGCGGAAATAGGGCGACGCGTCGGCGCCGGAGCCGGCGACCCACTGCCAGGAGGCGGCGTTGTTGGCGAGATCGGCGTCGACAAGCGTGTCCCAAAACCAGTCTTCGCCATGGCGCCAGTCGATCAGCAGGTGCTTGATCAGGAACGAAGCGGCGATCATGCGGGCGCGATTGTGCATGTAGCCGGTCGCCCACAGTTCGCGCATGGCGGCGTCGACCACGGGATAGCCGGTGCGCCCGCGCCGCCAGGCTTCGAGCGCAGCCACATCGTCGCGCCAGGCGAAGGCGTCGAATTGATCCTTCCAGTTGCGCTCCGGCAGGGCAGGCCAGTGAAACAGCAGGTGGGTCGAGAACTCCCGCCAGCCGATCTCGGTCAGGAACTTCTCGGCGCCGCGGCGCAGACCTGGTTGCGTCTCCGCCGCCGCTTCGACTGCAGCCGCGACCTGAGCCGGGGAGATTTCGCCGAAATGCAGATGCGGCGAGAGACGCGACGTGCCGTTGACGCCAAGCTGGTCGCGCGCTTCGGGATAGGTGCGCAAGCGGTGGGCTACGAATGCCTCTAGCGCCCCACGTGCGCCAGTTTCGCCTGGCGCCCATGCCGTTGCGAAATTGCTCGCCCAGTTCGGCTTGGTGGGCAGGAGGCGCCAATCATTGAGCCGATCGGACTGAAGTTCGCCGTCGAAACCGTTGAGCTTCTTGGGCGCCGGCAGCAGCGGCCGACCGACGCCCATTTGCACGCACGCACGCCAGAACGGTGTGAAAACCTTGTAGGGCTCGCCGGTCTTGGTCTTGATCGTCCACGGTTCGAACAACAGCGCGCCGTTGAAGCTCTGCGCCTCCACGCCGGCGCGCGTCAGTTTCTCTTTCAACGCACTGTCGCGCTGGGTGGCGTAGGGCTCGTAGCAGCGGTTCCAATAGACAGCGCCGGCGCCAGTCTCCGCGACGAGCCTGGGCAGTTCTGTCTCCGCCTGGCCGCGGCGCAGAACCAAAACGCCGCCGCGTTTGGCGATGTCTTTCGCCAGAGCGTCGAGGCTGTTGTGCAGCCACCAGCGCGACGCGCCGCCCCAGCGCCAGCGGCCGGGCGTCTCGTCGTCGAGAATGTAGAGCAGTATGAGCGCACACTTGCTCTGGATTGCAGCGTGCAAAGCCGGATTGTCGGCAAGCCGCAAATCTTGCCGCAGCCAGACGATCGCCGGCGCGTCAGCCACGCGCTTTCTTCGCCTCATCCCGGCGGCGGAGATAGATTTCCAGCATCTTGGCGTCTTTCAGCCAGCGACCGTGAGCGGCAATGTTGGCGACGGCAAAGCCATACCAGCCTTCGCGCCAGAGCCCGCGGCGGACATAGTGGTTCAGGAAATAGAACGGGCGCGCGAAAAGAAGCCGCAGCGCCACGTACCAGAACGATTTCAACGTGGCGTTCTTGGCGCGCGAGGACGAGGTCTTGTTGAACTTGTCCTGCAGCTGCTCAAGTCCCGTGAACGAGACGTGCAGAATCTTGTGTTTGAATTTGCCGACCTTCATGCCCGGCGGAATTTCGAGCTGATCCCAGCCGGCGTGATCGCGGGCGCGGATTTGGCGGCGATCATAGAAGCGGTTGCGCTTCACGACGCTCGCATTCCACCAGGGTTCGCCCACCGGCGGCTTGGTCACGAGTTCGAACGTGTAGACCGGGCACGGCGGCTCCTTGCCGTCGGCGAAGAGTGAACGGATTTCATCAGCGAGCTCAGGCGTGACGATTTCGTCGGCGTCGAGATCGAGCAGCCAATTGTGCTTGCAGGCGTCTTCGCCCAGCCGCTTCTGTTTGCCGCCGCCGAGCCACGGCGAGGGCACGACGCGCGCTCCTGCCGCTTCGCTCAGCTCAATGGTGCGATCGGTGGAGCCGGAATCGATGACCACAACTTCGTCTACGACCTGTAACGCCGCCCGGATCACCTCGGCGATCAGACGCTCCTCGTTCTTGGCGCGGATGTAACAGGAGATCGGGGGATTGGGCATTGCTGGCGGTGACACATACTATTTTCGCGAAACGAACAATCCAACTTCTTTGCTAGGAAGAAAGCTGCAGCGTCGCCGTAGCTTGCGCCGCCAAGCCTTCTTCGCGACCGAGGAAACCCATGCGCTCGGTTGTAGTGGCTTTGACGCTGACGCGCGGAAGCGGCAATCCGAGCACTTCCGCTGTCCGCGCCCGCATCGCCTCGCGGTGCGGGCCGATCTTCGGGCGCTCGCAGAGCAAGGTTACATCGACGTGGACGATGCGCGCCCCCGCTTTGGCCGCCAGCTCCGCGGCATGACGCAGGAAGCGCTCGGAGTCGGCGCCCTTCCATTGCGGATCGCTGGGCGGGAAGTGGGCGCCAATATCGCCTTCTCCGAGCGCCCCGAGGATGGCGTCGACAAGCGCATGCCAGCCGGCGTCGGCGTCGGAGTGTCCGACGAGACCCTTGCTGTGCGGAATGCGAACGCCGCACAGGGTGACGAAATCGCCCTCGCCAAAGCGATGCGCATCGACGCCGTTGCCGACGCACGTGATCGTCGTCTCGCGCATAAGCCGCTCCGCCACATCGAAATCCTCGGCATAGGTGATTTTCATCAGCCGCTCGGCGCCGGGGATGAGCAGCGCCTCAACGCCGTTCGCGCGCACGACCGCCAGATCGTCGGCAAACGCGGTCCCCTCCGGCAACGCGGCATAAGCCGCGCGCAACACATCGGCGCGGAAGGCTTGCGGCGTCTGCACGCGGTGGAGCCGCGCGCGATCCACATCGCCGCGCACACGCCCTTTATCGTCAGTGCGTGCGAGCGCGTCGGCGACCGCGAGAGCAGGCGCGACCGCCGGGGCGCCCGCTTCTACTTCGGCAATGAGTCTGCGGACCATCGCCGGCGTGAGCCCTGGGCGCGCGGCGTCATGAACCAGGATCACGTCGGCCTCGCCGACCGCGTCCAATCCGGCGCGCACCGAGGCCGTGCGCGTTGCGCCGCCATCGACAAGCGCGAGCCCGGCTTGGGAGGCCAGTGCGCCGCGCCAAGCCTCGTGCTCACGCGAGGATACAACTACAATCGCGCTGACGCCGCCGTCTGAAAGCGCCGAGATCGACCACTGAAGCAGGGGCGCCCCAAGCAACATCCTGTATTGCTTGGGTATTTCGCCGCCGACGCGCGCGCTCCGACCGGCGGCGACGATGATGGCCGCCACGCTCATGGGCCTGCCCCTAAACAACGAAAATGCTGCATTGCAGCGTAGATCCCTGGCGCCTGCATTTTAGGCGCCCTAAGCTCCAGGAGTCAGGACCGCCTTTCATGCTCGATGTGAACGATCAAGCGGCGTTTGTCCCGTCCGAAACTGCGGGCGGCGCATGAGCGGCCGCGTCGTTCGCCCGCTCCCGATCCACCCCCAGGCGCCGGATTCGGAACGCTGGTTGGAGGCGCTCCCGGCGCCGGTGCTGGGCGTCGATGCCGGGGAGCGCATCCGTTTCGTCAACGGCGCGGCGGCCGATTTGCTGGCAGGCGTGGGGAGGGGCGTGCTCGGCCGGCGGCTGGATGAAGTCTTCGGGGTTGACGCCCCCATCATCGCACTCGCGCGGCGCGCCCTGAGCGGCGCAGTGCGGATCGCCGAGGCCGACGTGGCGCTGAGTGGTCCCGGGTTTTCACTGGGCCGCGCCAGCGTTGCGGCGGCGCCGGTCGGCGAAAACGGCCATGTGGCGCTGGTACTGAACCGCCCGCCGCAGGTCCGCACGGCGCCGGCGGCCGCGGCCAGCTCCGCCGCGCGCACGCTCGCGCACGAAGTGCGTAATCCGCTCGCCGGCATTCGCGCCGCCGCGCAGCTGATCTCGCGCGCCGAGGATCAGGAATCCGCCGCGCTGGCGAAGTTGATTTGCGACGAAGTCGATCGCATTCGCCGCCTCACGGACCGCATCGATCCCTTGGGCGCGGTTGAGCCGGCGCACTTCGAGCGCTTCAACATCCATGAGGCGCTGGAACGCGTGCGCAGGCTGATCGGATCGAGCGCGCCGCACGTGATGATCCGCGAACGCTACGATCCAAGTCTGCCGCAGGTGCGCGGCGATCTGGATCAATTGATCCAAGCGTTTCTCAACATCGCCAAGAACGCTATCGAAGCGATTGCGGATCGGCCCGACGGTGAGATCGCGATTTCAACTTCTTACCGTTCGGGTGTGAAGTTCCGTTCGGCGGCCGGCGGCTCGGCTCGCCCGCAGCTCGAAGTGCAGATCGTCGACAATGGCCCCGGCTTCGATCCGGCCATAGCCGATCGTTTGTTCGAGGCATTCGCCACCACCAAAAGCGGGGGCATGGGGCTCGGCCTTACCGTCGCCGCCGACATCATCGCGCGTCATGACGGCCGCATCGAAGTCGAGGGCGCGCCGGGACGCACGGCTTTCAAGATACTTCTTCCCATAGATCCGGACGAAACCGCATGAGCGCCCGCATTCTCCTCGCCGAAGACGACAATTCGCTGCGGCTGGTGCTTTCGCAGGCGCTCGCCAAGGAGGGCTACGACGTACGCGCCACAGGCAATATCGCCGCACTCACCAAATGGGTGCGCGACGGAGAAGGCGATCTGGTGCTGAGCGACGTCTATCTCGGCGATGACTGCGTGTTCGATGCGCTGCCGACAATGCGTATGACTCGCCCCAATCTGCCCGTCGTGGTGATGAGCGCGCAAAGCACGGTCACGACGGCGATGTCTGCCGCAGGCGCGGGGGCTTTCGATTATTTGCCGAAGCCGTTCGACCTCGATCACTTGATGGCTGCGTTGAAGCGGGCGCTTGCCGGAGGGCCGGACCCGAAGACGAGAGCCCAGGCCTCGAAGGCGGAGAAAGAGGAGCGTCTCCCGCTCATCGGCCGTTCGGCGCCGATGCAGGAAGTTTACCGAGTCATGGCGCGCGTGGCCGGCACCGACCTCACCGTGCTGATCGAAGGCGAGAGCGGCACCGGCAAGGAGCGTGTGGCCCGCGCGATTCACGATCACGGCAAACGCGCCAGCGGTCCGTTCGTGGCCATGAGTTTGGCGGGAGCAACAGCGTCGCAGCTGGAGCGTGAGTTGTTCGGTCCGCAGGGCAAACTCGTGCAGGCCGAAGGCGGCACGCTGTTCCTTGAAGACGTGGACGAGCTTCCGGCTGACTCGCAAACCCGGCTGGCGGGATTGCTGCATGCCGAAGACCCGGATGATCGCCCCGATGCGCGCATCATAGTGTCGTCGCAGCGGGACCTTGCGACGCTGACCCGCCAGGGGGCGTTCCGCCGGGACCTCTTTTACCGGCTCAACGTGGTGGCCATCCGCATGCCGCCGCTGCGCGAACGCTTGGAGGACATCGGCGATCTTGCGCGCGCTTTTCTGGTGCGCGCCAAGCGTGAAGGCTTGCCGGAGCGATCGATCGACAATGCGGCGATCGAGCAACTCAATACCCACAGCTTCCCCGGCAATCTGCGGGAGTTGGAAAATCTCCTGCGCCGCGCTGCAGCTTTGAGCCCAGCCAGTGTCATCACCGTCCGCGAGATTTCCCGGGAGCTGGGCCGCACTGACCAAAACGTGGCGGCCGGCCAAGAAAATCTCGACAGCTTCGAGGCGGCGTTGGCGCGGCGGCTGGAAGCCGAGTTCGCAGCCGCCAGCCCCGGCTTGCCGGCGCCTGGCCTCTATGACCGTATGCTCTCCGAGCTTGAGGGCCCTCTGATCGCGCAGGCGCTCCTGGCCACACGGGGCAACCAAATCAAGGCGGCAGCCGTCCTTGGCATCAACCGGAACACCCTCAGAAAGAAGATCCAGGCGCTGAAACTGGAAGCTGGTGGAAGCGGTTGACCGATCCGTGATATTGGTTCAACACCCATGTGGCTTCCTCGCAACATGGTGACCCCCGGCCATGGCCCAGATCACAGTGGACGACCCCGCTGACGCGGCAGTCCTGAGCGACAGACCCCAGAGCCGCAGCGCTTTGGCGTTTCTGGTGGGGCTGGGCGTGGCGGCGTCACTGACCGCGGCCAGCACCATCACGCTGCTGCTCGGCGACGGCTTGGCTGGGGAGAACAACGGGCTTATCCGCGCGTTGCTGATCGCGAGCCTGGTCATTTCCGCGGGTCTTGCCGGCATCCTCATCCATCGCATCCTGCGCGTCGCCCGCGCTTGGCGAAGCGCCGCGACCGGCGCGCGTCTGCACCTGCGGTTCGTCACCTTGTTCAGCCTTGCAGCTCTGGCGCCGGCGATCATCGTCGCGGCGTTTCTCGGGTTCGCGTTCACGCAAGGCTTGGAACGCTGGTTCAGCCAGCGGGTCGAAAGCACGATCGAGAACGCCGCCGCCGTCGGCGCCGCTTATCTCGATCTCGCCTCCGATGGCCTGCGCGGCGAGGTGCAGGCGATGGCCGAAGACCTCAACTTCGCGCGCGCGGGGTTGACCGGCGATCCGTCGCGCTACGCGGCATTCCTTCAGTTGCAAGGAGAACGGCGGGATTTGTCGGCGGTGTACGTGATCGACGGCGATGCGTCTGTCCTCGCCGGCGGCTCGATCGTCGAGGGCGCGGTTCCTTATCGGCCGCCATCGGCCGAGGCGTTTCAGGCCGCCGACGCGGGGCAGGTCTCGATCCGCTTCGATCAGGACGGCAACCGTCTGCTCGCGCTCTACAATCTGACGGCCTACAATAACGCCTACGTCTACGTTTCGAAGCCCATCGCGCCGAACCTAATGGCGCAACTGATCCGTTTCGATGAGTCGGTCGCCGAGTATCGCGCCGCCGGCCAACAGCAGAATGCGCTGCGGGATATGTTCGGGCTGGCCTACTTCTCGACCGCCGTGTTGTTGTTGCTGGCGGCGGGCTGGGTCGGGCTGACCAGCGCCACGCGCGTGGCCGAGCCGATCGGGCGCCTCGTCGGCGCCGCGCGTCGTGTTGCAGGCGGCGACTTGAAGGCGCGCGTCGCCGTTGGCGAAGAGCGTGACGAGGTCGATGCGCTGGCCAGCGCCTTCAATCGCATGACGGCGCAGCTCGAAACGCAGAGACGCGATCTGGTGAGCGCGCAAGAAGAAGCCGAGAACCGACGCTCTTTCATCGAAGCGGTGCTCGGCGGCGTCAGCGCGGGTGTTGTTGGTCTCGATAGCAATGGCCGCATAAGCGCAGCCAATCGCTCAGCCGTGCAGCTTCTGGGCGTCGAGGGTTCGCCGGTCGGGCGCCGCCTGGTCGACGTCGCGCCCGAGTTTGCCGAACTCCTCAATAAGCCGCCAGGGGAAGCAGCGCCGCAGCGCGTCGACCTGATGCGCGAGGGCGGATCGATCAATTTGAGCGTCCGTATGAGCCCCGAGGCGGATGGCGGTCTCGTGCTGACCTTCGACGACATGACCAAGCTTATATCGGCGCAGCGGCAAGAGGCCTGGAAGGATGTGGCGCGGCGGATCGCCCACGAGATCAAGAACCCGCTAACGCCAATTCAGCTTTCGGCGGAGCGCTTGCGCAAGAAATACGCGGCGGAGATCAGCTCCGATCCGGAGACGTTTGCGAAATGCACCGACACCATCCTGCGCCAGGTGGCCGACATCGGCCGTATGGTCGATGAGTTCTCCTCGTTCGCTCGCATGCCGACGCCGATCATGGCGTTCACCGACATCAGCGAAGTCGCCCGATCCGCCGTCTTCGCGCAGCGTCTGGTGTTTCCCGATGTCCGCATCGAGGTCGAAGGCGCCGAACGTCCCATTGGCCTCGTCAGCGATGAGCGGCTGATCGGTCAGGCGCTATTGAACCTGATCAAGAACGCCAGCGAAAGCGTGCTCGCGCGCCGCGAGCGTGACGGTGAGCCAAAGGACGGCGCCGTCACGCTGCGCCTACGCGACCTGGACTATGGCGTACAATTCGAGGTGATCGATAATGGGTTGGGCTTCCCGGAGAAAGATCGCCATCGCTTGATCGAACCGTACGTCACCACGCGCGTGAAGGGTGCGGGGCTGGGCCTCGCCATCGTTGCACGCATCATCGAAGACCATGGGGGGCTAATTGAGTTGGACGATGCCCCCGGCGGCGGCGCCGGGGCAGTCGTCCGTTTCGTTCTCCCCAAACGCGGCGAAGACGCGGTCGAGCCCGCTGCAGAACACGCAGGAACCTCCAAATGACCCAGGACATCCTTGTCGTCGATGACGAAGCCGACATTCGCGATCTCATTTCCGGAATCTTGGAAGATGACGGACACCAGGTGCGAACGGCGCGCGACAGCGACGAGGCTTTGGCTGCCTTCGCCAAACGCAAACCGTCGCTTATCGTGCTCGACATCTGGCTGCAGGGCAGCCGCATGGACGGCCTCGATCTGCTCGCCAATTTCAAGGATATCGACCCGGACATGCCGGTGATCGTCATCTCCGGTCACGGCACCATCGAAACGGCGGTGGCGGCGATCCGCAAGGGCGCCTACGATTTCGTCGAGAAGCCCTTCACCGCCGATCGTCTGTTGCTGGTGGTGGCGCGCGCGCTCGAAGCGACCCGGTTGAAGCGCGAGAACGCGGAATTGAAGTCGAAGTCGGCGGCGAGCGACAATTTGATCGGCTCCTCCGCGGTGATGGCGAGCTTGCGCGCCGCCATCGATCGGGTGGCGCAGACCAACTCCCGCGTTCTCATCACCGGTCCCGCTGGCGCCGGCAAGGAGCTGATCGCCCGGCTCCTCCATGAACGCAGCCCGCGCGCGGGCGGTCCGTTCGTCGCGATCAACGCCGCCTCGATCGCACCCGATCGGATGGAGAGCGAAATTTTCGGCGAGGAGGGTCCCGACGGACGACCGAAGAAAATCGGCGTCTTCGAGCAGGCCCATGTCGGAACCCTGTTTCTGGACGAAGTGAGCGACATGCCGCTCGAGACGCAGTCGAAGATTCTGCGCGTACTGGTTGAGCAGCGCTTCCGGCGCCTCCACGGCGCCAACGACGTGCAAGTCAATGTGCGCGTTGTCTCGTCGAGTTCGCGGGATTTGACCAGCGACATCGCCAATGGCCGTTTCCGTGAAGATCTATACCATCGTCTCAACGTAGTGCCGTTGCGCGCACCGAGCCTGGCGGAACGCCGGGAAGACATTCCAGAGCTTGCCGGCTATTTCGTAGGCAGGCTCGCCGGCATGTCCGGCGTGCCGGCTCGGCAGATCGGCGAGGACGCGCTGGCGGCGCTGCAGGCGGCGGAGTGGCCCGGCAATGTGCGTCAGTTGCGCAATGTCATCGAACGCATTCTCATTCTGGCGACCGGCGATCCGAACACGCCGGTGACGGTCGACACGCTGCCGCCGGACGCCTGGCCGCAGGCCGGCTTCTCGAAGCATGACGGGCTGCAGCAGGTCATCGGCCTGCCGTTGAGAGACGCGCGCGAGCGGTTCGAGCGCGAGTACCTCAACGTCCAGATCACGCGCTTCGGCGGCAACATCTCGCGGACCGCGGCCTTCATCGGCATGGAACGCTCGGCGCTGCATCGGAAGCTGAAATCTTTGGGCGTCGATCCGCCGGGGCGTAACGGCACAGAGGCCGAATGAGCCGCATCGCTTACGTCGACGGCGCCTATGTGCCGCTGCGCAGAGCGGCGGTGTCGATCAGAGATCGCGGCTTTCAGTTCGCGGATTCTATCTATGAAGTGTGGGCCCTGCGCGGCGGGCGCCTCTTCGATGCCGAAGCCCACATGGCGCGTCTCCAGCGATCGCTTGCGGAACTGCGCATTACCCCGCCGATGGGAGAAGCTTCGCTCTGGGCCGTAATGCGCGAAACGATGAGGCGCAACTGGGTGCGCGATGGCATTGTCTATGTGCAGATCAGCCGCGGCGCCGCCAACCGCGATCATGTTTTTCCCCCGCCAGACACCAAGGCAACACTTGTCGTCACCGCGAAGAATCTCGATCGCCACGCCATCGCGCTGCGCGCCGGAAGCGGCGTCAAAGTGATCAGTCTCCCTGAGACGCGGTGGGCGCGGCGCGACATCAAGTCGGTCAATCTCCTCCCAAACGTCTTGGCCCGACAGACCGCGAAGGAAAGTGGCGCGTTCGAGGCGTGGCTCGTGGATGCAGAGGGCCTGGTCACCGAAGGCACATCGTCGAACGCCTGGATCGTCGACGCAGCAGGCGTGCTGCGCACCCGCCCGCTGTCACACGACATTCTCCACGGGGTGACGCGCGCCGCCATCCTCCAATTGGCGCAGGAGCGGCAGCTGCGTATTGAAGAACGCGCGTTCACATTGGACGAGGCGAAGGCTGCGCGCGAAGCGTTCATCACAGCCGCATCCAATGCCGCCACCGCCGTGATCGAAATCGACGGCGTCACTATCGGCGACGGCAGACCCGGTCCTGTCACACAAGCATTGCGCGCCGCCTATTTGGGCGTTTGACACAAAATCGGGTCCGTTGCGGTTGGCGAACGGCGCGGCTCACCCTATAGCTGGCGCCGCAGCTCCGCGTTCGACGGGGCGCGATAAAACTCACGCAACATGGGGCGACACCATGGATAAGAAGCAAAACCTCCAGGACACGTTTCTGAACGCCGTCCGCAAAGCCAAGACCCCGCTCACGATCTTCCTGGTCAACGGGGTAAAACTGCAGGGCGTCGTGACCTGGTTCGACAATTTCTGCGTGCTGCTGCGCCGCGACGGCCAGGTGCAGCTCGTCTACAAGCACGCGATCTCCACCATCATGCCCGGCGCGCCGGTGCAGCTCTTCGAAAACGACAAGGCTCTCGATGAAGCCGACGGCTGATACGCCGCTCAAAGATCTGAACAAGGCCATCGTCCTGCGCCCGCTCGCGAGCGCGGAAGAGAGCGTTCGTGACGGCGAAGCGCGTTTGCTGGAGGCGGTGGGCTTAGCGCAAGCGCTGGGACTTGAGGTCGTCAGCGCCGAAGCCGCGCCGCTTCGTCAGATCAGCCCGCGCGCCTATTTCGGTTCGGGCCGCGTCGAGCGCATGAAGGACCAGAGCGAGCAACTTGGCGCCGGCGTGATCGTCGTGGACGCCGCTCTCTCGCCGGTGCAGCAGCGCAATCTCGAAACCGACATCGGCTCCAAGGTGATCGACCGCACGGGCTTGATCCTCGAAATCTTCGGCCTGCGGGCGCGCACCAAGGAGGGCAAGCTGCAGGTCGAACTGGCGCGGCAAGGCTACGAGCGCTCGCGGCTGGTGCGCACCTGGACGCACTTGGAACGCCAGCGCGGCGGCTTGGGCAAGACCGGCGGCCCTGGCGAAACCCAGATCGAACTCGATCGCCGCATCATCGCCGACCGCATCATCAAGCTGAAGAAAGAGCTTGAGGACGTGCGCCGCACACGCGGCCTGCAGCGCCGTGCGCGCTCGCGCGCCGGCCTGCCGGCGGTGGTGCTGGTGGGCTATACAAACGCGGGCAAATCGACGCTGTTCAATCGCCTCACACAAGCTGGCGTGTTGGCCAAGGACATGCTGTTCGCGACGCTCGATCCCACCGCGCGGCAGGTGAAGCTGCCCAGCGGGCGCGCCGTGATCATGAGCGATACAGTCGGCTTCATCTCCGATCTGCCGCACGAATTGGTGGAGAGCTTCCGCGCCACGCTGGAAGCGGTGACGGAAGCGGACTTGCTCGTGCATGTGCGCGACATCGCGCACCCGCAAAGCGAAGATCAGAAGGCCGATGTGCTCGCCGTGTTGACGCAGCTGGCCAAGGATTCCGGCGGAAAATCGCCGCCCATATTGGAGGCCTGGAACAAGATCGATCTGCTCGACGAGGCGACGCGCATCGGGCGTCTCCGGCGGGCGGAGGCGGCGGGGCAGGGGCAGGGCGCCCTGCCCCCTGTCGCGCTCTCGGCCGAGACGGGGGAGGGCGTGGACGCCCTGCTCGCGGCTATCGATCGCGCCGCCTTCTCCGCCACGCGCGTCATCGCCCTCACCTTGCCGCCGGACGATGCCGGCCGCGTGCGTGCGCAAATCGCGTCACTGGGCAAAATCCTCGACGAAAGCACCGACGAGCACGGTCATCACACCCTGCGGGCGGAGTTGTTGATCGAAGACGCGGCGCGGTTCGCACCGTTTGAGCCCCTGCCCGAAGAAATGCGGCTGGCGGCGGAGTAAGCGCCGCAGGAGCCCTTCCCCCTTGTGCGGAAGGGCAGGGATGGGGGTGCGGGCGGCAGCTTCTCCGGAAGAACACCGCCGTTACCCCCACCCCCGGCCCCGCCCCACAAGGGGGCGGGGAGTCATTTGCGCTGCAGCCGCTCCACCAATTCCGCAGCAAACACCGAGAGCGTATCGTCGCGCGCGCCCATCACCACGATGCGGTCGCCGGGCTCGGCCAGTTCGAGCAGCTTGTCGCCGCAAGCGCCGCGTTCGGCGAAGGCCATCGCCTGCAGGCCGCGCGCACGAACGCCAGCGACGATGTGTTCGCTGGTGACGCTGCGATCGACGGTGCCGCCGAAATAGACCGGATCGGGCATGATCAGCACGTCGTCGTCCGTCATGTTGCGTGCGAAGCAATCGATGAATTCCTGCCGCATCAGCTTCAGCGGCCCGTACCCGTGCGGCTGGAACATGATCAGCAGCCGGCCTGGAAACGCGTGCAGCGTCGCAAGCGTGGCGGTGATCTTATCGGGATTGTGCCCGAAATCGTCGATCACGGTGACGCCGCCGGCTTTGCCGACGACCTCCAGGCGGCGCTTGGTGCCGGAAAAGCCTTTCAGCGCTTCGGCGGCGTCCTTCAGCGAAAGCCCATAGGCGCGCGCCGCCGAGAGCGCGGCGAGCGCGTTGGAGACGTTGTGTTCGCCGGGCACGGCGAGATCGACGCTGGCGGATGCGCGTGTTTCCTTCTCCAGCACATCGAACGAGACGCCATCCGGCGCCAGGCGGATTGCAGCGCAATGCAGATCGGCGAGACCGGAGCGGAGGGCATAGGTGCGGGTGCGCACCTTCGACTTGATGACGAGCGCCGCGGTCTCCTCGTTGTCGAGATTTAAGACTGCGATCTCGGCCTTGTTGACGAAGCCGCCGAACAGCGCCCGCAGCTCATCCATGCTCTTGTGGTCGAGGGCGATGTTGTTGACGACGGCAATGGTCGGCTCATAGCGGGCGATGGAGCCGTCGCTTTCGTCAACTTCGCTCACGAACGCATCGCCACGGCCAACGAGCGCGCTGGCGAACAGCGCCTCCGGTGTGACGAAATTCTTCATCACCGCACCGTTCATCACCGTGGGATCGCGGCCGGCGCGATGCAGCAGCCAGGCGATCATGGCGGTGGTTGTGCTCTTGCCGCTGGTGCCGGCGACGCCGATGCGCACCGGCGCGCCGTTGAAGAGCTCCGCCAGCAGCTCCGGGCGTTTCATGTCGCGCGCGCCGACGCGCTTGGCGGCGACCACATCGCCCACGGTGTCCTCGACCGCAGCCGAGCGCACCAGGATCTGGTCGGCGCTGACGATGCCGGAACCGTCCTGCGGGAAGAGGGCGATGCCTTGGGCTTTCAGGTATTCGAACTTCGCCCCCAGGCGGCCCTGATCGAGCGAACGGTCGGAGCCCGCCACCTCGTGGCCGCGCGCGCGCAGGATCAGCGCCAGCGGCAGCATGCCCGAGCCGCCAATGCCGCTCATGAAATAGGATTTGGCCTGACTCATTTGGCGCGGTTATGACGAGAAACGCCGGCACCCGGCAAGGACGCGAACGCAGCACCATGGCCCCATCGCTCCGCATTGGCGTTGTCGCGCCCGGCACGCGCATCGAGCCGGAACTGGCGGCCCGGCTCAAGGCCTTCGCGGCGGACAGTTTCCTGGATCGCGCGCCGGAGATCGTTGTCCATCCGCAATGTTTCCTGAGCGCCGGACATTTCGCCGGCGACGACGACGCGCGGCTGAAGGCGTTCGTCGACTACGCCAACGATCCCGCACTTGACGCGATCTGGTTCGCCCGCGGCGGCTATGGCGCATGCAGGATCGCCGAAGCGGCGCTGAGCCAACTCAACGGCGCGTCGCGGATGAAAACCTATCTCGGCTACAGCGACAACGGCGCCATCACCGGCGGCCTCTATGCGCGCGGCTATTCCAACGTGGCGCACGGGCCCATTCCCATCGATATGACCAGGGCAGGCGGCGAGGGGGCGGTGAAGAGGGCGCTCAACTGGCTCATCGACCGCTCCCCCGAGAGCCTCGAACTCGGCGTCATGTTCGACGCCAAATGCGCGGCGTTCAACATCACCGTTCTGCAATCGATTTTGGGCACCTCGCTCGAACCGGATTTGAGCGGCCACGTGCTGATGCTGGAGGATGTAGGGGAGTATCTCTACCGGCTCGATCGCGCCCTCTTCCAGATCACCTCCTCCGCCAACGTGCGGCGCGTGAAGGGGATCAAGCTCGGGCGCGTTTCGGACGTCCCGGAGAACGACAAACCGTTCGGCGCGACCGCCGAGGAGATGATGCGCTATTGGTGCGACCGCGCCGGCATCGCGTATCTCGGCCGCGCGGATATCGGGCACGATGTTGAGAACAAGGTGGTGCCGTTTGGGGCTTTGAAGAAATGAGCGAATGGCGAGTGGCGAATAGGGACGACGCGCAGCCGTCGCGAGCGGCGCGACCCGCTCTATTCGCTATTTGCTACTCACTATTCGCTTCCCCGAAGGGAGGAGCGGGGCGCGCGATCCGCGCCGTTCGGCATTAGTGGGGTGCAAAGCTCATGTCCGAACTTCGCTGCGCGCTTCGCGCGCCCCGCTGCGATCTCTTCTCGTCAGGCCTTGGGTCGCTATTTGCGCAGGTGAAACCCTAAGTCCCCGACGGCGTGCGGGCCTGCCATGGTCCTGGACCCCGACGCTTTTGTGTGCGCAACCTGTAGCAGATCGCACTCACGCCGGCTCAATCACGCTTCGATCGCGTTCCTCGCATTCGCTTGGCTCGGCTAGCCGTGTGAACCTCCCGTGCGAGGGACGGAGGGATGATACGGGCGCGTCAATTCCGTCGGATAAATTTGGGCATCTTTTTTGTAAGCGGTTGATTTTAATCGGCGCGTGCTACGGGAGCTTTGGGATGGACGGGGTGCGTATGCCCGGATCGCACGCTGCCCGGCCAAGCACGCACCCATCGTCGGGCCCGTAATGCGACCGCTGACCTTTTCTTTTCGACGGATGACGTGCTGGAGGCGCCGCCAACCGGTGCTAGCTTGAGAGCGGAGATTGGAATGGATTGGCCGCGACAAGGGCGAATAGCCGTGGTGCTTGCGCTGGTAAGCGCGTGCGCGACGGCCGCGCCGCCGTCTGCTTCATCGCCGGATTTCGAAGCCTTTGTATCCGACCAGTTTGATTTCGACGATCCTATCCAAACCGAAGCTCGCTTCTTGGCGCTCGCGCACCGTGCGGGCAACCCGGACGCGCGTTCCGAATTCCTGACCCAGGCCGCCCGCGCGCAAGGCGTGCAAGACAGGCTCGACGAAGCGCACGCCACATTATCGCACAGCGGCGCCGAGAACGCCGACAGCGCGCGCTTGCGCGCCCGCTACGCGCTTGAGCGCGCGCGGCTGTTGCGCCGAGCCGGAGATCGCGAAGGCGCAGCGCATTCGTTCACGCGCGCCTACGAGATCGCTGTGGAAGCGCGCGAGGACGCTCTTGCGGCCGACGCCGCGCACATGATGGCGCTGATCTCGCCGCCGGATGAAGCTGCGCACTGGGTGGAGCGCGGGTTGGAAATCGCGCTCGAGTCGGAGCGGCCAACCGCGCGCGCCTGGGTCGGGACGATTTCCTACAATTGGGCCATGGCGCTCAGCGAGCGCGGCGATCATGCCGGCGCCGCCCGCTACTTGGCGCGCGCTTTGGCTTCCCGGCAGCAGCAGGGTGATGTTGAACTTCTGCGCGCAACCGAGCGAGCTCTGGCGCAGGAACTCGCCCTGAGCGGCTCGCCGGAGCAGGCGCGGGCCATTCTACAGCGCCTTCTGAGCGAAGAGCGCGCCGCCGGCGCCGATACGAGAGAAACCGAGGCCGCGCTCGCGGCGTTGCCTTAGCGCTTCTCCGCCGCTTTAGCCTCAACCCACAACTGTTCCATGTCGTCCAGCGGCTGGGGGCCGGTGCGGCCGGCGGCGGCGAGCGCACGCTCAATGTATTGGAAGCGGCGGGTGAACTTGGCATTGGCGCGGCGCAGCGCGTCTTCGGGATCGACCTTAAGCTTGCGGGCGAGATTGGCCATGACGAAGAGGATGTCGCCCATCTCTTCGGCGATGTGATCCTGATCTCCGCTGGCGTCGGCGGCTTTCAGTTCCGCCAGCTCCTCGTCGAGCTTCGCCAGCACCTCTTTCGAACTCGGCCAATCGAAATTGATGCGCGCGGCGCGCTTGGTCAGCTTCTCGGCGCGCATCAGCGCGGGGAGGGCCATGGCCACATCGTCCAGCAGCGACCCGCCCTTGGCCGCGCGCTTCTCGGCCTTGAGCGTCTCCCAGGCTTGAGTCTGCTGCTCTGCCGTGCGCCCGTCGCCGGCTTCGGCGAACACGTGCGGATGGCGCTCGATCATCTTGTCGGCGAGTGCTTGGGCGACGTCGGCAAAATCGAACGCGCCAAGCTCTTCGGCCATGCGGGCGTGGAAGGCGACTTGGAACAGAAGATCGCCCAGCTCTTCCTTGAGCGCGGCCATGTCCGTGCGCTCGATGGCGTCGGCGACCTCGTAGGCTTCCTCGATCGTGTACGGCGCGATTGTTCCGAAGCTCTGCTCGATATCCCAGGGGCAGCCGCGCTCCGGGTCGCGCAGCCGCGCCATCACATCGAGCACGGCCTGGGTGGCGGCGGCGTTCCGCAAGGAGCCTTCAGACCCGCTGCGGACCTGAAGGTCCGCGGTCCTCTCTGCGCTCTTTTCTGTCGCCTTTTCAGCACCTTGGCCTGGCATACAAATCTCGCATAAGATAGATTATGGGAAACGACAGATCGACTCAGATCGCGAAGTCGCCCGCCCAGCCATCGTACGCCGGTTCGACGCGCGCCGGCAGCCTCGCCCTCAGCGGCTGATAGTCCAGATCGATGTGCATGTTGGTCAGTAGCGCGTGCGCCGGCTTCAGCCGTTCGATCCATTCCAGCGCGCGCGCCACATGTGCGTGCGTCGGATGCGGCGTGTCGCGCAGCGCATCGACGATCCAGAGCGCCAAGCCGCCAAGCTGCGCGAACGTCGTCTCCGGCATGTTCACCAGATCGTTCGAGTACGCGATCGGCCCGACGCGGAAACCGAGCGACTTCGAGAAGCCGTGATCCTGTTCGAGGGGCAGCACGTCGAGTTTGCCGCCTGGCCCGTTGATGGTCACCGGCACAAGCGGCGTCAGCTGGCCAGCGTCGCGCGCGATGGCCGGATAGCCGCCCTCGCTGACGAAGGCGTAGCCGAAGCGCTGCATGAAGCTGGCGCGCGTGCTGGCGTCGATCCAAGTCGGGATCTGGCGGCGCGCCTTGATGAAGAAGGCGCGGATGTCGTCGAAGCCGTGGATCTGGTCGGCATGGTCGTGGCTGATGAGCACGGCGTCGAGATGCGAGGGCCCCGCCGCCGCCAGCTGCTGGCGCAGCTCCGGGGGCGTGTCGATCAGCACCGTGGTCGCCTCTTCCGGCGCGGTCGCCGCCCCGCTCCACTTCTGCAGCATGATCCCGCAGCGCGTGCGTCGGTTCCTCGGTTCATTCGGATCGCACACGCCCCAATCGCCGGTGGCGCGCGGCACGCCGCCCGACGAGCCGCAGCCGAGCACGGTGATGCGCAGCGTGGCCATTACGCGCAGCTCCTGCTCGCACTTGATGGGCGAGCTGTCGGCGCGCATAGCGCGACGACTGAGTGGGTGATTGCGCCGCTGTTTGCTTGTCCGAGCCGCCACCCACTCCGTCCGCGAACGGCGTTCGCGGACACCTCGCCCATCAAGGGCGAGGATGGAGATCCAGCCTGCGGGGAGCTGCTCATTTTCATCCCGTCACCCGCCGCACGCCCGGAAACAGCCGAAAGAAATTATCCGCGAGCAGGGCGCTGCACTCGGTTTCGTCCAAGCCTCTAAGCTTGGCGAACGCGGTTTGCACGTGCGCGACGTGCATGGGTTCGCAGCGTTGGCCGCGGTGCGGAATAGGGGCCAGATAGGGGCAATCGGTTTCGAGGATGACGCGATCCAGAGGCGCTTCCCGCGCGATGGCGCGCACGTCGTCGGCGTTCTTGAAGGTCATGATGCCGGAGAAGGAAAAATACGCGCCGATTTTGAGTGCGCGCCGCGCCAGTTCCGGGCCGCTCGTGTAGCAGTGCATGAGAATGCGAAGAGGGCCCTTCCCCGCCTCTTCCTCCAGCAAATCCGCCATGGCCTCATCGGCCTCGCGCGTGTGGATGATCAGCGTCTTGTCGAGCGTGTGCGCCGCCTTCGCGTGGGCGCGAAAAACCGCGACTTGATCCGCGAGAGGGCTGAACTTGTAGTGCTGATCGAGGCCGGTTTCCCCTACTCCGACCACCCTCTCGTGCCGCCCCATTTCGATCAGGCGCTCGGCCGTGAGGTCGAGGTGATCCTTGGCGTAGTGCGGATGGGCGCCGACGCTGGCGTAGATGTCCTCATGCGCCTCGGCGATGGCGATAACTCGGCCGAAATTCTCGATCCTGTCGCAAATGGTGATCATGCGCGCCACGCCGGCTTCGCGTGCGCGCGCTATGACCGCCTCGCGATCGCCGTCGAACGCGTGGTGGTGCAAGTTGACATGGCTGTCGATCAACAACGTCATCGCCGCGCCGCTCCGGCGCGATCCAATATGCCGGCGGCGCGCGCCAGCGCGTGTTTGGGATCCATATCGAGACCCTCGGCCTCGCCGCGTAGCGTCTCAAGCGCCGACCATGCCTCCGCCCAGTGTTCGCCGCCCTGCTCCACGCCGGCGGCGCGCGTCCATTCGCCGGCAAGCTCAAGCACGCCGGCAAGTTTCTCAAACGGCTCGCCGCTCATCTTGTCGTAGAGTCCGCCGAGCAGCGCCGCCGATGCGCCGCGCGCGATTTCAGCGTGCGCGCGCTTGGGATCGGCGCCTGCGGTGTCCACGCCCTGCGCCTTCAGCGCAATGGCGCGGCCGGGCCGACCCTTTGCCAACGCCACAATGCTGGCATCGGCGCCGCTGGCCTGTCGCACGAGCGGATCGCTCAAGGGTTTCAGCGCCAAACGCCGGCAGCGCGAACGGATCGTCGGCAGGATCGCGCCCGGCGCATGACACACGAGCAGCAACACCGAACGCGCCGGCGGCTCCTCGAGCGTCTTCAGGATGGCGTTGGCGGCGTTGCGGTTGAGATCGTCGACAGCGTCGACGATGGCCACGCGCATGCCGCCCTCGGACGGCGCCAGCGAAAAGAAATGGCCGAGGTCACGCGCATCGTCGACCGCGATTTCGCGCCGTGGCTTGCCGCGATCGTTCAGACCACGGCGCAGCACGAAGAGATCGGGATGCGACAGCGCCATCACGCGGCGCGAAACTGGATCTTCCGGATCGGCGTCGAACGGGCGCGGGCCGATGCGTTTCGCGCCGAGAGCGACGCGCGCGAGCCGATAGGCAAGCGTCGCCTTGCCCAGACCTTTGGGACCGGCGAGCAGCCAGGCGTGATGCATGCGTCCGCCGCGCAAGCCCGCGTCCATCGCAGTTTCTTCCGCTTCATGGCCGACGAACGAAAACGTCTGGCGCGGATGCGGCGCACCCGGTTCCTTGTCCAGTTCGGGGGCGGGCTTCTCGGCCTTCATGCGCCCTATCAAGGGCCGAAGAAGGTCAGGCGCAAGCCCTCCCAAGCGCGGGAAAACCAGTTGGCGCGCCCTATTCTGCGCCCGGCTGCCAGCGGGAATTCCTGGGTTTGGAAGTCGGGACCCTCGATCACCAGGCGCGCCACCACATCGCCCTCGGCGATCGGCGCGCGCAACGGGCCATCGTAGACGATGTGCGCGGTGAGCGCGTCCTGCACGCCGCGCGGGCCGCCGATGACGATCGCCTGCTGCGCCACCAGCGGCACCGCGCGCCGCGATCCGAGCCGCACCTGCGCTTCGCCGAGTTGCTCGCCCGCCGCCGCGATCTGCGCCACGGCATAGTCATTGAACGCCGCGCGCATCAGGCGCTGGGCCTCGCTGTTGCGCGACGCCATGGTCGGCAGGCCGTTGAACACAATGATGCGGCGCTGACCGTTCAGCACCGCCGAGCCGATGAGGCCATAACCGGACGCGTCGGTGTGGCCTGTCTTGACGCCGTCGGCGCCGGCGAAGGCGCCAAGCAACGGGTTGCGGTTCTGCTGCGTGCGGTTGTTGAAGGTGAACTGGCGGCGCGAATAGACGGGATAGAATTCAGGGTAGGTCTGGATCAGATGCCGCGCCAGGCGCGCGAGATCGGCCGAACTGATGCGCTGCTCTGGATCGTCGACGCCGGTCACGTTTCTGAAGCGGGCAGTGCGCAGACCGAGTTCTTCAGCGCGGCGGTTCATCAGCGCCACGAACGCCTCTTCCGAACCGGCGATGCCTTCGGCCAGCACGACGCAGGCGTCGTTGGCGGAGACGATCACCGCGCCTTGCAGCAAATCGCTGACCGCGACCTCGGCATTGATCGGCAGGAACATGTGCGAGCCGGACGACATCGCCCCATGTTCGCGCCACGCATATTCGCTCACACGAAAGCGCGTCGCCATGGTGATCTCGCGCGCGCGCAGCCGCTCGAGCACGATCAGCACCGTCATGAGTTTTGCCATCGACGCCGGCGGGATCGGCGCGTCGCAATCGTCACAGCGCAGGATGGCGCCCGATGCGCCGTCCATGATGGTGATATGCTGAGCGACGGCGGGAGCGGGCGGCGGCGCCGGTTCACGGCGCGCACGGCGGCGCTGGGCGTCCGCGTCAGGTGCGAGCGCCAACACCACCAATGCCGCCAACGCCACTGCGCCAAGCTTGCGCTGAGAAATCATGCCATCCCGCCGAATCGTGCGCGCGTTTTGCGCCAAGCTAGTGAAGCAGACCGGCGCGGCGTTTTCACGTCAACAGAAGCGCTCAGCGCGAGGCGACGACGCTTTCGCCATAGCCCAGATCGCTCAGAGTGCGGCGGGCGGCGTCCGCCTCTTCGCGGCTCGTCCAGGGCCCGATGCGAACCCGGAACAATTCCACGCCCGAGGCGGTCTGGCGCACGTCCATGACCACGGGACCGGCGGCCGCGACCTGGGCGCGGACGCGCTGGGCGTTGGCGGGATCGGAATAAGCGCCGACCTGGACAAAGTAGCCGCCGACAACAGACACGGGCGCCGGCCCAGTCTCAACCGGGGCACCGGCCAGTTCGGCGCTTTCCACAGGTGGCGGGAGCAGGGAGCGGGGCCCCTGCTCCGCAGTCTGCTGAGGCTGCGGGACAGCAGGGACGCGGGTGGAAGCGGGGGCAGGCGTCCCATCGGCGCTGACGCGGCGCGGGGCGGGGCCGAGGTAGCGCACATGGACGCGCGTCTGGCCGGCTTGCTCGAAACCGAGCGCCTGGGCGCCGGCGCGTGACATATCGATCAGGCGCTCACCGACGAACGGTCCGCGATCGTTCACCCGCACGATCACCTCGCGCCCGTTCTCGAGATTGGTGACCTGCACGAGGCTCGGGATCGGCAGCGTCGGGTGGGCCGCGGTGAGCGCGTCCTGATCGAAGGTCTCGCCGCTGGCGGTGCGTTGGCCATGAAACTGGGCGCCATACCAGGAGGCCGTGCCGGTCTGGGCGTAGCCGGGTTCCGGCGTCGGGACGTACCAGCGGCCATTGGCTTCGTAAGGCGGGCCGACGCGCTCGCGCTCGAGCCAAGCGGGAGCGCCCTGCTCCGGCGCTGACGGCGCAGGGGCTTGCGCTGCGGGCTGTTCGTAACGGGCCGGGGTCAGCACGACGGGGCCGCTGGCCTCTTCCTCATTGTCTTCGAGCTCGCTGACCGGTTGTTCGATCACGACGGGTTGGGCGCGGCGCGCTTCCGGGCGGCGCAGATCGATGACCGCTCCGCGCGGGCGGCGCTCTCCGCCGCCATAGCCATAAGAGTTTTCGTCGCCGCCGGAGAGCCCGCTCGAGCCCAGCGACGCGGTCTGTGTGACCGCCGGCGCTGCTGCGCCAGCCTGCCCTGCATACGTGATCGGCGCGCGCTGCGCGGACGCGGGCGTCGTGAGCGCGGCGGCGCTCATGCAAGAAAGCAGCAGGACTTGGACTGTACGGCGCAACATGTACGACCCCAACGCAAGCGAGGCTCGCTTATACGGGCGCGGGGCTTTAGGCCGCGTAAGGATTTATCCTTTTTTCAGGTTCACCAATAACGTCTGTTCACCACAAGGAATTGGCGGATGGGGTGAGATTCGAACTCACGGTGGGCTTGCACCCACGCCGGTTTTCAAGACCGGTGCCTTAAACCACTCGGCCACCCATCCAGCTTGGCTAGCGCAGCGCGTTGACGAACGGCGCTTCCGTCTTGGCGGTGATATCGTCGAGGGACACGCCGTCCGCAAGCTCTATCAGCTTCATCGGCGCGGTCCCGTGCTTATCGATCTCGAAGACGCCGAGATCGGTGATGACCAGATCGACGACGTTGACGCCGGTGAGCGGCAGCGTGCAGGACTTCAGGAGTTTTGAAGCGCCCTCTTTCGAAGTGTGCTCCATCACCACCACCACGCGCTTGACGCCGGCGACCAGATCCATCGCCCCGCCCATGCCTTTGACCATCTTGCCGGGCACCATCCAGTTGGCGAGATCGCCCCGATCGGTGACCTCCATGGCGCCCAGGATCGACAGATCGATATGGCCGCCGCGGATCATGGCGAATGAGTCTGCACTAGAGAAATACGAGGTCTTGGCGAGCGCCGTGATCGTCTGCTTTCCGGCGTTGATGAGATCGGCGTCAACCTCGTCCTCATACGGGAAGGGACCCATGCCGAGCATGCCGTTCTCGCTTTGCAGCGTCACTTCCATGCCGTCAGGAATGTAGTTCGCCACCAGCGTCGGAATGCCGATGCCCAGGTTCACATAGAAGCCATCGCGCAATTCCTTTGCAGCGCGCTGAGCAAGTTGATCGCGGGACCAGGGCATTAGCGGCGCTCCGAAAGGGTGTGCTGCTGCATGCCCTCACGCATGGCCTTGCCCAGTTCGATCTCGTTGGTCCGCAATTTATCGAGCATGTCGAGTTTTTCCTCGAAGGAAAGCCGCGCCAGCTCTGTGCGCGCGCGGTCCTTGCGCGCCAGGATGTCGGAAATATCGGGATAGGTTCTATTCATCTTCCACCCATCATAACGCCAGCGCGTCCGTTCGCCCAGACTTTAGGCAGAACGCGCGCCACGCGTCCTTCAAGCCGTGGCGGACGATCACTGCCTTCAGGGCCGGGAGGTCTACCGCGTTCGTGTTGAGGAACGTCTCAACGCGCGCAAGGTCCTTGAGCCGGCCTACGCTTATTGCCTTTGCCACGATGTGCTCCGGTTTGAGCACACGCGCCGTGGTCGGGCCTATCTGAGTCAGAGCCGCATCGCGAAGAGACTCCTCGTCGAGTTCCGAGGCGGCCGGGATAAACTGAACCGGCCAGCCTTCAACGACGACGCCAACATCGCGACGTTCGTTGTAGCCGAGTTCCGCGAGCGCCGATTCTATAGGCGACAGCAACAAGAGTCCCGACTGCGTTCCGCTGAAATCTCCGACAGAAACGAGGATGTCCAGGTCTTGCGTCGATATCGGCTCGATATAGGCCAAAGCGGCGACCGCGCCGGTGATCGCGTAGTTCTTGATCACGCCTCGCGCCGCCAATTGCGCGACAACTTCGATGGCTTTTCGCATCGTCATTGTTGCATTGTGCTGGCGTCAGCCCGCTTGCGAACCGTGCGCTGCTCGATGCGTTTCTCGAAACTGCCCTGGACGATGCGGTCGACGTAGATCCCAGGCGTGTGGATCGCGTCGGGATCGAGTTCGCCGGTGGGCACCAGAATTTCAACCTCCGCCACGCACTTCTTGCCGGCTGTCGCCATCATCGGATTGAAGTTGCGCGCGGTCTTGCGGAAGATGAGATTGCCCTCGTGGTCGCCCTTCCAGGCTTTGACGATGGAGAGATCGGCGACCAAGCCGGTTTCCAGGACGTAGGTTTCGCCGTTGAACACCTTCGTCTCTTTGCCTTCCGCTACCAAGGTGCCGGCGCCGGTCTTGGTGTAGAAGCCGGCAATGCCTGCGCCGCCGGCGCGGCAACGCTCGGCCAGCGTCCCTTGCGGGTTGAACTCAAGCTCCAGCTCGCCGCTCAGATACTGGCGCGCGAATTCCTTGTTCTCACCGACATAGGACGAGACCATCTTCTTGATCTGCTTGGTCTCCAGCAACAGCCCCAGGCCCCAGCCGTCGACGCCGGCATTGTTGGAGATGACGGTGATGCCCTTCACGCCGGTGTCACGCAACGCAATGATCAGGTTTTCTGGAATGCCGCAGAGGCCGAAGCCGCCGCTCATCACCGTCATGCCGTCGAAGGTCATGCCCTCGAGCGCGGACTTGGCGTCCGGGTAAACTTTGTTGGCCATGAGGCCCGTTTACGGAGCGGCGTGAACGCGCGCAACCTGCCGGGATGCATACGCGAGTCCCCGAAACGAGTTGCGCCGGCGGCTGAGCCGGCCGCCGGCGCTTTCGCTTCATCCCTGAGGTGGGATGAGAACCTGGCCCCGGTACGAGCGAGGGACGAAATATCGTCCGGAACCGGGGATGATAAGACACCACCGGCCTTGAACCGGCGCTGAATCCGCCTCTCAGCTTGGCCGGGCCGAAATTCCCCAGTCGGCCAGGATTTGCTCGGCTTTTGCGCCCATTCCCCCCGGCGGTCCCTGAACGGCGGAGGGGGTGCGCGAAAATCTTGGGGCGGGGCCGGGCTGAATCAGTCCCTCGACATCCACAAACGCGCCGCGGGCGACGTTGTGGGGGTGGAAAGGCGCCTCGGCCATGGAGAGAACCGGAGCGAAGCAGACGTCAGTACCCTCCATCAGAGCGGTCCATTCGTCGCGCGTCTTGGCGGCGATGACCTCCGCAAGTTTTTCCGACAGCGCCGGCCATTCCGGCTTGTTCATCTGCATCGCGAAAGCTGAATCGTCTGTCAGTCCAGTCTTCTCCAGCAGCAGTGCGTAGAATTGCGGCTCGATCGAACCGATCGAAATATACTTCCCGTCCTTGGTCTTGTAGACGTCATAGAAGTGCGCGCCGCCGTCGAGCAAGTTGGCGTCGCGCTCGTCGGTCCAGATGCCGGAGGCGCGCAAGCCGTAGATGACGCTCATCAGCGAGGCGGCGCCATCGGTGATGGCGGCGTCGATGACTTGACCCAAGCCGGAGCGCTGCGCCTCGTAGAGCGCCGCACACACGCCCATCGCCAGGTAGAGCGCGCCGCCGCCGTAATCGCCGACCAGGTTGAGCGGCGGCGCCGGAGCGTCGTCCTTGCGGCCCATTGCATGCAGAGCGCCCGAGATGGCGATGTAGTTGAGATCGTGGCCTGCAGCGTCGGCAAGCGGGCCGGTCTGCCCCCAACCGGTCATGCGGCCGTAGATCAGCTTTGGGTTGCGCGTGAGCGCTTCATCGGGCCCGAGCCCGAGGCGCTCCATGACGCCGGGGCGAAATCCCTCGATCAGCACGTCCGCCTTTTCGATCAGCGCCAGCGCGACGCCGAGATCGTTGGCGTCCTTCAGATCGAGTGCCACGTGGCGGCGTCCGCGCGCGGGAATGTCGTTCTTGAACGTCGGCCGTCCGCCCTTGCGGTCCACGCGCACGACATCGGCGCCCATGTCCGAGAGCAGCATGCAGCAGAACGGACCAGGCCCGATGCCGGCGAACTCAACCACTTTGACGCCCGAAAGCGGCCCCTGACCCATATTCTGCTCCGTTTACCCTCGCGGTTTCGCGCCGTGCTAAGCGGCGATACCTATAGCAGGTCGTCGCGCCCGTCTCCGGGGCGCCGGAGCGTTAACTTTGCGGATTGTGGTGAGAGCCGCCGACGCGCGCGTCGCGCGTGAGGCGCAGGCGTTGCTCGACGCCGCCGGCCTCGCCGCAGCGGCGCTCGCCGGGCCTTACCGCGCCGCGCCCGATGGCGAAGACATTTCCATCATCCCGCAGCACGGCGCCGGCGCTGGCGCGCTCGCGGCCAGTGTGGCGGCGGTCGCGAACAAGCCCCTCGCGCAGCTAGCTGGCTATGTGGGCGTCGGACTAGCAGCGCAGCTCACGGAGACCAACTCTTATTCCGGCGCCGTTTGGCTCGATGCCTCGCCTGTGCTCCTGCGCGCGCAGCTGGATGCCTGGATCCGTTTGGCGATAGCCGAAGAAGAATCGGCGCGGCGGTCCGCAACGGCGGCGGCGCTCGGTGTGGCGTCGCCAACGCTAGCGCCGGAGCGCAAACTTGCGGCGCTCTATATCGGCGCGCCCTCCTCCATGTTTCTGGCCTTGGAGCGGGCGTTTGCGGAGCAGGGCGGCAGCCTTGAAGCCGCCTTTAGCTCGTACGCCGGCTTCGATCGTCTGCACGACGAACCATTCGACGCGGTCGTCCTCAACGGTGTCCACGACACAACCACCGCTCTGTCTTTGTGCGGGGCGCTGCGGCGCAACGCGACGCTGCACAACCTCCCCACCTTGATGCTGGCGAAGCCGGGAGATGCGGCAACCGCAGACGTGGCCGTCGAACGCGGCGCGTGTGCAATCTCCATCTCGCACCTGCCATCCTTTGGGGACCTCGGTTGGTTGTTTGAAGCCATCCGCCGTGAACGCCGCCGCAGCTCTGCAGAACACCAGATGCGGGCCCTGCGCGATCTGATGGGGGATGCGCGTACGGGTCTCTGGCGACGAGGACCGTTCGAGACGCATCTGGCGCGCATGGCCGCCGACCATCACGCCAGCGGCCGTCCGATGAGCGTCGTTGCGCTACGGGTGACGCCGGCGATCGGCGCGCGCGAACCCAGCCCAGAGGTATGGCGCAAAGGCTTCGCTGAGATCGCATCTCTGGCGGCGCGGCTGATGCGCGAAGCCGATTGCGGCGCCGCGTTTGGTCCCGACGTCATCGCGCTGGCGCTGCCCGCGGCGCGGTTGCAAGACGCAAAACGTACGGCGGAACGGATCGCCTCTGTTGCAGAGTGCACGGCGTTTGCCTCCGGCGACGGCGGCGCCGGACCGCTGATATTCGAACAAAGCGTTGTCGAAATGCAGCCTGGCGAGAGCGGCGCCGCCATGCTTGCCCGCGCGCTGCTCGCCATCGAGGTCGAGGCGGTTCCGGCTTAAGCCGCTTTGCGTATGGCCAAACGCGCCATCGCTTCCAATACAGTGCGCAACGCCTTCAGACGCTGCGCGGCCTCCGGCCAGCCGCCTTGCACAACGAGTTTGCCGTCAGGCCGCATCTTGTAGTCGTCTGGCCGTTCGGTGATGAACCGCACCAACGCCAGCGGATCGGGGAAGCCGCTTTCGCGGAAGGTCAGCACCGCGCCTTTCGGGCCGGCGTCCAGTTTCGAAATCTGGCACCGTCGGCAGAGCGCCTTCAGCGCCGCCACTGCGATGAGTTGATCGGCTTCCGGCGGCAGCGGGCCGAAGCGATCGATCAGCTCCGCCGCGAACGCCTCGCGTTCCTGATCGGTGTCCAGCTCCGCCAAGCGGCGGTAGAGCGCCAAGCGCACGGTGAGGTCCGCGACGTACTCTTCCGGGATCAACACCGAGGCGCCGACATTGATCTGCGGGGACCAGGATTTTTCGCTGACGGCCTCGTCCGTCCCATCGCGCAGGGATGCAACGGCCTCCTCCAACATGGACTGATAGAGTTCTACCCCGACCTCGCGGATGTGGCCCGATTGTTCTTCGCCAAGCAAATTGCCGCCGCCGCGCATGTCGAGATCGTGGCTGGCCAGGGTGAAGCCAGCGCCGAGGTTGTCGAGCGACGAGAGAATCTTGAGCCGTTTCTCGGCGCTGACTGTCAGCGTTTGTTCAGCCGCGGTGGTGAGATAGGCGTAGGCGCGCAGCTTGGAACGGCCGACGCGCCCGCGCAGCTGATAGAGCTGCGCCAAGCCGAACATGTCGGCGCGGAAGAGCACCAGAGTGTTCGCGCGCGGGATATCCAAGCCCGACTCGACGATGCTGGTGGACACTAGAACATCGAACGCGCCGTCGTAAAAATTGGTCATGATCTCGTCGAGCGCGCCGGCCGCCATCTGCCCGTGCGCGACCGCGAAGCTCACTTCAGGCACATTGCGGCGCAGGAAATCCGAAACCTCTTCGAGATCGGAAATGCGCGGGGCGACGAAGAAACTCTGGCCGCCGCGGTATTTCTCACGCAGCAGCGCCTCGCGCACCGTGACCGCGTCAAACGGCGTCACATAGGTGCGCACCGCCATCCGGTCGATCGGCGGCGTGGTGATCAGGCTCATCTCGCGCACGCCAGCGAGGGCAAGCTGCAGCGTGCGCGGGATAGGCGTCGCCGACAGCGTGAGCGCGTGCACTTCGGCGCGCAGGTCTTTCAGCCGTTCCTTATGCTTGACCCCGAAGTGTTGCTCTTCGTCGATGATCATCAGACCCAGATCGGAGAACTTGATCGTCTTCGACAGCAGCGCATGCGTGCCGATGACGATCTCGATCGTACCGTCCGTCAGCCCAGCCTTGGTTTCGTTCGCCTCTTTGGCGCTCACCAATCGAGACAACTGACGCACCCGGATCGGAAGCCCGCGGAAGCGCTCCGAAAAGGTGCGGAAGTGTTGGCGGCAGAGCAATGTCGTCGGCGCCACCACCGCCACCTGCTTGCCGGTCATCGCCACGAGGAAAGCCGCGCGCAGCGCCACTTCGGTTTTGCCGAAGCCGACATCGCCGCAGATGAGGCGATCCATGGGCCGGCCGGCGGCCAGATCGCCGATGACATCGTCTATCGCCGCAAGCTGGTCGTCGGTTTCTTCGTACGGGAAGCGCGCGCAGAACTCGTCCCACAGACCCTCCGGCGGCGCCACCGGTTCGGCGACGCGCGTCGCCCGCAGCGCCGCAATGCGAAGCAATTCCTCGGCCATGTCGCGCAGGCGCTGCTTGGCGCGCGCCTTGCGGCTCTGCCAGGCGACGCCGCCCAGCCTGTCGAGCTGCGCCTCGGCATCCTCGGCGCCGTAGCGGCTGACCAGTTCGATATTCTCGACCGGCAGATAGAGTTTGTCGCCGCCGGCATAGGTCAGGTCCAGGCAATCGTGCGGCGCGCCGGCGACATCGAGCGTCTTCAAGCCTTCGTAACGCCCGACGCCATGATCCTGGTGGACGATCAGATCGCCCTGGCTCATCGCCGCCGCTTCGGCGATCACGCTCGACGCTTTGCGGCGCTTGCGCGGCCGCGCCAAGCGATCGCCCAGAATGTCCTGTTCGGCGATGAGCGCGAGTTGTTCGGTCTCGAACCCATGTTCGATTGGCAAGACGACAAGCGCGTGTGCGTCCTTCGGCAACGCCGACGCATGCCGCCATGAGTCGCTGCGCACCACCGCATCGACGCCATGATCGGCGAGCACGCCGGCGAGCCGCTCGGCCGAGCCGTCCGACCACGCCGCGATGAGGATGCGCTTCTTCGCCTTGCTCAGCGCTTCGATGTGATTGGCGGCGGCTTCGAACACATTGATATCCGCGGTCTGCCGCTCCGGGGCAAAATCCCTGCCCGGCCGCGCGCCCAAATCGAGCTGTTTTTTGGCGTCGGTGTCGAAGTGGGTGAAGCGGCGCACCGCGTGCGAGGCCAACGCGGCGTTCAGCGCCTCCTCTCCGAGATAGAGCAGATCGGGTTCCGGCGCGCGGAACGGCGCGCCGCCGCGCGGGATCGGCGCGGTTTTGCGAGACTGGTAGTGATCGCGCGCGGTCTCGACGCGTTCCTTGATCGCCTCCTCGGCCAACGCGTCGAAGGCCACCAGGGCGCCGGCGCCGGCATAGTCGAACACCGTTTCCAGCCGCTCGTAGAAGAACGGCAAAAATTGCTCGACACCTTGGCGGCGGATACGGGCGCTGACGCTGTCATAAAGCGGATCGCTGACCGCGCCGAACGCCTGCGTGAAACGACGGCGGAACTGCAGCACGGTCAGTTCGTCCAGCAGCACTTCGCTGACCGGCGTCAGCAGCGCTGACTTGAACTTGGCCTTTGAGATCTGCGTTTCGGGATCGAAGCTGCGGATCGTCTCCAGCGTGTCGCCGAAGAAATCGAAGCGAAAGGGCTCTGCTGCGCCCGGCGGAAAGACATCGATCAAGCCGCCGCGCACTGCGAACTCGCCCGGCGCCCGCACCGTGGAGGCGCGCGCATAGCCGTTGACGACGAGGTAGGTCTCGAGTTGCTCCATCGAGGTTTCGGCGCCGGCTTCCGCCGCGAACGCGCCCTGCGTCAAGCGCTGACGCGGCGGCGTCCGCTGCGCCACCGCCGACGCAGTCGCCACCACCAGCAGCGGCGCATCCTTCTCGCTTCGCCGCGCCAATTGCGTCAGCGCCGCACACCGTTGCGCCGCGACGGAGGCGGCCGGAGAAATCCGATCGTACGGCAGAGTATCCCAGCCCGGCAGGCGCAGCGTCTCCAGTTCCGGAGTGAAGAACTTCACCGCCGCCTCGAACTGCGCCGCCCGCGTTTCGTCGCGCGCCACGAACACGGTCACCCCGCCGCGCAGCCGCGCCGCTTCGGCCAACCCGGCGGCGTCGACGCCCTCCGGCGCGCCGGACACCGTCAGCGCGTCTTTCGATCGCGCCAAAGTCTCGATCAACTTCTGAGGGAGGGCGGGGTCTTTCATCGGTCCTGTTTGCTTTCGGCGCAGAACGCGCGAATCGACGCCAGCACCGGCGTGTCGTGTTCACGCGGCGCCGGCGCTTGATCGGTGACCCACTCGTAGACGTCCTGGTCAGGCGCATCGAGCAGGCGTTCGAAGGCGTCCAAGCCGGTTTCGTCGAGGTCGGCAAGGCGGCGGTCGGCGAAACCGCCCAGAATCAGATCAATCTCCCGAAATCCCCGGCGCCACGCGCGGAATTTGAGCTTCTTGCGGCGGTCGTCCATGGGCCCTTAAGGGGAGTCAAAACGCGAGGGGGCCGCGCTATAACCTATCGGCGGCGCCCTGTCAGCGTCGCCTACGCTAAGCGAGCCATGAACGACGTTGCCCCCTCCCCCGCGAGAGCCGTGCTGGACGCCCTGCTGGCGCCGGCGCGCACGCCAAAGGGGGCGCGCAAGGAGACGATGGACCTGATCGCCAAGGTGGCGGGCGGGCGGCTTGCGCGCGATCTGGTGTTCCTGCCGCCGAACAGCGCCATCGACCGGCGCCTGCGCGTGCCCATCGGCGAAACCAATGAGGGCGACATCGCCACCATCGAGGCCGAGGTCGACGGCCACATGCCCGGTTACAAGAACCTGCCCTACCGCATTCGCCTCCGCGATCAGACCGGCTTCCTGACTGTCGCCTACTTCCGCGGCAACGAGGAGATGCTGAAACGCATGTGGCCGGTCGGCCAGACGCGGCTGGTGAGCGGCGAAATCCGATTCTACGACGGCATGCGGCAAATGCTGCATCCCGATCACGTCGCCGATCCGGCGAAGGGCGAAGCGCCGCCGACGGTCGAGCCGGTCTATCCGCTGACACAGGGTCTCTCCGGGCGCATGCTTGCGCGCACCCTGCTCACCGCGCTCGACACCGTGCCGGAAGCGCCTGAATGGCTGGAGCCTTCGACGGTCAAGGCCCACGACTGGCCTGACTTCCGCACCGCGCTCGAGCATCTGCATAGGCCAACCTCGCCCGAGGACGTGCTGCCGCAGAGCGCCTTCCGTACGCGCCTGGCGTATGACGAATTGTTCGCCCGCCAATGCGCGCTGCGCTTGCGCCGCCAACACCGACGCAAGGAACCCGGTCGCGCCGTGGTGGGCGACGGCAGTCTCAGCAACAAGATCATCGCCGCCCTCCCCTTTGCGCCAACCGGCGCGCAGCGCCGCGCGGTCAGCGAAATCTACGCCGACATGAGCGAGCCAGCGCCGATGCTGCGCCTGCTGCAAGGCGATGTCGGCTCCGGCAAGACATTGGTGGCGGCGCTGGCGATGGCGCGTGCGGCCGAAGCCGGACTGCAGAGCGCCATGATGGCGCCGACCGACCTGCTCGCGCGTCAGCACGGTGCAACCCTTGAGCCGTTGCTGTCGGCCGCCGGCATCAGGATGGCGGTGCTGACCGGGCGCGACAAAGGCAAGGAGCGCAAGCTCATTCTCGACCGCATGGCGAGCGGTGCGCTTCACGTCGTCGTCGGCACGCACGCGCTCTTTCAGGATGAGGTCGCCTTTCGCGATCTCGGCCTCATCGTCATCGACGAGCAGCATCGCTTCGGCGTCTCCGACCGCATGCGTATGGTCGCCAAAGGATTTGCGCCGCACGTGCTGGTGATGAGCGCCACCCCGATCCCGCGCACGCTGGCGCTTTCCATTCACGGCGACATGGACCTCTCGGTGCTGGACGAGAAGCCGCCGGGACGCCAGCCGATCAAGACCGCAACCATGCCGACCTCCCGTCTCAGCGAAGTCATCGGCGCCATCGGCGACGCGGTGAAGCGCGGCGAGCGGGCCTATTGGGTCTGCCCGCTGATCGAGGAGAGCGAAGCGGTCGATCTGCCCGCCGTGCTCGACCGGCACAAGGAACTGCAGGCCTATTTTGGCAAGGGCGTCGAGATCGTGCATGGACAGATGAACGCGACAGCGCGCGAAGCGGCGATGGATCGCTTCCGTTCCGGGGAGTCGTTCCTCTTGGTGGCGACCACCGTGATCGAAGTCGGCGTCAATGTGCCGGAAGCGACGATCATGGTCATCGAGCAGGCCGAGCGCTTCGGCCTGGCGCAATTGCACCAGCTGCGCGGGCGCGTTGGCCGCGGCGACAAGCAGGGCTCGTGCGTGCTCCTGTGGAAGCCGCCGCTCGGCGAGGCCGCCAAGACCCGTCTCGACGCCATTCGCCGCCACGACGACGGCTTCGCCATCGCCGAGATCGACTTCAAACTGCGCGGCGCCGGCGACGTGCTCGGCACCCAGCAATCCGGTTTGCCGCCGTTCCGCTTGGTGTCGCCGGAAGCGCACGCCGACATGCTGGGTTCCGCCGACAAGGAAGCGCGCCTTGCGGTGGAGCGCGATCCGGAGCTGAAAGGCCCGCGCGGCGAAGCGATCCGGCTGGCGCTTTCAGCCTTCGGCTATGCTGAGGCGGCGGAACTGGCGCGGAGTGGTTGAAAGGATCGCCACATGCGCCGGCGCCCGCGGCGAAGCATTCGCTTCGCGCGGCGCGGGTGGTTGGAGGTTGGAGCGCGGGCTTCCAAGCCCGCACTGACCGGTAGGAGATTGGAGCGCGTCGCTCCGCGACGCAGGCGCGCTTGGAAGCGCGCGTTCCAACTTGGATAGTCTTTAAGACGAATCCGCGAAGCGCACGTCGCCCACGCTCAGCGTCAACACCGGCTCGGCGCACACCGGCCGATACGCTTTCGGCAGGCGCCGCGTCAGTTTGCGGCGAATGCGTTGCGCCATCGCGCGCGCGAAGGAATCGAGGTTCCGCAACGCGTGGATCATGGCGAAGATGCTGTCGATGGCGCTCTTTTTCTTGAACGCGCGGCGCAGCTTCGAACCGATCAAGGCGCGCATCAAACCAGGCTGCGCCATCGCGCGGCCGCGCTGCATTGCGCCGCTGAAGCGCAAAGGCCGGCGGCCGACGAAGTCCATCGCGCGCGCAATGATCAGCAAGTGCACGCGGCGCGCCAGAAACCAGAGCGACGCGCGTTCGGCGCGCTGGCGCGCGTGGCGCGGCTTCAAGATATTTCCGGTCAACACGCCCGCCAGCCACGCCAACATCGCCAGCGTCCAGGCGATGAGCCTGGCGCGGCGATGGAGTGGAAGGACGGGGTGAATGTGTGTCATGCGCAGCAGTATACGCCCGCTCTCAAGGGGGGCGGATAAGTTTGTTTTTGTTCGCGCGTTTTCAGAGACTTGACCGAAAAAAGTGTTGGATAAGCGGGGGCTCATCGCTGCAAGCGCCGACCGCGGGCGTCTCGCCTGCATCGGCGCCGGACTGCCGATCCAGCGCGTGCGCTTCCTCGGCCGTGAAGCATGTCTAGCGGCGCACGCTACGGCGACGCTGGAGCTGCCGGGCTAGGCGCATCGGCCGCCGGTTGGCACTGGTCGAGATAGGTGTAGATGCGGCAGGTCTCGACGCCGGAGAGCCCTTCCCACAAGGCGCGCGGCAGATTGATGTAGTCGTCGGTCCAAGCCCGCCCAGGCGGCGCTTCGATGACCCGCCAGTCGGGATTGAGCGCGAGTGAACCGATCGCTTGCGGCGACTTGGCGATGATCATCACGCTTGCGGCCAAACCGCCATAATATGACACCATCGGCTGCTCGAAGCGGTCGCTGATCCGATAGAGGTAAGGCGCGTTCAGGCTGTGCGCGACGCGCGCGGCCTCCGACACCAGTGCGAGATTGCGGTTCGAGAGGTGGAGCACGACGATGCCGCGATCGCTTAGTTTCGAAAGATAAAGCGCGATCGCCTCCCGCGTCAGCAGATGCGCCGGGATGGCGTCGGAGGAAAACGCATCGACGACGATAACATCGAAAGAGCCGTCTGGCTCTTCCGCGATTTGCAATCGCGCATCGCCCAATTCCACGCGCGCGTTCGGTTGACATGCGGGAACATAGGTGAAGTCGCCGCCCGGCTCCGCCGACAACCGCACCACCGCCGGATCGATTTCGAAAATGGTGAGTTCGTCGTCGGGCCGCATGAGACACGCCGTCGATCCCGTGCCCAGGCCGATCAAGGCCAGGTGCGAGGTGGGGCCGGTGCTCAAGCCAGCGAGGATGGATTCCCCAAGCGCGGTGCGCGGATGATAATAGGTGAGCGGCTGCCGCTCGAAACGCGGGTCGGCGATCTGCGCGCCATGGATGGTGGTGCCGTGCATCAAAATCCGCAGCGGCGGCGCGTTCGGATCGGCGCGGTCGGCGAATTCGCGTGTGCGCAGCACGCCGAAGAAGCTGCGCTCCTGGGTGATGATGCGCGAGCCGCGGGTTTCGTCGATGAATACGATAACGAACGCCACGAGGACGATCGCGGCAAGCGCCATCGGCCGCCCACGATTGAAGAAGATGGCGACGCCGCAGAACAGGATGCCGGTCACGGTGAGCAATTGCGCGTCGACGCCCTCGGCGCGCACCAGGAGGATGAGCAGCAAAACGGTCGAGGCCAAAGCAGCGCCCAGCCCCATGTCGGCGACGCGCTTGTTGTCCTTGCGCGGCAGTATGGTGCCGTGAACGGCGAACGCGAGCAGCATGAAGCTGGTCGCCATCAGCATCGACGCCCAGGGCTGGCGCGCCACCGTCCGAGTCTGATCCTCAACGATGGCGGGCACGAACATGTCGGCCAAGTTGAAGGCGATGTAGATGACCAGGATCGCGTGTGCGGCTGCCACGGCAAGGAACAAGTAACGATACACCGCCGGACGGCTCTCGTCGCTCCAGCCGGCCGCAAGCATGGCGGCGGCGGCGCCGATCGTGCCGAGCACGATGGTTGAGTCCAGCGGCGCCCAGCGCAAGAGCAGCAGTCCGAGTAGCCCCATCAGAATTGCCGCCGCGAGCGATGCATCGACGAGGCGGGGCATGTCGCTTTCCTCGCGCGGCCGGAACAGGCACGCCGCGGCGAGCGCCAGCGGATATTCGTAGACATTGTTGAAGATCAGCGGCGCGATGAGCGCGGCGAACACGCCCCCCAGCACGCCGCCGAGCGAGACGAGCAGATAAAATTCCGTGAGCCGGCTGGCGTCCGGGCGAGAGCGCGCCAGAGCGAGATGGCAGATCAGCGCGCTGAAGAAGAAGCCCGCCAGAATGCCGGAGACCGAGCCCACCCAATTGCCGGACGCGTAATAAGACATGATCAGCAGCGCGAGCGCGATCGGCTGAATGAACAGCGTGCCTGCCTCCATGCGCTCGCTGCCGCGTGCGAAGGCGAGCACGAAGGTCAAGAGATAGAGCGCCAGAGGCGCCACCCACAGCATCGGCGCCGAGGCGACGTCGGTCGAGATGTGCAGCGTCACGCCCAGCGAAAGCGCCGACGGCACCGCTGCGGCGGCGACCCAATAGCCGCGCTGGCGCCAGCTCGGCGCCGGGCCTGCGTGCTCAAGCGGCCGTGGCGTCGCCCCGTGCGAACTGATGGCGGCGGCGGCGGCGAGCGCGATCAGCGCCGCTACGATGAGATAACCAACGGACCACGCCGCGCTCTGCGCCTGCGCGCCAAGCAACGGCTCGATCAGCGCCGGATACGCCAGCAGACCGACGAAGCTGCCGAGATTGCTGGCGGCATAGAGATAATACGGATCGGCGGCGTCGGCGCGGCCCGTGCGCGCGAACCAGGCTTGCAGCAGAGGCGCGGTGGCCGAGGCGATGGCGAACGGCGCGCCGACCGAAAGCGCCAACACGCCGATCAGCCACCACACCGGATGTTCTGAACTCGGTCCCCCAAGCGCGGTGGTGACATGCACCGGCAGAACCAACCATGCGGCCGCCAGCGCCGCGGCATGCACCGCCGCTTGGATCCGCAAATCCTTCACTCGCGCCAGCAGGTGGGCGTAGAGATAACCAATCAGTAGAGCGGCCTGGAAGAACGCCATCGAGGTGTTCCAGACTTGCGGACTGCCGCCCAGGAGCGGCGTGACCATGCGCGCAAACAGCGGCTGCAGCACGAAAATCAGCGCCGCGCTGGAGAACAGCGCCAGCGCAAAAACCGGCGCCGCCAGGCGTCGCGCCAGTGTTTGAGTCGCGCGGTTCATCGCTCCCCTCCCCCTTGAGGGGGGAGGGGTCGGGGGTGAGGGTGGCGTTCAGCTTTGTCCGTTTGTGCGCGCATGAGAGTGCCAGCTGCCTTCGCTGTGAACGGCGGCGGATCACCCCGCCCCCTGCCCCCTCCCCCTCTAGGGGAGGGGGTGAGCGAGCGCCACCACGTTCGTGATGTGTGGACTTGCACATGGCCCTGACCCACCATGCGCCAGCATGATGCAGTCCAACCTCATCGAATTCGCAACCGTCTTGCTTGGTGATTGCAGGACACGCGGTTTGCGGATCGCAACCGCAGAAAGTTGCACAGGCGGATTGATCGCGGCGACGCTCGCGGCCGTGCCTGGCGCTTCAGCCGTGTTGGAACGCGGCTTCGTCACCTACTCGAACGAAGCCAAGGCCGACATGCTTGGCGTCCCGCCGGAGCTGATCCGCCAATACGGCGCCGTCAGCAAAGAGGTCGCGATCGCCATGGCCGAAGGCGCGCTCGCGCACAGCCGCGCCGACGTCGCCGTGGCGGTAACCGGGATTGCCGGGCCCGATGGCGGCACCCCCGAAAAGCCCGTCGGCCTCGTGCATCTCGCGGCGGCGCGGCGCGGCGGCGCGCTCGTGCATGAAGAGAAACGCTTCGGGGAACTCGGACGCCACCAGATTCAGTCTGAGACGGTCGCCGCCGCTTTCGAGCTGATCCGGCAAGTGAGGGACTAACCCAGCCGCCGCTTCGCTTCGCGTTCGAACGCCGCCATGATGCGCGAGGCGAGCTTATCCTTGTTGGCGGAGATCGCCGCCTGCAGCACCGGGTTCTTGAACTCGTAGGCGATCCAGTAATGCACGTGCGCGCCTTTTTCGTGCGGCGCGAAGCGCCAGCGATTGTTCAGCGAATGCAGCGGGCCCTTCACCAACGCCACCTCCACCTCGCCTTTCGCCGGCTCGCAGCGCACCGACGTGGCGAAGGTCACTTTGATCGCCTTCCAGCCGACCTCGGCCTCGGCGATGCCTTCCCATCCGCCGGCCTCGCGCGGTTCTTCCGTGAGCACGCGCAAGGTTTTCAGAAACGGCACGAACTCCGGATAGATGCGCACGTCGCCGACAAGGCGGCAGAGGTCCTCGGGCGCATAGGGCAACACACGCTCGGCTTCGATGATCGTCTTGGTCATCCCCCTCCCCCACGTGGGGAGGGGGCAGGGGGTGGGGGGCGATCAGAATGAAGTGCGGTCGGCGCCGTCTCGCTCGATTTTGCGCGCCCCCCCACCCTTCCCTCCCCCACAAGGGGGGAGGGTTCGCACATTCTTTGGCGGTTCAGCATGTCACTTCGATTGCGCCAAGCGCGCCGCCTTGAGCCGCGCGAAGTCTTCGCCAGCATGATGCGACGAGCGCGTCAGCGGCGACGCCGACACCATCAGGAAGCCCTTGGCGTAGGCGATGGTTTCGAGCGCCTTGAATTCCTCCGGCGTCCAGAAGCGATCGATGGCGGCGTGTTTCTTGGTCGGTTGCAGATATTGGCCGATAGTGAGGAAATCGACGCCGGCGACGCGGAGATCGTCCATCACCTGCAGCACTTCGTCTTTCGCCTCGCCGAGACCCACCATGAGCCCCGACTTGGTGAATTGGTTCGGATCGCGCTGCTTCACCGAATCCAGCAAGCGCAGCGACTGATAATAGCGCGCGCCAGGGCGGATCGAGTGATAGAGCCGCGGCACGGTTTCGAGATTGTGGTTGAACACGTCCGGCGCCGCATCGATCACCCGCTCGGCTGCGCCCGGTTTGCGCAGGAAGTCCGGCGTCAGGATTTCGATCGTCGTCTCCGGCGCGGCGCGGCGCACGGCCTGGATCGTCTGCACGAAATGATCTGCGCCGCCGTCGTCGAGATCGTCACGGTCTACCGAAGTGATGACGACGTGCTTCAGCCCCATCTGCGCCGTCGCGAAGGCGACGTTGGCCGGCTCATCGGGATCGAGCGGCAGCGGCTTGCCGGTGGCGACATTGCAGAAGCTGCAGGCGCGCGTGCAGATGCCGCCGAGGATCATGAAGGTGGCGTGCTTCTGGCTCCAGCATTCGCCGATATTGGGGCAGCTCGCCTCTTCACACACTGTGTGTAGTTTGAGATCGCGCACCAGCTCCTTGGTCTGGTGGTAGCCCAGACTCGTCGGCGCCTTCACCCGAATCCAGTCCGGCTTGCGCGGGCTCGGCGCGTCCGGCCGGCCCTCCTTTTCAGGATGGCGGGGGCGTTCGTTCTCGCCTCCCTGGCGCATGTCGATCAGTGTGGGCACAGGCGTCTACATGAGCCTCCGGGCCTTGTCCCGCAACGCCGGGAGGGCAATCCTCCCCTGCACGCTTTGAGGTTAATGGCCACGTCACTTGCCTCACTTTATCCACGCCGTTAGGTTCTGTTACAACCGTGAAACAATAATCACGGGCTGAGCCTTCCACGGGCTCAAGGGCGGAAGCAGTTCGGAGGCGATAGGCTCATGGCGCAACGATCTTTCGAGTTGGCGCGCACGCGCGTCACCCTGTTCGAAGCGCTGCTGCGGGCCCGCGACCTCAAGGGCGGCAAACACAAGATTATCGAGGATCACGAGCGCAAGCCGCTCTCCTATGACGATCTCGTCCGCGCCGCGTTTGCGCTCGGCGGCAAGCTCGACACTTTGATCAAGCGCCGCGAGACCGCGGGCATTCTGTTGCCCACGGGCGTCGGCAGCACGGTGACGTTCTTTGCGCTCCACGCCATCGGCCGCACGCCCGCCATGCTCAACTTCACCGCAGGCGCGATGAATTTGCGCGCCGCCTGCGACGCGGCCAATGTCCGGAAGATTTTGACCTCGCGTATCTTCATCAAGCGAGCGGGGCTTGAGGCGCTCGAAGCCGAACTGTCGAAGTTCGCGAAGCTCATCTATCTGGAAGACGTCCGCAAAACCATCGATCTCGGCGATAAGATCTTGGCCCTGACCAAGGGCTTCTTCCCGCGCATGTTCGCGGCCAAGGGCAGCCCCGACGATACGGCGGTGATCCTCTTCACGTCAGGCTCTTACGGCACGCCGAAAGGCGCGGTGCTGAGCCACGCCAACCTCGTCGCCAATGTCGAGCAAGGATATGCGCACGTCCCGTTCGAGCCGGACTGGAGTTTCTTCTCGCCGCTGCCGATGTTCCATTGCTTCGGCCTGCTGGGCGGGGTGCTGCTGCCGTTGTTTACGGGTCACAAGACCTTCCTCTTCCCCTCGCCGCTGGCGGTGAAGGAGATTCCGAAACTGATCAAAGACACCGGCGCCAACGTCTTCTTCGCCACCGACACCTTCGCGCAGCAATATGCGCGCAACGCCGACGACGACGACATGAAATGCATCCGCCTCATGGTGCTGGGCGCCGAGCGGGTGAAGCCGGAAACGCGCGATCTCTACATGAAGCGCTTCGGCGTCGAATTGCTCGAAGGCTATGGCGCCACCGAAGCCTCGCCGCTCATCTCCGTCAACGTGCCGGCGCGCAATCGCCACGGCACCGTCGGCCAGTTCGTGCCGGCGCTCGAATGGCGGCTTGAACCGGTGCCGGGCATCGATGGCGGCCAGAAGCTCTACGTGCGCGGGCCCAACGTCATGCGCGGCTATCTCGATCCGACCAAGCCGTTCGGCATCGATCTGTTGCCGGAGGGCTGGCACGACACCGGCGACGTCGTCGACGTCGACGAGGACGGTTACATCCGCATTCTCGGGCGCGTGAAGCGCTTCGCCAAAGTAGGCGGCGAAATGGTCTCACTGAACGCTGTCGAGAACTACGCCCAGGCGGTGTGGCCTGACCATGTGCACGCGGCGGTGGCGCTGCCGGACTCCCGCAAGGGCGAGCGCATTATCCTGTTCACCGATCACGCCGAGGCCACAGCCGATGCGCTGCAGGCCTGGTGCAAGGCCAACGGCGCCAGCGAGCTCGCCGTGCCGAAGCGGATCGTGGTGATCGACGATATCCCGCTCCTGGGCACCGGCAAGACCGACTACGTCGCCTTGAGCCGCATGGCGGCGGAACGATTCGCCGAGGCGAAGGCGGCTTAGTTCCAGGCGCCTCTATTCACTAGAGTCATTCCGGACGCGCGGAGCGCGATCCGGAACCCAGGGCCACAGACTCTGTGATTGGTCTTGTTCATTTCGCCGATGCTGCGGCGGAAGCAGGAAGTCCTCGTACAGGTCACGCCACGTGGGATTGCCCTTCTCGATCAGCGCGAGCTTCCACTTTCGTTTCCAACCTTTGATTTGCTTCTCGCGCGCGATCGCTTCGCTGATGTCGTCGTGCGGCTCCCACCACACGAGCGTCGTGCAGCCGTACTTCTTCGAAAAGCCTTCGTAGCGCCCTTCGCGGTGATCTAGGCCGCGTTGCAACAGATCGCTCGTGACGCCGAGATAGAGCGTGCCGTTGGGCTTGCTGGCCATCAGATAAACGGCGATCAGATCAAAACGTGCCATCTGCTGGTGCGTTTGCCCTGGGTTCCGGATCACGCCTCCGGCGTGTCCGGAATGACTCTATTGGAAGAAACGCTCGCCCACTAGACGTGCAGCACGCGCCCGTACGCATCCAGCACCGCTTCGTGCATCATTTCTGAGAGCGTCGGGTGCGGGAAGACGGTTTCCATGAGTTCGTGTTCGGTGGTCTCGCAACTCATCGCCACGGCGTAGCCCTGGATCAGTTCGGTGACTTCGGCGCCGATCATGTGCGCGCCGAGCAGTTCGCCGGTCTTGGCGTCGAACACGACCTTGACCATGCCCTGATCTTCGCCGAGCGCGATGGCCTTGCCGTTGCCGACGAACGGAAAGCGGCCGACGCGCACCTCCCTGCCCGCGGCTTTCGCCTTCGCTTCGGTGAGGCCGACGCTGGCGACTTGTGGATGCGAGTAGGTGCAGCCCGGAATGCGCTCCTTGATCAGCGGATGCGGGCTCAAGCCGGCGATGGCCTCGATGCAGATAATGCCCTCATGGCTCGCCTTGTGCGCCAGCCATGGGCTCCCGGTGACGTCGCCAATCGCATAGAGCCCGGCGACATTGGTCTTGCCATAGCCGTCGGTGACGATGTGGCCGCGATCGGTTTTCACGCCCAAGCCTTCGAGACCAAGGTTCTCGATGTTGCCGGTTATGCCGACAGCGACGATGGCGTGTGTGGCGGTGAGCGTTTCTTCCTTGCCGTTGGATGAGACAACAGCCTCAACACCGTTCGCCGTCGCCTTCAGCGACTTGGCTTCGGTGGAGGTGAGAATTTTCAGCCCTTCCTTCTCGAAGCGCTTCTTGGCGAAGGCGGAGATTTCCTCGTCCTCGACCGGCAGTACGCGATCGAGCAATTCCACCACCGTCGTCTTCACGCCGAACGCGGCATAGAAGCTGGCGAACTCGATGCCGATGGCGCCGGAGCCGAACACCAGCAGCGAGTCCGGCCATTCCGGCGGCGTCATCGCATCGCGATAGGTCCAGATGCGCTTGCCGTCGGCCTTGAGGCCCGCCGCCGGAATTTCGCGCGCCCGCGCGCCGGTGGCGAGGATGACGTGCTTGGCTTCATAGCCCGCGTCTTTGCCATCCTTACCCTTCACGATCACTTTCGGCGCGGCGGCGCCCTTCTCCAGCCGCGCTTCACCTTCGATCACGCTGATCTTGTTCTTCTTCATCAGGAACTGGACGCCCTTTTCCATCCGCCCGGCGACGCCGCGCGAGCGCTTGACCACGGCGTCGGGATCGAATTTCAGACCCTCGATCGAGAGGCCGAATTCCTTGGCGTGCTGGGCGTTGCGATAAATTTCAGCGCTGCGCAGCAGCGCCTTAGTCGGGATGCAGCCCCAGTTGAGGCAAATGCCGCCCAAGCGATCGCGCTCGACGATGGCGGTCTTCAAGCCAAGCTGCGCCGCGCGAATGGCGGTCACGTAGCCGCCGGGACCGGAACCGATGATGATGAGATCGAAAGAGGTGCTCATGCGGCTGTATTAGCAGTCTAACACGGCGCGTGAAGGTGAGGATTGACTATAACTCTCACCCATTCCCGGATGAACGCGCAGCGTTCAGTCCGGGACCCACAAACACGGCTGTTCTTCGCATGAGCACAAGCAGTTCAGAGTTGGGGTTATGGGTCCCGGGCTCGATGCTTCGCATCGCCCCGGGAATGGGTGTGGAGCTCACCCGGCAATCCCAAACACGTTCCTGATCCCGTCGACCACGAATTGCGCCGCCAGCGCCGCTAGCAGGATGCCGAAAATGCGCGTCAGCATGGACGCGACCGTCTCGCCCATGATCCGCGACAACGGCCCGGCGGCGAGGAATGCGATCAGGCAGAGCGCCAGATTGGCGCCGACGCCCAGCAGAATGATCCCGCGGCTGGCGAGGTCCTCGTGCTCGGCGAAGAACAGCATGATCGAGGCGATGGCGCCGGGTCCGGAGATCAGCGGAATGGCCAGCGGGAACACCGAAATGTCGTCCTGCCGGCCCGGATGCGCCGCCTGCTCGGCCGCCACCTTCTCGGCCCGCTCCTCGCGCCGCTCCGAGCGCTTCTCGAACAGCATGTCGACCGCGATCAGGAACAGCAACAAGCCGCCGGCGATGCGGAACGCGTCGATGGAGACGTGGATCTGCTCCAATAGCAACGCGCCGCCGAATGCGAAGGCCAATAAAATGCCGGTGGCGATGGCGATGGATTTGAACGCCATCTTGCGGCGCCACTCGGGCGTCATGCCGTTGGTCATGGTCGTGAACATCGGCGCCATCGCCACCGGATCGATGGCGACGAAGAACGTGACGAACGAGGCCAGCAGCAGCGACAGCATCAATTATGACACACACTCATTCGCGCTTCGGCGCAAGCTTGAAGCGGTCTTGAGCCTGAGTCCGCGTCACTGCAGGATGGCACCGCCGTTTTGCATCGCTTCCAAAAGGATGCGGATGCTGGGCAGCGTCGCGTAAATCGTGACCGCCAGAGCCGCGAGGTCGAGCGGCAACGCCAATGTGCGCATGGCGGGGGCCGCGGCGCGAAACACGGCCCCGACGATTGCGCCAACCAGCGCGCCCAGGAGCACCGCCGCGATCGGCGCGCCCATGGCCGGCACGCGCAGCGACTGCTCCGCCCCGTGCGTAGCGAGAAAGCCGTGCGCCAAGAGCAGGCCGGGGGTGAGGAGGCTCGCCACGAACGACAACAGCGCCACGCCGCTCCCGCGCTTGGTCTCGTCATCGGGCGAACGCGCCGCGCCTGCCTGCTCGACGAAGACCGCCAACGCTTCGGCCACGCAGGCGATCAAGAACCAAACACCGACGATCTTGATCAGGTCCGCGAACATTCTGTTCTCCCGAGTCGGCATTCTACCGGGCCGACCGCTGGGGCGCGAGCCGATTTGCGCAGCCGTGCGCCGCCCTAGTCCGGCGAGGGCTTCTCGCGCCGCAAATCTGCGGGCACACGCTCGTCGCGAACATCGCGAATGACGCTTTCGCAGGCGGCTTCGACGGCATCATGCGCCTCGTCCAGTTGACGACTGATCGCGGGAAGCCGTTCCGGCTGGTTGTTGACCAAAACTACGAGCGGGCCGGCCGAGGCAAGCGCGGCGCTTCGCACAGCCGGCAGATCTGAACGCGGCAGCAGGTAGTAGAGCGGGTCAAGATCGCGTTGATACTGGTCGAGGTCCGAACCAAATCTCGCGGCCTCGGCAGCAGAATCAATCGCGACACTTGCCTCCACGTCGTCCGCAAGCGTCGATAAATGGGCGGCGTACTTTGAGCTGGTGATCCGGAACGCCACGCAGGCGCGCAATTGCTCAGCCCGAAGCGCGCTGCGCGCGGCGTCGTTGCGCGTTTGCCAGGCGATAAAGACCTGCGTGCCGGTGGCGACGAGCGCGAGCACCGCCACGATCAGCGCCGACAGCGCGATCCGTTCGCTGCTCTCCATCCGCGCCCAGGCGCGCACGAAGCCAAACCTGCTCTCCCGCGCGCTCATGCGCTCCCCTCACAGCAACATCGCCATCGGGTCTTCGAGGAAGCTCTTGAAGGCTTTCAGGAACGCAGCGCCCAAGGCGCCGTCGACGACGCGGTGATCGCAGGTGACGGTGACGGTCATCATGGTGGCGATGGCGAGCGCGTCGTTCTTGACGATCGGGCGCTTTTCGCCGGCGCCGATCGACATGATCATGCCGTGCGGCTCGTTGATGATGGACGCGAAGCTCTTGATGCCGAGCATGCCCATGTTCGAGATCGTGAACGTGCCGCCCTGGAATTCCTCGGGTTTCAACTTGCGGCTGCGGGCGCGCTCGGCGAGATCGCCCATCTCGGCGCTGATCTGCGCCAGACCCTTGGTTTCCGCCGCCCAGATGATTGGCGTAATCAGGCCATGCGGAATGGCGACGGCGACGCCGATATCGGCGTGGTGGTGGATGGCGATGCCGTCGGGCGTGTAGCTGGCGTTAGCCTCGGGCACGAGCTTCAGCGCCAGCGCCGCCGCTTTGATGCACATGTCGTTGACGGAAATCTTCACGCCGTTGTCGGCGAAGCGCTTGTTGATCTCGCTGCGCGCTTTCAAGAGCGCGTCAATCTCGAGGTCGATGGTCAACGGGAAGTGCGGCACGTCGCGGAAGCTTGCGGTCATGCGCTTGGCGATGGTCTTGCGCATGAGGTCGAGCGGCACCAGGTCGTAGCTTCCCGGACGGATGCCGTAGCTCTCGAGCGATTGCGGCGCCGGCGTTTGCGTCGGCGCCGGTTTAGCGACCTCGCGCGATGGCTGCGATGCGGCGCGCGGCGATCTCGCCGCGGCTTCGATGTCGGCTTTGACGATGCGGCCGTTGGGGCCTGAGCCCTTCAGCGCGCCGAGATCGATGCCGCCTTGCTGGGCTAAGCGGCGCGCGAGTGGTGACGCGAGCACTCTCTCCCCGCCCCCTTGTGGGGCGGGGTTGGGGGTGGGGGTAACGGCGGTGCGATGTCCGGAGGGGGCAGCGCCCGCACCCCCATCCCCGGCCCTTCCCCACAAGGGGGAAGGGAGAAGTGTGAGGCGCATCACAGCCCCTTCACGTAATCGGCATACGCGGCTTCATCCATGAGGCCGTCGAGTTCGCTCTTGTTGGCGATTTTTAATTTCACGAACCAGCCGCCCGCTTGCGGCGCGTCGTTGATGATCTGCCAATTCTCGTTCTTGATCTCGGCATTGGCTTCGACGACTTCGCCTGAGATCGGCGCATAGACATCGGATGCGGTCTTGGCGCTTTCGACCACGGCCATGTCATCGCCTTGGCTAAAGCTGCGGCCGGCTTCAGGAAGCTCGGCGTAAACGACATCGCCCAGTTGCTCGGCGGCGTACGCAGTGATGCCGACCGTGGCGATATCGCCGTTCAGTTCGACCCACTCGTGGTCTTTGGTGTAGCGTTTGGTCATGCGGAAAAACTCCGATCGGCGGGCAACGAATATGGACCGCCGGCGCCCTCGCCGGCTTGCACTGGCGTTTGGAGGTTGGAGCGCGCGCCTCCGGCGCGCATGCGGGGCGGAGCCCCGCGCTCCAGCCTGGAAACATTTACGAAATGCCGGCGAGGGCGCCGGCGGTCCATATTTTGTCGCATCATTTCTTCCTCACATAACGATGCGGGACGAAGGGCAGCGGCACGATGGTGGCCGAGCGCGGCACGCCGCGGATCATCAGATCGACGACATGGCCGGGTTCTGCATGCGCCGTCTCGACATAGCCCATCGAAATCGGGCCGTTGAGGATTGGCGAAAAGCCGCCGCTGGTGACGACGCCGATGGTCTTGCCGTCCTTCATGATCTCGACGCCTTCGCGCGCCGGCGCGCGATCGTTGGGGCGAATGCCGACGCGCTTACGCGCCGCGCCTAATTCGTACTCGCGCAGAATGCGCTTCGCGCCCGGAAAATCCTTCGCTTCGCGGCGGCGTTTCTGAATGGTCCAGGCGAGATCGGCTTCGATCGGCGAGGTTTTGGGATCAAGGTCGTGGCCGTAAAGGCAGAGCCCTGCTTCAAGCCGCAAACTATCGCGCGCGCCGAGGCCGATCGGTTTCACCTCGGGATGCGCGAGCAGAGCGTTCGCCAAATCCGCAGCATGCTCTGCGCGCACCAGAATCTCGTAGCCGTCTTCGCCGGTATAGCCCGAGCGCGTCACCGTGATGCGGCCGAAGGCGCCGAAGCGCTTGACCGTCATGAAATTCATCTCGGCCAATGCCGGATCGATCACCGCGGCGGCGACCTGGTGCGCGGTCGGCCCCTGCAGCGCCAGCAGACAGCGATCGTCGGCGCGGACGAGATTGGCTTCGCTCTTCGTCGCTGCTTCGATCAGCGCCCAATCCTGATGCTTACAGCCGGCATTGACGACGATGTAGAGATCGCCGGCCGCGCCCGGTTCGGCGGGGCGCGCGATCATCAGATCGTCCAAGACGCCGCCGTCTTCGTTGGTGATCATGGTGTAGCGGACTTGGCCCGGTTTCAGACCCTGGATGTCCGCCGGCACGAGGCGCTCGATCAGGGATGCGATTTTCTTGTGCGCCTCGTCGCCTTCGAGGCCGTGGCCCTTCGGCAGCGCGAAGAAGCACGGCCCCATGTGCGAAACGTCGAACAAGCCGGCGTGCTGCCTAGTCCAATTGTGCTCGGGGATCAGACCCTCGAACTGCAGCGGCATGTCGTAGCCGGCGAAATCGCCGAACTTCGATGTGCGCGCGCGCCAGAGCGCGTCGAGCGGCAGCTTAATTGGTGATCCGGCTTCGGCCATCTTGCATCCCAGGTACGAGCGGCGCCCCGCCAATATCGCGGCTGAACTCGTTGACCAGGGACCCGGTCGTTGAGCCGCGATATAGGCGGGGCAGCCCCCGCTGTCCTGGCGCCTGAGAGATTTACTCCTTCGGCGGCATCTTGGAGCGCGGGCCTTCAGGCCCGCATTGCGCGTCTGAAGACGCGCGCTCCAAAACACACTTTCCAGCGTGTTCATCCCCCCGCGGTCCGGTTCCCTGAGAGTTTCCGGGGCGGTTGCTCCTTCGGGGCCCCGCCTAAGTTTGGCGAGATCTCTCCCACGGGGTTCGCTTGTCTGGCCGGATGGGCGCGACTCGCGTCGGGCGGCTCCGTCAACGCGGACTCCTGCTCGCCCGGCCCCGAAGAGTCAATCAACCGAAGCCGATGGCCGCCTCGCCCCGCAGCACCGCCTCGGTTTCAGGCGTGTATTTGGCGCCAGAGGCGTCGTGGAGCACCAGGCCAGGGCAAAGCCTGAACGGCGCGCGCGAACCCTTCCGGGCGCGGACCAAGATTCGCCCCGCCGCCTCGCCGGCGCGCGGCCGGATGGGGACAATTTCCACCCCGCCGAGCCGTCCTTCAAGTGCGGCCAGAATCTCCGGCAGTTTGGCGGCGCGATGGATCATGGTCAGCGCTGCGCCGCCGGTGAGGCGATCGGCCAGCGCCGCGATCCACGCGTCGAGCGGCGCCTCCGCGACATGGGCGTAGCGGCGCGCTTCCGACGGCGCGCGGCCTTCTCCGTCGCGGTCGAACGGCGGGTTGACGAAGACGCCGTCGAACACGCCGATGTTCAACGCGCGATCGAGCACATCGCCTGTCACGATTTCGATGCGATGCATCATCGCGTTAGCGGCGACATTTTCGCGTGAGATCGATGCGATGTTCTGATCGCGTTCGACTCCGAGCAGAGTCACGTTCTCGTGACGTGTCGCAATCGCCAGCAAACCGGCGCCGACGCCGCTGCCGGCTTCCATCAGCCGTGCGCCGTCGCGAACCTCCACCGCCGCCGCAAGCAACAGCGTGTCGACATTGACCCGATAGCCGCGCGCCGGTTGGCGGATGCGGACGCGACCGTTCAGGATTGCGTCTTCCGTCGTCTCGGTCATCGACCCGTGCGACCCTTCCGCGCGACCGGCGGAAGCGAGCTTGACCCCCGCGCTCTGCCCCACCATCGTTTGATCATAACAAGAACGTCAAGCGGAGAGCCAATTGGGACCGGCGGCCGGACCTGCGAGACTTGCCTCCGGCGCACCCCATGCGGTCGACCGGCTGGCCGCGCTGTTGGCCGAGGACCTCGCCGCCGTCGACGCCATCATCCATCGCTATTTGGAGAGCCCGGTCGGCGTCATTCCGAACCTCGCGACATATTTGATCGACGCCGGCGGCAAGCGCATCCGCCCGCTGATTACGCTGGCGGCGGCGCGTCTGCTCGGCGGCGGCGGCGACGGCCCGCGCAAGCTGGCGGCGGCGGTCGAGTTCATCCACTCCGCTACGCTTCTGCATGACGACGTCGTCGATGTTTCGTCGATGCGTCGCGGCAAGAAGAGCGCCAACATCGTCTGGGGCAATTCCGCCAGCGTGCTGGTCGGCGATTTCCTGTTCGCGCGCTCGTTCAACCTGATGGTCGAAACCGGCGACATCCAGGTGCTCGATATCTTGGCCCGCGCCGCCAGCGTGATCGCCGAAGGCGAGGTTATGCAGCTGGCCGCCGCCAACGACGCCGAGACCACGCGCGCGCGCTACATGGAAATCGTCGCGGCCAAGACCGCCGCCCTGTTCGCCGCAGCCGGCAAATCAGGCGCGGTTGCGGCGGGACGCGCCGGCCCGGAAGCCGCGGCGCTCGAAACCTACGGCCGCGAATTGGGCCTAGCGTTCCAGCTTGTCGACGACGCGCTCGATTATGGCGGCCTGGCCGCGACCATGGGCAAGAACGCGGGCGACGATTTCCGCGAAGGCAAAGTGACGCTGCCGGTGATTCTGGCGCGCGATGCCGGCGACGATAGCGAACGCGCCTTCTGGCGCCGCGCCGTCGGCGGCGAGCGCACCGAGGACGATTTCCATCGCGCCGTGGCGCTCATGAAGCGCCACAACGCCATCGCGCTCACGCTCGATGCGGCGCGCACCCATGCGGAAGCTGCTCGTGCCGCTCTCAAGGCGCTGCCGGCGAACGCCTATCGCGAAGCGCTCGAAGCATTGCCGGATTTCGTGGTGGAACGGGCGTATTGATCTTGGAGCGCGCGTCTTCAGACGCGCATTGTGCGGGCCTGAGGGCCCGCGGTCCAATCACTTCGCAAACGCCCGTAACGCGTCCTTGCCGTTCCAGCGCGCGGTGGAATCGTCGGAGGCCAGCGCCTTCCTTGCTGCTTCTCGCGCGGGCATTGAGAGCAACTTCCCTTAAGGCTGAAGCACGCCGCGCACTCTAGCGTCGCGGCGGACGATCCTGTCGATGGCGATCGCCAATCCGGTCAACGCGGCAAGGGCAAGCACCGGCGCCAGTTGCGCCGGATCGCGATTGACGATCCAGGCAAGGACCCCGCACGCCGCCATCGCCAGCCAATAGAGGAGCGCGATGCGCGCGTGGCTCCAACCTGAATGAATGGCGATCTGGTAGAGATGCTCGGTGTGACCGTGAAACAGCGAGCGGCGCTGGCGGATGCGATAGAACAGAGTCAGCAACACGTCCGCGATCATCGGGAAGAACAGAATTGGCGCAACGAATGGCGACATGCCGGTGCGCGCGATGACGATCAGACACGCGAACGCGGCGAGCGCGCCCGCAAACAAGGCGCCGGAATCGCCGGCGAACAGCCGGCCGGCGGGGAAGTTCCAGACCAGAAATCCCGCAATCGCAGCCGCGCCGCAAAGCGCAATGGCGCCGCCGCCAACGGACTCGCCCTGCAAGGCGATGATGCCGGTGGAAACGAGACCGACGGCCGCCGAGCCCATGGCCATGCCGTTGGCGCCGTCCATGAAGTTCACGATGTTCAGCATCGCAAACACCCAGAGCGCCGTGCCGACCAGGCCGACCCACATCGGCAGCACCAAGAAGAAGTCGCCGATGCGAAATTCGAAGACGACGCCCATCAGCCACGCCGCCGCAAACGAAAGCACGGCATAGACGACGAACTTGAACTCGGCGGCGAGCCGGCGAACGTCGTCGACAAAGCCAACCAGCAGAAGCGGATAGGCGAACAGCGCCGACACCCACAGCATGGCGATACTCTGCTCGCTGACTTCATGGCGCCACGACAGCGAAAACAGGCTGAGCACCACCATGGCCGCGCCGTAACCGGCGCCGATGCCAAGGCCGCCGCTGCTGGGCGTCGGCGCCCGATGCTGTTTGCGGGGCTCGGTCGGCGCGTCGATGGGCCCGATCCAAATCATGGCGCGGCAGACGACGAGGCTTGTGAGGAACGCAATGACGACGACGAGGGTCAAATCCAGGAACACGTCGCCACCTCTGAGAGGACCGGGCTAACGTGGCGTGATCGTCTTGGTCAAGATGCGCCGAGCGTCGTGGCGCGCACCCACCAATCATTGTTTTGTGATGCGAGCGCGGCCGCCAGATCCGCGGCAGCTTCGGCGTTGCTCGTCAGCGCGAAGCATGTGGCGCCGCTGCCCGAGAGCCCCGCCGCCATGACGCGCGGATCGCCGCGCAATGTTGCAAGCAGCGGCGCAAGTTCGGGCAGAAGCGAAACGGCGGGCGCTTCCAGATCGTTGCCGAATTTCATGACGGCCGTGCAAGCTTCCTGCGCATTGGCCCAATCGGCGCTCGCGCGCAGCGTGAAACCGCTCCCTAATCCCAGTTCATCGAAGCGGCGATACACTGCTGGCGTCGATAGCGGCTTGCCGGGATTGACCAACACCGCATCGAGACGCGGCGCACGCAACGGCGCCACCAACTCGCCGGCTCCGGTGATCCAGGCGCTGCGCTTGCCCAGACAAACCCGAACGTCGGCGCCGAGCTGCGCCGCCATTTCCGCGAGCGCATCCGCGCTGAGTCCGAGGCCCCACAGCTGGTTGAGCGCCAGCAGGGTCGCTGCCGCATCGGCGGAGCCGCCGCCTATGCCGGACGCGACGGGCAGGTTCTTCTCCAGCCGCAAGCGCGCGCACTGCCTGCTTCCGAGCAAACGAGCCGCGCGCAGCACCAGATTGCTTTCGTCTGCCGCAAGCCCATCGGCGAAAGGACCGGCAATGGCCAACGACAGATCGTCGGCCGGCGCCGCTTCGATCCAATCGCCGGCGTCGGCAAACATCACCGCGCTCTGTAACGGATGGTAGCCGTCGGTGCGCCGAGCGCCCACTTCGAGCGTGAGATTGATCTTCGCCGGCGCGAAGACGCGGACGCTCATCGTGTCGCCGATTGCGGCGCCGGCTCGTCTACAAGTCCGTGCTCGAGCTTGAGGCGGATGATTTCGGGGTTGTCGGGATCGAGCGTCAGCGCGCGCTGCCATTGGAAGCGCGCCTCGATGCGCCGGCCGACACGCCAGTACACGTCGCCCAAATGGTCGTTGAGCGTGGGGTCCGCCGGCTCGAGCCGAACCGCCGCCTCCAGCCATTCCAGCGCCTGCGGATAATCGCCCAAGCGATAATAGGCCCAGCCCAAACTATCGATGATGGCGCCCGACATCGGCCGCAGCTCAGCCGCGCGGCGGATCATGGCGAGCCCTTCCTGCAATCGCTCGCCGCGATCGACCCAGGTGTAGCCCAGATAATTCAACACGTCGGGCTGCTCGGGAGAGAGTTGCAGCGCGCGCTGAAAATCCGCTTCCGCTTCCGGCCACCGGCCCAAGCGCTCGCGCGCGGCGCCGCGCGAAAAATGCAGGCGCCAGTCCTGCGGCTGCTCTGCAATCAGCTCGGTGTAAAGCGGTTCTGCTTCCGCGTAGCGTTCGGCGCCGCGATACATGTCAGCGAGCGCGCGCCGGGCGCGCGCGTCTCCGGTCTGAGCGGTGGCGCGCGCGAGCGAGATCGCCGTTTCCACATCGCCGCTGTCGTGGACGATCCAGGCGTCCAGAATGCGCCCGCTCTGCGCGTAGGGCGAACCCGCTGCAATGCCGGCAAGCACGCGGCGGGCGAGCGCGACATTGCCGAGATCCGCCTGCTGCTGCGCCAGCGCCAAGCGCGCGCCGTCGAAATTCGGATCCAGCATCAGCGCGAGCGTCAACGCGCTCAGGCTGTTCGACGGATCGTGCTCCTGGCGGAACAAGGCCGACATGCCGTAGAGCGCAGTCGCTGCGCCGGTTGCGGGCGTGAGCCGATCCATTGCAGCCGACTCCCCCGCTTCGATGCGCGCGCGCGCTGCGGCGAGCCCCGGATTGGCGGCGTTGGTTTCGGTGTTGAGCAACGCCAGGGCTTCGTCGCGCCGGCCCATGCGCACGAGCAGATCGGCGTGACGCCCGACGCCGGAGGGCAACCACAGGCCGCCCTGGGCCGCCGTGTTGTAAGCCGCGAGCGCTTCGTCTTGGCGGCCGGCAAAATCGAGCACCATTGCCTGCTGATAGGAAAACAGCGCGCCATACGGGCGGATCGACGCCAGCGGCGCGAGATCGGCGGCGATGTCGCCGCTTTCGCCGCGTCCGGCCGCGGCCCAGACAGCCAGCATGCGCGCCAGCAATTCCTCGGCGGCGGCGCCTTCGACGCGACTGAGCTCGACATCCGCCTGCGCGTAGCGCTGATCGACCAGCGCGTCGGCGGCGCGGACAATGTGCGCGAAGCCCGGCGCATCGGCATGTCCCGCCATACGCGCGGCGCGGCGGGCGCGCTCGATGTCGCCAGACGCAAGCGAAGCGGAAAGCGCGCCTTCGATCAGCGCTTGATCGCCCGGCGCGCGCGCCAGCGCCGCGAAATAGCGATCGGCGGCGGCTTCGTGGTCGGCGCGCGCATTGGCGACGCGGCCGATCAGGAAATCCGCGTAGGCGCGCGATCCCGGCGCCTCAGCGCTCTGCATGCCAGCGCAGCCCGCAAGACAAACGCCGGCGGCAAGAGCGACGGCGCGCAACACCTAGAGTTCGTCCCGCTGCGCCGGGCCTTCCGGCAGCGACACTTGCGGCAGCGGCCGCTGGCGCGGCGCAGGCGTGGTCAGGCCGCGTTGCAGTTTTTGCTCGACCGAGCGGCGGCGAATGGCGTCGGGCCTAGCCTCCAGCGCCTGGCGCCAAGTGGCGCGCGCCTCGTCGCGCCGATTGAGCCGCCAATAGACATCGCCCAGATGATCGAGGATTTCTGCGTTCGGATCGTTGGCCGAGAGCGCGTTCGCGCGCTCGATCAGCGCCCGCGCCTGCTCGAAATGGCCGTAGAGATAATAGGCCCAACCGAGGCTATCGATCACCGCGTAATCGGTCTGGCCGTTGTTGAACCCGCGCCACAGCAGACGATAGCCCTCTTCCAACCCTTCCGGCCGCTGGATCAAGGCATAGCCGAGCGCGTTGAGGCGCATCACCGAGTCCGGCTGTTCCGCGAATAGGCTTCGCGCCATTTCCACGCCGTCTCTCCAGGCGGCGGGATCGTACATGAGTATGGACACGTAAAGCAGCCGGGTGTCGACGCTTTGATCGGCCTCGTAGGCCGCACGCATGTCGGCAGTAGCGGCGCTCAAATTGCCGGCAAACTGATGCGCACTGGCGCGCCAGCCGAGCACATCGGCGCGATCCTTGGCGTCTTGCGTCATCGCCAAGGCGCGATCGAAAGCGGGAATGGCGCGGTCTGGGTGACCGATGCGGCGGTAGACATCGCCTACCGATGCAATGATCGACCACCGATCGCCGGCGATTGCAAGCGCACGCTCCGCCGCCGCCGCCGCCGCATCGTCGTTGCCGCGCTTGATCTCTATCGAGGCGCGCACGATTTCGGCGTCCGCTGCGAACGGGCTCGAGGCGGGAACCTGATCGATGATGCGCTGAGCGCCCTCGACGCCGCCGGCGTCGAGCGTTTGTTGGGCGGCGTAGAGCCGCCAATCGTCGGAATCGTTCGCGAGCAGCACGCCGATCTGCAGCAGCGCCGCGCCCGTTGTCGAGGTGTAGCCCAGCGCCGGATCGGCTTGCGCAATCATCGTCCGAAGCGCTTCCGTCTGGGTCTGGAATTCCGACAGGAACAGCATCCAGCGGCCGGCGGCGCCGACGGCATTGAGCGGTTGTTCGAACGGCTGCTGACCGGCGTCGAGCCGCGCCAGGTTTGCGCGCACATCGACGGCGCGAGGCGCGAAGCCGAGCACGATGTTGTAGTAACGCCGCGCGTCTTCGATGCGGCCCAGCCGGTGATGCGCGAGCGCGGCGCGATAGACCGAATGCGTCACCCGCGCCGCGTTCAGGACGCGGTCGAATTCTTCTCGTGTCTGCGGCTCGCCTTCCCCGGGCGGAGTGGTGTCAAGGCGTTCGACCATCAATGCATAAACAGCGGCGGCCTCGGGCAAACGATTGGCTGATTCGAACAACAGCGCGCGCGCCACCTCCGGCAGCGGCGCCGGCAATCCGTCTTGGCCGGCGTCGACACGCTCGACGGCGGCGTCGACATTGCCTTCGGCCGCGATCAGGAACGGCTCCAACATGTCGCCGAACGGCCCGTTCAGACCGCCGGGCGCGTTGCGCAACACATTGCGCGCTTCGGCATAGCGTCCGGACGCAAGATCGTCGGCGAACGCGGAGACATACCAGAGCGCCTCTTCGTCGTTGCGCGCCACAGCGCGGCGGCCTTCGCGCACCAGATAGTCGATGTCCGCCTGCAACAGCGCCGCCTCAGGCGTCTCGTAGTTGCGATCCGCCGCGGCGTTCGGCGGCGAGGTCACGCGCAGCACAGCCGCAGTGACGCCGCCCTGCTCGGCGGCGGTTTCCGGCTTGATCTCCTGCGCCCAAACCGAGGGGCTGGCCGTGATCGCCGCCGCCGCAACACTTGCCGCCAAGAGGGCCCAACGCATTCTCTCGTCCTTTCTCCCCGCTTTCGCCGGGGGCGCGGCTACATGTTGGCGTAGTTCGGCCCGCCGCCGCCTTCGGGCGTCACCCAGTTTATATTCTGGCTTGGGTCCTTGATATCGCAGGTTTTGCAGTGAACGCAGTTTTGAGCGTTAATCTGGAACCGCGGGTTCGCCCCTGCCTCGTCATACAGCACTTCGTACACGCCAGCCGGGCAATATCGTGTCGCCGGTTCGGCGTATTCGGGAAGATTGACCCGAATGGGGATGGTTGGGTCCTTCAGTGTCAGGTGCGCCGGCTGGTCTTCCTCGTGATTGGTGTTCGACAGATAGACCGAACTCGGCTTGTCGAAGGTCAGCACGCCGTCGGGCTTGGGGTAGGCGATCGGCTTGTGCTTGGACGCCTTCTCGGTCGAGGCCGCATCGGTCTTGCCATGCTTCAGCGCGCCGGCGCCGGAGAACAGCGAAAAGCCGCCGAACAGGGTCGTCGTCCACATGTCGGCCATGCCGGCGACCCCGCCCCAGAACGTGCCCAGGCGCGAGAGTAGCGGCTTGGCATTCCTGACGAGGTGGAGGTCTTTGTAGATCGACGACTGGCGATAAGCCTCGTCGTATTCGCTCAACGTATCGCGCTGACGTCCGGCGGCGATCGCCGCGAACGCCGCCTCGGCCGCGAGCATGCCCGACTTCATGGCGTTATGGCTGCCCTTGATGCGCGGCACGTTCACAAAACCGGCGGAGCAGCCGATCAGCGCGCCGCCCGGAAACGAAAGCCGCGGCACCGATTGCAGGCCGCCTTCGGTGATGGCGCGGGCCCCGTAGGCGATGCGCTTGCCGCCCTCGAGATATTGGCGAATTTCCGGATGCAGCTTGTGCTGCTGAAACACATCGAACGGCGAGATGTACGGGTTCTTGTAGTTCAGGTGGACGACGTAGCCGACATACACCTGCCGATCGCCGAAATGGTACATGAACGAACCGCCGCCGGTGCCGTCGTCGAGCGGCCAGCCCACGGTGTGCAGCACCAGGCCCGGCTTATGCTGCGCGGCCGGCACCTCCCACATTTCCTTGATGCCGATGCCGAATTTCTGCGGCTGCGATTTCGCGTCGAGATCGTACTTGCTTAGCAGCCCCTTGGCGAGCGAGCCGCGCACGCCTTCGGCGATGAACACGTACTTGCCGTGCAATTCCATGCCGGGCTGATAGTCGCTCTTCTTCTCACCATTCCTGGCGATGCCGAACACGCCGGCGACGACGCCCTTGAGCGCGCCATGGTCGTCGAAAACCGGCTCGGAGGCGGCCATGCCCGGATAGATTTCGACGCCCAATTCCTCCGCCTGCGTCGCCAGCCATTTGGTCACGTTCGATAGCGAGACGATGTAGTTGCCGTGATTGCTGAACAGCGGCGGCATCAGGAACATCGGCAATGACGCCGACCCGGCCGGCCCTAATATCTTGAAGCGATCGTCGGTGACCGGCGTTTCCAGCGGCGCGCCGCGCTCTTTCCAATCGGGGATGAGTTCGTCGAGCGCGCACGGATCGATCACCGCGCCCGAAAGCACGTGCGCGCCCACTTCGGCGCCCTTCTCAAGCACGGCGACGCTGAGTTCGGTTGCAGCCGCCGCCGCAAGCTGCTTCAGACGTATCGCAGCGGAAAGGCCGGCAGGCCCCGCGCCGACGATGACGACATCGTACTCCATCGCTTCGCGCTCTGGCGCTGCTTCGCCCATTTGAATCCCTTCGCGTTTGCCGGGAGCCTTATCAAAGCGCTTGCGACAGGGCGCAAGCTATCCGCGTCGGCTTTGGCGATTCGGACGAGTCCGTCCATAAAGCGCCCCATGGAGAACGCCGCCCCGCAGAGCGCCGCCCGCGCGCTGCTCGCCTTCTGGCGGGCGGCCGGCGTCGACATGGACGACGCGGAGGCGGTGTTTGCGGCAAGGCCCGCGACGCCCAAACCGGCCCAACCGCCGCCGCAGACGCGGGAGCCGCTGCGCATCGATCCGCCGCCGCCGAAACCCAAACCGAAGGCCAAGCTGCAGCCGGCGGAGGACGCCGTGGGCGCCGCCCGCGCACTGGCCGCCGCGGCTCAAACCGTGGCGGAGCTCCGCGCCGCTGTGGATAAGTTCGAGGGCTGCGCTTTGAAGGCAACGGCTCGGAATACCGTATTTTCCGATGGCCCCGACGATGCGCCGGTTCTGATCCTCGGCGAGGCCCCCGGCAAGGACGAGGACGAGCAGGCCAAGCCCTTCGTCGGCCGTTCCGGCCAGCTGCTCGACAAGATGCTGGGCGCAATCGGTCTCGATCGAAAATCCAATGTATTGATTTCAAACACAATATATTGGCGTCCACCCGGAAACCGCGACCCAACCCAGGGTGAGACGGTGTCCTGCCTGCCGTTCGTCGAGCGGCTGATCGAGCTCAACCGCCCCCACCTGCTGATCCTGACCGGCAAAGCCGCCGCGCATACCGTGCTGAAGCGCGAGGACGGGGTGATGAAGCTTCGCGGGCGGCGCCTGCTCTACAACCGTGAGGGGTTAGCGGCGCCCGTCAACGCGATGGTGATGCTTCATCCGGCATATCTGCTGCGCCAGCCTCAACAGAAACGGCTGGCGTGGGCGGATTTGCTGCTCGCCGCCGCTTGGCTCGATGAACTGGGCGTAGCGCGGGCCGCACATCCTTAACGCTTTTCGAGACGACGGGTTCCGATGACGCTCCGCTTCGCCCTCGCCGCCTTCTCCCTTGCCTTTGCCGCTCCGGCCGCCTTCGCCGAGCCCCGCATCATCGCCCTCTCCGAGCAGGACGAGGCGGCCTATCGCGACGCCTTCAGCGCCATCGAAGCCGGCAATTGGCGCGGCGTCGGCACGGCGCTCACGCGCGCCGATGACGACGTGCTCGACGGGGTCGTGCGCGGCCGCATGCTGCTGTCGCGCTCCTATCGCGCCAGCTGGAGCGACTACACCAGCTGGCTCAATCGCTACGGCGATTACGGCATGGCCGGCGCCGTATACGAGCGCGCGATGGATTCGCGCTCGCGCCGCGCGCGCCGCAATGGCACGCGTGCGCCGGAACCGATCGCAGGCCGCGGCCGCACGCTGCCCGGCACGCCGCCGCCGATCGCCGGCGATGCGCCATCGGTGCGCAGCGCCATCGATCGCATTCACGAGCGCATCGGCGAAGGTGACTTCGAGGGCGCACGCGCTCTGGCCCACGCGCAACTCGACGGGCCGCGCAGCGGCCAGGCGCAATGGCAACTGGGCCTGATCGCTTACCGCCAACACGATTATGCCGAAGCGATCCGTCAGTTCGAAGCTTCCGCGCAATGGCCCCATCACGGCGGCTGGGCCCGCGCCGGCGTGCATTATTGGGCGGCGCGTTCCCGTCTGGCGGCGGGTGAAACCCGCGGCGTCGCGCAACATCTGGAAGCCGCCGCGCAACGGCCATGGACCTTCTACGGCCAGCTCGCTGAAACCCAACTCGGCCGCACCAGCACGCTTGAGTTCAGAGCGCCTGAAGTCACCAGCGAAACCATCTCGCGACTGATCGAACGTCATCCCGGCGCGCGCCGCGCGGCGGCGCTGGCGCAACTTGGCCGTCTCTCCGAGGTCGAAAGCGAGTTGCGCCGGCTGCACGCCGACCTTTCGCCCGAGGACGATCGCGCCTTCCTGGCGCTTGCCATCGCGCTCGAAGCGCCGGCGGCGCAACTCCGCGCCGCAGAGTTCGGCGGACGCGAGGTCGCCGCCGGCTTCTGCCCCACAACGACGTTCGAGCCCGAGGACGGTTTCTCGCTCGACCGCGCGCTGCTCTACGCCATCGTGCGCCAAGAGAGCTATTTCAATCCGAAGGCGGTCAGCGTCTCCAACGCCCGCGGCCTGATGCAGCTGTTGCCCTCGACCGCGCGCGACATGGATCGCTCGCACAATTATCGCCGCGCGCCGGCGCCGCTGTTCGAGCCTGGCCTCAACATGCGGCTGGGCCAAGATTATCTGCAATGGCTGATGACCGAGTTCCACAATGACGGCGATCTCGGGCGCGTGTTCGCTGCCTACAATGGCGGCCCGGGCTGGCTCTCGCGCTGGCTGGCGACGCAACCTGCCGATCTCGATCCGCTGCTGGTGCTTGAGATGATGCCGCGCGCCGAGAGCCGCGACTATGCCGAGCGCTCGCTCTCGCACATGGCGCTCTGCCGTAAACGCTACGGGCAGCCGACGCCGGAACTGGATCGTCTCGCCGCCGGTCAGCCTGCGCTTTACGCGCCGCTCGATCAGCGCGTCGCCGAACGCTGAGCCCGCGCCAGATCGACCGGATCCGCGCCGAGCCAGCCGCGGGCGATGAGCGCCATGCTGCGGCCGATGCCTTCGCGACGCTTGTATCTTGAGGCGCTGGCGACGATTTCGGTTTTCAAGAACACGAGACGCTTGGCGCCGACGCGGCGGATAATGTCTGCGTCCTCGAATTCCTTCAGATCCTGATAGCCGCCGATCGCATCGTAGAGGAAGCGCGAGATCAGGAGACCCTGATCGCCGCGCGGCAGTTTGGTCAGGCGCGTGCGCAGACGCGCCCAAAACAATGCGCGGCGAGAGCCGGCGAACGCCAAACGAAACACGGCGGCGCGGCGGCGCACGTCTGGCATTGCGAAGAAATTCTGCACTTCGTCGGACCAACCATCGCCCAGCACCGCGCCCTGGTGCAAGAACAGCAACCACCTGCCCTTGGCCTGCGCCGCCGCGAGGCGAAACAAGCGCGCGCGGTTGGGCTCGCCTGAAATCAAGGTGCAGCCAGCGGCTTCGGCAATGTCGAGCGTCGCATCGCGCGAACCGCCGTCGGCGACGATCACTTCGCGAATGAGCCCATCGGCGCGCGACAGCGACGCCAAAGTGCGCGGCAATTGCCGCGCCGCGTTGAGCGTCGGAATGATGACCGTGATCGGGCCCGTCATGCGCGTTATCACACGCGCAACAGGCGCATCTGTAAAGCGCGTACAACCGTCGCGCGGTTAATAGCGCCGCTAACCTTAAGCGCTGGGTGTGGCGTTGCGGTTGCTTTGCGCCGGCAACGCTGCTTGCGGCGGCGACTGATCCGGCGCCGGCGGGGCGGTTGGCGTTTGCGCCGGGTCGGCTTGCGCCGTCGCTTGCGCGGCTTGCTCGGTCATGCGCGTGCGCAAGCGCTGCATGAAGCGGTCGAGCAGATCGGTGCGCGCGACAGCGCGGGCAACATCGCGGATCGCCGCGCCATCGGCGCTGACGCCGGCGGCGATCACCTCGAAGGCGTCGGCTTCCTCGGTATTGGCCATATCGCCGGCATAATCGCGATACAGGGCGCGCACGCCGGCCTCGTCGCCGGCCAGCGTTAACGCCACGCCGGCGCGCAAGACCGTTTGGCGCCCGCTTGCATCGAGCGCCTGCGCGCGGCTGCGCATGCCCATCAAAGTACGCAGCTCGGCCGCCGCCCGCGGCCAATCGCGCGCCCGCCACGCCGCTTCGGCGCGCACGCGCTGGGCCTCCTCGCTGCGGTCGCGTTCGACCAGTTCAGCCGCGCCTTCGTGGCGGCCGAGTTCAAGCAGCGCGCGCGCTTCGAGAATGCGCCGGTCGGCCTGCAGCGTTTGCGGCATGTTGGGCTGACGCGAACCGGCAAGCGCCACCAACGCCCGGTCGGGCTTGTGATCCATCAGATAGATCGCCGCCAGGTCCGCCGCGACCTGCGCCTTGCTGATGCCCTCAAGACGCTCGTCGACCTGGTGCTGCAGCAGCTGCGCCGCCTGCTCCAGCAGATCGACATGCACAAGCCGGCCGGCGAGCAGGCGCACGATGCGATCGCCGTTAGGCCCGACAGGCGTGAGATCGGCGAATTCGTAGAACAAGCCGAGCGCTTGGATGGGCTCGAGCCGATCGGCCTCGCCATCTAGGAACAGTCGCTCGAACAGGGTCGACATGTCGGCGCGCAACTGCCGCGCCGCCAGATCGGTCGGAAAGCGGTCGGCGGCGATGCGCATGGTGGCGAGCGCTTCGCGCCAGCGGCCCATCTCCGAATAGGTTTCGCCCAGCAGCCCGACCACGGCCAACTCGGTTGCGTTGCCGCGCCAGCGGAAGCGCAACGCTTCCAACGGCTCGATTGAGTCAACGGCGCGCATGACGCCGGTGGCCCGGCGAATGCGGATCGCTTCGACCTGAGCGCGCACCGCGGTTTCTTCGTCGGGCGCGCGGCCCAGCTCGTCGAGCATCGTGAGCGCGCGCGCGGGATCGCCCCGTGCGCCGACGACGCGCGCCTCGATCAGCCGCGCCTGCAGGCGCAAGGCCGCATCCGGCGAGGTGAGAGCGGCGCGCGCCGCCGCTTCGGCGGCGGCGAAATCGTTCAGCTCGATCGCCGCTTCGGCCAACGCCAATTGGAAGCGCGCGCGCCAGGCCGGCGCATGTTCATCGAGCCCGGCTGCGCCGCGTTCGAGTTCGCGCCGCGCATCGGCCCAATTCTTCTGTTGCGCGGCGGCATAGCCGCGCCACAAAGCCGCCGACGGATTGTTCATCAGCGCCGAGGCGGTGAGATCGGGTTGCGCCGCGGCGATGCGCCCCATCATCACATTGGCGGCGCCGCGCAGCAGCCGATACTCGGGATCGATCTCGACCAGTTCGCCCTGATTGATCGAGGCAAACCGCAACGCGCCGAGCGCTTCGGGCGCAAACTCGTGCTCAAGCAGATAGCGCGCAAGCGCCATGCGCGCGGTTATCGGCGCGCCTTCGCGCACGCCCTCGTCGGCGGCGCGGCGCGTCAGTTCGTCGATGCGGTCGCGCACCTGCGCCAAGCTTTGTTCGGCGTCGGCCTGCGGGGTGGCCTGGAGCGTATTCTCCATCATCGCCGCGCTGAGACCCGCCTCAAGATCGGACTGCGCCGGCGCCGCGGCGATGAGGCCCTGCCCGCGCGTCACCGTCAGCGTGCCCGCCTCGAAGGTGAGCGCAAGATCGTCGGCGCGCGGTTCAACCACGCCGCCATGCGCGGACGGCAGCACCGCCGCTTCCAGGGTTGCGCGCCGCGTATCGACGCCGCGCGCCGGACCGCCGATGAGCGCCACCGCGATGCGGTCGCCGATCTCGGGATCGGCAATCCAGCGCACCACGCCCTCGCGGCCGAAGCCCACCGTCATGCGGCCGCGCCCTTCGGCCGACACCTCGCGCGTCAACGGCGCGGCTTGCGGCGGCGCCGCGCGGGCGGCGAGCGTGAAGGTCCAGGCATTGTCTTCGGCGCGCGCCGAGACCTGCACGTCGGGCGCGGCGGGAATGCGCAGCGCCAGCACGTTCTGCCCCTGCACCACCTGCATGTCCTGATGGCGGCGCCCGACCCGCGTCACGCCGCTCAGATCGAAGCGCCCGGTGGCATCGAACACCAGCCAGATCGCCTCGCCGCGCCGGAACGCCGCCGCGCGCGCGGGCGACGGCCACGATACGGTCACGCGCGTGTCGTTGGCGCCTTCGACCAATTGCACGCGTCCGGTTCCGTTCACCGGCGGACGCGCCGGCGCCGGCGCGTCGCCGGTAGCCGTCTGGCCCTCTTCCGGCGGCAGCAGGTCCACCACCACGCGATCGCCATCGACGAAATGGCGCTGGCGAACGCCCGGCTCCAACGACAAATGCAGCCGCACCGGCGCGCCCGCAGCGTTGATGCGGCGGACCTCGCGCACGAAACGCGGCGGCGTCGCGCGAAGCTCGGCGATATCGATGTCGGCGGCGCGCGAGAAGCGCAGATCGAGCCGCCCGCCTTGCAGCAGCGGCGTCACCGTCGTCGGGCCGGCAAAGCGAAAGGCAAGCCGGGTGAAATCGGGTTGCGCGCCGACCGTCACCGTTGCGGTCGGCAACGAGGCCATGCGCGGCGGCGGGGGCGGCGGA
>LWDN01000023.1 GCA_002083515.1 Proteobacteria bacterium HN_bin10
CGGCGGCGGCGCGGGCGGCGGACGTGGACCGGGCGGCGGCCGCGGCATTTCCTGGCGCGCGATCGGCGGCGTGCTCGCCGCCGGCTGGCTGCTGAGCGGCGTCTACACGGTGAACGAAACCCAGCAGGCGGTGATCACCCGCCTCGGCGCCTATGATCGCACCACCGGCCCCGGCATCCATTGGAACATCCCGGCGCCGATCGAAGCGCGTCAGGTCGTCGACGTCACCAGTCAGCGGACCGAGGAGATCGGTTGCGTCACGCGCGGCGAGCAATGCGTCGATGTCGCCGACGAGAGCCTGATGATCACCGGCGACCGCAACATCGTGCAGATCCATTTCCGCATCTATTACAACGTCTCCGACGTCGAGAACTTCGTCTTCAATCTTCGCAATCCGGTCAGCGAAGGCGACAATCAAGGCGCGGTGCGCCAAGTCGCCGAGAGCGCCATGCGCGAAATCATCGGCCGCAGTCAGCTCGAGCCGATTATCACCACCGAGCGTCCGATCGTCGAACAGGCGGTGACGCAGCTCGCGCAACAAGTTTTGGACAGCTACGAGGCCGGCGTCGGCGTGCTTCGGGTCGAACTGCTCGATGCTTCGGCGCCGCCGGCGGTTATCGCTGCGTTCAACGACGTCGTCGACGCGGGCAACGAGGCGGAAGCGGCGGTCAACAACGCCAACCGCGAGACCGCGCAAATCGTCAACGCGGCCGAAGCCTACAAAGAGCAGGTGGTGCGTGAAGCCACCGGTGAAGCCGAGCGTTTCGTCTCCGTGTATAACGAGTACCGGCAGGCGCCGCAGGTGACGCGCGACCGGCTCTATCTTGAAACCATGGAGCGTGTGTACCGCACGGGCAATCTCATCATCCTCGATCAACGCGGGGGCGCGGTGCCGTATCTGCCGCTCGACAGCATGGTGCGCCGCCCGGCCGCCCAACCTGAACAGGGAGCGCGCCAATGACCCGCAACCTTCCCTTCCTGCTGGGCGCCGCGGTCTTGGCGCTGGTGGTGCTGCTGAACTCGGTGTTCATCGTGCGTCAGGATCGCCAGGCGATCGTGCTTCGCTTCAACGCCATCACCGCGGCCATCAACGAAACCGGCGCCAACGAGCCCGGCCTTCACTTCAAGGCGCCGTTCATCGACACCGTCATCATCTACGATAAACGCAACATCGGCCTGACCATCGAGGGCCAGGCGGTGGTGCCGTCGGATCAGGAGCGCCTGATCGTCGATGCCGTGGTTCGCTGGCGCATCGCCGATCCGCGCCGCTTCTATCAGCGCGCGCGCACGGAAGCGCAGGGCGCCTCGCAGCTGGAGCGCAACGCTGAAGCGGCCATGCGCCGTGCGCTCGGCGGCGCCACATCCAACGACATTATCTCAGGGCGCCGGGCCGAACTCATGCAGAGGATCGAGGACGATTTGAACGCGGCCGCCGCCACCGAGCTTGGCCTGCGCGTGGTCGACGTGCGCATTCGGCAGGCCGATTATCCTGAAGACAACGAGGCGCGCGTTTACGAGCGGATGCGCTCGGAGCGGTCGCAGGTCGCAGGACGCATCCGCGCCGAGGGCGAGCGCAACGCCACCATCATTCGCGCTCAGGCGCGCGAACAATCGGAGCGGCTGCGCGGCGAGGGCGAGGCCGAGCGCGCCCGCATCTTCGCGCGCGCCTACGGACGCGACCCCGAGTTCGCCGCGTTCTATCGCTCGATGCGGGCGTATGAGGCTTCGATCCAGCAGGGCACGCCGATCGTGGTGCCGCCCGACAGCGACTTCTTCCGCTACATGCAACGCCGCCGCGGCGGGTAGGCGAGGAAGGGCTGCTCGGTCACCACGGCGTGATGGCGTCGCCGAGGCGCTGGCCCCAGTTCGGCCGCTGCACGGCGCTGATCGAGCCGCGCCCGCCATAGGAAATGCGGGCTTCGGCGATCTGGGTGTGATTGACCCGATTGCCGGCCGTGACGTCCTCGGGGCGGATGATGCCGCTGACGGTGAGTTCGCGCAGCTCGCCGTTGATGCGCACCTCCTGGCGGCCGGCCAGCACCAGATTGCCGTTCGGCAACCGGTCGACGATGACGGCGGCGACGGTCAATTCGATCTTCTCTTCGCGATTGATGGCGCCCGTGCCGCTATGGTCGGAGTCCGAATTGGCGGAGATCATGTTTTCGGGATCGAAGGCGTTGTTGAACAACTGCCCGACCGTCTGTTCCAGTCCGAAGAAATTGCCGACTCCGGCCGACGTCGACGCTGTGCGCTGGCGATTGGAGGAGTTGGACAATTCGGCGCGGTCGTCGATCTCGATGTCGACGGTGATGATGTCGCCGATGCGCGAAGCGCGCTGATCGTTGAAGAAGCTGCGCGAGCCGGTGCGCCAGAGCGACATCGGCGCGCCGCTCTCATACGCCGCCGGTTGCGGTTGCGGCATGGTCTGTTGAGCGCCGCCGGTGAGCGCTTCGGGCGTGCCGACCGGATGCAACTGCGGCGGCGCCAACGATCGGCGCGCCGCATCGTAGGCGACGCCCGGCGCCGCCAGCGCATCACGCGAGAGTTCGGCGGTGTCGATGCTCGCACAGCCTGTCGCGCCGGCGGCGAGCGCGGCGAGGGCGAGAGAACGGAGCAGCGTGTCTTTGATCATGGATTGGCTCTGGCGGACCCCGGACCGGTGACGACAGCGTCAATGGTGCGGTTGGAAGCAGTGTTGAGCAGGCGGATGCCTTGGCCGACGGCGCCGTCTTCCAGCGCGCGGGCGCGCATCGACAGCGACATGCCGGGCATCTGATAGACAAGGTTGACGGTCTCGCCGCGGCGAATGGCGGCGTCGGCCATGACGCGTCCGCCAGCTGTCGCCGGCAGCGTGGCGCGCGCGCCGCCCGGGCGCACGATCTGCACGGCGTTCACGCCAGCCGGCGCGGTGAAATCCAAGCCAGCAGCCGAAGCCGCTGCACTCAGCACCGGCATCGACAGCGACGCGACTTGTCCCGGCGGCGGCGAAGGCGCCAGCGCGCGCCCGGCAACCTCAGCCGGCGCGCCAACGAACACATCGCCCATGGTGATGGCGGGGCCGCCGGCTTCGATGCGGGGGCGCAGGGTGACGGTCTGCGCGTGCGAGACGCCCGCGGCGACGAGAAAGTAGAGGCAGACTGCGAGGCAAAGACGGTGGAGCACGATCTATCTCCCCTCAGCGCAATTGCGTGGTCGATTGCAGCATTTCGTCGGCGGCGGTGATGACGCGCGCATTCATCTCGTAAGCGCGCTGCGCCACGATCAGCGCCGAGATTTCCTCCACCGCATTGACGTTGGAGAGCTCGAGATAGCCTTGCATCAGCGTGCCCAGGCCCGGTGAGCCGGGCGTGGCGGTGTTTGCGGTGCCGGAGGCGGGCGTTTCCAGATAGAGATTGTCGCCGATCGCTTCCAAGCCGGCCGGATTGATGAAGCTGGCGATTTCCAACTGGCCGATCTGCTGGGGATCGGTTTGCGCCGCCAGCGTCACTTCGACGACGCCGTCGCGCGTGATCTGAATGGCGGTGGCTTCCTGCGGCACCGTGATCGCGGGTTCGATCGCGTAACCGTCGGCGGTGACGATCTGGCCGTCGGCGTTGACCGCGAGATTGCCGGCGCGGGTGTAGGCGGTCTGGCCCGAGGGCAGGGTGACCTGGAAGAAACCGCGGCCGTTTATGGCGATGTCGTAGGGATTGCCCGTGGCGGCGATGCCGCCTTGTTCGGTGTTGCGCCCGACCGCATCGGCCCGCACGCCGACGCCGATCTGGATGCCGAGCGGCAGGATCGCGCCGGACGCGGCTGAGGTCGCGCCGGGGCGCTCCATGTTCTGGTAGAGCATGTCCTGGAACTCGGCGCGCTGGCGCTTGTAGCTCGTCGTATTCATGTTCGCGATGTTGTGCGAAATGACGTCGACGTTGAGCTGCTGGGCTTGCATGCCGCTGGCTGCGATCGAAAGCGCGCGCATTGGGGACTATCCTAGTTTCCGAGTTGTTGGATCGCGCTCTTGCGTAACTCGTCCGCCTGCGAAACTATTTTGGCGGCGGACTGATACGCACGCGAAATGGAAATGAGCCTGGTCAGCTCGACCACCGGACGAACGTTCGACCCTTCGAGCGCGCCTTGCAGCACCACTCCTTCGAACTCGCCCGGCGCTTGATTTTGCGCGTCCCAAAGGTTGTCCCCGACCTTTGAGAGCGCGCCTGGCGCGGCGAACGACGCCACGCCGATGCGACCGGCTTCGACACCGGCCACACGTATTGCGCCGTCGCGCCCGATCGAAGGCGTATCGCCTTGCGGATCGAGCACGATCGGCGCCCCCCCGGAGCTAAGAACGGCGCGGCCTTCGCTGGTGACCAGCCGTCCTTCCCCCGTAAGCGTAAACGCGCCATCGCGCGTATAAAGCGGCCCGTTCGGGCCTTCGACCATGATGAAGCCGTCGCCTTCGAGAGCGACATCGAGCGGATTGCCCGTCATCGCGATCGGGCCTTGCTCCATGCGGTGAAGAATGCCGATGTCGCGCACGAACACGATATCCGATGGCGCTTCTTCGGCCGAGGCGCCGGTGTTCGTCACCTCTCCGAACAGCAATTCGTCGGCCTTGAAGCCGGAGGTGGCGACGTTGGCGAGATTGTTGGCGGTGACGTCCATACGCCGTTGCAAGACGCGTTGCGTCTGCAGGCCGAGCATGAGCGCGTTATCCATTCCCGTTAACCATGCAAGGCCCGGGCCAAAGCGGAGCGCCTTGATTTTGCTGGCCGCCGCCGCGCCAAGATGGTGAACGGGCGGTGCGAAACTGCCGGGCGGGCGGCAAGTTTTGCCGATCCTCCACCACTTCTTAACCACGTCAGGCCACCAAGGGTGCGGGTTAACGCGCGAGCGATTCACGCATGTTCGGCAAAGGCAAGAAAAAGAAGAAGGACGGCGCGCCGGAGGCTGACGCCGAGGCCGAAGGCGCGTCGCCGCCGGCTGAAGGCGAGGGCGGCGAAGGCGCAGAAGGCGAAGCGCCGGCCAAGAAGAAGATGTCCGGCAAGAAGCTCATCCTGTTCATCGTCTTGCCGGCGGTGCTCGTCTTGGGCGGCGGCGGCGCGGCGGCCTACCTGCTGTTGTTCAGCGGCGGCGGCGGCGAGCAGCACGCCGAGGCCGAGGCCGGCCACGGCAAGGCCAAGGGCGGCCACGGCGAAGCCGAGGGCGCCGGCGAGGCCGTGCCTGGGCCAGCGGGCACCACCATCATGCATGGCGACGACGTGGTGTTCGTCACGTTGCCTGAGATGCTGGTGAACATCACCGGCCCGGACGGCCGGCCGGCTTATCTGAAATTGAAGCTCACCCTCGAAGCGCCCGACGACGCCACCGTCACCGCCCTTGGCGAACACATTCCGCGCGTCACCGACCAGTTCAACGGCTTCCTGCGCGAGATGCGCACCGACGACCTTGCCGGCTCGGCCGGCGCCTATCGGTTGCGTCTTGAGCTGCTGCGGCGGGTCAATCTCGTGATTGCGCCGCTGCAGATCAACGCCGTGCTGATCGAAGAAATGCTGGTGCAGTAGCGATGAGCGCCGAAGCCGCCCAGGCTGAAGACAAGGAATGGCAGACCGGCGCCGACAACGAAAACGCGCCGGCCGGCGGCGAGCGCATCCTGAATCAGGACGAGATTGACAGCCTGTTGGGCTTCAGTCTCGACGACAACGACAATGGCGTGGCCCGCACCGGCGTTCGCGCGATCATCAATTCGGCGCTGATTTCCTACGAGCGCCTGCCGATGCTCGAAATCGTCTTCGATCGTTTGGTGCGGTTGATGACGACAAGCCTGCGCAATTTCACCTCGGACAATGTTGAAGTCGGTCTCGATCAGATCACGTCGGTTCGGTTCGGCGATTATCTGAACGCGATCCCGCTGCCGGCCATGATCGCCGTATTCAGAGCTGAGCAATTGGACAATTTCGGCCTGGTGACGGTCGACTCGTCGTTGATCTACTCGATCGTCGACGTGTTGCTTGGCGGCCGCCGCACCGCCGCCGCGACGCGCGTCGAAGGCCGGCCCTACACCACCATCGAGCGCACTCTGGTGACGCGCATGATTGAAGTGGTGCTCAACGATGCGCGCCAGGCCTTTGCGCCCCTGACGGAAGTGGATTTCACGCTCGACCGCATCGAAACCAATCCGCGTTTCGCCGCCATCGCCCGTGCGCCCAACGCCGCCATCCTGGTCAAGATGCGCATCGACATGGAAGACCGCGGCGGCAAGCTCGAGTTGCTGCTGCCTTATGCGACGCTCGAGCCGATCCGGAAAATGCTGCTGCAGCAATTCATGGGCGAGAAGTTCGGCCGCGACAATATCTGGGAAGGCCACCTCGCCAGCGAGCTTTGGAACACGCAGCTGGAGGTGCGCGCCGTGCTCGACGAGCACAAAGAGCCTTTGCGCAAGCTTCTGGATCTGAAGGTCGGCGACACCCTGATGCTCGAGGCCGCGCCTGAAGCGCCGGTGATGTTGAAATGCGGCGCCGTCGAACTCAGCCGCGGCCGTGTCGGGCGCATGGGTCAGAGCCTGGCGGTGCGCGTGGAGAAATCGATCAACCCCGCAACCCAGCGTGCGGTCATGAAACTCGGAGGCGGCAAATGAGCCCCATCACACTGGCGATCGAAATCGTGCTGGCGCTCATGCTGGCGGCCTGCCTCTTCTTCTTCTGGCGGCTCGACCAGAAGCTGACGGCGCTTCGTTCGGGTCAAGATAGCGCGCTGCGGGCGGCGGCCGAACTGGCGCAGGCGACGGCGCAGGCCGAAGCGGCGGTGCGCGCCATGCGCGCCACGGCGCAGGACGCCGGCCGCGATCTGCAGGCGCGCATCAACGATGCGCGTGCGACCGCCGAAAGGCTTGGACTGGGCGCCGGGCGAGTGCGCACGGCGGCCGATGCGAGCATTCGCGGGCGGATGTGATGAGCAAGAACCTGTCGCCTAAGCAACGCAAAACCGTATCGGTGCGGCTGATGCCGGCCGCGATGGTGACCGTCGCGGCCGTGCTCGGTCTCAAGGCTGTCGCCATGGCCGAGGGCGTCGCCGAGACGGT
>LWDN01000024.1 GCA_002083515.1 Proteobacteria bacterium HN_bin10
TTGAAATCCACCCGGATGATCACGCGCTTGCCGCGAAGGTCGACGTCCTCGATCGTGCGTTTATGAAATTCCATAGGCTCGAGGCGATCCGTAAGCGGCCGCGAGGCGGGGCGTCAGCCTTTGGCCGAGAGGAACTTGATCAAATCCCGCACGCGGCAGGAGTAGCCCCACTCGTTGTCGTACCAGGCGGTGACTTTCACCATGCGCTTGTCGACCACGTTCGTGAGCGGGGCGTCCACGGTAGCCGAATGGGCGTCGCCCTTCTGGTCGATGGAGACGATGGGGTCTTCCGAATATTGGAGAATCCCCTTTAAGGGGCCGTCGGCGGCCTTGCGGAACGCGGCGTTGACCGAGGCGACGTCGCAGTCCTTTTCGGTCTCGACTGAGAGGTCAACAAGAGACACGTTCGGGGTGGGGACGCGAATCGCCAATCCGTCCAGCTTCCCTTTCAATTGCGGCAGGACCAGGTGCAGCGCCTTGGCGGCGCCGGTGCTGGTCGGTATCATCGACATGCCCGCCGCGCGCGCCCGGCGCAGGTCCTTGTGCGGGAGGTCCAGGAGCTGCTGGTCGTTCGTGTAGGAGTGGATGGTCGTCATGACGCCGTGCTTGATGCCGACGGATTCCAAGAGTACTTTGGCCACCGGCGCCAGGCAGTTGGTCGTGCAGGAGGCGTTCGAGACGATATGGTGGGCCTTGGGATCGTAGGCCTGTTCATTGACTCCCAGGACCAGGGTGACATCCGGGTCTTTGGCCGGGGCCGAGATGATGACGCGCTTGGCGCCGGCGGAGAGGTGCTTGCCGGCCCCCTCGCGGTCCGTAAACCGGCCGGTCGATTCGATGACCACGTCGACGTTCAGCTCCTTCCAGGGCAATTCCTTCGGATCCTTCACGGCCAGCACCTTGATCGGCTTGCCGCCGACGAGGATTTCGCTGTCTTTGGCTTCCACGCTGGTCCGCAAGGTGCCGTGCACCGAGTCGTACTTCAGGAGATAGGCTAGGGTCTTGGCGTCGGTGAGGTCGTTGATGGCGACAAACTGGAGATCCGGGTCTTGCAGCGAGGCCCGCAGCACGTTTCGTCCGATCCGTCCGAAGCCGTTGATTCCGATTCGAATGGGCATGGGGTGTGTTCGTCCTTCCCAGTGGTTGAAGGATGACGCTAAAAAAAAACCGGCCTTTGACGCCGGCAACGGGAATCGTAGCGGGATGCCTGGGGGTTGTCAAGAAATCTACGGATTTGGCTGGTTCTCTGTTGCGCCGACCGCCCTTCCGGTGAAGGCCGCCGATCAGATGAATTTCCCGCGTCAACCTGATATATAAGGACGAATCTTCCCGGAGGGAGGGACCTATGGCTGTTCAATGGCGTGAGGGGGGACGGCCTCTGACTCGCTGGCTGGGCGCCATGGCCGTCTGTCTGCTGTGCGGCTTCCCGGCCGTCCCTATGGCCGAAGAGGTGAGGACGTTTCAGGGGAGGGTCGTCGCGATCAACCAAGCCGCGAGTCCCCCGGTGATCGTGGTGGAGTCCAAGGTCGGCAAGGATGATAGTTTTACCGTGGGGGCGACGGTGGGCCCATCGGTCGACATCAGTCGCGGGGCGAAGAAAGTCGGGTTGGGCGATCTGAAGGTCGGGGAACGCGTGATCATCAGCTTTACCAAGACGGCGCAGGGGCATGTGGCTCGGTCCATTCACGCGAGATAGTCGAGATTGTTGAACGGGACGAAGCGCGAAACCAGGAGGGACTTGTGAGAATTCAACGGGCGTGGCTCATGCTGGCGGCGGTGCTCTGTCTCTCCGGATGCCAGGGAAAAGGCGAGATGATCAATCTGAATCTCCATGCGGCGCCGGACAAAGAATTGCCGAAGGTGAAGGGGGCGGAGGGGCTGACCGTCGCGGTCGGCGCGTTCGAGGATCTTCGGTCGGAGCAGAAGCGATTGGGTAAACGGACGCACATCGGGGGCGGCGAGACCTTCTTTCAAGTGCCCGGGGGCAATTCCGCCGATGCCGTCGCCAAGGTGGTGGCCGACTATCTCTCGGCCCGCGGGTGGCGAGTGGTTCGAGGCGCGGGGGCGTCCGCGGATGTCGCGATCACGGGGCGCATTCAGGATCTCGGCGTCCACGCCAAGAGCCGGTTCATGGGCACGGACTTGACCGCCAAGTCAAAGTTGAGCATTCAAGCGAAGAACGCGTCGGATGGCAGCGCGGTCAACCTCAGCGTGTTCGGCAACGCGGAGGACACCGAGGTCTGGTTCGACCTGGAGGATGCCCAGGACATCATCAATGATGCGCTCAACAAGAGCCTGGACTACCTGATCGCCAACACCAAGGTGGATGGACGCACGCTCAAGCTGGTGGAATAGCGGCTCACGCGCGTTCGCGACGCGCGGCGGTGGTAGGCAAGGCCCGGGTCCTTCAACGGACCCGGGCCTTTTTCATCGGTTCCGATTCTCTGACGGCCTTCAGCTGGAGCTGATTGCCGAACGCTGGTGGCGATCGCCCCCGCCCCCTCACTCCTCGTGAAACCGGCCCAGCACCGCATGGTGAAGTTCGTGGCCGCAGACGGTGAAGTCCATCTTAGAGCAGTACAGCGTCTTGGTCGTGAAGTCGTAGAATCCGCGGACGGTGGTGAGGCTTTGAATGGGCGGATAGCCGGAGAGAGAGACGGCCGGCTTGCCGGAGATGGCGGTGTACCGGGCCTGGAGGCTCTGCTCGTCGAGAAACACGACGGTGAGGTGGCGGACTTCGTAGCGTTC
>LWDN01000025.1:0-32590 GCA_002083515.1 Proteobacteria bacterium HN_bin10
GCGCGCGCCGGCGCATGCGCGGCCTCGCGCCGCCCGGCGCGATAGGCCACCGCCCGCTCCGTCACCTCATTCAGCAGCGTCCGCAGTTCGTCTGGCGTCATTGGCGTCTCCGATACGCCCGTCTAGGCCATTCGCGTCGCCCTGGCACGCCAAATTCGGACTCTGATCGGGGGTCGCGGCGTCCCTAGTCTCCGATCGCCCCAGCCGGCGCGCCTCCGCCTCCTTGTCTTTCGTGCGCCGCTAGTGTTTGTACCTTTCGTACCGGCGGTGGATACGATGGGTTTGGATGGGCAGCTTGAAAGGGCGATCGCGGTCAGCGGCGCAGAGCTTGAAGCCGCTCGCCTCGGCTTTCACCGCCGCTGCCCGGCGCGATCCGCCCGGCGCGTCCTCTATGTCACTCAGATTGTTTTCGCAGGCATTGTCATCGCCGCGCTCGTCTGGGCCTATCGCACCGATGCGGACATCACGCTGCGCGCGCTGCACGTCGCCGCTTTTGTCCTGTTCTCAGTCGTCGTGTTTTGGCGGCTCGCGGCGGCCGCCAATCTGACGCCGATCCTGTCGCGCCTGGCCAACCCCTCGGCGTTTCCCACCTACACCGTGCTCTGCCCCCTCTATCGCGAGGCCAGCGTCGTCGCCGATCTGGTGGGGGCGCTGGACAAACTGGACTACCCGCGATCCAGTCTCGACATTAAATTGCTGGTCGAAGCTGACGACGCCGAGACACTCGCCGCCGCCTTGGCTGCCGCTTCCGGATTGGCGCACATCGAAGTCATCGCCATTCCGCCGAGCGCGCCCCGGACCAAACCGAAAGCGCTGAACATCGGCCTGGCGCGGGCGCGCGGAGAATTCGTCGCCGTCTACGACGCCGAAGATCGGCCACACCCACTGCAATTGCGCGCCGCGCTGGCCGCATTCGAGGACGGCGGCGAGAAACTGGCTTGCGTGCAGGCGCCGCTGCACATCGATAACGCCGACGCCAGCTGGATCGCCCGCCAGTTTGCTGCGGAATACGCCATCCAATTTCGTGAGATGTTGCCGCTGCTGGCGCGTCTGGCTCTGCCTCTACCTCTTGGCGGCAGCAGCAATCATTTCCGCACGTCTACGCTGCGCGCCAGCGGCGGTTGGGATAGTCATAACGTGACCGAGGATGCCGACCTCGGCTATCGGCTGGCGCGCGATGGTTATCGGGCGGGCGTCATTGCGCCGCCGACTTCGGAGGAAGCGCCGGTGACGCTGCGGGCCTGGCTCAGCCAACGCTCGCGCTGGATCAAGGGCCACCTGCAGACGTGGCTGGTGCTGATGCGCGATCCGATACGGCTCGTGCGCGAGCTGGGCTTCTGGGGCTTCTGCTCCATGCAGCTGACGCTCGGCGCCGGACTTGTGGCGGCGTTCGCGCACGGCCCGCTCGCCTTCATCGTGCTGACGGCGGCGCTCTCACCCTACGATCTCCTCACACCGGCTGACTTCGTGTTGGCGCTGAGCGGCTATTGCGTCGCGGTGTTTGCGGCGCTGAGCGCTTCGGCGCTCTCCGGCGATCTCAGCCACGCGCGAGCGGCGCTGACGATGCCGGCCTATTGGCCGTTGTCGACGTTGGCAGCAGTGCGGGCGATCTGGGAGCTCATCTTCAGCCCGCATCATTGGTCAAAGACCACCCACGGCGTCTCTGCGCGTGGCGCGACGCCGCGTTAAGCCGCGAGCAAACGACACATCGCGTCGACTTCGGCCTCCGGTTGACTCCACGACACCACCAAGCGCGCTTCACCAGACTCGGCATCTCCCCAATCGTAGAAGAGCGCGCCTGCCTGCCGCAGCTTCGCCAGTTTCGCAGCGCCCGGTCTGACGAACACCTGATTGCTCTCAACCGGAACCGAGAGCCAATCGCCCGCCGCCTCGCCGAGCCTGCGCGCCAGGCCATTGGCGCGCGCCGCGAGCTTTAGCCAAAGCCCACCCTCGATGTAGGCCAACAATTGCGCGGCGACATAGCGCCCCTTAGAGAAAAGGTGCCCGCTGCGCTTGCGCCGCCGCGCGACTTCCTCGGCCAGGTTTAGGTCAAAACACACAATCGCTTCCGCCGCCAGTGCGCCGTTCTTCGTGGCGCCGAAGGACAGGAGATCGACGCCGGCGCGCCAGGTGATGTCGCCGGGCGCGCAACCCAACGCCGCCACCGCATTGGCGAAACGCGCGCCATCCATGTGCAACCGCAAGCCTGCACGCTTGGCCACGGCGCCGAGCGCCGTCAACTCCTCCGGCCGGTAGACCGCGCCGCGCTCGCTGGTCTGCGAGACCGACACCGCGGCGGGCTGCACCGAATGAATGCCGCGGGCATTGCGGGCGACGCCCTCTTCCAGCGCCGCCGGCGTGATCTTCGCCGCGTCGCCCGCCAGCAAGACCAGCTTGGCGCCGCCGGAAAAAAATTCCGCTGCGCCGCACTCATCGCATTCGATGTGCGCCTCGCGATGGCAGAGCACCGCGCCCCAGGGCGGAACCAGGCTTGCCAACGCGATCGCATTGGCGGCGGTGCCGCTCGCCACGGTGAAAACCCGCACCTCACGCTCGAACAAAGCGCCGAACGCCCCATCGAGGCGCTTCGACCAATCGTCTTCGCCGTACGCCGACGCCGCGCCAGAGTTTACGGCGCTTAACGCAGCGACAATTTCGGGCGCCGCCGGCGCAGTGTTGTCGGATCGAAAATCCATGACCTAAATCTGCGCCATTTCTGCAAGCTTTCCTTCATACTCTCACGCGCGCGCGTCAATCTTAGTTTCAAAACAGCACAAAATCGCCGCGATGCGAACGCTTGCTTTACAGAGCTGCGCTAGCGTTAGCCGGAAATTAGCCATCGGGGCGCGCGGTGCAACACTTCATCAACCATGCGGCGATCGAACGCGCTGCTGCTGAAGTCTTCGCAAGCCCACGTGCGCGCTATTATCTTCTTGGGCTGACGGCGCTTACGTGCGCCGCCGCCGCAGGCCTGGCCATCGCCGCCATATGGTTTGGACTGGCGCTTCTCGTTGAGACGACGCGCACCGCGCTGATCGCGCGCGCCGAACCGCTATCGCCGGCCCAATCACGCGCCGCAATGTTGGCGCTTGACATCGTTGCTTCGGCGAGTCTCGCGGCCGCCGCCGCCATCGCCTGGTACTCGCAGAGCGCCCTGGGTCCCGCGCTCGCGATCGCGCTTCTGCTGACGTTTGCGGTCGATACCGCGCTCAACGCCAAGAACGGCCGCTTGCACGCTCTGGCGGCGTGTTCGCCTTACGCGGCGCTCGGGCTCATGATGCTGATCGAGAGCGCCGGCGCAGATGCGTTGTTCGCGGCGACCGCGGGCGCGGCGATCGGCGCCTACATGTTCGCAACCGCCTTGCATCACATGCATCGCGCGGCGCACGCCCGCATGCAGGACGCAGAGTGGGTGCGCCAGCTCAACATGAGCTTCGGCGACGCCGCCTCCGCCGCGTGGGAGATCGATTTCACGCGGAAGCGTCTTGTCGGCGCGCCGCGCCTGGCCGCGCTGCTCGGTCGGCACGTGAGCTATGCCGACATTACCGAACGCGCCTGCTTTGCCCCGAGCGCCGACCGCGCGCTGGTGCAGGCGACCTTCTCGCCCGAGCGCGGGGCGGTGCGGCGCATTTCATTGACCCACGACGTCAAGCAGCCGAACGGCGCGCACATTCGCGTGCGCCACCAAGGGTTCGTGCGTACGGCGCCGGACGGCACGCCGCAACGGCTGACGTGCGTGACGCGGCCGGCGGAAGCGGCCGCCATCGACGCCGCGCCTGTGCAGGAGGCCGCCACTGCATTGGCGACCAGCGCTGAAACGCTGCGGGCGCTGAACAACGAACTCGGCGCGCCCACGCCTGAGCCGGCGCCCGCGTACACATTGCCGGAGATCGTGCGCGCGCTGGCGGAGCACAACGCCGCCATCGCCCGCGGCGTCGCCGATCTGGCGCACGCGCGTCACGAGGCCGACAGCGCCAATCTCGCCAAGTCGCAATTCCTGGCCAATATGAGCCACGAACTGCGCACGCCGCTAAACGCCATCATCGGCTACGCGGAGATGCTGCAGGAGGACGCCGAGGACACTGGCGACTCGGCAACCGTCAAGGACCTCGACCGCATCCTCACAAGCGCCAAACACCTGCTTTCCTTGATCGGCGAGATTCTCGATCTCTCCAAGATCGAAGCCGGCCGAATGGAAGCTGTCGCAGCGCCCTTCGATCCGGCCGCCGTGCTCGCCGAACTCGCCGAAACCATCCGCCCCGCAGCCGCCCAAAACGGCAACGAAGTGCGTTTGCACGCCGCATCGGACGGCGCGCTCGCCAATTCTGACGTATTGAAACTGCGGCAGTGCGTGCTCAATCTGCTCTCGAACGCCGCCAAATTCACCAAGAACGGCGTCATCGAAATCGAGCTCGACCGCCGTGCGCACCATGGCGTCGCTCAACTCTTCGTCACCGTGCGCGATACCGGCATCGGCATGTCGAGCGAACAGCTCTCGCGGCTGTTCCAACCGTTCGTGCAAGCCGACCCCAGCATCACGCAGAAATATGGCGGCACCGGACTTGGGCTCACCATCACTCGCCGGTTGGCGCAATTGCTGGGCGGCGACGTGTTGGTGAAAAGCACGCTCGGCCAAGGCGCGACCTTCACGCTGCACGTCCCGGCCGATTTTGCCGACGCGTCTTTGGCGCTGGGCGCCGCGGCGCGAGTCGACGACTTGCGCGGACCGGCGGACGCGCCGCTGGTGATCGTGATCGAAGACGAACCGGATGCGCGCGAACTCGCCGCGCGCGCGCTCACCCGGGCCGGCTTCTCCGTGCTTGGCGTCGGCGGCGGCGAGGCCGGCCTGGCCATGGCGCGCACCAGAGCGCCGGCCCTGGTGCTGCTCGACATCTTCCTCCCGGACCGCTCCGGCTGGCGGGTGCTGCAGAGCCTGAAAAACGATCCGAAGACGCAGGACATCCCTGTGATCGTGCTCTCGGTGAACGAAGATCGCGCGCAAGCCATGGCGCTTGGCGCGGCTCAGCACATCGTCAAACCGGCCGATCGCGACATGCTGGCGGCGACCGTGATGCGCTATGCGCGCGCGCGGCCGCAAGTTACGGCCGAAGCAGCCGCATCAACGCAGCGCGCGGCGGGTTAGGCCCGAGCCTGCGCCGCCAAAACGCGCGCGACCGTTTCCGTCACCCGCTTGCCGGTCGGGATGTGAAGGAACTCGTTCGGCCCGTGCGCGTTCGAGTGCGGGCCGAGCACGCCGGTGACGACGAACTGCGCCTCCGGAAATTTGGCCCCGAGCATGCCCATGAACGGGATCGAGCCGCCCTCGCCCATCATCGCCATCGGTTTGCCCCAAGCGGCGTGCGACGCATCCTCCAGCGCCGCCTCCAGCCACGGCGCCGTCTTCGGCGCATTCCAGCCCGAGCCTGGCTCCTCGTAGTGAAACGACACCCGCGCGCCATAGGGCGGGTCGGCCTCGAGGATTTCTTTCATCCGCTTGGAGGCCTTCACCGCATCGAGCGTCGGCGGCAACCGCATCGACAATTTGGCCTCGGTGAAGGGGCGCAGCACATTGCCGGCCTTGCCAGGCTCCGGCGCGCCGGCAAGCCCGGTGACCGAGAGCGCCGGCCGCCAGGTGCGGTTCAGCACCAATTCGGCGCGATCGCTGCCCGCCGGCTTCATGCCCTTCACGAACGGAAACTTCTTGAACACTTCATCGCCCAGCGCCTCCGCCGCGACCTTGGCTTGGGCTTGGCGCTCGGCCGGAATGGGCGCACGCAGCTCGTCGACGATGACCTCGCCTGTCTCCACGTTTTCGAGCCGCGTCAGCAATTGGCCCAGGATGCGGAAGCTCGATGGCACCACGCCGGAGGCATCGCCCGAGTGCACGCCCTCTTCGAGCACATCGACACGCAACGTGCCGCCGACCAGTCCGCGCAGCGACGTGGTCAGCCACAGCCGCTCGTAATCGCCGCAGCCGCTATCGAGACACACGACCAGGGACACCTTGCCGATGCGATCGCGCAGCGCATCCATGTAGAAAGGCAAATCCGGCGAGCCGCTCTCTTCGCTCGCCTCGATCACGATCACCGCGCGCCGGTGCGGAACGTTTTGCGCCTTGAGCGCCAACAGCGCCGTCAGCGCGCCGAACATCGCGTAGCCGTCATCGGCGCCGCCGCGGCCATAGAGTTTGTCGCCTTCGAGCACAGGGATCCACGGTCCCTTGCCCTCGCTCCAGCCCGTCATTTCCGGCTGCTTGTCGAGGTGGCCGTAGAGCAGCACGGTGTCGCCGCTGACTTGCCCCGGCACATCGATGAAGATCAGCGGCGTGCGGCCCGGCAAGCGCTCCACCGAAAGCGTCGCGCCCGGCAGCTTCGGTAAATGCTTCTCGGCCCAGCCGACGAAGAGCTCGACCGCTTTCTCCATGTGGCCGAGCTTTTGCCAATCGGGTTCGAACGACGGCGACTTGTTGGGAATGGCGATATAGGTGGTGAGCGTGGGCACCACTTCGGCGTTCCACATTTCGTCGGTGAATTTGCGCAGCGCGGCCTGAACGATCTCAGCCATTGAAGGCTCCCATAAATCTACTGCGCCGCGAGTTCGAGCTGCGGGCGCTGCCGCGCGGCGCGGATGCCGGGGAAGAAGCCGCCGAACAGGCCGACGACGATCGCCACCACAATGGCCGCGACGATCAAGCCTGCGGACAACTCGAACTTGAACACGAGCTGGGTGAAGCCGGAACCCAAGGTCGAAGTCGTGCGTCCGGCGAACGCGACCAGCGCCAGCAGAATGCCCAGCGCCCCGCCCAGCGCCGACAGGATCAACGCCTCGATCATAGTGCCGAAGAACGCCGCCCAGCCGGAAAAGCCGATAATGCGCAAGGTCGCGATCTCGGTCGAGCGCGCCTGCACCGAAGAATACATGGTGTTGAGCGCGCCGGCGAGCGCGCCGATCGCCATCATCACGCCGAGGATCCAGGCGATGAACACGAATTGGCTGGTCGATTGCGAGGCCTGGCGCGCGTAATACTCCCGCTCGCTCAGAATTTCCAAACCGTCGAGGCGCGCATCGCTTTCGGCCCACGTCTTGTAGGCCGTCATCGCCGCGGGCGAGGTGAGCTGCACGCGCATGGTCTGGTAGGTGTTCGGCCGATCGAACAAACTCTGCGTCACAGCGACATCAGCCCACAACTCCGACTCGAACACGGTCCCAGGCGCCTCAAACACGCCAACCACTTGCCACTCGCCGCCGCGAATGCGGATGGTTCGGCCGAATTCGAAGCCGGCGAACTCGCGCAATAGGCCGGCGCCCACCACGATCTCGTTGGTGCCCGGATTGAACATGCGGCCTTCGGTGATAGTCACGCCGCGCCGCAGCGCAACGCCTTCCGGCCCGATGCCGCGGAAGGGCATATTGGCGTTGGTCCCGGTCGAGCGCTTCAGACCGTCGACGATCACCAGCAATTCTCCCGACACCACCGGCGCGCCGTCGCGCTGCGCCACGCCCGGCCCCGTCGAGAGGATAGACAATTGTTCGCGCGACACCACGCTGTTCAATTCGGCGTTGGAGCCTTCGCGGATGATCAGCGCCACGTCGTCGGAGCCCGAACCTTCGACCGTCGCGCGCAAGCCGTTCGCCAGCGCCAGGAAGAACAATAGAACCGCGATGGTCAGCGCCACCGCGACGACGCTCGCCGCCGACATCCAGGCGCGCTGTGGGATCGAGCGCACGTTGAGCGCGGTGACGGCGCCGATCTGGTTCAGCAATGAGGCCATGGCTCTGTGTTCCTAGCGGCGCGCGAAGGCGTCGACGATTTTCATGCGATAGGCCGACCAGGCCGGCGCAAAGCCGGTGATGAGCCCCAGCGCCAAGGCGATGAGCGCGCCCCACAGCACCACGATCGGCGCGAAATTGATCGGCGGCCCCTGCCCGCCGCCAGCGCTGGCGAGCGCGCTCAGCAGGCCCCACGCCGCCAGCATGCCGAGCGAGGCGCCCAAGAGCGCCAGCAGCAGCGACTCGCCCAGCACCATGCGCAACACCCGCGCCGACGAGAAGCCGAGCGTCTTCATCACGCCCACCTCGCGCGTGCGCTCGCGCACGGCCAAAGCCATGGTGGTGCCCACGATCAGCAGGATGGCGATGAACGCGGCGCCGACTACGAGCGTCACCACCAGGCCGATATTGCCCAATTGCGCGGCGAAGGCCTTGTTGAACGTCGCCTCGTCCTGCGTCGAGGTCTCGTCCATGGAATTGGCAAAGCGCTGATCGATCGCGTCGCTGACCTGATCGTTGAGCGTCGCCGATGTGGTGAGGAACGGAATCCAACCAATACGATCACGGCCGAAGGTGATGGTCTCGTTGAAATAATCGTAGTGGATGAGCACGCTGCCGGTCTGCGACGAGCCGGGCGGCGTCGGAATGGTGCCGACTAGGGTAAACTCCCACGTTGAATTTCCGGTGGTGGCATTGGTGAAAATGTTGCTCTTCAGCGGAATGCGCTGGCCGACGCGCCAGCCGAACCGCTCCGCCACCGGCTCGGCGACCAGCATGGCGGTGCGCTCCGAGAAGAACGCATCGCGCTGCGCCGCTGGAATCTGCAAATCTTCGGAATAGACCTGGAAGTAGGTCTCCGGATCGACCGCGAACACCGGCAGGAACCCGCGCGGCATTTCCTGATAATAGCCGCCGAACCAGTTCATGTGGGTGGCCACAGCCACGCCCTCGGTGCGCGCGACCCGATCGTAGTGCGCGATCGGCAGGCTTTCGGTGAAATTGATCTTCGACAGCGTCACCATGCGCGTCGGCAGCGTATTGAAGTTAGAAATCGCGTGATTGAAGCTCAGCATCAGGCTGAAGATCAAAAACGCAATGAAGATCGAGACGGTCAGCAGGATCGTGCGCACCGGCTTGCGCCACAAATTCTTCCAGATCAGCGCGCGATCGTTCATGCCGCAAGCTCCCGCTCGTTGAACTTGCCCTTGTCGAGATGCAGCGTGCGCTTAGCGAACTTGGCGGCCTCGGCGTCGTGCGTGACCATGACAATGGTCTTGCCGAGTTCACGGTTGAGCAATTGCAGCGTCGAGAGAATTTCGTCGGCGGTCGAGCGGTCTAGATCGCCGGTCGGCTCGTCGCAGAGCAACAGCTTGGGATCGGAGACGATGGCGCGCGCGATCGCCACGCGCTGCTGCTGGCCGCCCGACATTTCGCGCGGCCGGTGCTTGGCGCGATCCTCGAGGCCTACGATCTTCAGCGCGGTCGCGACATTGTCGCGCCGCTTCGCCGGCGAGAGCTTGGTCAGCAGCAGCGGCAGTTCGACATTCTGCGCCGCCGTCAGCATCGGCATCAGGTTATAGAATTGGAAGATGAAGCCGACATTGGCGGCGCGCCACGCCGTCAACTTGCCTTCGCTCAGATTGTCGATGCGCTTGCCGTCGAACTCGATCTCGCCCTTGTCGGCCTTGTCGGTGCCGCCCAGCAGATTGAGCAGAGTCGTCTTGCCGGAGCCCGAGGGGCCCATGACGGCGACGAAATCGCCCTGCTCGAAATGCATGTTCAGCTTGTCGAAGATCGCGATCTTCTCCTTGCCGCGCGTGTAGCTCTTCTCGACGTTGGTCAAACGGATAAGGTCGGTCATCAATGTCTCCGGCGAGGCCGTATAGGCTGCTTAGGCAGCGTCGTCCAGGAAACGGACGCTGATCGCCATTTCGGGCAAGATCCGCGGATCGAGCTGGTCGAAGCCGATGCGCACGCGCACCGTGGCGCGGCTGCGGTCGGCCGCCGGGATGGTGGCGATGACGCGCGCCTGGAACACCGTGTCGGGATAAGCGTCGAGCGTCGCTTCGACTCGCTGGCCTTCGCTCACGCGCGCGATGTAGGCCTCGCTGACATCGACCTCGATCTCGAGGCTCGACATGTCGACGATCGTGCAAATACCCGTGCGGGTGAAGCCGCCGCCGGCGGAGATGGGCGAGATGATCTCGCCCGGTTGCGCCGACTTATTGACGACGACGCCCGCGAACGGCGCGCGTATCTCATAGCGCGAAAGCTGCGCCGAAGCGCGCTGCGCATCGCTGCGCGCGGCGTTGCGCTGCGCCAATGCGGACTCGTAGCGGGACTGCGCAGCAGTGAGCGCCGCGTCGCTGGCGAAGCCCTGCTGCGCCAATTGCTGGGTGCGATCGCGCACGCGCTGGGCCTCGGCCAAATCCGCTTCCGCGGCGTTGGCGCGCGCCAGCGCGCTGCCGAGATCGGCCCGCGCCAAGGTCGGCTCCAGAATCGCCAGCACTTCGCCGCGGCGCACGCGCTGACCTTCCTCGATGCGGACTTCGAGCAAACGGCCGGTGACTTCCGCGGCCACTGTCGCCTGCCGGCGCGCCACCACATAGCCGGACGCCACCAGCCCGCCAGCACGCACGCTCTGGCCGGTCGAGGCCGACGCTTCCACAGGCGGCGGCGGTGGCGGCGGCGCGGGTTTAAGAAACCAGCCTGCGGTTCCGCCCACGACCAGCGCCACGGCGCCGACGGCCGCCGGGACCACCCAGGGCGCAAATCCCGCCTGCCCGTCCTCGGAATCGCCCTCGCTGCGCTCGATGCGCAGCGAGCGCAGCATGTCAGATTTCTCGCTCACGGCGGCGCAGGCTCCAGAATCCCCCGCGCAAAATAGGCGCCCGCCGCCCTGCCCGCAACGTGACTCGTCGCACCGGCTTGTGGGCGAGCGTTAACGCTGTTTCAGTTTTGTGAGCTTGGAGCGGGCAGGGGGAATCGAACCCCCGACATTCAGCTTGGGAAGCTGACGTTCTACCTCTGAACTATGCCCGCAGGCCGACCTGAGCGATAACGCATCCTGCCGCGCAGGCAAGAGGCGCCGCAAGGAGCACACGCGCATGACGCATCCGTTGAACCGCCGTCGGCTGTTGGCCGGCGCTGCGCTCTCCGCGCTTTCCGCATGCGCGACGGCCTCCTCCGGCGGGCGCTTCGACCTCATCGTCCGCCGCGGCGAAATTTTCGACGGCGCCGGCGGGCCTTCGCGGCAAGCCGACATAGGCGTCACCGGCGATCGCATCGCTTTCATCGGCGATCTGCGCAACGCCAGCGCGCGCGAGGAGATCGACGCCGCCGGCCAAGCGGTTGCGCCTGGCTTCGTCAACATGCTGAGCTGGGCGACCGAGAGCCTCCTGGTCGACGGCCGCTCGCAAAGCGACATTCGCCAGGGCGTCACGCTCGAAGTCATGGGCGAAGGCTGGTCGATGGGGCCGCTCAACGACGAAATGCGCGCCCGCCAGATCAGCGAACAAGGCGACATCCGCTACGACATCCCCTGGACGACGTTGGGCGAGTATCTGCAGTTTCTTGAGACCAGCGGCGTGTCCTGCAATGTGGCCTCCTTCATCGGCGCCACGACGGTGCGCACCCATGAGGTCGGCTATGACGATCGCCGCGCGACGCCGGAACAGCTCCACGCCATGCAGAATCTGGTGCGCGCGGCCATGCGCGAGGGCGCCCTCGGCGTCGGCTCGTCGCTGATCTACGCGCCCGGCAATTTCGCCGACACCGACGAACTGGTCGCACTCACCGCCGCGGCGCGCGAATTTGGCGGCGGCTACATTTCCCACATGCGCAGCGAGGCCGACCGCTATCTGGAGGCGATCGACGAATTGATCGAGATCGGCCGCCGCAGCGGCGCGCGTGTGCAGATGTATCATATGAAACCGGCCGGCGCCGCCAATTGGAACAAGTCTCAAGCCGGCATTGACAAGATGAACGCCGCGCGCGCGGCGGGCGTCGATGTCAGCGCCAACATTTACACGTACACAGCCGGCGCTACCGGCCTCAACGCCACCATGCCGCTCTGGGTGCAGCAAGGCGGACGCGCCGCCTGGATCGCGAGACTCCGCGATTCCGAGATTCGCGCCCGCGTGTTGGCAGAAATGCGTGCGCCGGCGGTGGGCTGGGAGAATTTGTACCATGCGGCCGGCGGGCCGGAGAACGTGCTGCTGATCGGCTTCAAGAACGAACGGCTGAAGCCGCTCACCGGGCGCTCGCTGGCCCAAGTCGCGCAAGAGCGCGGCGTCAGTCCCGAGGATGCGATCATCGATCTGATCATCGAAGACGACAGCCGCGTCGACGCCGCCTATTTTCTGATGAGCGAAGAGAATATCCGCCGCAACATCGCCTGGGGCTGGACCATGGTCGGCTCCGATGAATCGAGCCAAGCGCCGGAAGGCGTGTTCCTGCGCTCCAATCCGCATCCGCGCGCCTACGGCACGTTCGCGCGCTTCCTGGCGAAGTACGTGCGCGACGAGCGCGTCATCGGTCTGAGCGAAGCCATTCGCCGCCTCACCTTGCTGCCGGCGCAACAGCTTGGCCTGCGCGGCCGCGGTCAGCTGCGCCGCGGCGCCATGGCCGATATTGTCGTCTTCGATCCGGCGGCCATCCAGGATCACGCCACTTACGATCGCCCGCACCAATATGCGACCGGCGTCGCCCACGTTGTCGTCAACGGCGCGGCGGTGTTACGCAACGGCGAACACACCAGCGCCAAGCCGGGCCGGTTCGTGCGTGGGCCGGGCTGGCGCGGCCGCGCCTAACTCAGCGTCCGCGCAGCTGATCGTTATTGTCGATCACCGCGCCCGCGCCTTGCGGAATGTCGAGCGTGCCGACCGCCGCCAGCAAACGCCGCTCGGCGACGACCAGATCGCGTTCGGCCTGCGCCAGCGCGATGCGCGCGGTGAGCAGATCGGCCTCTTGATCAAGCACTTCGACGGTGGAGCGCGAACCGGCTTCTTGCTCCAGACGCACGCCTTCATACGCGAGCTCCGACGCCTCAACCTGTTCGCGCGCCGAATTCACGGCCGCGCGCGCGCTGGCGAGACCGGTCCAGGCGTTGGTGACGCCCTCCTGCACGACGCGCTCCGCCGCCGCGAGATCGAGGTTGGAGGCCGAGCGCAACGCGCGCTGCTGGCGCGTGCGCGACCGAATGGCGCCGCCCTGCAACAGCGGCACCGCCACGCGCACGCCGACCGTATCGGTCGACGCTTCGGAGAGATCATCGTCAAAATCGGCGCCGATTCCATAGCCGCCTTCGAGCGTGACGTTCACCCTGCCCTGCGCCGCGGCGACATCGACATTGGCGTCGGCCAGGCGCGCATCGGCCTGCGCCGCGATCAGCGCGGGATTGTTATCGACGGCGGTCGCAAGCGCGGATTCAAGCGAGGCCGGCAGGCCCATGGCCGCCGGCGGCGCGGCGAGATCGGACGGCGGACGCCCGACCAGGCGGCGATAGGCTTCGACCGCCGCCGCCATCTGCCCCTGCGCCTGCACCAACAGCGTCCGCGCTTGCGCATAGCGCGCTTGCGACTGCGCCACGTCGGTTCGCGTGACGACGCCGGCGTCGAACTGCGCCTGCGCGTATTCAAGCAGAAGCTGCAGGTTGGCGACGTTGGTTTCGCGCGCGGCGACGACGGCTTGCGCCTGGCGCACGTTGGCGTAGGCGCTGGCGACATCGAGCAGCAGCGTTTGGCGCGCGCCTTCGTAGTCGGCGACTGCGCCGGCAATCTGCGCGCGCGCCGCGCGTGTCGAGGCCCACACCCGGCCCGAGCCGAACAAGAGTTGCGAGACGTTAGCCTGCGCCGCCCAGGTTTCGCTTTCGCCGGTATCTGGGATCAGCGGGTCCTCGAAATCGCGATCGGTGCGCCCTGCCGTTCCGACAACGGACAGTTGCGGCAGCGCCTGCGACAAGGCCTGCGGCAACGCTTCGCGCGTGGCGCGCAGCCGCTGGCGTTGGGCTGCGAGCGTTGGGTTGGATTCCTGCGCCGAGACCATGGCCTCGGCCAGCGTGTCCGCGCGCGCCGTACCTAAAGCGGCGCTCATGGCGGCCAGGGAAACCATCAGGATACGCATTAAGGACTTCTTCCTCATTCCGCCGCAGCGCACCGAGTCTGGCGGCGACACCACCAAAGCTCGGTAAATAGTGTCGCAACTTCGTAGCCGCCAGCAACGGAAATAACTAACCGGTTGGCGCGGCGGAAACCCCGAGCGCGCGCCCGGGGCCGATCATGTGTCGAAATGAGTAATGTGCCGCGCCGGATTTCACCAAGCGCGCGATGCGGAGCGGCCGGGTTCCAGAATCAGGAACCCGGCCGCTGCGGCGCCTATTCTCAGTCCCGGCCATGATGACGCGGGCGGGCGGCGTCCGCTTCCTCGCGCGTCACGCGGCCGTCATCGTTGGCGTCAAGGCGGTCGAACATCTGCGCCCCATGCGCGGCGAACTCGGCGCGCGACACCGAGCCGTTGTTGTCCGCATCCGGATTGGGACGATCATGGCGCCCGCCACGCTCGCCGCGGCGGTGGCGTCTTTCGGAAGCCCGCGGCCGTTCCGATTGCGAGATGACACCGTCGCTATTGGCGTCGAGACGGCCAAACATTTCGAGCGGCCGCGCCAGGAACTCATCGCGCGAAATGGCGCCGTCATTGTTGGCGTCCGCGCGCTCGAGATGATGCATGGCTCTTTCGCCATCACCGCGCCCGCCGTGCCGGCCGCGGCGTGGCATTTCCTCGCGCGCAAGCGCGCCATCGCCGTTGGAATCGAGGCGGGCGAACATCGCCGCATGCCCGGCGTCAAACTCGGCGCGCGTCAACATGCCATCGGAATTGGCGTCCGCCTGGAACGGATCCGGGCGGCCCTGCGCCTGAGCCAGGCCAACGGCGCTCATCGCCAGAACCAGCGCGCTCGCGCCCACGATCAAGGTCTTTCGCATCTCTATTGCTCCTCGGGCCGCACCTGAAGGCAGCCTCACTGCGCGCCTTCGATAGCGCGCTGTGTTTTCCTCAGTTGGTCGCGGCTTCGACAAAGTGTGTCAGCCCGGCGGGAACAGCACTCAGTTGCCCGGCCCCTGTCCGCCGATCGGCGGCGCGATCTGTCGGCGCGGCGTCGGCGGTCGCGCCTGGCCGACCAAGCGCACGAACTCAGTGCGCGAAAGCCCCTTGTTCTCATCGGCGTCATAGGCGGCGAACCGCGCCCGCATCTCCGTGTCGAATTCCTGCCGCGTGATGACGTTGTCGACGTTGCGGTCGAAATCCAAGCGATACGGCCCGATCTGCGAGCCGCCCAGCACAAGGTTCGACCAATTGGAAAACTCGATGGGCTGCATCGAACCGTCGGCATTGGCGTCGGCGCGCGCAAACTCACGTGCGAACCCGGCTTCGCTCTCGGCCTCGCTGACGCTCAAATCGCCGTCGGCGTCGAAGCTCACGAACATCAGCGCATCCGCCGAGAGCAGCGCACGGATCGGCGCGGTCCGGTCCGACGAACCGGCGCCGCCGGCGCAGGCGCTCAACGCCAGGGCCGCGCCGGCCGCCGCCGCAAGTGCCCGGATGCTCACAAAGTTCATGCCCGTCCCCTCTTGTTCGAAGCGTGTGCTACGGCCCCCACGAACCGCCCGACCTTGGCGCAGATAAGGCAAATCGGAAAGCTTCGTGTCAAAGTATGTCGCCCCGCCGCCAGCGCCAAGTTTTGGCATGCATCGGTGACGCGTGCGCGGTAGATTTTTGTCAGCGGGCGCCGCACATGACCAAAGATGGCGCCCGAGGACCCCCATATCCTGGTTGTTGACGACCATCGCGACATCCGCGAGTCGCTGGCCCAGTTCCTACGCAAGAACGGCCGGCGCGCCACCGCGGTCGAGAGCGCCGAGGCGGCGCGCAAGGCGATCAAGGAAAACCGCATCGACGCAGTAGTGCTGGACATCATGATGCCCGGCGAGGACGGGCTCTCGCTCTGCCGCCACATCCGCGAGACCCTCCGCATTCCGGTGATCTTGGTTTCGGCGCGCGCGGAAGACCTCGACCGTATTGTCGGACTCGAACTGGGCGCCGACGATTATGTGGTGAAGCCGTTCAACCCGCGCGAATTGCTGGCGCGCATCGACGCGGTTCTGCGCCGCACCTATGCGCTTCCGCCAAACGTCGAGCCGCCGAGCGGCGGCGCGCTCCGCTTCGATCGCTGGACCCTGAAGCTCGCCGAGCGCGAACTGGTCGATGAGGATGGCGCCGCCCACGAGCTATCGACGGGCGAATACCGCCTGCTGCTCACCTTCCTGCAGCGGCCGAAGGTGGTGCTGGCGCGCGACCAATTGCTCGATCTCGCCTTCGACGGCGCCAAGGACGTGTTCGATCGCGCCGTCGATACCCAAGTCAGCCGGCTGCGGCGGAAAATCGAGACGGACGTGCGCTCGCCGAGATTGATCAAGACGGTCTGGGGCGGCGGTTATGTCTTCACCGCGCCGGTCGAGAAGGCGTGATGAACCCGTTCAAGACGCTGACTGGGCGCATGGTGCTGGTGACCGTCCTCGCCGTCATCGTCTCGTACGCGATCGCCTTCGCGATTTTTTCGAACGAACGCGGATCGGCGTTGCGGCGCGCCGCCGAAGTAAGCGCCGCCGAGCGCATCGTCTTCACCGCCGAGCGCCTGCGCAACGTTCCCGCCGAGCGTCGCGCGCTGATTGTCGACTCGACCCGCGACCCGGGGATGCGCTTTTCCGTAACTCCATCGCCCGAAGTGACCGAGGCCGGCGGGTCCAGCGCCGCGCGCATTGCGCGCATCTTGAACGAGCGGTTGGCCGGCGCCGATGCGCGCGCCCGCACGCGGCTCGTCGATGCGCCGCTGCCACATCGCATGCGCCGGCGTTTCGACGAACCTCCGCCGCCAGGCGCACCTCCCCGCAGAGGCCGCGAGGGCAGGCGCATCACCGAGGCCGTCATTTCGATCCGCCTCGACGAGAGTTCTTGGCTGAATGTCTTGGCGCGGCTGCCCGGCCCGCGTCCCGCTCCGACCGGCGTGCTGGCCGGCGCGCTGGCGTCGATCCTGATCGTCGGCCTCGGCGCGGCGCTGGTGGCGCGCCAGATCGGCCGCCCTCTGGCCGATCTCGCCAACGCCGCGCACGCATTGGGCGCCGGTCAGACCAATGTCGCGGCGCCGGTGAGCGGTCCCGACGACGTGCGCCGCGCCTCGGCCGCCTTCAACACCATGGCCGAGCGGCTGGGCCGCCAACTCAACCGCCAGCGGCAGATGCTGTGGGCGTTGAGCCACGATCTGCGCACGCCGATCACCGCCATCCGTTTGCGCGCCGAGTTGATCGAGAACGAGGCCGAGCGCCAACGTCTGCTCGCCTCGGTCGCGGAGATGGAGACGCTGACCGAACAGGCGCTCGCGCTCGCGCGCGCCGGCGCCAGCGAAGAGGCGCGCACGCGCGTCGATCTGGCCGAGATCGCCCGCACGCTCTGCGGCGAACTCGCCGATCTCGGCATCGACATTCGCGCCGAAACTGCCGAGCCGGTCATGTGCGAATGCCGTCCCAGCGAGATCGCCCGCGCCATGCGAAACCTCGCCGAAAATGCCGCCAAGCATGGCGGCGGCGGCGTCCTGCGCGTCTATCGCAACGCGGACAATGAGGCGGTCATCGAAGTGACGGACGATGGCCCCGGCGTCGCGGCGGACTTGCTCGCGCAACTTGCCGCTCCGTTCTTCCGTGCGGATGCGGCGCGCGCGGGCGGCGCGGGCCTCGGGCTCGCCATCGCACAAGCCATCGCCGACAGCCACGGCGGGCGCCTTGTCCTGGAAAACCGCACGCCGCGCGGCTTCCGCGCGGCAATCGCGCTGCCGGGTTAGCTACCGCACCCGCTCGACCCGGTATCCGCGCGCGCGAAACTGCGCCACGAGGCCATCCGGGCCGATGACGTGCCCCGCGCCAACGGCGACGAAATCGACGCCGGCGCCTTGCATTTCGCGCGTCAATTCCTCCATCCAGGCGTTGTTACGTTCCACAAAGAGCGTCCGATATAATTCCGGATATTGCATGCGCGTTTCCTCGATCACGTCGCGCGCCAGCGCCGCTTCGTCGCCACGCTCCCAATGGCGCGACATTGCGCCGATCAACTCATCCACCTGATCGACCTGATCGATCGCCTCGATCAGCATTTCGCGTTGCAGCTCCGGGCTCATGGTCGCGAAGAAGCGATATTGCTGCTCGGCGGTTTCGAGCGCGCGCATGTTTTTGCCGGCGGCGTCGGCATAAGCGTCGAGCGAGCGGTCAACGCCCGAGGCCGGATCGAAGCCGGCACGTAGCAAAGGCGCAACCGTCAGCGTCAGCGCCGCCGCCCAGGGCTGCAAATTTTCCAGCGCTCCAGCGGGCAAGCCAATCTTCGCCACCGCTGCGTCGAGGCGGGCGTTCTCCGATTCGCTCAGCCAACTGGACAGCGGCCGCGATGCGCGCCCGAATTGCTGCGCGAGCCGCTGCGTTTCCGCGTCCGCTTCCGGCGACATGATCAACTCGGTCCAGACTTCGGCGCTCTCATCGACCGCCGCGCGCACGCGCGCATTGCCCCAATCGGCGCCGCGCGGGCGCACATGCACGGTGCCGTAGATATACATGGTCGAATCGTCGTCGCGCACCGCGTAGAGCGCCGGCGTGATCGCGCCCGGCGTCTGCGCGCAGGCGGCTAGCGCCAGCGCGATGAAGGCGGATCTGAGCCTCATCGCCACGGCGCGAAATGCTTCGATAATTTCAGCCCCTGCCCCTGATAGTTCGAGCCGCTCTCGCCATAGAGCCGCTCGACCGGCCCCGACATCGGCTCGAACACCAGCTTACCCACCGGCTGGCCGTCTTCGACGATGAACGGCACGTCGCGCGAGCGCACTTCGAGCACGGCGCGGCCTTCATTCGGGGCCACGCCGAAGCCCGGATCGAAGAAACCCGCATAATGGGCGCGGAACTCGCCGAGCTCCGGCCGGATCGGCGCCATCTCGGCGGCTTCGTCTGGCGCGATCACCACGTTTTCCTTCGACGCGAAAATGTAGAACTGCCCGGGCTCCAGCACGACGCGGCCGCGGCGCGCATCGAGCGGTTCCCAGAAATCGCGCGGATCGTAACCGCCGACGCGATCGAGATCGATCACGCCGGAATGGCGCTTGGCGCGAAAACCGACCGGTCCCTTCAGCGAGAGATCCATGGTGAAATCGATCTCGCGTTTGGGATGCGGCGGACCGCGGCGCAGCCGCACTTGGCTCAAGCGCGTGCCGGTGCGGACCAGCACCGAGAACGTGCATGGGCTGATCTCCGCCCACATCGGGCCGTGATAGCCCATCGGAATGGTGTCGAACGATTGGGCGCCATCGGTGATCAGGCGCGTGAACACGTCGACGCGCCCGGTCGAACTTTTCGGATTGGCGGCCGCATGCATGTGCGGCGGCAGCGTCAGTTCTTCCTGCACCTGCACCAGATAAACGCAGCCTGTCTCCAGCACCGCGCCTTGGGTCAGATCGATCTTGTGCATGACCAGTTCGCCGTCGAGACGGTCGGCCACCTTGGCGCCGGCGCCCGGCAGGAAACTGGCGCGCAGCCGGTAGGCGGTTTCGCCGAGGCGCAGATCGAGGCTCGCCGGCTGAATCTGGTCGTTCAGGAACGGCGCATCGGCCGCGATCCAGCCCTGCTTGATCGCCTTCTTGATCTCGGTGTCGGAGAGAACGCCGTGGGAAGCGGTCATCTCCCCCTCCTCTTGAGAGGAGGGGGTCGGGGGGTTGGGTGAACCTGGACGCCTGGTGACTCGCACATTCGAGCCTTCGCTAGCACCGAACCGCCCGCGCTTCACCCCACCCCCTGCCCCCTCCCCTCGCGGGGAGGGGAGGAGAACCCTTTGTTCGGCGCTCCGGCGCCGGTACAATCGTCCCCATGTACGAGCAGGAAACCGCCGGCATGATCGTGCGCGTGGCGCCGCAATTCCTCCCCGAGGAATCGCGGCCCGAGGACGGCCGGTTTGTCTGGGCCTACACAATCGAGATCGAGAACCGCCGCCCTGACGCCGTGCAGCTGATGTCGCGTTTCTGGCGCATCACCGACGAAAACGGCGCCACCCAGGAGGTGCGTGGCGACGGCGTCATCGGTTTGCAGCCGGTGATCGAGCCCGGCCAGAGCTTTCGCTACACCAGCGCCGCGCCGCTGGCGGCGCCCTCCGGCATGATGATGGGCGCCTATTCGATGCAGCGCACCGCCAATGGCGAAGCCTTCGACGTCAAGGTGCCGCTGTTTGCGCTCGATTCACCGCACGTTTCCAGATTGGCGAACTAGCCATGCCAAGCTTCCTTCAGATTGTGGCTGCGGGCTTGGTCCTTCTGGTCGCCGTGGCCCTAATTCGCTCGCTTATGCGCATAGGAAAGTCAGCTGTCGATTTGCAAAATGAAGCTGACCTTCTCGCTGCCGACGATGCTGCGTTCATCTATACGACGCAAATTGCGCTTCTGGAAATCAGAATTTTTGAGGGCAGAATTTTTCGGGATGCAATTGCAGACTCGTATTCCATAGAGGTCGCTGCGGCCACTTGGTATGCCTACGAGAAGCGGAAATCACCAGGTCTACCCTTGAGGGCCAAGCAAGCACTTCGAGGGCGATTGACGAGTGCAGTCTTGCGACTGTCTCGCAAGGCAAGCAAACACCCCATTCAATTAAATGACCTTCAAGATCTCTTTCCGCGCCTTGATTGTGAGGACGCGAACATCGACGAAGCAGCAATTGAAGACTTCTACGCTGCAACCTCCGCCAAGTTTCGCTGACGAGAATCTGTATGCCTCACGCTGCCTTCAGCGACGCCATGCGCCGCATCGTCACCGGCGACGGCCCCGACGGCCGTTCGCTCGTCATCGTCGACGGCCCGCCCTCGGGCGAAATGGGCGATCCCACCATCGGCGGCTTGTTTGAAATCTGGCACGAAGCGATCGGCGAAAAGCTCGATCCGCGCGATGCGCGCGACCGTGGCGAAACGCAGCCCCTGCTCTCGCCCGACAAAGGCAAGGTGAAAGTGCGCTGGTTCGCCATTGCGCCGGCGCCGGAAGGCGCGCCGCGCGACGCGATCAACGCCGCCGTGCGCCAACGCTTCGCCGAGTTCGGCGCCGCCGATCATCTGCGCGATCAGAACCGCCACCCGGCGATGCATCAGACCGACACGCTCGACATCATCTGCCTGATCAGCGGCGACGCGTCGCTGGTGCTCGACGACAGCGAAGTTCGGCTGAAACCCGGCCAGATCGTCATCCAACGCGGCGTCAGCCACGCCTGGACCGCGCATGGCGGCCCGGCGCTCTTTCTGGCGGTCCTGATCGATCGCGAGATGCTGCGGAACTCGCCAGGCGTTGGGCATGGCTAGGGACACCACTTTCGACTATGCCCGCGCGCTGCTGCGGCTGGGCGTGCTGCTGTTTCTCTTCGGTCTCTTCACCGGCTTCGCCGTGCCGATGCTCGCAATGCCGCGCATGGCGCTGGCGAGCCATCTTGAGGGTCTGATGAACGGGCTGCTGCTGATGGCGCTCGGACTGATGTGGCCGCGCCTTGTGCTCGGGCCGCGCGCGCAAGCGCTGACGTTTGCGCTCGCCGTCTATGGCGCTTTCGCCAATTGGCTGGCTACGTTGATTTCTGCGATCACCTGCGCAGGCGCGATGATGCCGATCGCCGCCGCTGGCCGCACCGGCGAAGCGGCGCCGGAGGCGATCGTGGGTTTTCTACTCGTCAGCCTATCGCTAGCGATGGTCGCGGCGTGTGTGCTGGTGCTGTGGGGATTACGCCGCGCCGCAGCGACGCGAGGCTAGGCGCGCTCGACCAGAGCAGCGAAGCAGCCGCGCCTCGCGTAATGCGCATGAATGTAGGCGACGCTTGGGTTTTCGAAGAAGCGCTCGATCAACGCCGCAGCGTCGCGCCCTTCGACCAGATCGGCTTCGACCATCATGTGGCCCGCATCGAAGCCGCGCAGCGACAGCGTGCGCCGCGCCATGGATGGCGGGATGATGTTTGCACCCTCGAAGCGCCGCGTCGTCTCGCGAACGAAGATCGGCCCCTGCTGGCGATAGGGCGTGTCGGCGCCTTGATGAGTATGGTTGAGCAGCAATACGGTTTCGCCGACGCAGGCATCGTCGAGCGAAACGCGGCAGGGTGCGGCGTTCTCCTGCGCAATGGGCACACGCACGGCGCCGTTCGCAGAGAGCTCGGCGTCGCTCAAAGCGTGGAGATGGGCGAAGGGAGCGGGATCGAGCCCGGAAATGCGAAAAGCCATGCACGCACTCTGCTTCAATTCGCCGACGCGCGCTCGCCGCAATCGGACCTTATGTTGCGTGCATGCGTCTCAACCAAATCACCGCGCCGGCTGCCGATCTCGACGCCTCGATCGCGTTCTATCGGCTGCTGGGCTTGAGATTGATCGTGAAGAGCCCGCATTATGCGCGCTTCGAATTGCCCGAGGGCGATGCGACGTTCTCGCTGCACATCGTCGAAGGGCCGGTCGCGCGCGAGAACGCCCCGCACCTCTATTTTGAGTCTTCTCAGCTCGATGCCGAGATCGCGCGACTCAAAGCGGCTGGCGTGAGCTTCGAGCGCGAAGCGACGATGCAAACCTGGCTCTGGCGCGAAGCCTGGCTGCGCGATCCGGCCGGCAATGCGATCTGCCTTTACCACGCGGGCGAAAACCGCCGCTTCCCGCCATGGCGGCTGAAGTCCGAGAGTGACAGCTAGAAGTTTTCCCAGCCCTCCCAGAGGCCGGCGAAGCCAATGGTGCCGACGAAGGCGATGATGGCGAGGATGGTCAGGATGCCGATGGTGAGCAGCACCAAAGCCCCGATCCAGGAAATGCGCGAGAGCAGCAGCGCGGTGTCGTCGCGTTCCTGCTGAGCCTGGCCGGCGCCGATGACGCCAAGCACGAAGGCGGCGATGGTCGGCACGAACGGAATGACGAAACTGGCGACCAGGCACACCAGTCCGATAATGCCGAGAATGCGCGAACTGCTCTGCGTGCCGGTGAAGGCCGAACTGGCCCCCGGCACCGCGAACACGCCGCGCGCCTGGCCGCCCTCCTCCACATAATCGACGATCTGGCCGGGCGAGGGCGTCCCCGCCGAACGCCACTCGGTCAATGGAAATTCCAGGCGCCGGTCATCGGCGCCGAGGAGAACGCCGCGCCCGTCATGAACGCCGAGGATTGTGCCACGCATGATTTACGCCATAGGGGGCGCCTCGGCGGCGGGCAACCTTTGATTTGACGCGCGCGATGAGGTTCGCTTGAACGCAAACCATGGAGCACCTCATCGAGGGATACCGGACCTACCGCGAGAAGCGCTGGCCGGAGCTGCGCAGCTTGCACCGCGTGCTGGCGGAGCGCGGGCAGTCGCCGAAGACTTTGGTGATCGCCTGCGCCGACAGCCGCGTCGACCCCGCGACCATCTTCAACGCCAGCCCGGGCGAGCTGTTCGTGGTCCGCAATGTCGCCAATCTGGCGCCGCCGTTCGAGGAGGCGCCTGGCTTTCACGGCGTCAGCGCCGCCATCGAGTTCGCGGTCAAGCAGCTTAAGGTGAACACCATCCTGGTTCTAGGCCACGCCCAATGCGGCGGGGTGGCGGCAGCGCTCGAAGATCGCCCCCGCGACCCCCACTCCTTCCTCGACGCCTGGATCAGCCTCCTCGACACCGCCAAGGCCCGCATTCCCCAAGAAGGCGACCGCGCCGCCGAACTCGAGCACGAAAGCATCCGCGTGACGCTCGAAAACCTCGCCACCTTTCCGTTCATACAGGAGGCGATGGCGAGCCGCGGGCTTAACCTTATCGGCATGCGTTATGGCGTGGCCGACGGCGGACTGGAGCTTTTAGATACAGCCACAGGCGCCTTCAAAGCCGTGGTTTGACGCGAATTCACAGTAATGGCGTGCCGAGGCCGCTGGCACGATTCTTGTTCCATGCTATGGCGGAGCCCGGTGGCAGGCTGGGACGGTGGCGCAGGAGACGTCATGGCGGACGTGCTCATCGTTTGTGTCCGAGAGGACGAACCGCAGGCCAAGGCGCTTGCGGACATGTTCGAGGCTGCCGGCTTCTCGATCGGCGGCGCCCCGGCGAGCGACGGCGCTTTGCGCTCGAGCGGCGCCGGCGTCGTGGTCTGGTCGCAGGCCTCGATCCGCTCGCGGCCGTTTCTCGATGCGGCGCAGCGCGTGATCAACGCCAACAAGGCGGTGGTCGCCAGCTTGATCGAACCGCCGCCGCCGTCCTCGATCGGCTCTTCGCCAGCCTTCGATCTTTCGCACTGGGATGGCGACCCCAACGATCCGGCGCTCGATCCTTTGTTCTTCGCGGTCGACCGCATGGTGAACACCGCCCGCGCCGGCGTCGGCGCCGGCCCGCGCGAAGCATCCGATTACGATCCGCCGCCGCGCAGCGCGCCGATCAGGGCCGAACCGCCGCCGCGCCGGCAAGAGCCTGTCTATCGCGCGCCGCCGCCGGAGCCGGCGAGCTTCCGCGTGCCGCCGTCGTCCGATCCGCTTGGCTCCGAAGCCGAGCACTGGCGCGCCATTCGCGACAGCCGCAATGCTTCCGACTTTATGGATTATCTGGCGCGCTACGGCCCCGACGGCGCTTTCTCGGAAGTCGCCGAACTGCGCTTGAAGCAGCTTGCCGGTCCGGGCGATGCGCGCATGCCGTCGCCGGCGCCCGCGCGTGCGCCGGCGCGGCCGATGACGCCGCCGCGCACGGACGCGCCGCGTCGCGCCGAAGCGCCGCAAAGACATGCCGATGCGCTGCCGCCGACGCAGCGCCGACTCGAGCCGCCGCGGCGGCCGCTGATCGAAAGAGATTACACGCGCGACCTGCGCGATCCGCCGAAAGGCCAAGGCGGGCCGCTGCGCGCCATCGTGCTGATTGCGCTTTTGGGCGGCGCCGCTCTGATCGGCGGCTTGTATTTCGGCGGCGGCCTGAGCGGCCCCGCGCCGGAAATGCAACAAGCGGAAGCCGCGCCCGCGAGCGATCCGCTCGCTTCCGGTTTCTCCGACGTGGAAGAAGCGCCGAGCGTGCCGCTGTCGCAGGCGGTCACCGATCGTCCCGACCGGCCAATCGCCGCCGCGCGTCCTGAGCGCCAACGCGAGCCCACGCCCGAACGCACCGTCGAGCGTTCGCCGCCGGCCTCCTCCTCGCCCGCGGCGACGACGCAAGTCGCCAGCGCCAGTCCGCCGAGCGGCGGACCCGTGCCGCTGTCGCCGGGATCGCTTCCCAGCACCACCGTGGTTCCGTTCGAACCGCCGCCGCTGCAGACCGCCAATGTCGAACCCAGCATTGTCGGGCCGCCGATCCAGGCCACGCCGCCCGGCGCGGTGACGTGGGCGCAGCGCCCGACTGCGCGGCGCATTGCCGAACTTTATCCGCAGCGCGCTTTGCGCGAGGGCGTCGGCGGACGCGTGGTGCTCAATTGCCGGGTGCTCGGCGATCTCACGGTGAGCTGCTCGGTGGCCTCGGAAACGCCTGTCGGCGCAGGCTTCGGCGCTGCCGCCTTGCGCGCCTCCAGCAGCTACCGCGCCAACGCCACGCTCTCCGACGGCGCCAACGCCGTCGGCACGACGACGCGCATCGCGGTCAACTTCCAAGCGCCGCAGTAACGCGCGGCGGCGGCGCTCGGGTCAGGGCTGCATGCGGCTCGGGGACGCCTGAAAATCTACGAACTGACACGCCAGCGGGCGTACATCGCCAGTGGGACCTGGGCGTGTGCGATCGCAGGCGCCTGGCTATTGCATTCTCTCGTAATAATGCCGCAAGCTCGGGTCGAGCCGGAGCGCTCGCGCAAAATCGGCCTCTGCCTGCGCCGTATTGCCGGCGCGCCGATGAAACAGGCCCCGGTCGAACCAAGCGCGCGCATCTCGGGGATTGAGGCGGATCGATTCATCAGCATCGCGGAACGCCTGCTCGCGGTTGCCTAGGTTCCAGAGCCTGGCGGCGCGCTGCCCCCATATCTCGGCATCGTTCGGTCTAATGCGGATCGCTTGATCATAGTCCGCGATGGCCGCGGCGTCGTCTTGCTGCACAAACGCGCGGCGGACGTATGCTTCGAAGTTGTCAGGATCGAGCCGGATCGCTTCGGAATAGTCCGCCATTGACCCGCCGTCGAACCGCACCGAGCCGCGCCCGACATAAGCATTCGCGTTTCGCGGATCGAGCCGGATGGCTTCATTGAAATCGGCGAACGCCTGATTCTGATCACCGTTCACATTGGCCAAGCCGCGCTGATAGTAGAAGTTGCTGTCCTGTGACTGCGCGTGCGCGGCGCCGATCGAAGCGAGCGCAAGTGCGAACAAGGCTGCTAAGGTGGATCCATTCTTGAATCGCATGTCCGCTCCCACAGGAACCAAGTCGCACATGGGAATGTGAGGAAAGGGCGTCTGTCAATCCCCGGGGTCGGGGCCTCTCCGTTGCTCGCTCCTGCGGTGCGCGTCCCGTGAGAATCTCACCGAAGCACCTGATCGCAATGGTCCCAGCATGCGACGCCCACGGCGAGACGTTCCGGTTCGCCATAAGCTCGCCGCGATGGGCCTTCTTCTTGTATCCCGTGTGAACGGGAGGAAAGCATGCGACGGTTGGTGCTGGCTGCCTTGGCGGCGCTGGTTTTGACGGGATGCCAAAGCCTCTACGACGACGCCGCGATGCACGATTGCGACACCAGCACTCAGTCCGGCCGCGACCGCTCGGACTGCTATGACCGCGTCGAGCAAAATAGTCGCGAGCGTCGCAACGCGGACCGCGACAACCAGAGTTAGGATCGCTGCGCCGACGCATGCCGCCAATCAAGTCGCCCGTGGCGGAGCGACGGTTTCAGCGCAGCGCTTACAGATTGGAGCGCGCGGCCTCCGGCCGCGCCGGAGGCGACGCGCTCCATGTTTTGGACGATAGCCTCTCCCGACGGAGCGAGGAAGCGCCCGACCCTAGTTCGTGATCCGCAGCTGGCCGATGCCGGTGCCGATCGCGTCGAAGGCGTCCTGCAATTCCTGCGCGTTGTCGGCGCTGAAATAGTGTTCGCCGTCCTGAGTGACGCAATCTTCCAGCAATTGCTCGGCCGTGCCGCCGGCGGTGATGTCGTAGCCGATGGCGTAGATCTCGATGCCGAGGTTGCGGATGGTCTCGCAGAGCGCCAGTTGGCGCGCGTTGATGTAATTCACGGCCGAAGAAGAGCCGCTGATGCCGCTGCGTTGCCAAGTCGAGGCGATAGCCGGGTTCCAGGTCACGGTCGAGCCGGAGACGGTCGGCACCTGCGCGTTCTGATAGGTGCTGTAGAGGCTGCGATAGCCCAAGCCGGCATAATCGGAGGCCAGCGCCGAGTTGTTGTTGTTGAGCGAGGTGTTGTCGCCGTCGGTGAACAGCACGATCACTTTGCGCACCGGATCGTTGGGATCGTTGTACGGACGGCCTTGCGTGAACGGCGCGCCGGGCGAGATCACGCGCCAGGCCCAAGCCAGACCTTCGATCTGGTTGGTGCCGCCGCCGTTCCAATGCACCATGTTCTGGATGGCGTTGACGACGGTGGTGCGGCTGGTGGTGAGCGGCTGGATCGGCGTCGGGCAGCCGCGATTGGGGCCAACGCCGCTGGTGTTGCTGGTGTTGACGCTGACCGGCACGCCAGCGCGATATTTGTAGACAGAAAGCGTGCGCACGACGTGGGTGGCGGAGTTAGCCGTCCACGACGGGCTGCCGGAGAGCGCAAGCGGGTTGGTCGTGTCGTACGTCGACGAGGTGATCCAATTGTTGGCGGGGCTGGAAACGTCGCCGCCGTCGTCGAGCGAGAAGAACGGCACCCAGCGCGTGGCGGGCGTAGCGGCGCTCGGCGCATCGTCGGTGATGTCGTAGGGCGGCGGGCGCATCTCGACGCAACCGCCCCATTGCGCGTTGCTGGGGAGGTTACTGTACAGCGACCACATGTTCACGCTCGCGGGCGAGAACGCGTAGCACCGGCTGGTGTTGGTGTAGCCGCTGGGATTGCTGGCGCTGCCCTTGATCCAGCGTACTTCGAAACCGCCATAGGTGGTCGGATAGGCGCTGCCCGTGCAGACGCCGCTGCTGGTTCCCGTCGAGGTGGCGCGATAGCCGAGATAACGGCCTTCCAGCATCGCGCCATTGTACGGATTGGTTCCGGTCGTATCGAGCCAGGCGCTGTTGCCCGTGCCGATGTTCACTTGCGCCACGAATGGCACCAGGCCGACGCTGACGGTGTCGCCGTCGAGGCCGAGCAGGAAGCTCGCCAGATCTTCCGCGCCGTCGCGCAGCGCATCCATGTCGTTCGACATCGAGCCGGTGTTGTCGAGCGCGAGCACGACTTCGATCGGCGGGCTGGCGCTGGCTTCGGCTTCGGCTTCGACGCCGATGATCCAGTCGTTGTCCTTGATGATGCCGGCGAGACTGACCGGCATCGGCGCGCGCGCTTCGACCCGGTGACCGCCGTCAGGCAACTCCTCGACTGAGAAGCTGACGTTGGAAATCATGTCTCCGACTTCGGCGTCGAAGAAGGCGCGCGCCGCCTCCGTGCGGGCGGCCATGGAGAGGTTGGCGCTACGCTCGGCCACCAGGGCCGCGCCGTCGGCGGCGTTCTGCATGGCGGTGCGGATGGCTTGGGCGCGGGTGAAGTCCACCGACATGCCGACCAGACCGATCAGCACGGTGCCCATCAGGCCCCACATCATGGCCACGTTGCCGGATCGGTTGCGCCCGAAGGCGCTTGCCGCAGACCGTGTAGTGAACCGCTCGCTTACCATTTTCCGCCCCAAAAACGGACCTTTAGGAAGTCCTCCGGGGTATCAGATCGCGCTTAACATCCGCTTTGGAAGCGTGGTGAACGGCCAATTTCCCCCTTGATCGAATATCAATAAGATACTATGATGATATCATCTCGATGTCAGGAGAGGGAAAATCATGGTCGCCGCCGCGCTGAATCGAACGCAAGAACGCAAAGCCAACACCTCAAATGGAGGCCTGATGCTGTTGGTCAGCCTGGTGCTGCTGGTCGCGTTGATCTGGATGGTGATCGAGCTGATCGCCGCCGAGAACGCAGTGAACGGCCTGGGCACGATCGTCACGGCCATCGCCTTCTGCTTGGCGATCAGCGGCTTCTACACGCTGCAGCCCAACGAGGCCGCCGCCATCACCCTGTTTGGCAATTACAAGGGCACCGACCGTCAGCCCGGCCTGCGCTGGGTGCTGCCCTGGTACTCGAAGAAGAAAATCAGCCTGCGCGTGCGCAACGTCACCGGCGAGAAGCTCAAGGTTAACGACAAGCGCGGCAACCCGATCGAAATCGCCGCCGTCGTCGTCTGGCGCGTCACCGACACCGCGCAGGCGCTGTTCGACGTCGACGCCTATCAGACCTTCGTCGACATTCAGATCGAAACCGCGGTGCGCGAGATCGCCTCGCACTTCTCTTACGATCATGCCGAGCATGACGAGCCGACCTTGCGCGGCGACGCCGATCAGGTCTCGACCCTGCTCCGCGAGAAGCTGCAAGAGCGCGTGGCGGTCGCCGGCGTGGTGATCGACGAGACCAAGCTTTCGCACCTCGCCTATGCGCCGGAAATCGCCAGCGCCATGTTGCGCCGCCAGCAAGCCGAAGCCGTGCTCGCCGCGCGCCGCTACATCGTGCAAGGCGCGGTCGAGATGGTGCAGCATGCGCTCGAGCAATTGTCGGAACGCGACATCGTCAAGCTCGACGACGAACGCCGCGCCACCATGGTCTCGAACCTGCTGGTGGTGCTCTGCGGCGATCGCGACGCGCAGCCGGTGGTGAACACGGGCTCGCTGTACCAATGATGATTCATCAGCAGCCATGCGCACCCCCTCCCCTTGAGGGGAGGGGGCAGGGGGTGGGGTGTCACTCCAGCGCTCGGCTTGCACGGCGCCAGAATGCGTCGGCCCGCAAGAGCAGCGGCCTTTCGGGACTTGGCATGGCGCGCGTGGCCGCAAGCAACCCGGTTCACCCCGCCCCCTGCCCCCTCCCCTCAAGGGGAGGGGGAGAGTTGCGCCATGGCTGAACGCAAATCCTTCGCGCTGCGGCTCGATCCCGCGCTCCATGACGCGATCGCGCGCTTGGCCGCCAACGATCTCAGGAGCGTCAACGCCGAGATCGAGTTTCTGCTGCGCGAAGCACTGAAGGCGCGTGGGGTGCAGATCGAAGCAAAAGACGAACGTTCAGGGGAAGCATCATGACCACGACCAACAAGGCGATCGCGTTTCTCGCGCTCGCGTTCGCCATCACGTGGGCGATTGTCGGCGCCGGCTGGGCGATGGGCTTGCACAACACCCAACAGACCGCCGTGGCGGTGCTCGCCGCTTCCATGTTCGGGCCGTCGATCGCCGCGGTCATCTGTGCGTTCGCGTTCGAGAAAAGCCGGCGCAAGGAAGCGCTTGGTCTCTTCTTCAAACCGACGCTGTGGTGGCTGTGGGCATGGCTGATCGCGCTGGCGATCGCGTTCGGCGCTTCGCTTGTCACCGTGCTGGCGGGGCAAGCGGAGTTCGCCGACATCGGCGCGAACTATCTTGAGCAATCGCGCGCGGCGGCGCCGCAATATGCCGAACAAATCGATCAAGCTGCGCAAATTCCCGGCCTTTCCTGGATCATCCTCGCGCAGGCCGCCATTCTCGGCGCCTTGATCAACACGCCGATCTTGCTCTTGTCAGAGGAACTCGGCTGGCGCGGCTATCTCTACGATCTGTGGCGGCGCTTCGGCTTCCTGCGCTACACGCTGGCGACCGGCGCGATCTGGGGCCTCTGGCACGCGCCGGCGATCTATTTCTTCGGCCTCAACTATCCCGACCACCGCCTGATCGGCATTCCGATCTTCATCGTCTTCTGCGTGCTGTTCTCGTTCCCGTTCACCTTGGTGCGCGATCGCGGCAAGTCGCTATTGCCCGCGGCCATCCTGCACGGAACCGGCAACGCGGTTGGCGGGGTGGCCATGTTGGGGCTCAGCCAATCGGACTTCCCGTGGGCCGGCGTGGTCGGGATTGGCGGTTTCGTGATGTTGGCGCTTGTGGCGGCTGGGTCTTGGGCGCTGGCCGGGCGGAAGCCTGCATCTTGACGAATGATAGCAATGCTATCAACTTGAGACCATGGCCACGCTGCTGATCCGCAACCTCGACGACGCCGTGCGCGACAAGCTGCGCGTGCGCGCTGCCGAGCATGGGCGCTCCATGGAAGCCGAGGCGCGGGAGATTTTGGCGGCGGGGGTCGTGCGCGAAGCGATCAGTGAAAGTAGCGCCGACTCCGGCGCGGACTTGTGGGAGCGGCTCAGAAGCGTGTTTTCGGACATCGGGGGCGTCGACTTGCCGGAGTTCCCCGCCGAGCCCTACGCGCCGCGCGCGGTGTGGGACGACCCTGAGCGCGAAACCAAGGAATGATCGTCCTGGACACGAACGTTGTGTCAGAGGCGTTCCGTCCGGATGCCGCTGCTCGGGTCAAGGCCTGGTTTGCATCGCAGGCAGCGCAAGATCTCTTCGTCTGCGCGCCGGTCATGGCTGAACTTCGCTACGGCATCGAGAAGATGGCGCAAGGCGCGCGACGCGCCGACTTCTTGAACCGCTATGCGGCGATCAGGGACCAGTTCCGCAATCGCATTCTCGCCTTCAATCTCCGCGCCGCCGAGACCTTCGCCGAGATTGTCGTCGCTCGCGAGCAGACCGGCGCGCCGATCGCGCCGCTCGATGCGCAGATCGCAGCCATCGCGAGGTCGCAAGGCGCTACCCTGGCGACCCGCAATCTCAAGGACTTTGCCGGCTGCGGCGTGACGCTGGTCGATCCGTGGGCGGAGTGAGCAAGACTAGATTCTCAGCTATGAGTCTGCAGAGATTTCTAGAACGCCCGATCCAGGAGTCCTCAGAAACTCGGCAATTTCGGTGCTGTGTCGCAAGATAGCATCGGCGATGGCGAGTGTGGGCGCGTTTGGCAACCGGATGAGAACAAGCTTGGGCGGCGGACCGGCGCGCTCAACGAGGACGCGGAAATCGTCATCCTTGGACAGTAGGGCAAGGCCTTCAGCAAGCGCACGCGCGTGAATGACGGGATCGTCGGCCGCCAATAGGTCGAAATCGGCGACGTGGCGACAACCCGGAAAGCTCGGCTCAAGCGAATGCTTCAGCCGACGAGACAAATTCTCGTCAATGAGAAAGGTCACTCCGCCGCCACGCCGGCCACCCGGCGTTCGCGGTCCGCTGCGAAGGCAAGCACGGCGCGGATGTCGTCATGCGTCAGTTCAGGAAAATCGGCGACGATCTGGTCTGGCGTCATGCCGCCAGCCAGATACTCAAGCACGTCGTAGGCCGTGATCCGCATACCGCGGATGCAGGGCTTGCCAGAGCGCTTGCCGGCCTCGAACGTGATGAAATCGCGCCAGTCCACGAGCGCAAGGGTGCGCTCGCGCTGGTCTGAATTCAAGCCTCCGCCTCTCCGAGGCGGCTAACCGCTTTTGCTAGTCGAACTGCTTGTCCCCCGCTCCCCTCCCCGCTAAGCACGCCTGATCCTCCGAAGGATCGATTCCCAGGCCGCAAGAAGCGGGCGGAGACGCATGCCGAAACGAACCGACATCAACTCGATCCTGATCATCGGCGCGGGGCCGATCATTATCGGCCAGGCCTGCGAGTTCGATTATTCCGGCGTCCAAGCCGTGAAGGCGCTGAAGGCCGAGGGCTATCGCGTCATCCTGGTCAATTCGAATCCCGCCACGATCATGACCGATCCGGGCTTGGCCGACGCCACCTATGTCGAGCCGATCACGCCCGAGA
>LWDN01000025.1:32622-36308 GCA_002083515.1 Proteobacteria bacterium HN_bin10
TGGGCGGGCAGACCGCGCTCAATTGCGCGCTCACCTTGGAACGCACCGGCGTTCTGAAGAAGCACGGCGTCGAGATGATCGGGGCCAAGGCCGACGTGATCGAAAAGGCCGAGCACCGGCTGAAATTTCGCAACGCGATGGACAGGATCGGGCTGGAAAGCCCTCGCTCGCGCTTGTGCAACACGATCGACGAAGCGCTCGCCGCGCTCGACTACGTGCAGCTGCCGTCGATCATTCGCCCATCGCTGACGCTCGGCGGCCTGGGCGGCGGCGTCGCCTACAATCTCGAAGAGTTCAAGGAGATCGTCGAGCGCGGGCTCGCCGCTTCGCCGATCAGCGAAATCCTGGTCGAAGAGAGCATCATCGGATGGAAAGAGTACGAGATGGAGGTCGTCCGCGACAAGGCGGACAACTGCATCATCGTCTGCTCGATCGAGAACATCGATCCGATGGGCGTGCATACCGGCGACTCGATCACGGTGGCGCCGGCGCTGACGCTGACCGACCGCGAGTATCAGATCATGCGCAATGCGAGCATCGCGGTGCTGCGCGAGATCGGCGTCGAGACCGGCGGCTCCAACGTACAGTTCGCGGTCAACCCGCGCGACGGGCGCATGGTGGTGATCGAGATGAACCCGCGCGTGTCGCGGAGTTCGGCTCTGGCTTCGAAGGCGACGGGCTTTCCCATCGCCAAGGTCGCGGCCAAGTGCGCCGTCGGCTACACCTTGGACGAGATCGCCAACGACATCACCGGCGGGGCGATGCCGGCGAGCTTCGAACCGACCATCGATTACGTCGTCACCAAAATCCCGCGTTTCGCCTTCGAGCGATTCCAAGGCTCGGACACGACGCTGACCACCTCGATGAAATCGGTCGGCGAAGCCATGGCGATCGGACGCACCTTCCAGGAGAGCCTGCAAAAGGCGCTGCGTTCGCTCGACACCGGCTTGAGCGGCCTGGACGAAATTCAGATCGAAGGCGCGGCGGACGAAGACAATGGCCGCGCCGCGGTGCGCGCGCGGCTGGTGACGCCGAAGGCCGATCGTTTGCTGGTCTGCGCCGAAGCCTTGCGGCGCGGCTTGAGCGTCGAGGAGATTTGCGCCGCTTCGCATTTCGATCCCTGGTTCGTGCGCCAGATCGCCGAAATTGTCGCGAAAGAAGCGGAAATCCGCGCCGATGGCTTGCCGAAGGACGCGGTCGGTTTCCGCGCGCTGAAGGCGATGGGCTTCGCCGACGCGCGCCTGGCCAAGCTCACCGGCCAGCGCGAGCGCGACGTGCGCAGCGCCCGGCGCAAGCTCGGCGTGCGCCCGCAGTACAAGCGCATCGATAGCTGCGCCGCCGAATTCCGCGCGACGACGCCGTACATGTACTCGACGTATGAGTTCCCGGCATTTGGCTCGGATCAGGCCGACTGCGAGTCCGATCCTTCGGACAAGAACAAAATCATCATTCTCGGCGGCGGACCGAACCGCATCGGCCAAGGCATCGAGTTCGATTATTGCTGCTGCCACGCCGCGTTTGCTTGCGCCGAGATCGGCGTCGAGTCGATCATGGTCAATTGCAATCCGGAAACCGTGTCGACCGATTACGACACCTCGGACCGACTCTATTTCGAACCGCTGACCACCGAGGACGTCCTCGAAATCGTCGAGACCGAGAGTGCGCGCGGCACGGTGCAAGGTCTGATCGTGCAGTTCGGCGGACAGACGCCGCTGAAGCTGGCGCAGCCGCTCGCCGACGAAGGCGCGCCGATCCTCGGCACCAGTGTCGACGCCATCGACCTGGCCGAAGACCGCGACCGCTTCCAGGCGCTGTTGCGCAAGATCGGTCTGAAGCAACCCGAAAACGCCATCGCCGCCTCGCCCGACGCCGCTCGCGCCGGCGCCGCCAAGATCGGTTACCCGGTAATGCTGCGTCCCTCTTACGTGCTGGGCGGCCTCGCCATGCAGATCGTCCATAACGAGGGCGAGCTCGACGAATACATCGCCCGCATCTCGCGCGCCTTGGGCGGGCCATCCGAACTTGCCGTGTCCGAGAAGAAGCCGCTGCTGGTCGATCGCTATCTGCGCGACGCCATCGAAGTCGATGTCGATGCGATTTGCGACGGCGAGGACGTGTTCGTCGCCGGCGTCATGGAGCACATCGAGGAAGCCGGCGTGCATTCCGGCGACAGCGCCTGCGCGCTGCCGCCCTACTCACTCTCAAAGAAGATCGTCGATGAGATCGAAGCGCAGACGCGCACGCTGGCGCTGGCGCTCGACGTGCGCGGGCTGATCAACATCCAGTTCGCGGTGCAGGACGACGACATCTTCATTCTCGAAGCCAACCCCCGCGCTTCGCGCACGGCGCCGTTCGTGGCCAAGGCGATCAATCGTCCGATCGCGGCTGCTGCGGCGAAAGTGATGGCCGGCGCGAAACTCTCCGCGCTGAAGCTCGACCGGCCGTCGAAGGATCATGTCGCGGTCAAGGAAGCGGTGTTCCCGTTCGCGCGTTTTCCGGGCGTCGATCCAGTGCTCGGCCCCGAGATGCGCTCGACCGGCGAGGTCATGGGGCTCGACCAGAGCTTCGTCGCCGCCTTCGCCAAGAGCCAGATCGCGTGCGGCGTGAACCTGCCAACCGAAGGTTGCTGCTTCATCTCGGTGAAGAACGCCGACAAGCCGGCGCTGGTTGCGGTTGCCAAGGACCTGGCTGCGCTCGGATTCAGGCTGATGGCCACCGGCGGCACCGCCGACTACCTCACGGCGAAGGGCATCGCCGTCGAGCGGGTGAACAAGGTCGCCGAGGGCCGCCCCCATATCGTCGACGCCATGAAGAACGGCGAGGTGCAGTTGGTCTTCAACACCACCGAGGGGGCCCAATCCTACCGGGACAGCTACTCGATCCGGCGTACGGCCTTGGTGCAGAACATCCCCTATTATACCACCGTCTCGGGGGCGCGGGCGGCGATCCAGGCCATTCGGCTGCTCAAATCAGGGGCGCCCCTAGGCGTCCGGGCGCTTCAGGCCTATGCTTGACGTTAGGCCGGACCGGGTACAAATTTTGACTTCCTAGACGGACTTTTACACACACCCATGGAAAAAATACCAATGACCGCCGAGGGTTATACCGCCCTCGACGCAGAGCTAAAGCGTCTCAAGACGGTGGAGCGCCCCTCCGTGATCCAGGCGATTTCGGAGGCGCGCGCCCATGGCGACCTCTCCGAGAACGCCGAATATCATGCGGCGAAAGAGCGCCAGGCCTTCATCGAGGGCCGGCTGGCCGAGCTTGAGGACAAGATCGCCCGAGCCCAGGTCATCGATGTCTCCAAGCTCTCGGGCAAGCAGGTGAAATTCGGCGCGACCGTGAACCTGCTGGACGAGGATTCCGGGGCCAAGGCCAAATACAAGATCGTCGGCGAGGACGAGTCCGACGTGAAGGGCGGCAAGATCTCGATCACCTCCCCGATCGCGCGCGCGCTGATCGGCAAGGAGGAAGGCGACGTGGTCGAGGTCATGGCCCCTGGCGGACCGAAATCCTACGAGATCACCAAGGTGAAGTATCTCTGAGCCTCCCCCTCCTTTGATAGGGAGGGGCGCGTGAGAAGCGCCGGCTATCAGCCCGCGGAGCCGCTCAACGTCTGGGTGGTAACCGACGGCCGCGCCGGCATCGAAGCGCAGGCCTTGGGCCTGGCCGAAGCGATCGCGCGG
>LWDN01000026.1 GCA_002083515.1 Proteobacteria bacterium HN_bin10
GGCATAAAAAAACCTCCGTTCCCGCGTGAGGGAACCAGAGGTCACATGCCAATCAGGCAGGAGAGCTCCTCCGTTACCACGCGGAGAAACAGTGCTGTGGTCATCTCGGATAGGTCTCCTGGCTCGTGGGTTCAGAAGGATCGCTCTTCAACGCTTCCCCAACCCTTCCCCGATTCCTCATCGAGTGGGTGAACGAGGGGGAGCTTCCCACTTACAGTGGCGGGACCGCGCCGGTTTTGCACCGGACTTCCCTGTTATGCCCTTCCGGGCATCCGAGTGAGTTCGTCACGAACCGGTGGATTCCTAACGCAGGCCGGTAGTCTCTGTCAAGTTGAAAGCGAGGGTCGAACCGGTTGCGGGCGGAAGCTGCCGAGCGAGATCTCACCGCTCGTGAGACCTATCGAGGATTAAATGGTGTGTCGTCCAAGATACGGTGCGTCATCCTGAGCAAGGCATAAACCGCAGTGGGTGCGACAAGGTATTGCGCACCGGGCATGTTTCTATTACCGCGAGTAGTTGGGATTGCTGCGCCTCGGAGAGGGCTCCGCCAAACTGCACACTGTACTCAAACACAGGCGTTCTTGGTTCTGCTCGGTTCAGTGACACAGTGACGGACACGCAGGACAACGGGATGCCATGTTTGTCCGCAGCCATGCGCACAGTCATGTTCATACAGGTTGCCAGTGCAGCCTCCAAAAGTTCATGAGGACGAAATCCACGATTGGCTCCGCCTTTGTCGAGCGTCGTATCCGACATCGAGCGCTGCGCACCATTCGTAAATTCCGTGTGATAGTTGGTCGGTTGGCTGTCTGCTCGAATCATGGATGATCATCTCCTCTCGCGAAACCTAACGTACCACCTTATTAACGTGACAATCAGGAGTGTCCCTGTGGACCTCGGAGTGAAGCTACCTTTTCACGCACAACATTTGGTTGCCCCCTCGTTGAAGCTGATACTGAACCGTTTGTATCTGAGCCATGTAGCCCAACGCTTGCAGTTCTTCTATGAGCGGTCCCACATAGGGCGACGGCTGAAGCATCAGCGTCATCAAGGGGAACACACGAACCTCTCTGGCCACTCTCAGCATGTCGAGGATGGCCATCCGGTGGAACTCGTAGGTGAAATGATCCGAGTAGAGAAACAGGAAATGCGAGCAGAGGGCTAAATTAAACTGGTCGTTCCGAAAACCAAGCTGCGGCAACTCACCAGCTACATAGCGCCCGGCCGTTTTCCCAGCTTCGTAGTCAGCAATGAATCGAGCCAACACGTTGATCCGGTTTTGACGCAGGTGTTCGGGCGAACGGTGATACGTCCATACCCAATCATCGGGTGTGGCCTTGACCTGCTCAATGATGGCGTCCACCACCGCATAAAACCTCCATTCGATGTCGTCCGCGCTGAATCTGAATAAGGGGTCGATCGACACGACGCGCTTGCCCAGGGCATGCATCTCCGCATTGAAACTCGCCGGGCCATCGCCGACTCCGATGATGTTCCGGGCAAGATCGCTCTCCGACAACGCGAACATCTGTCGGTATTCATCCAGTGATCTCCCAAACGGAACCACCTTGTTGAGTTGCATGGCCATGGGTTCTTTCCTGGTAGCCTAATCACTCGCATGGCCAACCCGGCGCATAAGTGGCGCGACCACGGGGCACTATTTTTCAGCCCAGCTCGATGTGCTCGTTACGTGGGTCGTGTATTCAGCGCACGCCAATCTTTCACAAGTGCCTGCGTGATGATCAAAGGGCCAAAATCATATTCGGCGAGCTCTGCGGGCAACAAGTGTTTGAGTTCAACCAACTCATGGTTGACAGCCAATGTTCCCGATGCGACGACTTCATAGGCAAGGATGAGCTGGTTCTTCTCGATGAAGGCGTAGTTGCCGATAGGCCGTGTGACCTGGCCTGTTACGCCCAACTCTTCCAAAACCTCTCGAACCACGGCTTGTTCAGGTGTTTCACTACGTTCAAGATAGCCTGTCATCACCGAGAACAGACCGCTGGGCCACCCGGCATGTCGTGCGATGACATAGCGGTCATGAAACAAGACCAACGCGGCGACAACGGGGACGGGGTTGTCCCAATACACGAAGCCGCAGGTCTCGTGTTGGCAAGCCAGCCGCGTCACACCATCAACGGACTTGAATTCAAGCGTGCTTCTGCATTGAGGGCAATAGGTCATCTGCTCAGTCTTATACACACCGTCATGCTAAGAAGGGACGTGATAGCGACCGTCCCCCTTCCTTGTAATCCCTATCATGCTAAGGCCACAAATCAGAAGAGACAGGCTGAAGCAGGTAACGACATCCGCCTACCACTGTTTAGGTTGAGCCACGCCGATGCAACGGAAGCTGACCTTCGACATCTTCCCGAGCTCATGCCTCAGCTCGATCGACGCCCAACGGCGCCGCGCTTTTGCGGCGTCCCGCTTGAACGACAGGTTATGAGGCACCACCAACAATAGCCTCCCCATGCGAACGCTATGAATTCCACTGCGGCAAGCAGAACCGCCGAAACAAAAAATGTCTGAGAACCGATACCTCGCACATTCGAATACAAATCCGGAGTATCGAGCGCAAAATGGAAAAGCAAACCAAAGATAAGCGCCCCGAGCATACTCAACGCAAATATGGCAATGCCAGAATGAATTCTGCCGCAAATGAGCAGTACCACTGCCAGAAGAGGTGAAACGAAGACCACGGCCACGATGAACAGACTCTGCGCCAGGGTGTTGGGAACCGCAGCGTAGTCATGACTCCAACCGTGGTATCCACTCACAAGGGCGTGTACCAAAACGATGGCATAGATAACGCTATTGGGTGGCACAACTATCACCATTGCAGCCGGGCTTCTGGCTGGCCACCTTCCTAAATACGAATGGCAATCTCATGAGCAGCGCCATTGGCCAATAGGCCGGAATGTTCTGACACACAACTTGAGTGGCGTATGCCCCAGAGAATATCTTGGCTTTCTGATTGTCGACGACATGGATGTCGCCGATGTCAGGGGTTCCCATTGGCGACGGCTGCGTTGTGCGTTCAAATCGACCGAGCCAATCCAAGCGACGATTCCATTGTGCCAATCTGGCACAGTCCTGACAGCGGCTATTGTAGTGAAGAGTGTACCGATTCATATTGCCTCATCACGTTCAGCCGTGCGTACAGGCCGGAGCGCATCAGCTGGAACATGGGGTTAGGCGGCGCGTTCACGCGCAAGACTCGCCAAGTGCTCGCCAATGCGCCAAAACATTGCTAGGTTCAACGCCTCAATTGCAACCGTGGAACTCCAACCCCGAAACTCCGGACTCGAACCTACCAGCACGGCTTCGAGGAGCGGTGTGACCCCAAGCATCACTGCGACGAACTTCCAGCCCACCGTCACCGACAATGGGAAGTACCGGTGTAGGAACTGCTTGCCCTTACTACCATCATTGCGAAGATACAGGTACATCAGACCTGTGACTGTGATGGCAAGAGTGATCCAGGATCCAGCGAAAGACCACGGACTAATGATCGGGGTGGGTGTGGTGGCAATAGCGGTGAGCTGCAGCCAGTCGAACACCATGATGGCCAGAAAATATCTGAACGTCGCCGCTTCCGATAGGTCATCAGCGCGAAGGTGTTCGCGCACGAACGGCGTGCTCCAGAGGTAACGGTGATCAACTGGCACGTATCTCCCCCCGTCGAGAGTGTGAGTTGCCCACCTCAATTCCGACGCACAAAATAAAGTGCGGTAACGCCGGAGTCAGTTCTAAACTTCGCACCGTACCGCCGCCCTCTGACCACGCCACTGACGTCACAGCAAAAGCAACCGACCCGGGCTGCCTGAGTGCGTGAGCACCATGTCAGCCAGGTCCGACGAACCCGATAACAGCAGACCCGATGGCCAAGGCCAGGCACAGCGGTGAGTACAGGACGGTATCCAGACGCGCAAAACGGGTATCGCGAATACGTTTAAAGAACCCAACCAGCCGGAAGTCTCCAATCGCGCGCAGCAGCAAGACCACCGCTAATCCACGGGTCAGCCACGCAAGTACCGTCTTAGACAACGGTAGCGCGAGTATCCCGGCTGTACCGGCAATCACCACGGCACACAGGGCCAGACCGATCGCGACCACGAACGTTGCCAAGGCAGATGGTTGAAACACTATCTTGCCGTCAATTTCTGGAATGGCCGCAAGCTGCCCGACCCCACCGCCAAAGAGCCAATAGATATGCACAAGCGAGAGGCAAGCGAACACGGCAATGAGTGCCCCAGCAATGATGGCATTCAGAGCCACCGACGAACCTCCTTGGAATAGGTAAGGTATCGCGGGCCAAATGACTCACGCAACATACGCTCCTCACGGGGAATATGAAAGAAGTTGAGGAACAGGAATGTCATAGCTGTGGCCGCGTAGAAGGGCCATGTGCCAACCCACAAAGCCAGACCCACTAGAAAAGTCATCACGCCCACGTACATGGGATTGCGCGAGCATCGAAACGGGCCATCGCAGACGAGCTGCGAGGACTGCTTGCCAACAAACAAGGTGGTGTTTCGGGATCTGAAGAGGATCCGTGCCCCCATCATGCACGAAAAGCCCAGTACAACGAGTCCACCGCCCAACACAGGGACACTCACGATGAACTGCCAAGGACCCAGCAACGCATGAACAAGCCAGGCTGAGAGCACGACGAGCAGGGTCACGACTGGAGGTTGACAGATTACCGGCACAGAGACTCCTCAATACCTGACGCCCTAGGTCACGGGTCCCCAATTAGTCGTCTTTCGCGCAAGAGATGAAGCGTCTCAGCGCGTGCTTTGAGTGCACGATTCATCGCCACGAAGCCCACCTGAGTGCCGGTCCTCATCGCACCGCGCATGAGGATCGGGACGAGGATACCCGAGAAGCACTCTTCGTGAATGAACCGGCAGGAGTGCGCAGCGGACTCAGTGAGTCTGAAGGCATGCTCGCCGGCAAAGAGCCGCTCCATCATGACCGTGCCGCACCAGCGGAATTCTCGCTCTGGCACACACGCTAGGATTTCCGGCGTGAACGACATCATGTGGCCGCCCTCGGGCTGGACCGTGACCTGCAGTCTACCCCCAGGTTCCGCGCTGCCTTCGAGAGACCGAACGAAAGGATTCCAGTCGGAGTATGCGGGGAAATCCATCAGAACGGCCCACACCCGACTCGCGGATGCCTCGATGTCGATGGACGTACTGATGTGGCACATTGGGTGAGGCCTAACATTGAGTCTGCTGCAGATACCCCGCGCGACAGCGCACGGGCAACTACGCAGCTGATTGAATGGCGAGTCTAAGAGGAACTCCGATCTATATCAAGGCCAGATGCCGTTTGACAGTCTGAGAGAGACCACGACTCTCACTGGAAAGTATGTCTTTCGTGGTTCGCTCCAGACACAGGCGGGAAGACAACGGCTTCGCGCTTCCTGCTTCTCGATTGTCGACTCACGATTAACGGTCACGTACCCCCTTCCTACACCCCTGTCTGCGAGTATGCCGTGAGCGAAATGGAGGATGTTCAGGAACGCGTCGGCCAGGATGGGGCAATGCACGATTGCACGGCCCTCGCAGATCAGCTTCAACAGCAGGGTTAACCTTCTGTTCGATGTGAGGTTTGAATTCGCTTCAAGGCGGAAATTGCTTTTTGAGCATACATGACGGCACCATCATTGTGAATGGACTTATGGAACGCCATCCAATCTTCTAGGGCTGAAAATAAATTCACTTTTTGATTAAGCGTGGCGGGTGCAGTATGACTTCCTATAGTGATAGGGACCAAGAGAAGCAGGTGGCTGGACTCATCCACCGATATTTGGCCACTCTTAATAAGGCTGTTAATAGTGGGCAGTATGTCGTTCGGAGACATATTCGTGAAATCATACGGAGTACCACCCACAGGTTCTTTTGCTGCGCGGTCCCGTGCGGCCTGCGAGATGGTAGCCTTGTCGGCAATACGTGTTGTCGACGCGGCAAACATTACCGTGTCATCGGCAAAACTTTTCCGGTGCTGCGATGGATTACCTATCAACAATGGAGCCGTATAGGCGCTGGTTGGTTGAATTCCCATGTGATGCTCCATACATGATGTTGGCCACACTCTCACATTTGAGCAATTACCATGCCCTATTCGTGTCCCACCAGTACGGTATAAAGGAGGCTAACGACGAGTACGCCAATTCACCTCAGAGTCGAGTCAACTACTTTCTGTCCGGATCATACACCACGACAACCGTGACCAATCTTCCGTAACTATTGCTACTTCCATGCATTGCGACGGTGACACCATTTATCATGGGTTCGCATGACATTGAATGGAGAAGGAACTTTCACTTACTTCTTTGGGCAATATCCTGGGCGTTCCGAGACTACGCGTTGCGTAAGTGGAAGAAGTGATCGGCGAGCAATGATCTTTGACGTAAACGGCGAAAACTACGTTGGGAAACCGTTTCAGCGAACTGTCTTGGTGGGGTGGTCAGGACGCAGCTACTGATCGGGCTCCACCGCCATCTCGTGGCCTTCTTCAATCACCGTAACGATGAGGGGATCTCCACTAGCAGAACATTTGCCGAGCGAGGTTAAGTGCGGACCGGCACTACTGCAGAATGGTCAATCATCCTACTTCCTTCCCCGCCACCTTTTCACCCTTCAGGCACTTCTTCAAGATGTCGCGCCTCAAAAGCAGAATGCCACTCCAGTTCAAAACTCTTCTTCCCTTTCTCGTCGATTCCGAGGTTGAACGTGCCCTCCATGCCTGCCAGCACTGCCGTCGATAGTAGGAATCGGAAACTGGACTTGATCCGACCATCCAACTGCGCTGGAACAGAATGCTGTCACCATGGCGTGAGGATCGTTGCTTTGTATCAACGTAACCTTGACCTGCAGTCGCTCCTTGGGATTACCAGATGGTGAGAACATCTGGGCAAACTCTCACACGCTTTCAGCAAATGCTTCTTTATAGAGTGTTCAGGAAGCCATCACCGAATCGATTTCATACACTGCTGGAGCTTCTGTCTCGCCTGCACGCCATCATGCCAATCAATCGTCACGACTGGCCTGTTCTGCATGACGACTTCAAAACCCAACTTGTCTTCCATACCCTCCATCGCCGCTTCGATGGTCGGAACAGCGAACACAATCGCCCCGCCATCTTTGACATGGGGGTTCCGGACGTGAAAGACCGTGACCGTTTGCGGTGGGGAGTCGGATTGCTTCAACGTCACCTTCGTCTGCACCGACAGCTCTTTCGGTTGAGGAACAGCAGGGCCGGCAAAGATCATGAGCGCACCTGGCTGAGAACCACCGGGCCCCACGATAACCACGCTCGACCCCTCTTTAAAAAACGACGCAGTACAGAACTGCCCCTTGGACCTCCCGTAAGACCGGTGGTCCCAAAATCCCTTCGCGAAGTTGGGATGGCCTACAGACGGCTGTGTTGCGCCCATGCGCCCAACTGCATCGACCATCGGCGCGGCTGATGCCGAGGGACGCGGTTCGTACGGAGTTACAGGCTTCATGGGGAGACATTCAACCTGCCCATTGAGAGAGCGGGAATAGAGAGTCCCGTCGGGGCAATCATCGGTGAGCGACTGGGCCCAACCTGGCTCGGTGGCCCAGATGGAGACAACCGATACCAGCAGAACGCGAATCATCATAACAAGGTCCTCACTGTTCAATGGGAGCCGAGTGCCTTAGGCATAAGTCACTACTGTACGGTCGTCACCGCCTTCATATGGACGTAGCCTCTGAGCGAACCGGGCTGAGGTTTGTCGAGATCGAAAAAATGGCCGGGCAACACTTTTGCGGTGGCCAGTTGCCTGATCAAGTCGAACGGGTAGCCATACTGCTCCATTTCTTTTTGAACAGCCCCATGAAGATCGACAACCGCAGGCTGGAGGGTAAGCGTGACGATCGGGCAAACCCACAGGTTCTGTTCCGGCCAATCACATTTTCCATGAGTGAATTCCATGTCGAAATCTCCGATGAGTGCGATCTGCCCCGGTTTGAGCATGAAGCTAGCAAGGTTGGCTTCCCCTTTATCCGTGAATGCTGCCATACCACGCATATCGACAAAGCCTGCGGAAATCTGCGTGCTATCAACTTTTTCGACATAGTGCCCAGGCCTGTACCACTGCGTAACCACGTTCCCGTCAATCGTGGTGCCCGCCGCTTGAGGAGGAACCCAGTCCAGATAGGTGTAGAGCTGTGGCAAGGTGGTGCCGGAGAATTTTACCAATCCTAATGTGGATCGAATCGGCTTCGTGGCCTTCGGCAGACTATACAAATTGCTCAGCATGCGAGTCTTGTGTACATAACCCAAGAGATCGTAGATACCAGGCTCGAGAATGAAGAAGTGGTACTCCTGCGTGAAGAGTTTGCCCCGCCCCTCCTTAGTCGTGTCTCCACCGACCACGAGCGTCGTCTTGCTCGTACGATGCTGCCAGTACGTGAGAGGAGGACGCACCTCACCGGCCATCTTGACCAGTTCGGTTGAACCAACCGAGGGTTCGTAAATGGTCTTCTTGGCAATCAGCACGGCCTTCCCCTCTTTCAGAGCCGACTCAATGGTGCCACTCTGGTTAGACACGATGGCCTTGGTAACTACCGCGTTGCAGCCGCCGAGAAGAAGCGAGACAACGGATACAAAAGTGAGACTTGCTGCGCTGGGGCGCCTAGGAGATTGCGAGCCTTGGAATTCACAACATGACATGTGCGATTCCTCCTCAAGAATACCTATTCTCATTCACAATAATTCCAACCACAGAAGCGCAGAAACAATGAATTGGCCCGGAACCATGATGGGCAGAACGACAATGGATACGATAAGAATATCGGTGACATACGCGCCACAGCTCCCGACCTCGCCTTGGGGGGGGTGCACTTATGCGAATCGTGCTCAGGCCTGTGTTGCAACCAGCTAACTTCGAAGAATAGGGCCGAGGAGACGCTTTCTCCATTCCATCTTCCATCACTCGTCGTGGCTAGAAACTCGTGAAATACTCCTTTCACTCACAATGCTGTACCGAATGAACGGGAGTCTATCTCGGTCCTATCACCTAGGCCAGGAGATTTCACAAATACACCGCTGTCAGCGACAGTACACCATCCCCAGGTCGTTGAAGAAAGGTATTTTAAAGAGCCATTGTGAGCGACCAACCCCTCTAATTGTTTGGAAGATCGGAGACTTAAGCAAAGTTGAGGGCGAAATTATTGATTAAAGGGTTCGATACCTACTTATGCCTATTCATGCAACTCAGGCCAACTCAAAGTCGCTCCTTTTGACCTTCACAGATGATGAAAACCTCGCGTCTAGCTGAGGGGCGGCGACGATCAGGAGCCGTCCCGCGCCAATGCTGGGTTGGGCTGGGGAAACCGGAAGATCAAAGAGAGGCTGGCCACCGTCAGCCACCCGAATATGATCACTTCGGTTACTCGCTGAACGAGTCCTCTCATACCGACCCAACTCGGTGTGGAAAGCAGAACGAGACCGACGAGCACCGCCACGCCGGAGAGGACAAGCGCCATACCGGTGAGGGATGACTCTACCTTTGTATGCGACCACCCCAACGCCATCAGGCCAGCGCCCGTTCCAAGATATTCGATCAAACCGAATACGTTATGGACTTGCTGCTGCCATGAACCCATCAGAGGTGAGCCAGGATCACAGGGAAAGAAGGCCGCCATCACATACCCTAGTCCCAGCGAGGAAAAGGCCCGAAGCCCCCAGGCGGTTGATCGATCACGTGCATAGAACGGATAGGCAAAAACAATCGCCACCCACACGAGTACACCGGTAGGAAGGAAGAAGCCAAAACTTACGAGGCTTGATATCGGGGATCCAGACTCTCCAAGTTCACTGATGGTATGACGGATATGGCTATACTCAGGTCTCGCCAACGCAAACGTCCATGTGCCCACCAGCACAAGCACGGTCGCACCAATTCCAGCAAATCCCGCGACATGATGAGGGGAAAGCTTCATGATATTGCTATCTGACGGTGACTGACCTCATACGGAGGCTCTTGGCCGCGGAGGGACTATCGTCTTGCTGAGTGATCTCATCCCGCCGGTCTACGGCAGGCTGGGTTGCAGTTGAGACAGGACTTCGCGGATGGCCCAGATAACCGACTCGGGCTTTTCCAGCGGAATTCCATGGTCGCTATCCACCCATATCTGCCTGGCATCTGGATACAGTCGAGCGAGGTCTTTCCGCTTTTCATTCCCGTCATTCGCTAAAGCCGATGTTCCTTTCATCGGGCGCAAGGCGCTTAAAATGATCACGGGTTTGGCGCTGAAGGTCGGCAGACCCAAGATCTCTTCTCCCGTTGCATCAGTGGCGGTCAATTCCTCTTTTGCCACTGCGGAAACTGCCACGCTAAACACAACTCGCACCCACGTGGGCCAGTTCTTGGGCGAGCCGGCGCCTTTCAGTTGCAAAGGGTGGGTAGAATCCACGAGGACAAGAGCATGAACCTCGTCTGGATAGCGCCGAGCAAATAGCTGCATATACAAACCGCCTAACGAATGCCCGACCAGAACATATGGTGGATGGAGACCTTTGCATCGAAGCAATGACCGCAATTCATCGACGATGTGCCTACCGTCACGCGGCGTAGAAGCGGGATCGCTTTTCCCGTAGCCAGGACGATTATAGGCGAATGTGGTGGTGGTCTTTGCAATTTCTGGGAAGACCTTTCTCCACCACTCCATTGATCCACCGAGCCCATTCTCAAAAATAACAGCCTGGTTTCCGTTTCTCGACACGGCATATTCAACGCGTCGCTGGTCGATCTGATCCGTCATGGCATTCGGCAATGACGCGCACCCAGCAACAAGCATGGCACATGACCACAACACATATGGGGCCGGTCTGTTCATTTCCATGGCGGATTGTTTAATGATCGTGGCCCATGAGTGTAGCAGCCAAGGCCGCACTCATGTCTTGGTCGAGGGTCTTGATCCCCTTAATCACGAACATACCTCCATTCCGCCATCTGGTTTGGGTAGTGGCCAATGACTCTGACGTCGTGGCATCGAGGACGCGCACATCAATGAGTACTTCCGTGCCACCTTCCACCATAACAGGTATTCCGATAAGCAGCCTTGGCCCCAGCTCGCGCACCACGACAAGCAGAACCCGTTCTGGCTTGGGATTCGAGCTTGACGCCGAGCGTATGAGCTCTTCGTTGGACGCCAGTGCCTGCTCCGTGGTCAAGCGATGGATTGCTACGACGGAGAGACAGCCCGACCGGCTCAGGAAGTCTTGGATGCCACGCAGCGCGGCAGCTTCGCGGAGCTGCGGTTCCTTTTGATCGGAACGCCATTTGGTGCCCCAGTAGACGAGCGTCGGGATCGGACGTTTACCAGTTTGGCACAACGGCTCTTTGAGCGGCGAGCCCGTCGTGTTCACCGTGGTCGATGCGCACCCTATCAGGAGAGAGGTAATAACAAGTAATACGAGAGTGCGCGTGGCTTGAGGAATATGAAAACGGCTAGCGCGACCTTGAGGGACTCGCGCTCGTGCATCCCCCTCAAACACGCTGTTGGACAATGCCCCCTCAAATGGTCGCATAGGTGATCGGTACTCCTAGATTCAGTCGTCATGCTTCAGAGTTATGATGACATTTCCCTTCTTGCGTCCGGTGTCGACATAGCGGTGCGCCTCGACAATCTGCTCGAACGGATAGCACCGATCAATGACCGGTTTGAATTCCCCCGCCTCAGCCAGCCCCGAGAGAAAACACACATCTTCAACGCGTACGGTAGCGGGCCCAGCGATGACTTTCTTGCTGCTCGCCATCGACACCCATGGAGATTGAAGCATGTCCGGCAGCCCAGCCAAAACCATAAGAAGGCGTCCTCCTTCGTTCAACGAAGCTTTGCTGCGGGAGAACGGAGCCGTGCCGACGGTATCGAGAATGAGATCATAGGTTTCGCCATTCTGCGTAAAGTCCTCTTTGGTGTAGTCGATTGCATGAGTGGCACCCAGAGATTTCACCAAGTCCACGTTCGCGGCACTGCACACTCCGGTCACGTCCGCTCCGAAATGCCTGGCGAGCTGTACCGCAGCCGTGCCTACCGCTCCAGAGGCGCCATTGATGAGCACCCTTTCCCCACTCTTCAGTTTCCCTCGTCCGAAGAAATCCAACGCCGTTGTTCCGCCAAACGAGAGCGCGGCTGCTTCTTTAAACGTCAGATTGGACGGCTTGTGTACCAACGCTCCGTCTTCCGGCATACATTTGTACTCAGCATAACAGCCCATGGCGGTATCGCTGAACGCAATAACGGAGTCACCGACTGTGAATTTTCTGACGTCTTTGCCGACCGATTCAATTACTCCAGCCAACTCCGAACCTAAGATGGGTTGCCTTGGTCGTCGAACTCCAAATACTAAACGCATGAGGAGTCCGAACCCAGCCGGCACATTGAGGCTTCGCACACGCCAGTCCCCAGATGTGACCGTTGTCGCACATGTCTTTATCAAAACTTCATTGCCCTTGGGAATAGGCTTTTCGACTTCCTGCAATCGGAGGACATCGGGCGGCCCATATCGTTCACACACAATTGCGTTCATGCGTTATCGCCCTCAAGGGTTGCGTTGATCCGCAGTCGTTCGCGTGGTCCAACGTGCCAGCTCAGGGACGCGCCGCTTGCGGCGCGTCCCACTGGAGCGCCTTGTTGGTCGCGATGTTTCCGACGAAGTGAACACTTGCCAGTGACATGCCTTCACGCTCATAGAAACGATGTGCGTCTTTTCTTTGAATACCTGAATCAAGGTGCATTTGCACGCAGCCTTCCTTTGCCGCGAATTCTCGAAGCCAAGAAAGCAGGCTGGCGCCGAAGCCATTCGATCGATGAGAGGGCAACGTTGCAAGGTCATCAACGTACAGAAAACGACCCCATGCTAGGTTTTCACCGACTCGAAATCCCGCGACAGCTACCACGCCATCCGATTGTTCGACAAAGGCAAGTTGATAGCCTGTTTTTCTTGGCTTCGAACTCTGGATAGAAATTGATCTTCTGCGATGTGGGGCCGAAGCTCCCGTATGACGGGATAACAAGCGGCAATCTCAGAATTTGTTGTGGCGATGCGAATGTTCATGATGGTTCTATTTTGACGCCTCACACCTTAGCTGAGGGGCGCCGCGCTTTGTGCAGCGTCCCTCTCCAGCACCTTGTTAGGCTGTTTGATCTTCATGGCCATCACCATGTGAAAGACCATCCCCCAGTACGCGACAAATTCCCGATCATCGACCACCAGTAGTCCCGCACTGTTCAAATGCTTGGCAATCTCGGCAGGATCATGTCGATAGCACGGGACGTTCGAAAAGAACTTCAAATGCCCGTGAGGATCTTGTTGGTTTTTCTTATAGACAATAACCGGCTCGTAGGTGAAGACCAAATGGCCATCGTCATGCAGCAAATCACCACACCGGACGAAGAATCTCGGCAGATCGGGAATATGTTCAACGGCTCCCATGCAGATAATGAGATGAAACCAGCGGCTGAAATCATCGGGTAGCGAGAAAACATCGCCCTCATGCAGATGGATATCCGGGAACTTGCGTTTGCAGCGTCGAAGCATCTCCGCAGAGATATCTACACCATGAATAGAGGCAAATTGACGCTGGTGGTAAATGGCTTCAATGGCATGGCCTGTTCCAGTGCCAATATCAAGGATGTTGGATTCGGAAGTGGCGAGCGAGAGCAAGTAGTGACGAAGGAAGTCTGGCGCCCGATACTGGACGATATATCTGATGGAGAAGTCAAAGACGAGCGCGAGAAAATTATAGAAGTTTCTAGTCGAGGACATGGGTGTAATTCAAGCGACCTGACGTTTCAGGTGAGAGGCACCGCGCTTTGTGCAGCACCGCTTTCCAGCGCTGAGTTAGCTTCCGGTGGGTTTGAGCCGCAATCGTGGTGGTCGAGACACAACAGGATGACCAGATTCTTTTTCCTTCTTTCTGAGGTCGCTGCAGATCGCTAAGAGGTCATAATTAAATTTTGCAGCATGCGCTTCTCGTGCCTTGCGCACTTCGTCCACAATGGGATCGGGTTTCATGACTCGATACCTCCGAGTTCTTCCGGTGAGCAGATGATGGGACACTCATAGCCAAGCGCCTCAATCGCCGCTCCAATCCGCGCTTTCGCCTCCGCGTTGTTGATGTGTCGGAAATTCCAGGTCAACAGAAAATCCATACCATGGACGGTCGCTAACGCGATATGCAACGCATCTTCAGCGCTGGTTTTGGGAATCAGTCCCCCATCGATCAGCTGCTTGGCCAACGACTCAACGGCATCGTTCATTTCCAGAATCGGTAGCCCAGAAAGAGCGTCCGACCGTCGTTGCGCGGCGACGGTATCCCCCGCTTTGGCTTCTTCCAGGACCAGGACGGAAATGTAGATCTCATAGTGCCCTCTCGACTCAGTCCACCACTCCTGAGTGATGGTTTGCCGAGCCGCAGTGACAATATCCCGGCTTGGTCTGGCTGCGTAGTAGCTAATCACAGACGTCTCTACGTACACTGAATATGCCATAACTTATATAGTCTACCAGTAAGTGGCTGTTGGAAGCGAACGGGCTTGGGTGTGAAACGCTCTCACAAATTGTGCGAAATCATCTGGCGCGTCCAGCGGGGACCAGTGACCACATCGCTCGATGGTACACGTGCGTGCGTTCGGCAACATCTGCACGATGCATGATGCGCGCGTCCAGTGCCTACACTCACCAGGCAGCGAGGGGAGATGATCCATTATCCACACAGCCCAGGTTCGTGGCTTGGTTATCGCGCCGCTGCGAGAAGGAATGCGGTGATCAACGGATGTGGACGATCAGGGCGCGATCTCGCCTGCGGAACGAAGAGTGTCCCAACGAAGAAACGATGCTGCGAGATTTCCATCACTCGACAGTCGCCGTCGGCATCACGACCCACCACCTCAAACCCAGCGCTGGCAATCTGAGCGACGAAGTCAGGATTGACGCCGAAATTGCAGTAGTAGCGTTCGGTAACTGAGTGTGTCCCGTAGGCCGCGGCAGTTCTTGATCCGGGGGTGAGCGCAATCTCCAGTTCGCGACCAACGAGAGAACAGGGCAGTCGTGACACAATCACGCAAGAGGCATACGGATCGTATTCCGCGTGTTGGGCGTCGCGAATCCCGGCAACATTGCGTGCGAATTCAATCACCATGTGCTGATAGCCGCCGCATGTGCCGAGCGTGGCCACATCGTGTTCGCGAGCAAACCGAATGGCATCCAGGGTGCGGCTCAGGTTCCGGTAGGGACTCCCAGGTGCAACCCATAGGGCATTGAATGCAGACAGGGTTGTGAGGTCAGCCTCCGCTGTCGAGATCCATTCTGATTGCACGTCGAGATTCAGCACGGACGCAGAATGGGCAATCGCCGCATCGGTGTGCGTGTGCGGCTCGAAAGACGGATCGTACTCGGCGATGATGGCCAGCTTCATATCTGAGCGATACCGTCTGAGGTCAGCCGCTGACGCGAACCCGCGCAGCGGGTCAATGATCGGCTGGAGCGCCTGGTTAGGCAGGCTCTTTGCCAACCCAGCTCACTCGTTTCTGAACGCCAACGCCGTCCGCGACTGTATTACCTTCGTAGGTACCTGCACGGGCTTGGACGACAACGTAGTACAAATCTTCTGTTGCGGATGTGTTCCGCCAGCATCGCTCTCCTTCCTGGGAGACCCGGACGACCGTCCCTTCACTGATCGGCAGGACCCTGTCATCAATCTGGAATTCGCCCACGCCTTTCAGGAAGAGATAAATCTCTTCGTTGAGGCGGTGTGTATGGTAGAACGGCATCGACGTCCGAGGTGGCAGCTTGTTGATGGAGATCTCGCTGCTGGTCAGACCCAGCAGTTTATTCAAAAAGAGTTTGCCGTCGGTTTCACGGGGCAACGCCGGATGCTTGAACGTATATTGATCCAATTGGGATAAAGGCCCCAGATCGGCGGCCGTAAAATGCGGCCCACTTTTAATCTTCGTCACGTCCATATCGCCTCCACGTGTTCTTATTTTCTGCGTAACGCCCCAAGCTCAGCGACCCGGCCCGCGGGATGCGACGAGTGCAACCGGAGCGCGAGGGCCGGGTTCGCTGCAGCGCATGGTTAGGCCGCATGGGCTCACAATCTCTGTGCAACATAAGCAATGAAAGTGGCCGCTGGTATCAGCAACAGCTGCGCGAGCAGCGTGCCTGCAAAGCGGCTGCCCACCAGCCAAACAACGGCCTGCCGAAATGACGACTCACTTACTCGACCCTCCACCACGTCGTCCGTCATCATCGACATGTGCGGGTCGATGAACACAAACATCAAGATGGTCGCTAAGCCGTTGACGATGGATGACA
>LWDN01000027.1 GCA_002083515.1 Proteobacteria bacterium HN_bin10
CGAACCCCAGCGAATGGACATGGTCCCGGTTCTGCTCGAGGAACTGCACCGACTGCCAGGCCTCCTCTCGCGTTTCGCCGGGGAAACCAAAGAAGCCCATGCAGTGGTTCCAGATGCCCGCCTCCGCCGTGTACTTGAGGTGCTTCGTCATGATCTCGGTCGTCGTGGCCTTGTCCATCAACTGGAGCACCCGCTCGACCCCTGACTCATAGCCAAAATGCAAATAGCGGCAGCCCGAGTCCTTCGCATCCTGCCAGACCGCATCTTCCAGGAGGCTCTTCTCAAACCGCATGTGCGTCGTCCAGAAGATGCCCATCCGGCTCTCGACCAGCCCACGCGCCAGCTTGCGGAACAGGGCCGGCGGATAGGACTCATCGGTGAAATGAAAATGCCGCGCGCCGTACTTGTCGCGCAGATGCCGGATCTCCGCCAGCACGTCCTGAATCTTCTTCGACCGGTAGCCCGCCGTGTAGCCCTCGCCATGGTCGCAGAACTCGCAGCGCCCCCAGTAGCAGCCGCGCGTCGCCAGATAGGGCAGCACCTTCGTCGGCACAAAGTACTTGTCGAGCGGCAAGCCGTCGAAGTCTGGCGGTGGCAGCGCGGCCATGTCCTCCGCATAGCTGATCGGCGAGGTATGCACGCCGGTCGTATCCTTATAGATGGTATTGGGCACCTGGCTTAGGTCCCGCCGCGCCCCAAAGGCCTCGACGAGCTGCACAAAGGCCGTCTCCCCTTCATAGGCCACGGCCGCGTCGAAATACTGAAACAGGGGCGACTGGGGCAGCACGTCGCGCAGGCGGGTGACCGTATTGCCGCCGATGGTGATAAAGATATTCGGGAACTGCTGCTTGATGAGGGCGCAGAAGGTCATGGTGGAGAACATCTGCTGCTGCAGCACGATCGAGATGCCGATCACGTCCGGTTTCTCGGCCTCGATCACCGGCTTGACCAGGTGGTCGAAGACGTCCCGGTAGATGTTCACCTGGGTGTCGTTGACGGCGTCCACGATCTCGGAGGAGACATAGACCTTGTACGAGAGGTCCGTCTCCATCGGCGGCATGCAGATCCGCGCCGGCGCATAGACCATCGAGATCACCGCCGTGACTTCACGAAAGACTTGAATCGCCCACTCTAACTGATCGATATCGTAGAAGGTTTCCCCGCGGACAATGGCCTTGGCCTTCTCGGCCTTCTTGATCAGCTCGTCGATCCGCTGCCGGGTCACGTCGCAGAGGGTGAGCTGCAGGTCCATCTCCTCGTGGCTCAGCTCCCGCTTTTTGGCGAGCTTCCGCAGCCGGTCGAGTTGCTGAGGCACCCGGCGGAGGACTTTCTTCAGGAAATCCTCGCTGAAGTACCAGTCCCACATCTCCAAGTTGATGTCTTTTTGGACGACCTGGTGGCCGGCCTGCCGGAGGACGGCGGTGAGGGAGGGAAGGGAGAGGTAGGGCTCGCTGGGGAACCAGTCGGGGGGGAAGAGAAGGAGGACCTTCATCTTCCGGCCGCTGGCCGAGGGGGCCGTCGCCTGCCGCTGAAGCTGAATCAGCTCCTTGGAGGCCCGTTCGCCCTTAGAATACTCTATTTTCATCGAGAACCGGCTCTTCCTTCGCCCGACCGCGAAAGTGACCAGAAATCTCTACAAACCCAAGGAGTTAGGAATTGCGTATTGTACGGGGGTGGAAGATTGATATTCAAGGGTCGGAGAGAGGAAAGGGCCCGCTACTGTCGCTTGGCCTGTGGCTTGTTGGCCGCCGTCTGCGTCGCGGCTGCTCGGCTGTGCAACTCGTTCATTCTCAGCAATGCTGGAATGGAACTTCGGACAGCGCTCGCCGCCCGCAAAGCCGGGACGCGACCGCTCCTTGAGGGCGGGAACACAAGCCACAATGGCCGCTCAAGAAGCGGGCCCCTCCCCCAACAAACGCAGAGGGGCGAGAGAGACAGCAGAAACACAAGGCCCCATGGACACGTAGGTAGGCAGCCAGCCCTCGCCTTCAATACGGAGGAAAGGTCATCTGACCGGATGATCACTTGTCAAGTCATGCTTGACACTTGCTCTAGCCGTACACGAGAATAGGAACTGTGATCGAGAGCTTCAGGCATAAGGGGCTGGCTAGATTCTTCGAGGACGACGACCGACGAAAGTTGCCTGCATCGCAGATCGACAAGATTGCCCGTATTCTGGCGCGGCTAAACGAAGCGATGACTGTACAAGACATGGGATTGCCAGGGTACAGACTGCACCCTTTGAAGGGAGACCTGGCCGGGTTCTGGTCCGTCACCGTTTCGGGTAACTGGCGAATCATTTTTCGGTTTGAGGACGGCAGCGCCCACGATGTCGACCTCATTGATTACCACTGAGGAGATCTACAATGCGTATGAAGAACCCTCCCCATCCAGGACTCTCGGTGAGACATGACTGCCTCGATCCGCTGGGACTTTCCATCGCGGCAGGGGCAAAGGCGCTGGGGGTGACCAGACAGGCCATGAACAACTTGGTCAGCGGCAAAGCCGGGATTTCCGCCGAAATGGCCATCAGGCTCGAAAAGGCATTTGGAGGCGGCGCGGAGACATGGCTGCGCATGCAGGCTGCCTATGATCTGGCACAGGCGGAGAAACACGCCGGCAAGATCAAGGTCCGACGCGTCAAAGACGCGCTGATCTCGGCTTGAGTGTGAGGGGGGCAACAAGCTCTTCGATTCCGTAGCAAGACTTGAGCAAAAACAAAGACTCCCGATGATCATCTC
>LWDN01000028.1:0-5698 GCA_002083515.1 Proteobacteria bacterium HN_bin10
GAGCGCCGGCGTCTCGCCGGCCGACTCCGGCGTATGCCGGCGAGGACGCCGGCGCTCCATATTAGAACCCACCAAAATTCACGAACTTAGATTCCAGATATTCATCCAACCCCTCGCTGCCGCCTTCGCGGCCGAGGCCGCTCTCCTTCCAGCCGCCGAACGGGATCACTTCGTTGGAGAAGATGCCGTCATTGATCGAGACCATGCCGGCTTCGATGCGTTCGGCCACGCGCCAGGCGCGGTTGACATCTCGGGTGAAGAAATAGGCCGCGAGCCCGAACGGCGTATCGTTGGCGATGGCGACGGCTTCGTCTTCGCTGTTGAAGCGGATCAGCGGCGCCACCGGGCCGAAGATTTCCTCGGTGTTGACGCGCATGTCGCGGGTGACGTTGGCGAGCACGGTGGGGGTGTAGAATTGCGCCCCGGCCGCATGCTTCTTGCCGCCGGTCAGCGCCACCGCGCCGGAGGCGAGCGCTTCGCCGACCATCAGTTCGACTTTCTCGATGGCCTTCTTGTCGATCAGCGGCCCGACATCGACGCCCTCCTGGTCGCCGGGACCGACCTTCAGCTTCGCTACCGCGTCGGCGAGCTTCTTCGAGAAGGCGTCATAGATCGCGTCCTCGACCAGGATGCGATTGGCGCAGACGCAAGTCTGACCGGCGTTGCGGAACTTCGACATCACCGCGCCTTTGACCGCCAGATCGAGATCGGCGTCGGCGAACACGATCAGCGGGGCATTGCCGCCAAGTTCGAGCGCGACCTTCTTGACGGTGGAGCCGACACAGGCGGCGCCGAGCTTCTTGCCGATCTCGGTCGAACCCGTGAACGAGAAGTGGCGCACCAGCGGGCTCTCGCACATCACCTTGCCGACGGCGGCGGCGTGCTCGGTCGTCACCACATTGAACACGCCCGGCGGCAGCCCGGCGTTTTCGGCCAGCTCCGCCAGCGCCAGCGCAGTCAGCGGCGTCTGGTGCGGCGGTTTGAGCACGATGGTGCAGCCGGCGGCGATCGCCGGCGCCGCTTTGCGGGTGATCATCGCCATCGGAAAATTCCACGGCGTCACCGCCGCGCAGACCCCGATCGGCTGCTTGATCGTGACATAGCGGCGCGTCGGCGTCGTCGTCGGGATGACGCGGCCATAGGCACGCTTGGCCTCCTCGGCGAACCATTCGACGAAGCTCGCGCCGTACATGGCTTCGCCTTTGGCTTCGGCGACCGGCTTGCCGCCTTCGAGCGAGATCAGCCGCGCCAGCCTATCGAGATCGGCGATCATCAGATCGAACCAGGCCCGCATGATTTGCCCGCGCTCCTTGGCGGTCTTCGCCGCCCATTTCGGAAACGCCCGGTGCGCCGCCGCGATAGCTTCCTCGGCCTCGGCCGCGCCGAGATCGGGAACCTGGGCGACGGTTTCCTGCGTGGCCGGATTGAAGACCGGGAAGCGCTTGGCGCCCGAGCGCCATTGGCCGTCGATATAGGCGTCAGTGCGGAGGCTCATAATGTCCTTGTCCGGGTGCGAGCGGGGAGGAGAGCACATTGCGCAGGCTCAACGCCGCCGCAAGCCCGCGGCGCCAAGCTGGCCGGGATTTGTGATGCGGCGCCGCCGCGCGGCGTGTAAGCTCAGCGACGCAGAGGTGTTTCCATGAGCTGGAGAGATGTTCTCGTCATCGTCGCCGAGGCTGCCGCCGACGAACCCGCCATCGCGCTCGCCGAGGCTCTGGCCGGCCAGAGCGGCAAGTGCCATCTCGCCGCCGCGTTCCTGACGCCGCTGCCGGACGAGCCGCTGGCGTACGAGCCGACGGTGGTGGCCGGCGTTTGGGCCGAGTTGCTCGGGCGCGCGCGCAAGGAAGCCGAGGCCGAGCGCAAGAAGGTGGAGGCGCGGCTGCAGCAATCGGCCCAGGGCGCCGCGCTTCGCGCGGCCGAAGCTTTGTCGCGCGATCTGGGCCGCGTCGCGGCCGTGCATGCGCGCTACGCCGATGTCGCGGTGATGACGCGCCCCAGCGAAGGCGCCGGCGCCGAATTGCGCGAGGAGATTATCGAGGGCGTGCTGTTTCACTCCGGCCGGCCGGCCCTGATCGCGCCGCCGAGCTGGAAGGGGTCGGCGATCGGCAAGCGCGTCGTCGTCGCCTGGGATGCGAGCCGCGAGGCCACGCGTGCGCTTTCCGAAGCCGACGACATTCTGGATTATGCCGAAGCGGTGACGGTGCTGACCGTCGACGCCAAGCCGAAAATGTTCGGTCACGGCGATCAGCCGGGCGCCAACATCGCCGCCCATCTCTCGCGCCGCGGCCTGCCGGCGGAGGTGCGCAATGTCGACAGCATGGGGCGCTCGGCCTCGGCCGCGATCCTCGATGAAGCGCGCACCTTGGACGCCGACTTGATCGTCATGGGCGGTTATGCGCACTCGCGCCTGCGCGAACTGGTGTTCGGCGGCGCCACGCGCGAATTGCTCCGCGCGACGACTATTCCGCTGCTAATGGCGCACTAAGGGTCAAAGCGTCGGCCGGATCAGACGAGGGCGGCGGTGTCGACTTTGATCGTCGGAAACTCCAGCGCGCTGATTTGATCGCCAAAGCGAACGGGCTCGCGTCGCGCGTAGGTGTTTGAGACAACGCCCGCGTGCCTCAGCACGAGGCGGCCCTTCACGTCCGCAACCCAATATTCCGCCAATCCGCCTTTGGCGTAATCCTCAAGCTTCTCGCCCAGATCATCCGCAAGCGTCGTATCGGACACTTCAACGATCAGTTTGACAGCGCTCGCTGGAATTGGCCCGTCGAGGTCCGCTGGCGCTTCAGCCGGGTTCCAGACGACGATGTCTGGCAGCGGCTCGAATCCGCCGCCGAAAGCCACGGACACCTCGCTCCACACTTCCCAAGGCAGACCAGCGTTGAGCACACCCGTGGTCAAGGCGGAGATGAGCCTCATCTTGACCCGTGCGTGGGCGGCAAATTGCGGACTCATGTCGGCGATCATTCCCCGGCGGAGTTCGACGCGCGCGTCGCCAAAGCCGCCCGAACGCGCCATTCGCTCGAATTCGGCGTTGCTGAAGGTTTTGAGCCGGATGGGCGCGTTCATGTGGCTATCTTATAGCGCACTTTAGTTGGCCGGCCAATATCTCAACCCGACCATGCCGGGTCGCAGTGGGGCCGCTCAAAGCGTCGGCCGGATCAGCACCTCGGCGGGAATTCCCAGCTTTTCGTGGAGGCGTCGGATCATGCCGATTGAAAGCGCACGCTTGCGGTTGAGGACCTCAGCGATCCGCGTTCGCGAACCGATCATCGCCTCGAGATCGCGCCGTGTGAGTCCCTGTTGCTCCATGCGGAACTTGATGGCGTCGATCGGGTCGGGCGGATCAACCGGAAAGTGCTCCGCCTCGTACGCGTCAATCAGTGTCGCCAATACGTCGAGGCGATCTCCGCGCGGGGTTCCGCTTTTGGCCCCCCACAATTGGCCGACCTCGGCCAGCGCCGCCTTGTAATCGGCCTTGGTGCGGATGGGCTTCACCTCACGGCTCATATTCGACCTTCCTGACATCAATCTTGTCGTAGTCGGCGTGCGTGCCGATCCACTTGACCCAGACGATTGCCTTCTCAAAATCAACAGCGACCACCAGCCGATAGTGATTGCCGCAGACGTTGAATACGATCCGCTCGGCTGAAACCACGCTCGCATTGGCGTAGTGCTGCTTCACCGCCGCCATGCTTGGCCAGCTTGCCTTGCGTACCTCCGCGAACCACGCGCCGAGCGAACCTTTCAACGCCTGATAATCCTTGCGGCCGCGCCGCGTCTCGACGAAGGCCAGCAACATGCTCCGGGCTATAATTCGCACGACAGTGCGTATAGCATGCGCCCAAAATGGGCGCAATGGCTTGATCGCCGCGTTCCTGTCGGAGAAGCGCGACTTCCGTTGCTCATCGGGAGCGAACATATGCATTGGGGGCCGAGCTATTGACGCCGCTCAAACTCGAAATCGATCAGCAAGCGGACCCGTGCTCGAAGGAGGTCCATTCCCTTCGGCACAGTGGCGGTGACCATGACGGGTCGTTCGTGCGCGTCCGTCTTGAAAAGCGCGACAAACGCTTCGCCGGTTTCACGCAGCTCAATTTCATAGCCTCGGTATTTGTAGACTTGTGGCACGGCGGCCCTCCATCCGAGCCTACTGCGGTGCGCACTTCTCGCAAACGCGTCGCGGATTTGCCGCGTCTGGCAGTGTGGGTGCTCAAAGCGTCGGCCGGATCAGCACCTCATCAAAAACGGCGGATCCGCACCGCGCTCCATCCGACTACACTGATCGCGCCTTTCGCTTGATCGCCGACGCGGCTCATTGCTTCGAGTACTCTCGCACATGCGGCAGACCAATCGCGGCCGCCCAAGGGTATGCGCAGGTAAATCACGCCGACGGCCTGAGCCGCGCCTCGCATCACGAGTTCGCCGAAGTCGCGATCCTGCGTGATCACGATGCGGCCGTCGTTGACGGATTGACGGAGAATGTCTTCATCGAAGGAGCCGGGAGCGGCCTCCTGGACGGACGCCACGTCGTAGCCGGCAGCGCGAAGCGCCGCCACAATCGGCCCGGGACAACTTTCGTCAGCGACAAATTTCAAGGTCATGTGTGGATGTAACCGAAGGTCCGCGCGCGGAAAAACGCACTGGGTCGGCTATTCCGCGGCGACGAGCCCCTCCTGGGCCAGGTACTCGGCCGCGTAAGTTGCGGCGGCTCGGATATCGTCCGCGCTAAGTTGCGGGTGAGCCTCGATAATTTGTTCGACTGTGAGGCCGTCGCCCAAATACGCCAGGATAAGCTCGACCGTAATTCGTGTGCCACGGACACACGGCTTGCCAAGCATTATTCGGGGATCGCGGGAAATTCTGTCGCCCATGCCACAGCCTAACCCAAGTCAACGTACACTCCAAGCGACACGCCCCCGAGCGAGAAATTCGGCAGGCCGCCTTGTGTGCCCCGTGCGCCACACCTACCTCAGCCGCAGCAACACAACATGCCCGCTGTTGATCGTGCTTAATGGCGGTCGCGCGGGGACGCCGTAAGGGTCTGTCATGGATATGGAAAAGCTCACCGAGCGGGCGCGCGGATTCGTGCAGGCCGCACAAACCATCGCCATCCGCGAACGCAATCAGCAACTCGAAACCCAGCACCTGTTGAAGGCGCTGTTGGACGATCGTGAAGGCCTCGCCGCAGGTCTGCTGACCAGCGCCGGCGCCAACGCGCGTCTCGCCGCCGATGAGGCCGACAAGGCCGTGCAGGCGCTGCCGAAAGTGCAGGGCGGTGGCGATCGCCTGTATGCGGCGACCTCGTTCACGCGCGCGCTCGACGCCGCCGAGCAGGCCGCGACCAAAGCAGGCGATTCTTACGTCACCGCCGAGCGCTTGTTGTTCGGCCTCGCCATCGCCGACGGCAAGGCCAGCGAAATTCTGAAGAAGGCCGGTCTCACGCCGCAGAAGCTCGAAGCCGCAATCCAGGAGCTGCGCAAGGGCCGCACGGCGCAGTCGTCTTCGGCCGAAGACCAGTACGATGCGCTGAAGAAGTATGCGCGCGACCTCACGGAGGATGCGCGCAAGGGCAAGCTCGACCCGGTCATCGGCCGCGACGAGGAAATCCGCCGCACCATCCAGGTGCTCTCGCGCCGCACCAAGAACAATCCGGTGCTGATCGGCGAGCCCGGCGTCGGCAAGACCGCCATCG
>LWDN01000028.1:5710-6123 GCA_002083515.1 Proteobacteria bacterium HN_bin10
CGATGTGCCGGAGAGCCTGAAGGACAAGAAGCTGCTGGCGCTCGACATGGGCGCGCTGATCGCGGGCGCGAAATTCCGCGGCGAGTTCGAGGAGCGGCTGAAGGCGGTGCTGAACGAAGTCACCGCCGCCGAGGGCGCCATCATCCTGTTCATCGACGAGATGCACACGCTGGTCGGCGCCGGCAAAGCCGAGGGCGCGATGGATGCGTCCAATCTCCTCAAGCCAGCGCTCGCGCGCGGCGATCTGCATTGCGTCGGCGCCACCACGCTCGACGAGTACCGCAAGCACGTCGAGAAGGACGCGGCTCTGGCGCGGCGTTTCCAGCCGGTGTTTGTCGAAGAGCCGTCGGTGGAGGATTCCATCTCGATTTTGCGCGGGCTCAAGGACCGTTACGAGCAGCACCATGGCGTGC
>LWDN01000029.1:0-6738 GCA_002083515.1 Proteobacteria bacterium HN_bin10
ATGATGGATTGGACGGATCGGCATTGCCGCGCCTTCCATCGCACGCTGACGGCGCGGGCGCTGCTCTATACGGAGATGCTGACGGCGGACGCGGTCATCCATGGCGATCGCACGCGGCTCCTGGGTTATTCGGGCGCTGAACATCCGCTGGCGTTGCAATTGGGCGGCGGCGATCCGGCCAAGATGGCGCAAGCCGCGCGCATCGGCGCCGATCTCGGCTATGACGAAATCAATCTCAATATCGGCTGTCCGTCGGATCGCGTGCAGTCGGGCCGCTTCGGCGCCTGCCTGATGCGCGAGCCAGACTTGGTGGCAACGCTCTGGCGCGCCGCGCAGGAGGCTGCGCCCGATGTGCCGGTGACGATCAAGTCGCGCATTGGCGTTGACGACCAGGAGCCGCGCGAGGCGCTATTCGCTTTGGTCGATGCGTGCGCGCGCGAAGGCTGCAAGACCTTCATCGTGCATGCACGTAAGGCGTGGTTGAGCGGGCTGTCGCCGAAGGAAAACCGCGATGTGCCGCCGCTCGATTACGAGCTGGTGCGGACGCTGAAGCGCGAGCGGGCGCAGCTTGAGATCATTCTGAACGGCGGCCTGCGCGATCTCCATCATGCGCTGTCGGAAGCCGAGGGCCTCGACGGCGTCATGCTCGGGCGCGCCGCCTACCAGAATCCGGCGGTGCTGCTCGATGTCGATGCGCGCGTGTTCGGAGACAAACCGCCCAGCGCCTCGCGCGAAGCGGCGGTGCATGCGCACCTGGACTACATCGGGCGCCAGCTCGCGGCAGGCGTGCCCCTGCACGCGATGACGCGCCACATGCTGGGGCTCTTCCACGGGCGCCCAGGCGGGCGGTTGTGGCGGCGCGTGCTCTCGGAGCAGGGCGTGAAGCTGGGCGCTGGCATTGAGGTCGTGCATGCCGCACTGGCGGCGGTGAGCGGCGCGCACGCGCAAGCGGCATGAGCGCTGATTTGGTCTGGCTTGTCGTCGGCGTTGCCGCAGCAGGCTTAGCGGCGGGCTTCGTCGGCGGCCTATTCGGTATTGGCGGCGGCGTCGTTATCGTGCCCGCGCTCTATTTTGTGTTCACGGTGCTGGGCGTCGACGAAGCCGTGCGCATGCACGCGGCGGTCGGCACGTCGCTCTCGACCATCATCTCCACGTCATGGCGTTCGCTGTCGGCGCACGCCAAGGCGGGCGCGGTCGATTTCACGGTGCTGCGCGCCTGGACGCCGTGGATCGCGTTAGGCGCCGCTTTGGGCGCTGCGCTCGCGGGAATCGCCAGCGCCGAGGCGCTGCTGTTGGTTTTCGGCGGCGGCCTTCTGCTGATCGCCGCGCAAATCGGTTTGGCCGATCCGAATTGGCGTTTGTTCGCGGAACTCCCCGGCGGATTGCTGCGCGCTGCGATCGCCGGCGGGCTTGGCCTGCTCTCCGCATTGATGGGCATCGGCGGCGGCGCCATCGGCGTGACGTTGATGACGTTGTGCGGGCGGCCGATCCATCAGGCGGTCGCCACCGCTTCCGGTTTCGGCGCGGCCATCGCCGTGCCGGCGACGCTCGGCTACGTCATCGTCGGCTGGGAGCGCGAAGGTTTGCCCGCCTGGTCGCTGGGCTTCGTCAATGTTCCTGGCTTCGTGCTGCTCGCCTTGCTCACCGCGATCACAGCGCCGTTCGGAGCGCGGCTCGCGCATCGCTTGCCGCAACGAACGCTAAAGCGCGCGTTTGCCATCGCGCTCGCTGTGCTGGGGCTCAACATGCTGCGTGAAGCGTTCAGTTGAAGGCGTTGTAGGCGATGACGATGGCGACGATCAGCGCCGCCCAGAACACGATGCCGATGAGGGCGCTGCGGCCATCGTGACGGAAGCGGTGAAAGCCATAGCCGGCGCCGGAGGCGAGCAGCAGCGCCATCAGCAGATAGACAAGCGTCGCCCAATCGAAGTTCATGGCGTCTTCTCCGCCGCCACGCGGCGTGCGGGAAGTTCCGCCATGATGGCCAGGCGGCGGGCCTCATCGAGGCTGCCCCAGCTGGCGATTTCGGCGAGCGAGCGCCCGCAGCCGATGCAGAGGCCGGTCTCGCCGCTGACCGCGCAAACCTTGATGCAGGGGCTGGAAATCGGCTCGCTGCCCATGGGCGCTAGCTAAGGGCTTGGTTTCCTTGACGCAAATCGCGGATTCCGCGGTAAACATCGAATTTCGATAAATTCACATTGACTTTCGATGTATCTTATCGTATATCGATATTAGCCTGAAATCGCAGCAAGGACGCATCTGCGGGCAAGCCGCGCGGCATCCAAGAAGCGAGACAGGCAGGGAAGTCACCAGTTTTCGGAGGGTCAGTCGTCATGCGTTTCGCGCTCATCGCCACCACCGCCGCCGCCGTGGTCGCCGTTCCGCTCGCCGTTGCGGCGACCGGGCCGCAGATGAAGAGCGACGATTTCCTCACGGCCGTCCGCTGCACCGCCTACGACATCGCCTCGGGCGCCCCGGCGGCCGAGGCGCGCTACGAACTCAATCTCGAAGGTCAACGCCAGCCGGCAGAGACACTCGCTGCGGCCGAAGCGGAGGCGAGCGCCATTGCTCGCCAAGCCGTGAACAGCCAAACCGCCCATGACCAGGCTATGCTTCGGTCGCAGCGAGCTGCCGCTTGTTTGGCGGCGGAGCCAGACACAGCCGGCGTCGCCTAGCGCCGCCGGTGAGGGGAGAAGACGGATGCGGGTGTTGCTTCTGGCTGGCCTGTTCACGGCCGCGACTGCGCCGTTCGCTGTCGCTTCCGAAGATGTCATCGCCTGTCAAGGCGAAGATATCCGCCGCACCCGCGCCGAGCAGCGGCTCGATGCGCCCGCGCCTGCCCCCGCGCCGGTGCGTCCTGCCGCTGAGCAGCGCGAGGCGGCGGACGCGGCGCGACCAGCCGCGTCCGACAGGCGCCGTGGCGGCAAGCCGGTTCCCGACGCGCGCCTGATGAGCCCGCGCGGCGTCCTCTGAGTTGAAGCCTAACGCAAGCGCCCTATAGTCGCCCGCGCGCAGATCGGCGCGTGGGCTCGACACATCATGGATCTGAACTTTTCGCCGGCAGAGATCGCGTTCCGCGACGAAGTGCGTGCGTTCATCGAAGCGAATTATCCGAAGCACTTGAAGGGCAAGGTGCTGCGCGAGGATTTGTCCAAGGAAGACTTCCTCGCCTGGCACAAGATCCTCGGCAAGAAGGGCTGGTCGGCGCCGGCGTGGCCGAAGGAATATGGCGGCACCGGCTGGACCGCGACCCAACGTTACATCTGGCTCGAAGAGAATGCGCGCGCGGAAACGATTCCGCCGCTCCCGTTCGGCGTCTCGATGGTCGGCCCGGTGATCTACACGTTCGGCACGCCCGAGCAAAAGCAACGCTTCCTGCCTGGCATCCTCTCCGGCGATGTCTGGTGGTGCCAGGGCTATAGCGAACCGGGCGCCGGCTCCGATCTCGCCAGCTTGAAAACCCGCGCCGTGCGTGAAGGCGATCATTACATCGTCAACGGCCAAAAGACCTGGACCACGCTCGGCCAATATGCCGATTGGGGCTTCTTCCTCTGCCGCACCAATCCAGACGCCAAGCAGCAGGAGGGCATTTCGTTCCTGCTGATCGACATGAAGTCGCCGGGCGTCACCGTGCGGCCGATCAAATTGCTCGATGGCGGGCATGAGGTGAACGACGTCTTCCTCGACAATGTGAAGGTCCCGGTCGATCAGCGCATCTACGAGGAAAACAAGGGCTGGACCTGCGCAAAATTCCTGCTGGCGCACGAACGCGCCGGCATTGCCGGCGTGGCGCGCTCCAAGCGCAATGTCGAGCGGCTGAAAGCGATCGCCAAGGCCGAGATCGGCGACGACGGCAAGCCGCTGATCGAGGACGAGGATTTCCAGCGCAAGCTGAGCGAACTCGAAATCGACCTCTCGGCGCTCGAAATGACCGAATTGCGCACGCTGGCGCGCGAGCAGGCCGGCAAGGGGCCGGGACCGGAAAGTTCGCTCCTGAAAATCAAAGGCACAGAGATTCAGCAACGCTTGACCGAACTGACGCTCGAAGCGGTCGGCAATTATGCGCAGCCGTTCCCGCGCGGGCTGGGCGACAACGAGTTCGCGGTCGGACCAGACTACGCCGCGCCTGCGGCGCCGATCTATTTCAACTGGCGCAAGGCCTCCATCTATGGCGGCTCCAACGAAATCCAGCGCAACATCATCGCGAAAATGGTGCTGGGGCTCTAGGGGCGGCCGATCTTCTTGTTGAGGTAGCGGCGCAACACCGAAACCGTCGGCGCCCAATCGCCGCGCATCGCGGCCGCGCCCGCAGCCGCGTAGTCGTTGCCTTCAGGGCGGGGGCGCAGCCGTACGAACACGGGCAACCGGTAGCGCTGCGCGATAGCGTTGGTGAGCAACCGCGCCGTGCGTCCGTTGCCATTACAGAAAGGGTGGATACGCACCCATTCGGCGTGCGCCCAGCCGCACGTTTCAAGAATGTCTTCGATCTGCTGATCGGTCGGAAGAGCGCCCGCCGCAATGGCGGCGTCGAGCTTTGCGACGCGCGCGACCAATTTGACTTCAAACTCGGCGAGAGCTGCTGTCACCTGCGAGACGCTGACGCCCGATAACCCGCCCACATGCACATCGTAGTTGAGGCCAGCCTCGCCACGGAAGCCGCCCGCAGCGTTAGGCGGCAATCCCTCCATGTCCAAGTCGGCCATCATTTCGCGATGCCAGCTTTGGATCGTCGCCAACTTGAGTGGCGCCCGTGCAGCCGCTTCGACGCCGATCCTACGTAGAACCCGTTCGAGGTTCTGGCGTAGCGTTGGGCTATCGCCATCCCAGTGCGGCGGCGGCATTGTCAGGTTGTCGGCGTAGAGCGGGAAACCTCCACCAGGACGCCTTCCACGGGATCATCGAAGCCCGAAACCTCGCCAGCGATGAAGTCTTCGATGGCCTCGTTAGGATCGGGATTGCGCGTCCAATATGCCTGCAGCGCTTCCGACGTGACCGGCGCATCATCGTCGTCCGACGGGCGTGCGGCTTCTCGCGCAATCAGCAGACCGATCGCTTGCAGAACCAGATCGGCGACTGACCTACCGGTGCGTTCGCTCGCCGCACGCAGCGCAGCCTCAGCTACCTCGTTCAATTTGATGGTCACGGTCATGTGTTCAGCTTTCCGTGCTCATAAGATAGCTGTCGCTACGGCGCCGTTCAATGGACTTGCGATTACGCGCGCCTTGACCACGACGTTGATCGGGCTCAAACCTGACGAAAACTACGGAAACGACCAATGAATTTCGATTACACCGACGAACAGAACGCCATTCGCGACTCGCTGTCGAAATGGGCGCAGCAGCAGTACGATTTCGACAAGCGCCGCGCCGCGCTGGCGAGCGAGGACGCCTGGACGTCCAACTGGGCGACGTTCGCCGAGCTTGGCTTGCTGGCCGCGCCGCTGCCGGAGGAGTTCGGCGGCCTCGGCGGCGGTCCCATCGATGTCAGCGTCATCGCCGAGGAGTTCGGCAAGGCGCTGGTGGTCGAGCCCTACGTGCCGACGGTGGTGATCGGGGGCGGCGCGCTCAAATACGCCGGCAGCGCCGCGCAGAAGGAAGAGCACCTGAACGCCATTGCCGGCGGCGAACGCGTGATTGCGTTCGCGCAGGCCGAGCCGAAGAGCCGCTGGGCGCTCAACGATGTCTCGACCTCGGCCAAGAAGGACGGCGCCGGCCATGTCATCAACGGCCACAAGGCGGTGGTGTTGGGCGCGCCGCAGGCGGACACGCTTTTGGTCAGCGCCCGCACCGCCGGCGGCCAGCGCGACGCCAAGGGCATTTCGCTCTTCCTGGTCCCCAAGAGCGCGAAGGGCGTGTCCACCCGCGACTATCCGACCATGGATGGAACCCGCGCCGCGGAAGTGTATTTCGAGAACGTCTCGGTCGGCGCCGAGGCTCTGGTGGGCGCCGCCGACGGCGCATTGCCTGTGATCGAACGCATTGTCGACGAAGCCAACGCCGCTTATTGCAGCGAGGCGGTCGGCTGTATGCGGATGATGACCGACCTAACGCGCGAATACGCCAAGACGCGCAAGCAGTTCGGCCGCGCCATCGCCGAATTCCAAGTGCTGCAGCACCGCATGGTCGACATGTTCATGGCGACCGAGGAGAGCTATTCGATGGCGCTCCGGGCCACCATCAAGCTCGCCGAGGGCGATGAAGAGCGCGCGAAAGCGGTGTCGGCGGCGAAAGTGTCGATCGGCAAGCATGGGCGCTTCGTCGGCCAGGCGGCGGTGCAGACCCATGGCGGCATGGGCGTCACCGATGAAATGCGCGTCGGTCATTACTTCAAGCGCGTGACCATGCTCGACGCCACCTTCGGCAATGTCGATTATCACCTGAAGCGCTTCACCGCGCTCAACGCCAAGGCCGCGGCGTGAACCGCACGCGCGCCGGCGCCCGCGGCGAAGCGTGGCCTCGCGCGGCGCGGGTGGCTCTAGGGACCGCCGGCTTCCAGCCGGCATTCAGGTGAATCGAATAAACGCCGGCTGTTGTCGGTAGCGGCGGCGCCGTGCCGGCTGGAAGCCGGCGGTCCTCGGTAATTCAAGAAGAGTCAGCAAAGCGGATTTCGCACACGCTGAGCTCAAGTACAGGTTCGGCGCACACGGGCCGATAGTCCCCCACTTGCGGCGACGCGGAGCGCGGGCGTCCTCGCCCGCATTGCGCAACGTCTAACCAAAGTGGAGCGCGGCGCCTCCGG
>LWDN01000029.1:6753-45238 GCA_002083515.1 Proteobacteria bacterium HN_bin10
CGGAGGCCGCGCGGTCCAACCTGCAAGCAGCCCATGCGGACGAGGACGTCCGCGCTTCAACCGTGCGCGCTTGGAAGTGCGCGGTCCGAAACTCAATCCCGCCGCGGCGGCTGTGCGTAGCCGAGCTTTTGGTTCAAGGCATCCAGCAAGTCCTGCGCGATCTCGGCGATGACGCCGCCCGGGGGATAGACCGCCGCGGCGCCCATGTCTTTCAGCGTCGCCACATCTTCGGGCGGAATGACGCCGCCGACGACGATCATGATGTCGCCGCGCCCGCGTTGCTGCAACGCCGCGCGCAGCGCCGGTGTCAGCGTCAGATGTCCGGCGGCGAGCGAGGACACCCCGACAATGTGCACGCCGCTGGCGATCGCCTGATCGGCGACTTCCTCTGGCGTCGCGAATAAAGGCCCGATCTCGACGTCGAAGCCGAGATCGCTGAAGGCGGAGGCGACCACTTTCTGTCCGCGGTCGTGACCGTCCTGGCCCATCTTGGCGACGAGGATTTTCGGGCGTTTGCCCTCGGCGTCCTCGAATGCAGCGACGCTCTGGCGCGCACGTTCGACCGCGGCGTCGGCGCCGGCTTCGCGTGCGAACACGCCGGTGACGAGCCGGATCGGCGGCTGGTGGCGGTTGAAGGCGCGTTCAAGCGCGGCGCTCATTTCACCGACCGTGGCTTTGGCGCGCGCGGCTTTGACGGCGAGGTCGAGGAGGTTGCGGGACCGCGGACCTTCAGGTCCGCTTCCTTGCGGGTCTGAAGACCCGCGGTCCAAGGCGGCATTGGTCAGCGCTTCGAGCGCGGCATCCACTTCGGATTGTTTGCGTTCCGCCTTCAGCCGCGTGAGCTTTTCCAGCTGCATGGCGCGCACCTTGGCGTTGTCGACCTTCAGCACCGGCACGTCTTCGGGCTCGTTCAGTTTGAATTTGTTGACGCCGACGATGGTCTGGTGGCCGGTGTCTATGCGCGCCTGCGTGCGCGCGGCGGCTTCTTCGATGCGCGCTTTCGGCAAGCCTTGATCGATGGCCTGCGCCATGCCGCCGAGCTTCTCGACTTCCTCAATATGCGCCCACGCCTTCGCGGCGAGATCGGCGGTGAGGCGTTCGACATAATAGGTGCCGCCCCACGGATCGGCGGGGCGGCAAACGCCGGCTTCGTTCTGCAGCAGAATTTGCGTGTTGCGGGCGATGCGGGCCGAGAAGTCAGTCGGCAGCGCCAACGCTTCGTCGAGCGAATTGGTGTGCAAAGATTGCGTGCCGCCATAGGCCGCCGCCATGGCTTCGACGCAGGTGCGCACGGCGTTGTTGTAGACGTCCTGCGCGGTGAGCGACCAGCCGGAGGTCTGGCAATGGGTGCGCAGCGCCCGCGATTTGTCGTCCTTCGGATTGAACGCGGCTGTCAGCTTCGACCAGAGCAGGCGCGCCGCGCGCAACTTGGCAATCTCCATGAACGGGTTCATGCCGATGGCCCAGAAGAACGAAAGCCGCGGCGCGAATTTGTCGATGTCGAGCCCGCCGGCGATGCCGGCGCGGATGTACTCGACGCCGTCGGCCAAAGTGTAGGCGAGTTCGAGGTCGGCGGTCGCGCCGGCCTCCTGCATGTGATAGCCGCTGATCGAGATCGAATTGAATTTCGGCATCTCGGCGGCGGTGTAGGCGAAGATATCCGAGACGATCCGCATCGACGGCTTGGGCGGATAGATGAAGGTGTTCCGCACCATGAATTCTTTGAGGATGTCGTTTTGGATGGTGCCGGAGAGCTTGGCGTGCGGCACGTTCTGCTCTTCGCCGGCGACGATGTAGAGCGCCAGAATCGGCAGCACCGCGCCGTTCATTGTCATCGACACGCTCATCTGGTCGAGCGGAATGCCGTTGAACAGCGTGCGCATGTCGAGGATGGAATTGATCGCGACGCCCGCCATGCCGACATCGCCGACGACGCGCGGGTGATCGGAATCGTAGCCGCGATGGGTGGCGAGATCGAAGGCGATGGAGAGACCCTTCTGCCCGTGCGCGAGATTGCGGCGATAGAAGGCGTTGGAATCTTCCGCCGTCGAGAAGCCTGCATATTGCCGGATGGTCCACGGCTGCTGAACGTACATGGTCGGATACGGCCCGCGCCCGAACGGCGCCATGCCTGGGAAGCCATCGACGAAATCAAGGCCTTCGCGATCGGCGGCGGTGTAAGCGCTCTTCACCGCGATGCCTTCGGGTGTGAGCCAATCCTCACTGCGCGGCGAAGGCGCGTTGGCGATGTTGGCTTCGAGCGCGAGTTTGGAAAAGTCAGGGAGCGTCATGCGAACAACTCTTGAACAACGAGGCGCAGACAATCTGGACCGCCGGCGCCCCCGCCGGCATGGTTCAACCTGCACACAGTCTGCTTGCTGAGGCACCGCGTGCCGGCGAGGGCGCCGGCGGTCCAGATTAAACGGCGTTTCATGCTTCGGGCCTCCCGCTTGAAGCAAATTCCGCCAGCGCCGCCGCATCGCCGCGAAATGCGTTGAGGTCGATCGGTCCGTTCACGCCGCGGCGATGGCCGCGATTATGGTGCTGCCAGATGATCCAATCGCGTTCGCGAAAACGCGGACGCATACCGAGCGAGCGGATCCAGAAGCGTTCGCCGGTCAGTTCGCGCAGATAAAAGTCGTGAAACTCGCGCGTCGTGTAGACGATCGGGCGGACGCCATAATGCGCTTCGAGCCGATCCATGAAGGCGCGCGCTTCGCCGACCACATCGGTCATAGTCGGGCCTTGGCGGCACGGCCCCATGTGTTCGAGATCGACCGCCGGCGGCAAGGCGCCGGCTTCGCGCGGAACGGTGGCGATGAAGTTCGTGGCCTGCCGTGCGCCCGGCTGGCAGAGCGTGAAGAAATGGTAGGCGCCGCGATAGAGGCCGGCTGCCGCCGCTTCGCGCCAATTGTATTCGAAGCGTGTGTCGACATGATCGGCGCCTTCGGTGGCCTTGATGTAGGCGAAGGCGACATTGTCGGACGCGAGCGTGCGCCAATCGATCGCGCCCTGGTGATGCGAGACGTCGACGCCCTGGAGGTAACGGCTCCCCCATGGCGTCCACCAACCGCCGGCGATGGCGGCGAGGGCGACTGCGACGAGCGCGAGCGCCGCTATGAGCGTGAACACTGCTCCCCCGCGCGCGGGGGAGGATGGAGCTGGGCCGCTCATCCGCCAATCCCCAACGCCGCGTGCAGCGTTTCGAGTCCGGCGAGCGCGTTTTGGCCGGTGAAGACGAATTGATCGACGCCGGCGGCGCGCAAGGCGGCTTCGCGTTCGCCTGGCTTGCCGGCGAGCACGACCCAATCGGCGCCCGCCGCTTTCAGACGTTGCGCCGCGTTCTCGGCTTCCTCGGCGTAGGCCGCGTCCGCGCCGGCGATCACGGCGACGCGCGTGCGCGCGGCGCGGAACGCCTCGATCATGGCGTCACGCGAAGCGTGCGCCTCTTCCTCGCCGATGCTGGCGACGCCGCCCGCCGCGAACAGGTTGCGCGCGAATTGCGCGCGCGGTCCGAACTGCGCCAACGCGCCGAGCGTGGCGAAGAAGATCGCGGGGCGGGGCGCGCAAGACTCCGCCTTGTCGCGCAGCGTTTCGAACGGCTCGGCCCAGCGGATGGGCGCGAAGGGTGCACAGGGTGACACACACGTACGCGCAGCCGCTGCACCCATATCGGCGCCAGACGAGAGTGCGTGTGTGTCACCCTCTTCAAACTCCGGCGGTTTGGCGCCGAGCAGCGGAAAATCGGTGACGCCGGTGATGGGTTCGCGGCGCGTGGCGATAGCGGCGCGGCGGCGCTGGCGCGCTTCCGCCACCCAGCCCTTCAGGAGATCGAGCGGCGCGGCGTGCGCCTCCAGCTGTTGCATCAGCGACCAGGCGCGCTCGGCCAGCTCGCGCGTCAGCTTTTCCACGAACCAAGCGCCCCCAGCGGGATCGGCGACATGGCCCAAACGGCACTCCTCCAGCAGAACGTGTTGGGTGTTGCGCGCGACGCGGCGTGCGAAGGGCGTCGGCAAGCCCAGCGCATCGGTGAGCGGGTAGGTGGTGATCTCATCGGCGCCGCCGATGGCGGCGGCGAAGGCGGCGGTGGTGACGCGCAAGATGTTCGTCCAGGCATCGTAGCGCGTCATCATCCGGCGCGAGGTGAAGGCGTGGATGTGCGCAGCGCGATGTTCGGGCTTTGCGCCCGCAGCTTCCAGCACGCGCGCCCAGCATAAGCGCAGCGCCCGCAGCTTGGCGGCTTCGATCAGCGCATCGGGACCGACGGAAACAGCGAAGCCAATGGCGCGGGCGCTGTCTTCGATGCCGAGCGCGCGCGTTTCGAGCCCGCGCAGATAGGCGATGCCGCAATGGAGCGCATAGGCGATCTCCTGCGCTTCGCTGCCGCCGGCTTCGTGGGCGATGCGTGCATCGGCGCGCAGGTAGCGCGCGTTCGGCAGATCGCGGGTAGTGCGCGCCGCGAACAGATAAGCGGCGAGCGCGGCTTCGCTCTGATCGGCGCCGGTGCGCAGCTGCGTGCCAATCGGATCGAGGTTGAACGCCGTGCCGGGGACGGCGACGCCCTTCAGCTTGTCGCGCAACAAGAGCGCAGCGTGCTCGCCGTGCTGGCTAGCATCGAGCGAAACCGGCGCGGCTTCGAGGATGACGCCCGCCAGCGCCAAGTCGAGGTCGGCGGCGCTCCTTATGGCGATGCCCTCACGCCCGTCGGGATCGATCACCAGTTCGACCGCGCCGGCGCCGCCCTCAAGATCGGCGAGGATTTCCCGGTTCGTGCGCTCGACATCCGGGTGTGCGAAACTCTGGCGAATGCGCCAGCCGCCCTGACGCGCGCCGCGGATGAAGGGAGCGGCGCCCGGCATACCGGAAACATCGGTCGCGGTGTGGATGTCCGGTTCGCGGTAGAGCGGCGCGAGCGCGATGCCATCGGGGGTTTTGCCGACCAGCCGATCCCAGCTTGCGCCCTTCAGCCCTTGCTCGACCAGGGCGCGCCAATCGGCTTCGTCGGCGGCCTCGCCCAATTGCAAGTCAGACATTTCCGTGTCCCTTGACGCCATGTCAGGCATCGACGCGCTTTTGAGCCCAGGCTAGGGCTCAGCGCAACTGGAGAGAAGCATGGCCCTGCCGCCCCTGTTCGATAGCTTGCGTCTGCCCGCGGTCGGCGCGCCGCAATTCATCATCGCCAACCCGGAACTGGTCATCGCTCAGTGCAAGGCCGGGATTGTCGGTTCGTTTCCGGCGCTCAATGCGCGCCCGCAGCCGCTGCTGGACGATTGGCTCTATCGCATCAAGGACGAACTAGCGGCCTATGACGAGGCCAATCCCGACGCGCCGGCGGCGCCGTACGCGGTCAACCAGATCGTCCACAAAACCAACGAGCGTTTGGACGCGGATGTCGCCGCCTGCGTGAAGCACAAGGTTCCCATCGTCATCACCTCGCTTGGCGCGCGCCCGGAAGTGAACGAGGCGATTCATTCCTATGGCGGCATCGTGCTGCACGACATCATCAACGTCACCTTCGCCAAGAAGGCGCTGGAGAAAGGCGCCGACGGTCTGATCGCGGTTTGCGCCGGCGCCGGCGGCCATGCCGGTTCGCTGTCGCCGTTTGCGCTCATCCATGAGATCCGGGAATTTTTCGACGGCCCGCTGCTGTTGTCGGGCGCGATCGCGACGGGGCGCGGCATTCTCGCGGCGCAAGCGTTGGGCGCCGATCTCGCCTATATGGGTTCGGCCTTCATCGCGACCACCGAGGCCAATGCGCCGGCGGCGTACAAGCAGATGATCGTCGACTCCACGGGCGGCGACATCGTCTATTCGAATCTCTTCACCGGCGTGCTCGGCAATTATCTGAAGGGCTCGATCGTCAAGGCTGGGCTCGATCCCGACAATCTGCCGCAAAGCGATCCTTCGAAGATGAGCTTCGGCGGCGGCGAAGGCTCCAAGGCGAAAGCCTGGAAGGACATCTGGGGCGCGGGCCAAGGCGTGGGGGCCGTGCACGACATCGTCCCGACCGCCGATCTCGTCGCGCGCTTGAAGCGCGAATACGACGAGGCGAAGCGGGGATTGTGCGGGCGATAATCCGCTGAATTGGATTTGCGAGCGCGTTGATTTCGAACGCGTTTGCGGAATCTTCGAGCGATTCAATCCGACCTGCTCGGTGCGGCCATAGGCTTCTCGGCGTTCACGAGGAGCAAAACATGACCACACCAATTCTTGAAACACCGCCGCCACTCGAAAAACCCGCTCTGGATTCGCTGACGTTGCGCAGTGCGGCCGCGATCGCAATTGCGGTCGCCGCAAACCGCATCGGCATCGAATTGCCGCCGGGCCTCGCGGAGGACGCCGCCGGCGCGCTGCTCGATCTTATCGTCACGCTTGGCCTGATCGGCGTGGCTGTCGGACGCGTCCGCGCCCGCGCTGCAATCGTTTGAGGAGGGCGCGCCGATGAGACATCCATTTCGCACGCTCGCGCTCGCCTGCGCGCTGGCGTTCACGCCCGCCTGCGCCGCGCTGAACCTCGGCCAGACCCGGATCGAGAACCCGATCGCCGCGGCGCATACGCTCGATCAACGCGCCTACGCGTTGCTGCACGCCTATGCGGCGGTAGTCGAGGAGGCGACCGACATCGTCCGCGATCCGGCGACGCCGCTCGCCTTCAAGCGCGCCCTGGGTCAAGCCGAGCGCGTGGCGACGCCGGCGGCGGAAACGCTGCAGATCGCCGTCGCCGCCTACATGCGCGCCCGCGCCGATTTCGACGCCGCCGCAGGCGCCAGCCAATCGGCGATCGAGCGCACTGCGGCCGCGCTCGCCATCGCGGCGCGGCGTCTCAACCAAGCCGTGGCGGCGGCGCAGGCGCCGGTCGCCGAACTCGAAGGTCTGGTCCGCGCCCATCGCGGCTAACAAGGAAACAATCATGCTCAATCTCATGCTTCAATTGCAGCTGCTCTTGGCTGCGCTTTCGGCGTTCTTGCCGCTGGTGCCGTCCGAGCATCGCGTCCGCGCGGTGGAAATTCTCGATGTCGCCGCCAAGGCGCTGGCGGCCGGCGGCGCCATTGCGACCAATGTCGACGATCTCGCGGTGAAACTGGCGGCGGTGCGCGCCGAGGTCGAGACCATGGCGGCGGCGGGCAAGCCCGTCAGCGAAGCGGAACTCGATGCGGCGATGGCGCGAGTGCGCGCAGCGTCGGCGTCCTTCCGCGCCGCGCTCGAGACAGCGGAGGCGGTGCGCTAACGCTTCCGCTTAGGGGAGATGTCGAGGCCCGGCTGTTGTCCTCGACCGTCGGCCGCCGGTTGACCTTGGCGTCTCCCCGTTCTTTTGTGCGCGGCATGGGCCAATACATTCTCGCCATCGACCAAGGCACGACCTCAACACGCGCCATCGTCTTCGATCTCGATTTCGCGCCGCGCGCCACCGCCCAGATCGAACTGACGCAGCACTATCCGCAGCCGGGCTGGGTCGAGCATGACGCCGAGGAGGTCTGGACGGCGACGCTGAAGGTCTGCCGCGAAGCCATCGCGCAAGTCGGCGGCGCAAAAAACATCGCCGCCATCGGCATCACCAACCAGCGCGAAACGACTTTGGTGTGGGATCGCGCCACCGGCGCGCCGGTGCACAAGGCGATCGTCTGGCAGGACCGGCGCACCGCCGATGCGTGTGCTGGCTTGCGGGAAGCCGGCCACGAGCGGCGCGTGCAGGAAATCACCGGCCTGCTGCTCGATCCGTACTTCTCCGCCACTAAGATCGCCTGGATACTCGATCGCGATCCGGCGCTGCGCGGACGCGCCGAGAAGGGCGAGTTGGCGTTCGGCACCATCGAGACCTTTCTGGTCTGGCGGCTGACCAATGGCCGCGCCCATGTCTCCGACGTCACCAATGCCGCGCGCACGCTTCTGTTTGACATCGGCAAGCGCGCCTGGAGCGAGGAGATGTGCGGGCTGTTCAAGGTTCCCCGCGCGCTGTTGCCGAGAACCGCGGCCTGCGACGCGCATTTCGGCGACGCCGATGCGGCCCATTTCGGCGCCAGCATTCCGATCCACGGCATGGCCGGCGATCAGCAGGCGGCCTTGGTCGGGCATGGCTGCTTCAAACCGGGCATGGCCAAGTGCACGTTCGGCACCGGCGCGTTTCTGGTGATGAATACGGGCGCCGCGCCGCAATCCTCCAAGAATCGATTGCTGGCGACGATGGGGTATGAGTTCGCCGGCAACGCTGCGTACGCGCTCGAAGGCTCGATCTTCTCGGCCGGCGCCACCATGCAATGGCTGCGCGACGGTTTGAAGCTGTTTAAGAGCACCGCCGAGTCCGAGGCCATGGCGGCGTCGCTCGCGAACAATGGCGGCGTTTATCTGGTGCCGGCTTTCGTTGGCCTCGGCGCGCCGCAATGGAACGCCGAGGCGCGCGGAACCATTGTTGGCCTGACGCGTGACTCTACCCAGGCGCACATCGCGCGCGCCGGATTGGAGGCGGTCGCCTACCAGACGCGTGATCTCTTCGATGCGCTGCGCGCCGATGGCGCGCCGGCGCCGGCGGCCTTGCTGGTCGACGGCGGCATGACCGGCAATGCATGGCTGATGCAATTCCTGGCCGACATTTGCGAGGTCCCGGTCGAGCGGCCGGCGTTCCAGGAGGTGACGGCGCTGGGCGCGGCCGAACTCGCGGCCTTGGGGGCAGGGCTTATCCCCAAGCTGGAAGGCCAAACCGGCGCGCCGTCGGGGCGCTGGACGCCGGCCATGGCGCCGAACCAGCGCCAGGAATTGCTGGCGGGTTGGCGTGCGGCGATGGCGGGCTCTCTCGCTGCGGCGGGACGCCACTGATGGCCGTTTGGCGGGCCGAAAGGTTGCGCTGGGCCCGGCATCGGCTTACACGCCGCCGTTCGCGTGAGAGCCCGTAGCTCAGTCGGTAGAGCATCTGACTTTTAATCAGGGGGTCGCGGGTTCGAATCCCGCCGGGCTCACCAATATTTCGCCGTGGGCTCCGGACCCGGGCGATTTTTGCCCTTGAACGAGGGCGGAGTTGTCGCGGTGGGCGCACAATGACGAAACACTACGTCTACGGCTTTGGCGGCGGCGAGAGCGCCGGCGATGCGTCGATGAAGGCGCTGCTCGGCGGCAAGGGCGCGAACCTAGCCGAAATGGCCAAGCTCGGCCTGCCGGTGCCGCCCGGCTTCACCATCACCACCGAAGTCTGCACCGAATTCTACGCCAACGCCCGCAAGTATCCGGCGGAACTTGCCGGCCAAGTCGATGCGGCGCTGGCCGCGCTTGAGAAGAAGACCGGCAAGCGTTTCGGCGATGCCGCCAACCCGTTGTTGGTTTCAGTGCGCTCGGGCTCGCGCGCTTCGATGCCCGGCATGATGGACACGGTGCTGAACCTCGGCCTCAATGACGAGACGGTCGAAGGCTTGGCCAAGCTCTCCGGCGATGCGCGCTTCGCCTACGACAGCTATCGGCGCTTCATTCAGATGTATTCCGATGTCGTGCTCGAACTGGAGCATGGCGTGTTCGAGGAAATTCTCGGCTCGCAGAAGGACCTGCAGGGCTACGCCTCCGACACCGAGATGAACGCGGAGGACTGGAAGGCGGTCGTCGCCGAGTACAAGCGCGCGGTCCTGCGCGAGCTGGGCAGGCCGTTTCCGGCCGATCCCAAGGATCAGCTCTGGGGCGCGATCGGGGCGGTGTTCGCAAGCTGGATGAACGACCGCGCTATCTTCTACCGCAAGCACAACAACATCCCCGAAAGCTGGGGCACCGCGGTCAATGTGCAGGCGATGGTGTTTGGCAATATGGGCGACACCTCCGCGACCGGGGTGGCGTTCACGCGCGATCCTTCGACCGGCGAGAAGAAATTCTACGGCGAGTTCCTGATCAACGCCCAAGGCGAGGATGTCGTCGCCGGCATCCGCACGCCGAAAGCGCTGACCAAAGCCTCGCGCGAGGCGATGAAGGAGACGGGACAATCGCTTGAAGAAGCGATGCCGGCGGTGTTCGCGGAACTGGAGCGCACCTACCAAAAGCTCGAAGCGCACTATCGCGACATGCAGGATCTCGAATTCACCGTCGAGCGCGGCAAACTCTACATGCTGCAGACGCGCAACGGCAAACGCACGGCCAAGGCGGCGTTGAAGATCGCGGTCGACATGGTGGGCGAGGGACTCATCACGAAAGAAGAGGCCGTGCTGCGCGTCGATGCGGCGGCGCTCGATCAATTGCTGCACCCGACCATCGCCGAAGGCTACCAGCGCGACATCATCTGCAAGGGTTTGCCGGCGTCGCCGGGCGCGGCGGTCGGCATTGTCGTGTTCGATCCTGACGAAGCCGAGCGGCTGGCGGCGGATCGGCAAAAAGTCATTCTCGTTCGCGAAGAGACCAGCCCCGAAGACATTCACGGCATGCATGCGTCGCAGGCCATCGTCACCGCACGCGGCGGCATGACCAGCCACGCTGCGGTGGTGGCGCGCGGCATGGGCCGGCCCTGCGTGTCGGGCGCGGGCGACATCCGCATCAACGCCAAGGCCGGCGAGTTCAGCGCCGCCGGGCGCGTGATCAAGGCGGGCGAGACCATCACGGTCGACGGCTCGTCGGGGCAGGTGCTGTTCGGCGCGGCCCGGATGGTGGAGCCTGAGCTCACCGGCGATTTCGCCACTCTGATGGCCTGGGCCGACGCCGCGCGCCGGCTCAAGGTGCGCACCAACGCCGACACGCCAGCCGACGCCGAGATCGCGGTGAAGTTCGGCGCGGAAGGGATCGGCCTGTGCCGCACCGAACACATGTTCTTCGACGCGCAACGCATTCCCTCGGTGCGCAAGATGATCGTGGCCGAGACTGAAGCCGCGCGGGTGAAGGCGCTCGATGAACTGTTCCCGCACCAGCGCCAGGATTTCGTCGGCATCTTCAAGGCCATGGGCGCGCGCCCCGTCACCATCCGCTTCCTCGATCCGCCGCTGCACGAATTCCTGCCGCATACGGAGGAGGACATCGCCGACGTCGCGCCGACGCTCGGCGTCAGCGCCGACTGGCTCGGCGCCCGCGTGAAGGCGCTGGCGGAAAGCAATCCGATGCTGGGCTTCCGCGGCTGCCGGCTGGCGATCGTGTTCCCGGAAATCTACGACATGCAGGCGCGCGCCGTGTTCGAGGCGGCGTGCGACGTGGCTGAGAAGGGCGCGGCGCCTATCCCAGAGATCATGATCCCGTTCGCGATCACCCGGAAGGAACTCGATCTCCTCAAGGGCCGGATCGACGCCATCGCCGCCGAGGTTTTCGCCAAACGCGGCCGCAGCGTCGCGTATTTGGTCGGCACGATGATCGAGCTGCCGAGGGCGGCGCTGAAGGCGGGCGAGATCGCCGAGGCGGCGGAATTCTTCTCCTTCGGCACCAACGACCTCACCCAGGCGACGCTTGGCGTCTCACGCGACGATGCGGCGAAGTTCCTGGGCACCTATGTCGAGCGCCAGGTGCTGGCGAGCGATCCGTTCGTCACCGTGGATATCGAGGGGGTGGGCGAACTGGTGCGGATCGCCTGCGAGCGAGGCCGGGCGGCCCGGCCTGGGCTGAAGCTCGGGGTCTGCGGGGAGCATGGCGGCGATCCCGCCTCGGTCGCGTTCTTCGAGCGAGCCGGGCTCGATTACGTCTCCTGCTCGCCCTACCGCGTGCCGATCGCGCGGCTCGCCGCCGCCCAGGCGGCGCTCAGCGGCAAGGCCTAGCCCCCGGTTTCCGCGACGTTATGCAGTAACAGGCGACCGCGACCCGCCGTCGCGGCTGGTTTCGCCTGTTTGGTGAACTGGCACGGCCCTCGCAAGACTTTGGCCGGTTTCAGGTTTCTCGGCGTGACCTGTGAGTTTCACCCATGCCCAGAAATTGCAAAGCACAGGCGGGAGGCGAGACGATGAACAAAAAGTCAATCGCCCCTCGCGCGCGCGTCCTGTATGCCGCCCAGGCCTCAGGGCAAATTATTACTGAGGCGAAACGGTTTCGGCTGCTGCGGATTATTTGGGCGTCATCTGTCCCAAAACTGCACGCAATTAAGCGGGGCTTAATGGAACTACGGTTGTTCTGGCGTCGATTGGCTATTCTTGCGGGTGAGATTCGGACCCAAGTGATGGTTGAAGTCGAACGGAACCCTCTGGCGGTGCGCCAGGGCGCAGCGACGATCATGTGCCTCGCAGCCGCCGCGGTTGCGATGCCGGTGATCTCGCACCGCGCTGCTGAGCAACGAGACAGCGCCGAGTGGGCGACGACGTCGAGCGCGTTCGCCGCGCAGTTCGAACGCGACCTGCTGGCCGCCGACGCTGCCGAAGTCGAATTAACGGCGTTCCGCACCAACGATGGTTTGCGCGCCCGCGGCGCCGCCACCTTGTTCGAAAGCCCGGACGCCCGCGCCATGATGGTGCAGGCGGTGCTGCGCGGGCCGACCAGCCATACCAGCATCGAACCCACCGTGCCGGCCGAGCCGCAGGTGGATCCGCGCCAGCATGCCTGTCTTGCCCAAGCGATCTATTATGAGGCGCGCGGCGAGAGCCAGCGCGGCCAGATCGCCGTCGCCGAAGTGGTGATGAACCGGGTGCGCTCGGGCTACTATCCGAACTCGGTCTGCGGCGTGGTCTATGAGGGCTCGCACCGCGCCACCGGCTGCCAATTCACCTTCACCTGCGACGGTTCACTGAACCAGCGCCCGCGCGGCCGCGCCTGGGACCGCGCCCAGCGCGTCGCCACCGCCGTGATGCTGGGCTACACCCGCCCAATCACTCAGGGCGCCACCCACTATCACACCCATGCCGTGAACCCGGTGTGGAACTCCGGCCTGGTCGAAACCACCTCGATCGAAAGCCACGTCTTCTACCGCTTCCCCAACCGGGCCGAGCGCGCCCATTACCAGGAAGCGCTGGCGCGCCGTCGCGGCGCGCTGGGCGGCCGCCGCGGCACGGCCGCTGATGCGCTGATCCCGGAGGCCGATGACGTCACTTTGGAAGGCGTCGAGGGCGAAGTGACAGAAGAAGCGCCCGCGGCGGAAACCCCGGCCTCGGAGGCCGCGGGCGAAGAGGCCGCGATCGCCGCCACCGAAGTGGCGACCTGATCAGCTCTCGCCGCTGAACTGTTTCTTGATTTGATTGCGCATGGCGCCGGGGAAGAAGCGCGCGAAAAAACGCGCGCGCTCGGCTTCCTTGCCGACCATGTAGTGGATGTCGCTGCCGTGGGCGGCGTCCCAAGCGCGCTCCGCCGCCATGCTGACCGGATAGATCGGCGTCTTGTTCTCGGTCAGCGTATCGCGAATGCGCCGGTTCGAGCCGTCGCTGGGCTGTCCGTCGAGAATTGCGGTGTCGATGAACCACGGCATCAGGCTGACTACGCGCACGCCATAGCGTGAGAACTCGACATCGAGCGCTTCGGTCAGCCCGCGCACGCCGAACTTGGTGGCGCAATAGACGGCGAGATTGGGTGCGCCGAACACGCCTGCCACCGATGCCGTGTTGACGATGCGCGCGCCGGGCGTCTCGCGCAGCAGCGGCAGCGCCGCGTTGACGCCGTTGATGACGCCCTTCAGATTCACGTCGAGCACCAGATCGATGTCTTCGGCGGACATCTCTTCGATCGGCCCGCCCTTGCCGACGCCGGCATTGTTGAAGAGCACATGCATGCGCCGGTTGGTGGCTTGGCCGAAAGTCTCGACCGCGCGCGCCCAGCCGGCGCGGTCGCGAACGTCGAAGGCCATGGAAATGCGTTGACCCTCCGGCAACATCGCCGCGGTTTCTTCGAGCCCTTTCGGGTTGACGTCGAACAGACCGACGAACCAGCCGCGCTTGGCGAACAGTTCGGCGGTGGCGCGTCCGATGCCGGAGCCGGCGCCAGTGACGAAGATGGATTTCTGCGGTTCAGCCATGGGCCAGCGTCGTCCGCTGGAACGCGCGCGCCGTCAAGCGTGGCGAAGGGTCCGCCGTATCGCGGCGGGCGGGGCGCCGTAGAGGCGCACGAAGGCGCGGCGCATGCGTTCTGGGTCACCAAAGCCACAGCGACGGGCGATGTCCTCGATAGCGCCGCCGCGCGCCAGCAATCCGCGCGCCGCTTCCGCCCGCAGGCGTTCAACCGCCTTGGCCGGCGTGACGCCGGTCTCCGCGGCATAAGCGCGGGCGAAATTCCGCGGACTCATAGCAGCCTGCGCCGCGAGGCGTTCGACGCAGAGGTCCTCATGCAGACGTTCGCGCATCCAAGCGTTGAGCGTAGCGAAACGCGAAGCGTCCAGATCGAGCAGGGCGGAGTGTTGCGCCTGCCCGCCAGGTCGTTTGGCGTACACCACCATTTCGCGAGCCACACTTGCGGCAATGTCGTCGCCAAGGTCCTCGGCGATCATCGCCAGCGCCAAATCAATGCCGGCGGTGACGCCAGCCGAGGTCCATATCGCGCCATCCTTGATGTGAATGCGATCAGCGTCGACGCGCACGCGCGGAAACATCTGAAGCAATTGCGCCGCGTGGCGCCAGTGGGTTGTCGCGCGTTTGCCGTCGAGCAAGCCCGCTTGCGCCAACAGAAATGCGCCCGAGCAAACGCTCGCTACTCTGCGTGCACGCGAAGGTGCGTGCCTTATTGCGCGGACAAGCGGGGCATCGTGCATGGCCTCGCGCGTGCCGTTGCCGCCCGCGACGATAAAGGTATCAACTCTTGCGCGGCCGCTGAGCGCACTTGCAGGCAAAGCGATGCCCGAGGAAGAGGCCACCATGCCGGCGACGCTTGCAGCAAGGCGAATATCGTAGACATCTGGCGCAAAGCGGTTGGCGATTTCGAGCGCGCCGATGGGCCCCGCGGCGTCGAGGATCTGAAACCCCGGGAAGATGACGATCAGAACTTGCCGGGGTTTTGGCTTTGGCGGAAAAGGAGGGGTATTTGACATTTCGGCCAAAGGCATCACGCGCCAATATGCGCCTTGTCAAGGAGGCCGCCGCATGACGCAGAAGGTCCGGATCGTTTTCATCCTCTATCCGCGGCTGACGCAGCTCGATTTCACCGGCCCCTACGAGGTGCTGGCGCGCGTGCCCGACGCCCAAGCGATCATCGCTTCAAAGGAGGGTGGAGAATTGCGGACCGAGATGGGGCTTTCCTTCGCCAATCTCGCCAAGCTCTCCGACATCGACTGCGCCGACATGATCATGGTTCCGGGCGGCCCGGGTCAAAGCGAAGCCATGCTCGATGCTGATTTCATGGCGCAAGTTAAGCGCCTCGGCGAAGGCGCGAAATACATCACCTCCGTCTGCACCGGCTCGCTCATTCTGGGCGCGGCCGGTTTGCTCAAGGGCAAGCGCGCCGGCAGCCATTGGGCTTATCGCGATCTGTTGCCGATGTTCGGCGCCATTGCCGACGAGGCGCGCGTGGTGCGCGACGGCAATATTATCACCGGCGGCGGGGTCACCGCCGGCATCGACATTGCGCTCACCATTGCGGCCGAGCTTGCGGGCGAGGATACGGCGAAGATGATTCAGCTCGCCATCGAGTACGCCCCGGCGCCGCCGTTCAACTCAGGCCGCCCCGAAATCGCGGAAGAAAAGACGGTGGCGGCAGTGAAGCAATTGTTCGCCGCTTTCGCGCAGCAGCGCCGCGACGCCATCGCGCAATTCACGGGCAACGCCTGATGCTGAAGCTGCGGCCCAATTGCGAAAATTGCGATCGCGATCTGCCGCCGGAAAGCGCCGACGCGCGCATCTGCACGTTTGAGTGCACGTTTTGCGCGGATTGCGCTGATCATGTGCTGAACGGCGTCTGCCCCAATTGCGGCGGCAATCTCGAGCGCCGGCCGATCCGCCCCGCCGCGATGCTGGCGAAATACCCGGCCTCGACAGAGCGGGTGCTGAAGCGGCGTTAGGCGTTCCCGACCGTTTCGCTGAGTTGCGAGGGATCGAAGCCGAGCGTGCGGATGGCGCGATCCCATTTGTCATCGTGCGTGTCGTCGAAAACGATGGCGTTGTCGAAGTCGACGACGAGCCAGGCGTTCTGCTTCAATTCGTCTTCGAGTTGCCCCGCGCTCCAGCCGGCGCAGCCGAGCGCCAGCAGGAAATCGGCGGGCGCGCGCTGCTTGGCGACGGCTTCGAGCACGTCGCGCGTGGCCGTGAGCCCGACGCCCGGCGCTATGCTCTGTGTGCCGGCGCCCGCAGGCAAGTCGTCGGAATGGAGCACGTAGCCGCGCTCGGGCCGCACCGGCCCGCCATCGACCACGCGCCGGTTGGCCATGTCGGCGCCCGCCTTGAGGCCTAGACGCGAGAGCACCTTGCCCAGGGTCAGATCTGCCTTCGGCTTGTTGATGATGACGCCCATCGCTTGTTCGGAATCGTGGACGCACATGACAATGACGCTCTTGGCGAAGCGGGGATCGCCGATCCCCGGCATCGCCACGAGCATTTTTCCCGCGAGTGTGTCGCTCATGGCCGCAATCGTCCCGCGCTAAGCGATTTCGCGCAAGGGCGGCTCGCATCTCACGCGAGCCTCGCCTACATAGGACCCGCCTAAAGGGAGAGTTAAAGATGATCAAAGTGGGCGACCGTCTGCCGGATGTTCAATTCAACGTGCCGACCAGCGATGGCATGAAGCAGATGCGTACGGCCGACGTATTCGCCGGCAAGACCGTGGCGGTGTTTGCCGTGCCGGGCGCCTTCACGCCGACCTGCTCGGCTCGCCACTTGCCCAGCTTCCGCGACCACTCCGCCGATCTCAAGGCCAAGGGCGTCGACGTCATCGCGTGCACCGCCGTGAACGACCACTTCGTCATGGGCGCGTGGGCCAAGGATCAAGGCGTCGTTGACGATATCGTCATGCTTTCCGACGGCTCGGCTGAATTCGCCAAAGCGGTGGGTCTCGACGCCGACTTCTCCAAATTCGGCATGGGCGCGCGTTCGAAGCGCTATTCAATGCTTGTCAAGGATGGAGTGGTATCCCAGCTCAACGTTGAAGAGGCTGGTGAATACAAGGTTTCCAGCGCGGAGCACCTGCTCACGCAGTTAGGCTGAAATTAACGGCGCGACGGCCCGCGCGAGAACGCTGAAGCCGCAGAAGCGGCGGGAGAGATGTGATGGACTTTGTCGTCCTGGCTTTCGTCATCATGGCGGTGGTGCTGGCGTTCAGCGCCATCAAGGTGGTGCCGCAAGGCTTCCAGTTCACCGTCGAGCGCTTCGGCCGTTTCACGCGCTCGCTGCGCCCCGGCATCGCGTTCTTGGTGCCCTTCGTCGACCGGGTCGGCAAACGCATGTCGATGATGGAAGCGGTGCTCGACGTGCCGCGCCAGGACGTGATCACCAAGGATAACGCTGTCGTCAGCGTCGACGCCGTCGTGTTCATCCAGGTCATGGATGCGGCGAAGGCGGCGTACGAGGTCGAGAATTATCGCCTCGCCATCCTCAATCTCTGCTTGACCAACATCCGCACCGTCGTCGGCTCGATGGACCTCGACGAAGTGCTCTCGCAACGCGATTCCATCAATGCGCGGCTCTTGACCGTGATCGACGCCGCCACCCATGCGTGGGGCACCAAGGTGATGCGCGTCGAGATCAAGGACCTGCAACCGCCGGCCGATCTGACCCAGGCGATGGCGCGGCAGATGAAGGCCGAGCGCGAACGCCGCGCGCAAATCCTCGAGGCCGAGGGCGATAAGCAAGCCGCTATTCTGCGCGCCGAGGGCGCCAAGCAATCGGCGATCCTCGAAGCCGAAGGCCGCCGCGAAGCCGCCTTCCGCGACGCCGAAGCGCGCGAACGCGAAGCCGAAGCCGAAGCCAAGGCGACCGACATGGTCAGCCAGGCCATCGGCAAGGGCGACGTCAACGCCATCCGCTACTTCCTCGGCTTGAAGTATGTCGAGGCGTTCGGCCAGCTCGCCACCTCGAACCAGCAGCGCACCGTGATCATCCCGGCCGATCTCTCGGGGATTGCCGGTCTGGTCGAAGGCCTGCGCGCGCTAAACGCGCAAGGCGGCGACGCCAGCCCGTGGTCGGCGCCGCGCACGCCGACGCCGGCGCCGAGATGAGCGCCAAGCGCAAGATCGCCAAATCGCCAGTCGCGACTTGCCGATTTGGCGACTTGGCGAACTAGCTGCGCTGCTCAAGGTTCGCTAGATAGAGGTCATGGACACATTGATCGCCTTCATGACGAGCCTCGGTCCGCAGCATTGGCTGGTGCTCGGTCTCATCCTGCTGATCGCCGAAATGGCTTCGGGCACCACGTATCTGCTCTGGCCCGCCGTTGCTGCGTTTCTGACCGCGCTCGTCTCGCTCACCGGCGCCACCAACTGGATCGCCGACATGGCGATCTTCGCGGTGCTGGTCATCGCGCTCACCGCTTTCGGGCGTCCGATCGTGCAGCGTTGGCGCCAGGAAGGCGGCGCGACGGGCTTGAACGAACGTTCGCAGACCCTGATCGGAACGCGCGGCGTCATCACCGTATTCGCGAATGGCGCAGGCTCGGTGAAGGTGGCCGACACCGTGTGGCGCGCGGTCAGCGACGAGGCGCTGCAGCCCGGGCAGACGGTGATCGTCGATAGCGTCGACGGCTCAACGCTGAAGGTGAAGGCGGCCTAGTAGCTCCAAGGACCGCCGGCTTCCAGCCGGCATTCTTGGTCACAAGCACAACGGCGGGAAGTTTGAAGATCGCCGGCAAGATGCCGGCGGTCCTCGGAGTTCGTTCTTCTCCAATGTTCAATCCCGCGCCGCGTCCAGAATCTGCCGCAGCTTCACCAGGAACGGCAGCGCGCGCGCGAAATCCTCGACGCCGATCACATCCAAGAGCGCAAGCATCCCAGGATTGACGCGCGCTGCGCCCTCGTCGCGCGCTTTGCGGCCGCGCTTGGTGATGCGCACGATCTTGGCGCGCGCATCGGCCGGATCGGGCGCGATGGCGACGTAGCCCAGCTCCTCCAATTGCTGCAGCGTGTAGGTCATCGCGCCCTTGGTGACCTGAAACGCGCGCGCCAGGCGGGCAGGGCTCTCGCCCTCGACGTTCAAGCGCACGAAGTGGTTGAGCACGCCGAAGCCGGCGACCGACAATTCCGGCGGCAGCGCTTTGCCCAAAGCAGTGTCGGCGAGATGGCCGATAATGGCGATCTCGGTCATCACCTGAAACGAGAGCTTGAGCGCGTCGTCGCGTTTCATGCCCTCAGGTGCTCTCTCAGGCCGCGGCGCGGCGCGGGGCCGATCGTGGGCCCATAGCCGGCGCGCACCAGCATTTGCAGCGTCTCGCCGTCTTGTGTTCCCGTGAGTCTACGCGCTTCGGCGTAGAGATCGGCGATCTCGGGATATTCCTGCAGCGCTTGGCTCCAGGGATGCATGGCGAGGCCGGCGGCGGTGGCGGCCAAATTGAAACGCGCATAGGCGCGACCGGCTTCGATTTGGGTCGCGCGCGTGTTGTCGCGCGAGATCAGCCAGGCATAGGTGGGCGCGCTTTCGGCCAGCGGGCGCCAGGCTTCGATGCCGTCGCGGGTGAAACGATTGTCGAGATCGGCGAGGGACTCGCGCGTCAGCAGCCCAGTGGCTTTGGCGAACTCGATCATCGGGCCTTCCAGCGCAATGCCGTCGCGGTTGCGGGCGATCTCGGCGCGCCCGACGCGCATGAGATCGACGCTCTCCTGATAGGCGGCGGGCGTCCGGCACTCGCGGTCGAAGCCGTTCCACGCAAGCGTGCGCAGGGCGGCAAGCGCGTCCGGTGTGCGCGTCCACTCAATGCGGAACGGCGAGGGCGCTGGGGTTGTCGAGGGCGAGCCGTCCGCCGTCGCGCCGACATCCGGCGGCGCCCATGGCCACAGCGCCTGGCGCGCGGCTTCGCTCATCGTCTCGTCCGCGATAGCGCGATCCTCGAAGGCTTCGCGATTGGTGCGGCGGTTCAGGATTTGGTCGAAGAGATCGTCTTTGCGCGTCGGCTCTTCGAAGAGACGGATGTGCGCGATCGGGCGTTGGTCGAGACGCGGCTGCGGCTCGCCCTCCGGCCAGAGCGTGATTTCGGCGCGGCGGTTGTTGGCGCGGCAGGCGAGATCGAACAGTTCGAGGAAGGCCCCGCAGCCAAGGACGATCTGGCGGTCGAGCGGATCGGTGGCGGGCAGCAGGCGCTCGAGATCGGCGCTCAGAACAAGTTCGTTCTCGCCGATCAAATCGACAAGCCAAGGCTGGCGATTGTGCGGATTGGGCGCAAGGATGGCGTGCGCCAGCGCGTAGCGGCGCGGATCGGCTTCGCCCGCGCCCGGATCGCGCCAGGCGGCGATCGGATCTGGTAGGTCGCCCGGCGCGCAGGCGGTGAGCGCGGGCGTGAACGGCGCGGCGGCGAGCAGCGAAAGCACATGGCGGCGGGACAGCATGACGCACCTATGGTTTAAAGCTGAACTAGAGGTGGTTCAAGTTTGAACTAATGTCAAGCGCGCCTTCGCGCCTATGGCCGCGCGCTCGCCGGGCAACGGATGCGCCGGTAGTCGTAAGTGTAGGGATCGCTGCCGTCGATGCGCGAGATGGTGGCGGTGAGGCGGTTGCCTTCGCGCCGATAGAGGATACGCTGGGGGTAATCGTGCGACGAGTTTTCGAACACGGCGATCTGAGTCGGGTCATCGAGCGCGATGTGTTCGACCATGCGAAACTCAACCGGCGCCGCGCCGCCCGGCATAGCGACAAGTCGCGGCCGTCCGCCATCGGTGACGTCGATGCGCATTTGCTCCCAGCCTTGAATTTCGCCTTCGCCCTCGGTGTATGAATAGCCGAGCATCGCCGGCCCTGGCGGATCGATCCAGATTTCCGTGGTCATCGAACCGCTCTCGGCTTCGCGCGGCGTCTCGGTGCGCCAACAGCCTTTGAGCCACGTGAGATCGTCCATGCTCTGGGCGTGTGCAGGGACAGCGAAAGCCAGGGCGGCGGCGAGGAGTATGCGCATGAGATGAGCCTGTAGCGACAAGGCACGCAACACAACCCCCTCTCCCTTGCGGAGAGGGGGCAGGGGGTGAGGGGCGTGAAGTTGCCGCTCTGCAAGAACAAATCGGTGGTGCGCAATCGCGAAGACAAGGCGGGACACGCGTTCGCCCCTCCTCCCCCGACCCCTCCTCCGCAAGGGAGGAGGGGAGATGTCACCGCAACGTCGCAATCGCGGTCCGCGCCAATTCGTCGGCGCGGTTGTTCATCTCGTTATCGGCGTGGCCCTTGACCCATTTCCAGGTCACCTCGTGGCGCGCATTGGCCTCGTCGAGCAGCTTCCATAGATCCTCGTTTTTCACTGGCTTTTTGTCGGCGGTTTTCCAACCGTTCTTCTTCCAGCCGTGAATCCATTTGGTGACGCCATCCATCACGTATTTGGAATCGGTATGCAGCCGCACTTTGCTCGATCGCTTCAGCGCGTTGAGCGCCTGAATCGCCGCCATCAATTCCATGCGGTTGTTGGTGGTCGAGGCCTCGGCGCCGGAAATCTCCTTCTCGGCGCCGCCATAGTGGAGGACCGCGCCCCAGCCGCCGGGACCGGGATTGCCGCTGCAGGCGCCGTCGGTCCAGATGTCCACGGTGTTGCTCATGTGAATCACACATTACGTCATTCCGGGATCGCGAAGCGATACCCGGAATCCAGGAGCGACGTCAGTGTGGTTGCCCCTGGGTCCCGGATGCCGCTCGGCGGCTCCGGGATGACGAGGGAATTGCGGGCGAATACGCGACGAAACCGTTGTCGCTACGCCCCATAGTCGCTCGCTCCGCGCGTCTTGCGATGGAAGGCGAGTTTGTCTGCGTATTCCAGCGGATCTTTGGGCGTCACCGTTGCACCCGCAGGCGTCGCGGTCCAATCCGCCAAGCGAGTCGCGAAAAAACGCAGCGCCGCGCCGCGCGCGAGATGCGGGAGCATGTCGCGCTCAAGCTTCGAGAGCGGGCGCACGCCTTCATAGGCGCCGATCATGGCGCGCCCGCGTTCGAGGTCGTAGCGCGGCCCGTCGAAGCACCAGGCGTTGAGACACACGGCCAGATCGTAAGCGAGCGCATCGGTGCAGGCGAAGTAGAAATCGATGACGCCCGTCAGTGCGCCGCCCTCGAACAGCGCGTTATCGGGGAAGAGATCGGCGTGGATCACGCCCTGCGGCAGGTCTTTCCGCCACGCCATCCGCGCCGCCATCATGTCCTTGCGCACGAGGTCGGCGAGGCCGGGGCGCAGCTTCTCGGCGTCATCCAGGCGCGGCACGAGCAGCGTCTCCCAGCCGCGTAGGCTAAGCGCATTGGCGCGCGCGCCGGCAAAGCCATCGAGCGCCAGATGCATGCGCGCCAGCGCTTCGCCCACGGCGGCGCAGTGCGCGGCGTCCCATGTGCGCGGCCACACGCCGTCGAGGTGCGAGACGATGAGCGCGGGCTTGTCCTTGACGCGCGCAAGATAACCGCCGGCGCGCGTGGCCGCGGGCCGGGGCGCTGGGAAGCCGCGCGCCGCCAGCCGCTCCATCACGGCGATGAAGAACGGCAGGTCGGCGGCCTGCGTGCGTTTCTCGAAAATGGTGAGAATGAAGCGGCCGCGTTCGGTGGTGAGTTTGTAATTGGTGTTCTCGACGCCTTCGGCGACGCCTTCGCACGAAACCAGCGCGCCCAGATCGTAGAGCGCCAGCAACGCGGTGACGTCGGCGTCGGAGAGGACGGTGTAGACGGCCATCAGACTCCCCCTCTCCCTTGTGGAGAGGGGGGCGGGGGGTGAGGGGCGCGCAAACGACTAGGCGCCTGCATGTCGGAACGCCCCTCCTCCCCTGCCCCTCCTCCACAAGGGAGGAGGGGGCGACTATGCTTGCGACGGTTCATCTCCCCTCCACGCGCACAACGTTCCGTGCTTCGTCGAGATGCACAATCCATTTCGCCATATGACAGCCAGCGAGCATGGCGCGGGTGATGCGCTCGTAGTGCATGACGAAGCGGTCGAGCGCGGCGTTCTCGTCCGCGGTGAGTGGCCGGCCGAGCATTTGCTCCTCCTGCTGGCCGCGCCAGAGGCGCACGATCTCCCAGGACGGCGCTCGCAGATAGATGGTAGCGTCGAAGCGGGTGAAGAACGGCGCGTACTGCTGTTCGAGGGCGTTCAGCATTGTTCGCCGCCAGACGCCGTCTTTATCTTCGCGTTCCACCGCGTTGATCGGCGGTCCGTCGGGCATGGGCGTTGCGCCCATGCACCAGCCGTCAACGAGGATCGCACCGACAGGCGCGCGCGCTTCCGGCCAAGCGTCCACTGGCGCGCGATCGTCGCAGGTCTTGTCGAAGCGCGGCAGTCTCGCGGGCTCTCCGCGCTGGAGCTTCGATATCGTGTCGATTGCGAGGGGAATGTCGTGCGTGCCCGGCGGGCCGCGCGTGATGAAGAGGGGGTGCGCCTCGCGCGCCAGGCGCTCGCGTTCGGCGCGGGTCAGGTACACATCGTCGAGCGAGAAGTGCGCGATGCGCGGCTGATGCGCCAGCGCCAGCAGACGGCAATGATAACTCTTGCCCGAGCCTTGCGCGCCGCCGACGCCGACGAGCGCGGGACGTTCCGGGTTCCGCGCGCGGATACTCTGAATGATTTCGTAGATCAGCGTAGGGATGGGGTGGGGACTCATTCTTGGACCGCCGGCGCCCCCGCCGGCGAGGCGCCGGCGGTCCAAGAATCAGCGCACTTCACTCCGCCAGCACCCGCGGCAGCTTGAACACAACGTCCTCCTGCGTCACCCGCACCTCCTCCACCCGCGCATCGAAGCGCGCGGCGATGGCGGCGATCAAATCCTCGACCAGATCCTCCGGCGCGCTGGCTCCAGCGGTGACGCCAACCGCGCGCACGCCGTCGAACCAGCGCCAATCGACATCCTCGGCCGAACCCACCAGCCGAGCGTCGCGGGCGCCGGCGCGCTTGGCCACTTCGGCCAACCGCACCGAATTGGAACTTTTCGGCGAGCCGATCACCAGCACCAGATCGGCGCGTTCGGCCAGGGCCTTGACCGCGTCTTGGCGGTTGGTGGTGGCGTAGCAAATGTCTTCTTTGTGCGGCGCGGCGATCTCCGGAAAGCGCCGCTGCAGCACGCCGACCATTTCGGCAGTGTCGTCCACCGACAGCGTCGTCTGCGTCACGAACGAGAGTTTCCCCGGATCGCGCGGCGTAAATCTCTCCGCGTCGGCGACTGTCTCAAGCAGCGTGATCGCGCCTTCCGGCAATTGGCCCATCGTGCCGATCACCTCCGGATGCCCGGCGTGGCCGATCAGTACGATCTCGCGCCCGTCGTCGAAGTGGCGTTGTGCTTCGACGTGCACCTTTGAGACGAGCGGGCAGGTGGCGTCGACATAGATCATCTCGCGCCGGCGCGCCTCGGCCGGCACGGCCTTGGGCACGCCATGGGCGGAGAAGATCACCGGCCGGTCGGCGGGGCAGTCGTCCAGCTCCTCGACGAAGACCGCCCCCATCGCCTCCAGCCGTTCGACCACATGCCGGTTGTGGACAATCTCGTGGCGCACATAGACCGGCGCGCCCCACTTCCGGATCGCCTGCTCAACGATCTGGATGGCCCGGTCGACCCCGGCGCAGAAACCCCGCGGGGCGGCCAAGAGCACTGTAATCTGGGGTTTTTCTTGGTCCGGCATAGGCTCGATGGTGAAACTTTGGCGAGAGGCGCCGGGCTCTGTTGCGGGCGTCCGGAGGCAAAGCTATCACGGCCCGACGCCATTTGCCTTCAGGGCGGGGTGAGACATGCGGCCGCCGCCGCAGGACCCTTGGAAGGCGAGACGAGGATCAGAATGAAGCTCTCCCGCGCCCTTGTGCTCTCGGCCGCGCTTGCGCTCAGCGCCTGCGCCTCAAACGAAACGCCGACGGTGGAGCTGCCGGGCGGCGTCAATCCCGAGGCCCAACGGGAGCAGCGGGCGCCGAACTTCTTCGACCGCATGATCGGCAACGACGATCGCCCGAACGTCGGTCCGTGTCCGCTGATGGGCGTGCTCTATGACAGCGCCCGCATTGTCGACTTCGCCCAACCTAACAACCGCCGGTACGCCAACATCGAGTTCACCGGCGAGATGCAGGGCGTGCAGGGCCTCTGCCGCTATGTCGACGCCGATCCGATCGTGATGAATCTTGAAATCGACATGTCGTTCGGCCGCGGTCCCGCCGCCTCCAGCGACCGTCAGACGTACCGCTACTGGGTCGCGGTCGCACGCCGCGGCCGCGCCCCGATCGAGAAGGCGTATTTCGACATCGACGTTCGTTTCCCGCGCGGCGAAGCGGTGGTGACGCGCCGTGAAGAGATCGAACAGATCGTCATCCCGCGCGCCAATCCGGAAATCTCCGGCGAGAATTTCGAAATTTTGGTCGGGTTCGAACTGACGCCCGAGCAGCTGCAATTCAACCGCGAGGGCATCCGCTTCCGGATCGACGCGGCCCAAAACGCGCAGGCGGGACAATAGTGGCGAATTGGGAGTAGCGAATAGCGAGTGGAGTTGCGCGCGATCTGGGCGTGGGGCTTCCTTGCATTCCAGCGTTCTACTCCCTATTCGCCATTCGCTATTCGCCATGAAAGACCTCGCCAGCGCCCTGACAACTGCGAACGCCGACGTGTTCGCCAAGCTTGGATTGGACCCCAAGCATGCGGAGGTGCGACGCTCGGATCGCCCCGATCTTGGCGAGTTCCAATGCAACGGCGCGCTGGCGGTGGCGAAGGCCGCCGGCAAGAAGCCGCATGAGGTGGCGCAGGCGATTGCCGCGGCGTGGAGCGCTTTTGATCTTGCGCCCGCGCCGACCATCGCTGGACCGGGCTTTCTCAATTTCAAAGTGACGCAAGCGGCGCTCGCCGCGCGCGCTCAATTCGTCGCCGAGGACGCGCGCGCCGGCGCCGCGGCGGTCGAACGCAAGCGCCGCGTGATCGTCGATTATGGCGGGCCGAACGTCGCCAAGGGCATGCATGTCGGGCACCTGCGCGCCTCGATCATTGGGGAAAGCATCAAGCGCATCTATCGCTTCCGCGGCGATGAAGTCTGGGGCGACGCGCATTTCGGCGATTGGGGCTTCCAGATGGGGCTCGTCATCACCGCGCTCGAGGATGAGCTCGGCGGCTTCGAAGACAAAGCCAGGCTCGAGGCGCGGCTGAAGTCGCTGACGTTGGATCAGCTTGAGGCCATCTATCCCGCCTACGCCAAGCGCGTGAAGGACGGCGACATCGACGTGCGCGACCGCGCGCGACGCGCAACCGCCGCCCTGCAGAGCGGCAGCGAGCTTCATCGCACCATCTGGAAAGCCATGCACGACGTCTCGATGGCGGCGCAGAAGCGCGATTTCGCCGCCCTCGGGGTCGATTTCGATCTGTGGCTCGGCGAAAGCGACGCCGATCCGCTGATCCCCGGCATGGTCGAAGACCTCGACGCCAAAGGCTTGCTTGAGGAGGACCAGGGCGCGCGCATCCTCCGCGTCGCGGGGCCGGGCGAGACCAAGAAGAAGAAGCTCGAGGACGGGACCGTTGTCGAGGTCGAAAGCCCCGATCCGCTGCTGGTGGTGTCGAGCGAAGGCTCGGCCATGTACGGCACGACCGATCTCGCCACCATCCTCCAGCGGGTGCGCGACCAGCAGCCGGACATGATCCTCTACGTTGTCGATCAGCGTCAGGCCGATCATTTCGAGCAAGTGTATCGCGCCGCCGCCAAGGCCGGCTATATCGCGCGCGAAAAGTTGGAGCATGTCGGCTTCGGCACCATGAACGGAACCGACGGCAAACCGTTCAAGACCCGCGCCGGCGGCGTGCTGAAACTCAACGACCTGATCGGTCAAGCTGAAGAAAAAGCGCGTGCGCGGCTGAAGGAGAACGACATCGGCGGCGATTTCTCCGAGGCAGAATTCGAAGACGTCGCCCACAAGGTCGCCATCGCCGCGATCAAATTCGCCGACCTCTCGAATTTCCGCGGCACTTCGTACGTGTTCGATCTTGATCGCTTCATGAGCTTCGAGGGCAAGACGGGGCCGTACCTTTTGTATCAAGCGGTGCGCATCAAAAGCATCCTGCGGAAGGCAGACCAACTCCCCCTCCCCCCTCGTGGGGGAGGGGCAGGGGAGGGGGGGCAGGCAAAAGAAGGCGCCGCCGCGCTTATTTCGGACAGCCCCCCACCCCTCACACCTCCCCACAAGGGGGAGGGGAAGATTGTGATCGAGCACCACGCCGAGCGCGCGCTTGCGCTTGCGCTCGACGCGTTCGACGGAGCGCTACGCGCCGCGTACGATAAGAAGGCGCCGCACTTTCTGGCGGAACACGCTTACAGCCTGGCGCAAGCGTTCTCGGGCTTCTACAGCCACTGCCCGATGCTGCCCTCGGAAGGCGCCACGCGCGCCTCGCGCCTGGCGCTCGCTGCCGCAACCTTGAAGCAATTGACGCTGACGCTTGATTTGCTTGGCATCGAAGCGCCCGAGCGGATGTAACTATTCCGCGGGCGTCACCGTGATTGCGGCGGGCGGGGCGCCATCGGCGCCGGGGGTCCACTCGACGATCACCCGTCGCGTGCGGCTGCCGATCTCGCCGGTGGCCTCGTCCATGGCGCTTTCCTGGATTTCTAGATCGGCGCGGCCGGGTCTATCCGAAAGCACGCTGTACGAAAGAAAATCGCCTAACCTGAACACGCGCCAGCCCTCGGCGGGGTCCTGGTAGAAGGCGATATACGTGTAGAGGCCGTTCATGGCCGGATCGCCGCCGGCCGTGCCGAACAGCTTCACGCCGGCATCGCCCTGATTGGCGAGCGTATCGAGTTCGACCACGCCTGCGGAGAGCTGCAAGCTCGGATCGTCCTCGACCGCAAGCGTCGCCGGCTCGCCGTTGGCAGTGAGCGGCGCGACGGCCTCGGGAGGCGCGCCGGCGGGTGCGGCGACCATCGTGCATCCGCCGGCGAGAGCGGCCAGCGCCCCAGCTGCGATCAGGTGAGTTTTCATGGACGCTTTCCCCCTATTCATTCTTTGGCCGCCGATCGCGCATGGACCTCGTGCGACTTTTCCTCAAGCCAATCCATCGCCGCCACGCACACGCCCGAGAAAATGAATGTGATGTGGATGATGGTGTACCAGAGCAACTGCGTCTCGGTGTAGTTGGCGAGGTTCATGAAAATCTTCAGCAGGTGGATGCCCGAGATCGCCACGATCGAGGCGATCAGCTTGATCTTCAGGCCGCTGAAGTCGAGCGTGCCCATCCAGTCCGGCCGGTCGCGGTCCTTATGGGCGAAGTCGATCTTGGAGACGAAGCTCTCGTAGCCGGTGAACAGAATGATCAGCACCAGATTGCCGGCCAGGGAAAGATCGACCAGCGTCAACACCAGCAGGATGATGTCGGTCTCATCCATGGTCAGCACATGCGGCGCCTGGATGTAGAGTTCTCGGAAGAAGGTGACGATGAGGATGGCCAAGGCGGCGATCAGCCCGAGATAGACCGGCGCCATCAGCCAGCGGCTGGTATAGATGATCCACTCGATCACGGTTTCCAAAAACGGCGCGCGCTCGCGCAACGGTTCGGCGTTCTTGGCCATGTCTCCCCCCAAATTCGCGGCGGAACCTACGGGCGCGGCGAGGCTTCGCCAACCCCGCTCGCGTAGGGGGAGGGTTGCGGGCGTGACGGCCTGGGCCGATGATCCGGCAAATCAGGGGAGGGTTCTATGTACGAACACGGAATGATCGCGCCGGTCGTTGCGCTGGTGATCTGGTCGCTGATCATGCTGATCTGGCTCTACGCCACGCGCATTCCGGCGATGTCGAAGGCGAAGCTGAAGCCTGGAGAGGCGAGCAAGGCCGAGATGGAGCAGCTGCCAAGCGCCAACGTCGCCAACAATTACAACCATCTGATGGAGCAGCCGACGCTGTTCTACGCCATCTGCTTTGCGCTGCAGTTCATGGACCAGGCCAACGACATCAATATCGGGCTCGCTTGGCTTTATGTCGTCATCCGCGTGGTGCACTCGCTCGTGCAGGCGACGGTGAACATCATCATCGTCCGCTTCCTGATCTTCATCGTCGGTTCGCTTGTGCTGGGCGCGCTCACGTTCCACGCCGCGATCGCGAGCGGGCTGGCGTGGTTCAATTTCTAGGCGGATTGGCGGACGCGAGCTTGCGCTGGATGCTCCGCCAACTCGCGAAGCCAAGATAGAGCGGAAACAGAATGCCCATGGCGGCGATGCCGACGAGGGCAAGCAGATTCCTGTCGCCAAGCTGCCCGGCGAGAAAGCCATAGGCGACGACGGCGCCGAGCAAGAGGAAGAAACCCATGATCAGCGCGCTCGCGACCGAGAGAACAAGCAGCAGCGGCGAGACACGCCGCTCGCGCCTGAACGTTTCGTCAGGATCGATCCAGGTCTTTGCGCGCGCGACCTCGGCCAAGTGCGCGATGGTGATTTCGCGCTCGGCGTCGCGCGCCGCCTGCCAACACACCGCGAAAGCCGGGCTGAAAACGCTGGCCGCCAGCGCCGCCGCCGGCGCCAGCATGTCCGCGCCCTCGTCGTCGAAATAGCGCAGCCAGACGAGTTCGCTCAGATCGACGTCGTAGCTCGCGGCGAACGCCAGCATGAAGCCGCGCGCGTCATCGCCGGTCATGCCCAGATCGGCATAGAGGCGCGTGGATGGCGTGACACTGGTCGCGCCGGTGTGGTTCTTGGCCAGTTCGGCGATCTCGACGATCAAGTTGTCGTTCACTCGCGCACGCGGCCGTCGGAATCCATGCGCGCAATCCAGTCCTCGATCAGAGCCGCGCCGCGTTGGTCGACGAGGGAGCGGCCGATCTCCGGCATCATCACGCCCGGATCGGTCGCGCGCATGCGGTGGAGCAGGATCGAGCGCTCAGGATGGCCCGGCTCGATGGCGAATTCGAAGCCGGCCGAGCCGCGCCCAGCCGCGACCGGGCGCTTGAACACGCCCCACGCAATCGGCTCGTGTTGGCTCCAGCGCAAATCCAGACCTGACGTGTGCGCCGGCCCCTGCGGATTGTGGCAGTGCGCGCAATTCACATCGAGATAGGCGCGCGCGCGGGCTTCAAGTGATCCGCTGGCGGGGTCGAAGGCGTTCAGCGCGGTAGGCGCATCGTCAGGTACCCGATCGAGAATTCCAAGCGCTTGCCAACGGTGGAGTTGGATGATCGATACGCCAATAGGCATGACTTCGTTAGGTTCTTCCTCGAAGTTCAGCTCTGGATGCCTAGCCGTGTTCAAATTCCGCGCGCTTGGCCCGATCGGCGTGATCTCGCCGGCGAGATCGTGGCAGGCCTTGCACTGGTTGCGGTTGGGCACGGCCCAGTCGAGGGCGATGGCCTCGCCCTGTTCGTCGATGAAGTTGACAGAGAGATCCGCGCCGATGGGCGAGAGCCGCGCCTCGGTCTGTTCCTCGTTCCACACGTACGGATATGCGACCCAGCCGTCGGCGCGGCGGATCAGCAGCCGCGTCTCCAGGAAACGCACGTTCTCATCGGGCCGGCGCATGTCGGCGGCGAAGGCGAAGGTCTTGATCAGCACCGTGCCGACCGGGAACTCGAACACGCCTTCGTCGCGGTACTGCGCCTGCGTTCCTGGCGGCACGAACACGTAGCGGAATTTCAACGCGCCGTCCGAATAGAGCGGCGTGTTGAGGTCGTAGGGCGTGACGCCCGCGTTCGGCTGGCGTGCGCCGGCGTCGCGGAAGAAGCGGTAGTCCGACAGATATTCCGGCGGCCGTTCGGCGACGATGGCGGCCTGATCGACCGGCCCTCGCCCCACGCGAGCCGAGGCGCCGGCGATGAGCGTGAGCGAGGCGAGGGCGCAGAGAAGCGAGCGCATGGCGTCACGCGCCATCATGGATTGCCGGCGCCCTCGCCGGCGATGCGCGAGTGGCAGCAAAGAGGGAGCGCGGCGCTCCGCGCCGCATGCGCGGCAGGCGCCGCGCGCTCCAACCTGCAACCGCTTGAGCTGGCCGGCGGGGGCGCCGGCGGTCCAAGGTGGCGGCCCGGTGCATCAGTTCTCGATCCTCACCCGTTCGGGCTCGGCGATTTCCACCAAAGGCGGCGGCGTTGGGTCGGGCGCGGCCTCGGTCAGCGGCGAGCCCGCCACCGGCAGGCCGAGCGAAAGGAAGCTGCCTACACCGGTGCGGGTGGAGCGATTGTCGGCGACGACGATGCGGACCAGCTCGGTGCGCGGCGAACCGCCGGCGGAATACATGCTGGCGCCGTCCCACAACACGTCGGGGATGGGCACGCCAAGCTGGCCGAGCGCCGCTAGGTCGCCCGCGGGCGCGAAGCCGGTGTTGCCGAAGGCGTTGTCGCGAATGACGATGTCGCGGGCCAGCGGGTTGTAGTTCGCGTCCTGGAAGCTGTCGCGATAGGCGCTGATCAGCACGTTGACGGTGCCGTTCTCGGCGATCTGGTTCTCGAACACATGCACGTTGCGGTTGGCCATGATCAGCACGCCGGTGCCGGTCGGCACGCTGGCGACGATGTTGCCGGCGGGCGCGAAATTCGGCGTGTTGTTGCCGACGATGGTGTTCTCGAACACGCGGATCGAGTGGCCGCCCTGCTGCGGCAAGCCGGGCAGGTCGAACACCAGGACGCCGCCGGTGTTGCGGGTTGCGGTGTTGCGGAAGACGTCGGCATTGTAGCTGTTCTCGATCTCGATGCCGGCGACATTGTACTCGGCCAAATTCTCGCGGACGATGATGTTGCGCGACTGGCCGACATAAATGCCGGCGTCGGAGGCGCCGCGGGCGATTGAGCGCTCGATCAGCACATTGTCGCAATTGACCGGGTAGAGGCCGTAGGCGCCGTTCTGCGGGTTGGGCCCGCGCGTCCACTCCACCCGCACGCCGCGGATGGTGATACCATTGCAGTCGCGGATTTTGATGGCGTCGCCGCGGGCGTTCTCGACCGCAAAGTCGCGCAAGAGCACCTGATCGGAGGTGATGAGCAGGCCTTCGGCGCCGCGGCGCTGGCCGTTGAAGGAGAGGATCGAACGCTCGGAACCGTCGCCGCGGATGGTGACGCGATCGACGTCGAGCGAGAGCCCGCTGGTGATTTCGAAGCGGCCGCGGGCTAAGCGGATGGTGTCGCCGCGCCGGGCTTCGATCAAAGCGGTCTGCAGCTGCTGTTCGGCCTGCGGGCCGGGCCGGATGCGCCAGGTGCGGGCCTCGGCGGCGCCGGTGACGACAAGCGCCGCAAGAGCGGCGGCGATGAGCCTCATGACAAACTCCCCACGTTTAAGGGCAGCTTCGCCGCGCCAGCCCGCGCTGTAAAGGTGAAGGGTGCGGTTCAGACCAGCAGCCGGGCCGCTTCGATGATCCGACGGGTTTCACTCCAGAGGTCGAGGTCTGCGAGTTCGCCGGGGTCGAAGAAGCGGGGGTCGCGGGCGTCATCGCCGGCGTTCGGCTCGCCCGCCAGCCAACGGGCGGCGTAGTCAATAAGAACGTAGTGGCGTTCGGCAAAGGCCGCATCGACCACATCGATCAGCCCGATGAGCGCCGCATCGCAACCGGTTTCTTCCTTCAGCTCGCGCAAGGCTGCGTCCTCCGCGCGCTCACCCCACTCGATGCGCCCGCCCGGCAGCGACCATTGTCCCTCGAACGGCGGCGCGCCGCGCCGGATCAACAGCACCGCCTCGCCGCGCAGGCAAACGACGCCCACGGCCGGGACCGGTCCCCGCGCACTCGCCTCGTTCATGCCATCCTCCGCACCGAAGACATGTAATCGCCAGATCCGGGAGGCGTCGATGCGGATGTCCTTGGTCGTTCTCTGTGCGGTCGTTTCGGCAAGCGTCGCGTTCGCGCAGGCCGTCCAACTCACCTCAGAAGAGGCGCGCGCCGAACTGTTCGGGGTCGAATTGGCCGGTGTGAACGAATCGGCGGGGGATTCTTGGCGCGAGTGCATCGAACCTACGGGGCGGACACTCTATCGGCGCGGCGGCGAAGTCCGGGAAGGCAGATTGGAGATTCGGCCGGACGGTCAGGCTTGCTTCAATTATCCGCCGGACGCGCATTGGGCCTGCTTTGCGGTGCTGCGCGAGGGCGAGAACTATCGTTTCGACGACTTTGTCACGCGCACCGTGCGGCGTGGCGTCAGTGCATGCGGCGCGGGCGCTGACCTGCTCGCAGGTCTTGGCCAACGCGGCTGAATCTACGCCGAAAAATGCTGGCCGAAGCCCGCGCACGATCCCGTCAAAAGCAAGATGCGCGACGCTTTCGCGCCGCGCATCTCATGGACGTTTCGTCCTTGTTCATTGGAGCGCTCGCGAAAGCGCCCGATGACCGTTACCGGCGCTTCGCCTTCTTGGCCCGCTTCTTCGCGGCCTTGCGCGGCGCCTTCTTGGCGGTCTTCTTGGCCTTCTTGGCCTTCGCTTTCTTAGCGACCTTTTTGGCCGCCTTCTTTGCTTTCTTAGCCATGCCCTGGCTCCTTCTTTAGTTCGGCAACGAAGTCGCAGTACTTCTTCAAATCGTCATGTGCAAGCACATTCGCCATTGAACAGAGTCAGCGCGTCGAATCTGCAACAGCACATCGCATGTGATTCGCGCGCTTCGACGATGCGCATCGCGCATTGTTTCGATGCGTGCATCATTCGAACAGCGCACGCGGGTTCAAGCGATTGTCGGGATCGATGGCGCGCTTCAGCGCGCGCATCAGCGCCATCGATTCGGGGTCTTTGAAGCGCGCGAGGTCGCCGCGGCGCGCGACGCCGATGCCGTGCTCGGCCGAGATCGAGCCGCCGAGCGCGGTGGCGATTTCGAACACGTCTTGGGAGAGGGCCGCGCCGTGGAATGTGGCGGCGTCGGCGCCGACGGCCTGCATCACGGTGTAGTGGAAGTTGCCGTCGCCCATGTGGCCGAAGGCGACGATGCGCGCGCCCGGATAGCGCGCTTCCATGGCGGCGTTCGCTCTCGTGAGGAAGTCCGGCGTGCGGGAAACCGGCACGCTGATATCGTGGCTGACTTGCGCGCCTTCGGGCTTGTGGCCGGCTGAAATCAGCTCGCGCAAGGCCCAAAAATCCCTTGCCTGGCTTGAGTTTTCGGCAATCAACGCGGTCTCGACCTCACCTGCGGCCATAGCGGCGGCGAGGGCGTCCTCGATGGCTTCCCGCAGTCCGTGCGCATGCGCGGCTTCGAACTCGATCAGCACCGCCATGACGCGCGCGTCCGGCAACGCGTCGCGCACGTTGGGCATGTTCTTGACCGTGAGATCCATGCTGAGCCGGTTCATCACTTCGAAAGCGGAGACCGCGCCGGTCGCCGCCTTCAGCCGGTGCAGGAGCGCGAGCGCATGCGCCGGCGAGGGCACGCTGACCATGGCGGTCTCGCGCGCGGCCGGGCGGGGGAAGAGTTTCAGCACCGCGGCGGTGACGATGCCGAGCGTGCCCTCCGCGCCGATGAAGAGCTGCTTCAGGTCGTAGCCGGTATTGTCCTTGCGCAGCGCCTTGAGCCCGGAGAACACGCGCCCGTCCGGCAGCACCGCCTCGATGCCGAGCACGAGGTCGCGCATCATGCCGTAGCGCAGCACGTGCACGCCGCCGGCATTGGTCGAGATCAATCCGCCGATGGTGGCGCTGGCTTCGCTGGCGAGACTTAAGGGGAACAAGCGATTCGATTCGGCGGCGGCGTTTTGCACTGCGGTGAGCACGACGCCGGCTTCGGCGACAAGCGAGTCGTTATCGGCATCGATCGCGCGAATGCGATTCATGCGCGTGAGCAGCACGAGCACTTCGCCGTCGGGAATTTGGCCGCCGACCAGCCCGGTATTGCCGCCCTGCGTGACGATCTTGGCGTTACCTTCAGCGCACAGGCGTACGACCGCGGCAACCTCATCTGTTGTGGTCGGAAACGCCGCAAACGGCGTTTGGCCACTATATCTGCCGCGCCACTCGCTCAGATGCGCGGCCAACAAAGCCGGATCGCTGATGACGTTCTTGGCGCCGATGCGGGCGGCGATTCTGGCGGCGAGGTCGGGCATCACGGCTATTCCTGCGAGGCGACCCCCTCCTAGCCTCCCCCTTGCAGGGGGAGGAAGAAGAAACGCAGCGTTCGTTTTTAATCCGAAGAACGAGGCCGAGGCGCGGCGGCGCGGGCGAGACGGTCGCGGATAGCCTCGCCGAGGCCGTCGCGGGGGATCGGCGCGACCGCAATGATGTCGGCGCCGCTCGCATCGAGCGCGCGCAGATGCGCATAGAGGTTGGCGGCCGCTTCGGTGAGGTCGCCAGTTGCCGAGAGCGTCAGACCGCCAGCGCGCGCCGGTTCGCCGAAGCTGAGATAAGCCGCGCCGGGCGGCGGATCGGTCACGTCGAGCAGCAAGCGCGCGCGCGGCGCGTAATGGCTCTCGAGCATGCCCGGCGCGCTGATGTCGCCCTGTGTTGGCGCCGCTAGCGGACCCGCGATGGCTTCGATCGCCCCGCGCGCGATGGCGCCGGGCCGCAGCAACGTGGCGGCGCCGTCGGCGTCGATGGCGACGATGGTCGACTCCACCCCAACCGAAGCGGGGCCGCCATCCAGGATGAGATCGACCGTATCGCCGAGATCGGCGCGCACGTGTGCGGCCGTGGTGGCGCTGACATGGCCCGATCGATTGGCGCTGGGCGCGACAACCGGCCCGCCGAACGCCGCCAGCAGTTCCCGCGCCATCGGATGCGCGGGCGCGCGCAGCGCAATTGTCGCCAATCCCGCGCAGGCCAAGTCGGCGACAGGGCTCTCCGCGCGCCGCGGCACGACAAGCGTCAGCGGGCCTGGCCAAAACCTCTCCGCCAACGCGCGCGCCTTCGCCTGGAAATGCCCGTGGCGCTCGGCTTCGCCCAGGTCGAGCACATGGCTGATCAGCGGATTGAAGCGCGGACGGCCCTTGGCGGCGAAAATGCGCGCCACCGGGTGCGGGTTGGCTGCATCGGCGCCCAGGCCGTAGACGGTTTCGGTCGGGAACGCGACCAGCCCGCCGCCGCGCAGGACTTCCGCCGCGCGCGCGACGCTCATGGCGCCCGTGTCGCCTCGACGCGAACGACCACATCGACGTTGCGCGCGACCATGTCGTCGCCGTCGGCGTCCTTGCCGATGTCGAAATCGCGGCGATCGATGGTGACTCGCCCGTTCATGACCGCCGCAGCGCCGTCGACGATCAGCGTGAACGGCAGCGTCACATCGCGGGTGCGGCCGCGGATGCTGAGCTCGCCGCGCGCCTCGTAGCCGTCGCCGCGGCGGCGGATGTCGTCCGAACGGAAGGTCGCGGTCGGAATGGCGCCGGCGTTGAACCAGTCCGGGCCCGGCAACAGGTCCTCCTGCGCGCCGACGCCGGTCCGAGCCGACGCCGTCTCTATGGCGACATCGACGCGCGAGCGATCGAGGTGTTCTGGATCGAAGCGGATGTCGGCGCGCCAGCGGGTGAAGCGCCCCTGGATCGGCGTGTCGCCGCTGCCGTCATTGATGCTGGTGACGAAGCTGATGGAACTGGCGGCGCTGTTGACGCGCCAGCTCGGCGCGGCTGCTTCGGCAGTCGCGGGGGGAAGCGCGGCAGGCGGCGTCTCATTGGTCGCAGGCGTTTCCGGCGCGGGTACAGCGGGCTCCACGATCTCGACGGTGGAAGACCCCGCTGGCGTCTCATCGCGCGCCGTCAAAGCAAATAGGGCGGCCGCGAGCGCCACGGCCGTCAGCGACAGGCCGACGCCGAGCACGGCGAGCCGACCGGGATTGGCCGGCGGCGCCGCCGTCTCGAACGGCGCCCGCAGGAACGGAACCATGTGCGCGAGCGTGGCGTCCTTGTCGAAGAAGTGGTGCTTCAGCGCCGCTGCGGCGTGAAGCGCCGCGAGCCCGATGGTGGCGTAGGCCAGAAGCTCGTGCGCCTCCGATGCCGCTTCCGCCACGGCGCTGCGAACCTCGTCGCTGGCGCCTTGCAGGCCGAACAGATGCGGGACAGTGAACAGGCCGAAGAAGCGCGTCGGCACCGGCAGCGGGCTGTCGTCATGCACCGACCAGCCGGCCGAGACGAACAGCCAACCGGTCAGCGGCAAGCCGATCATCAGCGCGTAGAAGGCCCAGTGCGTGGCTTTGGCGACGATGCGCTCCCAGGCGGGCATGTGTTCGGGCAGCGGCGGCGGCGGATTGGCCAACCGCCAGCCCAGGCGCACCAGGCTCAGCGCCAGCACGGTGAGCCCGATCGACTTGTGCAGCTGGTAGGCGCGGAACACTTCGCTGCTGGCGCCGCCATGTTCGGCCGCTTCATGCATCCACAGGCCTAGCGGAATCATCAGCAGAATGGCGAAGGCGATCGCCCAATGCAGGACGATCGCCACCGCCGTGTAACGTTGAGCTGCGGCCCCGCTCATGTCAGTTGACGGGCTCGCGCGTGCCCGGTCCCTGCACCGGCGCGTTCTCGACCGGGCGCGTGAACTCGGCGTCGATCACGATCTCGACCGCGTCGCTAACGCCGTCAACGCCGCCCGCCGAGGGCAGCAATTCGTTGACCCCGAATTGCGAGCGCTGAATGGTCGTGCGCGCGGTGAAGCCGATGGACGAAATCGGAAAGCCCATCGGATGGGGGCTGTGGCTGCCATTGTAGGTGACCTCGAACGTTGCCGGGCGGCTTCGGCCGCGAATGGTCAGTGTGCCGGTGACGTTCGCGGTGCTCGGGCCGGTTTGCTCCACGCCGGTTGAGGTGAAGGTCGCGGTCGCGAAGTCGCCGGAGTTCAGCCAGGAGGAGTTTTGCAGTTCCGCGTCGAAATCGCGCTCGCCGGTGAACGGGGTGTCGAGCGAGGTGACGTCAACGCTAGCCTGGATCGAGGACTGCGCCGGCGCCTCGGCGTTGAAGTTCAGCGTGCCCGACACCTTGTTGAAGCGCAGCGTGTAATGGGCGAGCCCAAAGTGCAGGGCGCGAACCGTGATCGTCGTGTGATGGGGGTCGAGCGTATACTCGCCCGATGGCGCGTTCACGGCGACCGGCGGCGCTTCGGTCGTGGCAGGGACATCGGCCGGCTGGTTGCAGGCGGACAAAGCGAGCGCGGCCGCAGCGGCAATCCAAATTCTCATGCTCAGGAGTCTCCCTCGGCGCTTCTCGCCGCTATTGCTTGATGAACTCGGCGTCGATCAGAATCTCAACCTCGTCGCCCGCGAACGCCCCCCAATTGGTGACGCCCCAGTCGGAGCGCCGGATCATCGTGCGCGCCGCGAAGGCGATGGTGTGCTTCTGGCGCAGCAGCACGTAACGGCCGCCGTGATAGGTGGCGTCGAGCGTCACCGAGCGGGTCTGGCCGTTGAGGGTGAGATCGCCGGTGATGCGCCCGGTGGTGGGGCCGGTCACCTCGATCGAGCGAGAGACAAAGGTAATTGTCGGGTTGGCTTCGGCGCCAAGCGCCTGCGCGATCTCGCGGTCGAAGCCGCGTTGACCCTCGCGATTGAGAATGCCGGTGCTCACCGAATTGGCGTCGATGGTGACGCTGATCGAAGAATTTTGTGGCGCCGCCGGATCGAAATTGAGCGTGCCGGCGATGGTGTCGAAGCGTGCGGTGAAGGCGCCCAGCCCAAGGTGGCGGATGCGCCAGACAACGCTGGCGTGACGTGAATCGAGATCGTAGACGCCCGCCGGCGCGTCGGCGGGATTGAGCGA
>LWDN01000030.1 GCA_002083515.1 Proteobacteria bacterium HN_bin10
CGGCGCCACCGCCGACGCCTTCGCCCTGTTTGAGCGCCTTGAGCAAAAGCTCGAACGCTTTCCGACACAATTGGCGCGCGCCAGCGTCGAGTTGGCGAAAGACTGGCGCACCGATCGCGCGCTGCGCCGCCTCGATGCAATGCTGATCGTCGCCGATAAGAACGAGACGCTGCTGCTGACAGGCGCGGGCGATGTGCTGGAGCCCGAGCATCAGGTTGTTGCGGTCGGCTCCGGCGGCAATTTCGCGCTGGCGGCGGCCCGCGCCCTTTATGAGTACATCGACGATGCCGAGGCGATCGCGCGCCGCGCCATGGCGATCGCCGCCGAGATTTGCGTCTATACCAATGGCAATCTGACCGTGGAGCGGCTCGATGTTTGATCGCAGCGCCTTGGAAGCAGCCGCGGCCGCCGGCGTGATCGGCGCCGAGCAGGTAGGGCCGCTGCATGACTTCCTTGCGGCTCGCGCAGGCGGAAGCGCTGAAAGTGCGCCGAGCGGCGAGGAAGAGCTTCGTTTCATTCGCAATTTCCATGACGTCTTCCTGGCCATTGGCATCGTGCTGCTCGCCGCCGGATTGATGGTTGGCATCGGCGTCTACGTTTCTGGCGCCAACGTTGCCGATCCGCGGCAGGGCGTGCTGTTGACGGGCGGCCTGTTTGCCGGCGCCGGGGTGGTGATGTGGCTGCTGGGCGAACTGTTCGCGCGCCGCCGCCGCCTGTTTCTGCCCGCCATCGCAATAGTCTGTGCGTTCACGCTGTTCGCAGTGATTGCGGCGGCCCTGCTCTATGCCGGCGTAACGCTGGGCCGCGGCTTTGAAGACACCAATTGGGACTTCTCGACCATGCCGCCGCAATTGCGCATCGGCGCGCTGATCGCGGCGGGCGTCGCCTTCGTGGCGCCGTTTGTGTTCTATCTTAGGTTTCGCTTGCCGTTCTCGTTGGGTCTGGCGGGCGGCGGCGCTGCGTTCTTCGCCATCGTCGCCGCCATGCTCGCCAACTTTGAACTGACGATGCGGTTCTTGCCGCTGCTGTATCTTGGCCTGGGCCTGCTTCTGTTTCTCGCGGCGATCGCCTTCGACGCGCGCGATCCCGCCCGCAACAGCCGCTTCTCGGACAACGGCTTTTGGCTTCACTTTGCCGCGGCGCCGCTGATCCTCAACGGCGCATTCGGATTGATCGGACTTCTGTTCGGCAATCAGCTCTCCGCGTCATCGCCGGCGGCCGGGCTGGTCCAATCCGCCAGCAACGGCGGCGTGACGCAAGCGGCGCTGACCCTTGCGGTGGTGTTGGCGCTTGGCTTCATCTCGCTGCTGATCAATCGCCGCGTGCTGATCGTGTCGGCGCTGATCACCACCGGCGTCGCCATCGGCATCCTGATGAACGCTGTGGGCTTGGGGGCAGGGGCGCTGGCCGCCTCGACGCTCATCGTTCTTGGCGCTTTCGTGCTAATCCTTGGCGCGAGCTGGCGCGCGACGCGACGCGCGCTGCTTGGGTGGGTCAAGCCGGGCGGCGTCTGGGCCCGCATCTTTCCGCCGGAGGCGCAGACCGGTTAGGGCGACAATCCAGCTCGGCGTCTTCACGATGGCGCGTTGCGCGCCTACATCGGCGCGGCATGACTTATTTTTCGCCCCGTGAAATCGTCTCCGAACTGGATCGCTTTATTGTCGGCCAGGACGACGCCAAACGCGCCGTCGCCATCGCCTTGCGCAATCGCTGGCGGCGCAAGCAATTGCCGGAGGCGCTGCGCGAAGAGGTTACGCCGAAGAACATTTTGATGATCGGCCCTACCGGTGTCGGCAAGACCGAGATCGCGCGCCGCTTAGCCAAGCTTGCCGGCGCACCGTTCCTCAAGGTCGAAGCCACCAAGTTCACCGAAGTCGGTTATGTCGGGCGCGATGTGGAGCAGATCGTGCGCGATCTGGTCGAGGTGGCGCTCAATCTGGTGCGCGAGCGCCGTCGCCGTGAGGTGCGCGCCCGAGCGGAGGCGGCTGCCGAGGAACGCGTGCTCGACGCACTCGTTGGCCAAGGGGCGAGCGCCGCGACCCGCGAATCTTTCCGGAAGAAGCTGCGCGGCAACGAATTGGGCGCGTCGGCCGTCGAGATCGAGGTCGAAGACGCCTCGAACCCGATGGGCGGTTTCGATATTCCCGGCCAATCGGGCGTCGGCGTCGTCAATCTCGGCGACATTTTCGGCAAGGCCTTCGGCAAACGCACCAAGCGCGTGCGCATGACCGTGGACGAAGCCTACGAGCCGCTGGTGCGCGAAGAGAGCGACAAGCTCATCGATCAGGACACGCTGGTGAAGGAGGCGCTCACACTCACAGCGGAAGACGGCATCGTCTTCGTCGACGAGATCGACAAGATCGCGTCACGCTCCGAGCGCATCGGCGGCGGCGATGTGAGCCGCGAGGGCGTGCAGCGCGACCTGCTGCCCCTGATCGAAGGCACGATCGTCACCACCAAGCACGGGCCGGTGAAGACCGACCACATCCTGTTCATTGCCTCGGGCGCGTTTCACGTCGCCAAGCCGTCGGACCTGCTGCCGGAATTGCAGGGCCGCCTGCCGATCCGGGTCGAGCTGAAGGCGCTCACGCGCGAAGATTTCCGCCGCATCCTCACCGAGACCGAAGCGACCCTGATCAAGCAATACGTCGCGCTGATCGCGACCGAAGGCGTGACGCTCGAATTCACCCCCGACGCAATCGACGCCATCGCCGACATCGCGGTGGCGGTGAAT
>LWDN01000031.1:0-5675 GCA_002083515.1 Proteobacteria bacterium HN_bin10
CCCCTAGAGGGGGAGGGGGTAAGGGGGTGGGGTGATGTACAGGACCACCCCTTGAACAGGGGTGGATTTGGAACGCACAACCGCCAACAATGCGCCGAACAGGGGTAGCTGGCGTGGCGATCGTTCAAGACTTCATCAATTCGGTCATCGCGACCCACAAGAAAGGCGGCGCCACCGAGCACTCCTACCGCCCTGCCCTCCAGAAGCTCTTCGATGCGCTTGACCCCCAGGTCTCGGCTCTAAACGAGCCGAAGCGAGAGAAAGTCGGCGCCCCCGATTTTTCGATCAGCCGGAAGGACATCGTTATCGGCCATTGCGAGGCGAAGGACATCCCCGTCGACCTCAAGGCGATGAAGGACGCCAACGCCGCGCAGAAGAAGCGCTACGTCGGCGGTCTTCAGAACCTCCTCTACACCAATTGCCTCGAATGGCTTTGGTACCGCGACGGCGAACTGAAGCACGAAGTGCGCATCGCCGACTTCTTGATGGGCATTCAGCCCACGCCGGCAAAGTTCGGGGCGCTCGAAGCGCGCAGTCTGGATCAACAAGCAGCAGCGCTTTGAGAACGCGCCTGCGATCTCCTGGGGCTTCTATATCGGCGGCTGCCAGCCCGCGCAGAAATGGCAGAAGGACCGCAAGGGCCGCACGCTCGACTACGAGGACGTGCAACACTATCAGCGCATCCTCAAAATCATCGCCGAAACCGACCGCATCACGAAGACAATCGAGATGCCGCTCGACGCCCCCTCGCCCGAACCCTCTCCCCCTCGCGGGGGCGCAACTCGGATTGTCGGAGGCGACGCTTCCCAAGGTCCACCGTTTTTCATAAGGCTCTGAGCGTCACCTTCCGCGCGGATAGGGTCGCACGCAGATGCATGAGCACTCGATTTTCATTGGCTACCGACGCGACGACACTGGCCACGCCGCCGACCGGATTTATGACCGCCTCGTTCAGGCATACGGGTCGACGGCAATTTTCATGGATGTTGAGACGATGCCGGTCGGTCAGGACTTCGGCGCTCACATTCGCGAGGTCCTATCGCGATGCTACGCTTTTCTGGCGGTCATTGGTCCTAGCTGGGTCGAGCATCGAGGCAGCGACGGTCAGCGAAGCCTCGATAAGCCGGATGACTGGGTTCGTATTGAAATAGAGACAGCTCTTCAAGCGGGGCTTCACGTGATCCCCGTGTTGATCGACCAAACCAATATGCCGCGACCGAGGCACCTTCCCTCATCGCTTCACGCATTACCCTCGCTCAATGCCGCGCGTATTCGGCGCGGACCGGATTTCTCGAAAGACGTGGAGGGCTTACTTGATGCGCTGAATGAAAGCGCCAGGAGCAAACAAGTTAGCGAGCAAGCGGCTCGTGAATGGGAAAGAGTCAGGATGGGGGCGAGTATCCCAGAACTTCTGACGTTCATCCGGACCTACCCTACAAGCTCGCATTCCAGCGATGCCAGCTCCTTGATTGCGGAAATAGTGGAAGAAGCGCGGCGCAACGCGGCGAAGAGTGTCGCCGAATGGCGTGACCAGTCTCGCGAAATCCAGTTTGAGCGGGGGAGCGAAAAGACGGCGACCTTGGAGGACGCGCTCTTCCGGGCGAACGAAGCCAGCCGCGCAAAGAGTACCTTCTTGGCAAATATGAGCCACGAATTGCGCACTCCGATAAACGCGGTGATCGGTTTTTCCGAAATCATGGCGAAGGAGCTTTTTGGCCCGCTCGCCAATCCCCAGTACAAACAGTACTCGATCGACATCTTTGATAGCGCCAACCATCTGCTTGATCTGATCAATGACATTCTCGACATGGCAAAGCTCGAGACGGGAAAATACAGTTTGTCGGCGCGTCCGTTCGAACTTGCCGTGGCGATCGAGCAGGCTGTGCGCTTGACGAGACGAAAGGCAGAAGAAAAAAACTTGTCAATCACGGTCGACTCTGAAGATCTCGGCGAGATCGAAGCGGATCAACGAGCGGTCAAACAGATTCTGCTCAACCTTCTCTCTAACGCCGTGAAGTTCACCGATCGTGGAGGAATAATGGTTCACGCTCGTGGCACCGCGACAGACGTGACTTTGCGTGTGGTTGATACGGGTCGCGGCATTGCGGCGGAGCACCTTCCGCGATTGGCACGCCCCTTTGAGCAGGTCGAAAGGGAGCTAGCGAGCACGAGCGCGGGGACAGGGTTGGGTCTGGCGCTCACAAAGTCATTGACCGAAATGCACGCTGGCAAGCTCAACATTCAGAGCGAAGTAGGCCGGGGAACAATCGTAACAGTTACGCTACCGCGAAAATTTGGCGGCAAATCATAACGCGGACCACGCTCGAACAAATTGCACCAAAGGGCGTTACCTGAAAATTTCTGACTCACTATCACTACCCCCCCTCGCGGGGGAGAGGGGACGGCGTAGCCCTACCCCACCCTGCGCCACGCCATGATCCAGTTCTGCGCCCAGGTGGCGCCGCCGTCGCGCGAGGCGCCTTGGCGCCAGCGGCAGCTCACTGGCGTGATCAGGTCCCAAATGCCGGCGTACTTCACCGGCTGGCCGTCCTCCTCGGCGTCGGTGACGAAAATGCCGGCGCCATTCTCGAAACTGCCGAGCTGACCGGGCACGGCCATCACGCCCGAGCGCGCATTGACCCAATGGTCCGACCAGACGCGGCGCTCGACATCGAGCAGGCGCAGACCCATGCCGGAGAAATTGCGCGCCGGAATGCGCAATTCCTCGACGCTGCAAATGCCGCCGAGGATGCCATAGACGCTGGCCTCGCCCTCATAGGCGAGCCAGGCGCCGTCGACGATCGAACGATGCTGGATGCGCCATTCGCCAGTGAGGAAATCGAAATCGCCGGGCCGGCCGGGCGTCGGCGTTGTGGGCAGCGGCGGAAACGGATCGAAATGCGGCGCCGCGCTCATGGCTGCAACCGTTGCACAAGCCGGCAATAGGGCCGCGCCGGCGGCGACGATGCTGCGTCTAACTCGGTCCATCCCATGTCACTCCCCTCGCGAAACCAAAGCGCGGCGCGGAGCCTAATCGCTAAACCTGCCACCTGATGTCAGGTTTTCATGCTAAGCCGACAAAATGCGCGCCAGCCGCCTGCTTTCGATCCTGATCCTTTTGCAGATGCGCGGGCGCCTGAGCGCCGAGGCGCTGGCGGGCGAGTTCGAGGTCTCGGTGCGCACCATCTATCGCGACGTCGATCAGCTGAGCGCCGCCGGCGTGCCGATCTATGCCGAGCGCGGCCGCGCCGGCGGCTTTCAATTGCTCGACGGCTACCGCACCAAGCTCACCGGCTTCACCGCGCAGGAGGCCGACGCGCTGCTGCTCTCCGGCGCGGGCGCGGCGGCGCAGGATTTGGGACTGGGCGGCGACCTCGCCGCGGCGCAACTCAAACTGCTCGCCAGCCTGCCGCCGGACTCCGGCGCCAGCGCCGAGCGCGTATCGGCGCGCTTTCATCTCGATCCGGTGAATTGGTACACGCGCGCCGATGCGTCGGAGACGCTGAAGCCGCTCGCCGCGGCGGTGTGGAACGAACGTCGCGTGCGCGTGCGCTACGAAAGCTGGAAAGATGTGGTTGAGCGCACGCTCGATCCGCTCGGCCTCGTGCTGAAGGGCGGAATCTGGTATCTGGTGGCGAACGTCAAAGGCGCGCCGCGCACCTATCGCGTCTCCAACATCCGCGAACTGCACGTGCTCGATGCGCGCTTCACCCGCCCGCGCCGCTTCAATCTCGCGCGCTATTGGAAAGACTGGTCGAAAGATTTCGAAGCGCGGCTGCTGACCGGCCACGCCGTGATCGAGGTCTCGCCCGCCGGCCGGCGCATCCTGCGCGACACCAACGCCGCCGCGCACGAGGCGCTGGCGCGCGATTCAGTCGCCTGCAAGCCGGAGGGCTGGGTGCGCGCGACGGTTCCAGTCGAATCCCTCGATCTCGCTAAATTGCAGCTGCTGCGCCTGGGGGCCGAGGTGAAAGTGCTCGGCCCGCCGCCGCTGCGCGCCGCGCTCGCCGCCGAAGCGCGCAAGGTCGCCGCGCTCTATGCGCGGAGGCGCGCGCGGCCGTAGACTGGCGAACGGGACCCACTTCATGGTAAGCTCAATCGATGCAAGCAAATCCGACATCCCAGCTTGATTGGTCCAAGTGCCCCGCCGTGGAGAGCATCCCAGGCAAGGTTGGCGGCGCCTGGGTGTTTACCGGCACGCGAACGCCGGCGGCGGTGATCTTCGAAAATCTGGAAGACGGCCTGACGATCGATGAGGTGGTGGAGCAGTTTCCGGTAACGCGCGATCAAGTCCAGGCTGTTCTGGAATTCGCGGCGCGAAGTCTGGACCCACCCGTCGCCTAATGCGCGTTTTGTTCGACAATGGAACGCCACGTGGGGTCGCCACCGGCTTGACGGGCCATAGTGTCGAGGAAGCGCGCGCTCGCGGCTGGGACATGCTCAAGAACGGAGAATTGTTGGAGGCCGCGGAAGCCGCCGGCTTCGACGTGATCGTAACGACAGATCGCAATATCCGGCATCAACAAAACCTTGCTGGGCGGAGGCTCGCCATTGTCATTCTGAGCAAAGCGCGCTGGAAACTGATCAAGCTGAAGCTTGCAACGATCGAGTCCGCAGTTTCCGGAGCAACGCCAGGAAGTTTCGTCGAGATCGAAGTCTGACGCCGGCGCCGCGAGCCGTTACCCCAACCAGCTCGGCCGCTTGAACGGCTTGCCCAAATCCTTCGCCACCGCTTCGTGAGCGATGGCGCCCTCGTAGACGTTGAGGCCGTTGGCGAGGTGCGGATCGTCCTGCAGCGCTTTCTTGTAGCCCTTATTGGCCAGCGCCAGCGTGAACGGCAGCGTGGCGTTGTTCAAGGCGAACGCGCTCGTGCGCGCCACCGCGCCCGGCATGTTGGCGACGCAATAATGGATGATGCCGTCGACGGTGAACACCGGATCGGAATGCGTCGTCGGCTTCGAGGTTTCGAAGCAGCCGCCCTGGTCGATGGAGATATCGACCAGCACCGAGCCCGGGCGCATGGTTTTCAGCATCGGCTTGGTGATCAGCTTCGGCGCCGCGGCGCCCGCCACCAAGACCGCGCCGACGACGACGTCGGCGTCCTTGATGGCTTCGGCGATCGCCGCGCCGGTTGAATAGACCGTCTCCAAACGGCCGTTGAATTCACGATCGAGTTCTTCGAGCCGCGCCGGGTTCTTGTCGAACACTTGCACGCGCGCGCGCATGCCGACCGCGATCTGCGCGGCGTTGTAGCCGGAGACGCCGGCGCCGAGGATGACGACATTGGCCGGCTGCACGCCGGGCACGCCGCCCATCAGCACGCCGCGCCCGCCATGCGCCTTCTCCAGGAAATGCGCGCCGACCTGGATCGACATGCGTCCGGCCACTTCAGACATCGGCTTCAACAGCGGCAGGCGCCCATCGCGATCGGTGACGGTTTCGTACGCGATGCAGGTTGCGCCCGACTTCATCAGGCCTTCGGCCTGTTCCGGATCGGGCGCGAGGTGGAGATACGTGAAGAGCGTGTGCTGGGGCTTCAGCCGCGCGATCTCGACCGCCTGCGGCTCCTTCACCTTCACGATCATCTCGGATTCGGCGAACACGGCGTCGGCGTTCGGCAGGATCTTCACGCCGACCTTCTCGTAGACGGCGTCGGGCGCGCCGATGCCCTCGCC
>LWDN01000031.1:5731-8467 GCA_002083515.1 Proteobacteria bacterium HN_bin10
AGGCCGACGCGATATTCATGAACCTTGATTTCCTTGGGGCTGCCGACGCGCATGGGATTTCCTCCGCAACATTCTTGAACCGAGGCCCCGCAGCTAACCCCCTCCGTCATTCCGGGGCGGTCTCGCGTCGCGAGAGCGAACCCGGAACCCAGGGGCAAACGACGTGCTGACGGCCCCTGGGTTCCGGATCGCGACTAAGTCGCGTCCGGAATGACGGAGTCGGCAGCGGCCTCAATTAGCTCTTGGGCCTCGACTATCCCACGAAGCGTGCATTTTCTTGGACATTTTGGTACGATAGCCGCGTTTCACGCTTAATTATCAGCGTTGGAGAACAAATGGCGCAACAAATTCCCGTCCAGCTCGATGACTTCGACCACAAAATCCTGATCGAGCTGGAGCGCGACGGGGTGCTGACCGCGGCCGCGCTCTCTGAGCGCGTCGGTCTCTCGCCGTCCGCCTGCCACCGGCGCGTCAAGGCGATGGAGGCGGCCGGCGTCATCGAAGGCTACGCCGCGATCCTCTCCGAGAAAGCGCTGGGTCGGAGCGCCACCGTGTTCGTGGCGGTGACGCTCGAAGACCAGCGGCGCGAGACCATGGCCAAGTTCGAACGCGCGGTGGCGCTCTGCCGCGACGTGCAGGACTGCCACCTGATGACCGGCGAGAGCGACTATTTGCTCCGCATCGTCATCGCCGACGACGACCGCTACGAGCGCATCCACCAGGACACGCTCTCGCGCCTGCCCGGCGTGCGACGGCTGGTGTCAAACTTCACCATCCGCACCGTGTTCAGGCGCGCAGCCAGCGTCGCGCATTAGGAGAATATGGACCGCCGGCGCCTCGCCGGCCGGCGGCGGCGATTGCCGGCGAGGGCGCCGGCGGTCCATAAAACCGCGAAGAGGAAGCGCCCCATGTCCGATCCCGTGATCATTCCCGTCCCGCCCGAATGGGCCGAGCGCGCCTACGCCGACGACGTGAAGTATCGCGCCATGCATGCGAGTGCGCTGGCCGATCCGGAAGCGTTCTGGGGCGTGCACGGCCAGCGGCTCGACTGGATCAAGCCCTACACCAAAGTGAAGGACACGAGCTTCAACGAGCGCGACTTCCACATCCGCTGGTACGAGGACGGCGTCCTCAACGTCTCGGCCAATTGCATCGACCGTCATCTGGAGACGCGCGCCAACCAGGTCGCGATCATCTGGGAAGGCGACGATCCGCATCAATCGCGCCACATCTCCTATCGCGAATTGCACGCGGAGGTCTGCCGCTTCGCCAATGTGCTGAAATCGCGCGGCGTCCGAAAGGGCGACCGCGTCACCATCTACATGCCGATGATTCCGGAAGCCGCCTACGCCATGCTGGCCTGCGCGCGCATCGGCGCCATCCACTCGGTGGTGTTCGGCGGCTTTTCGCCCGAAAGCCTCGCCAACCGCATCAAGGATTGCGACTCCAAGGTGGTCATCACCGCCGACGAGGGCGTGCGCGGCGGCAAGATCGTCCCGCTGAAACACAATGTCGATGCAGCGCTCGAACATGCGAGCGGCGTCGACACCGTCATCGTCGTCACCCGCACCGGCGCCGGCGTGCCGATGCAGGACGGGCGCGACATCGTCTATGAGGACGCCGCCGCCGAAGTGAGCCCCGTGTGCGCGCCCGAGCCGATGGGCGCGGAAGATCCGCTCTTCATCCTCTACACGTCAGGCTCGACCGGAAAGCCGAAAGGCGTGCTGCATACGAGCGGCGGTTATCTCGTCTACGCCTCGATGACGCACCAATACGTGTTCGACTATCGCGACGGCGAGATCTACTGGTGCACCGCCGATGTCGGCTGGGTCACCGGCCACACCTACATCGTCTACGGCCCGCTCGCGAACGGCGCGACGACGCTGATGTTCGAAGGCGTGCCGAATTATCCGAGCGTTTCGCGCTTCTGGGACGTGGTCGACAAGCACAAGGTCAACACCTTCTACACCGCCCCCACCGCCATCCGCGCTTTGATGCGCGAGGGCGAAGCGCCGGTGAAGAAGACCTCGCGCGCCAGCTTGCGTTTGATCGGCACGGTCGGCGAGCCGATCAATCCGGAGGCGTGGCTCTGGTATTATCGCACGGTCGGCGACGGGCGCTGTCCGGTGGTCGACACCTGGTGGCAGACCGAAACCGGCGGCGCGCTGATCGCCAACTTGCCCGGCGCCACGGCGATGAAACCAGGCTCCGCCACGCGGCCGTTCTTCGGCATCAAGCCGGCTCTGGTCGACGACAAAGGCGATTTCCTTGAAGGCGCGGCGAGCGGCAATCTGGTGCTGCTCGATTCATGGCCCGGCCAGATGCGCACCGTCTATGGCGATCACCAGCGTTTCTTCGAGACCTATTTCCGCACCTATCCCGGCATGTATTTCACCGGCGACGGCTGCCGCCGCGACGAGGACGGCTATTACTGGATCACCGGGCGCGTCGACGATGTGCTCAATGTGAGCGGCCACCGCATCGGCACGGCGGAGATCGAGAGCGCATTGGTCGCCGACACTAAGGTCGCCGAAGCCGCCGTCGTCGGCTATCCGCACGACATCAAGGGCCAGGGCATTTATTGCTACGTGACGCTGAAACAAGGCGTCGAGCCGAGCGACGAACTGAAGCGCGAACTCGTGCAAACGGTGCGCAGCGAGATCGGGCCGACGGCGACGCCCGACATCATCCAATGGGCGCCCGGCCTGCCGAAAACCCGCTCCGGCAAGATCATGC
>LWDN01000031.1:8511-30039 GCA_002083515.1 Proteobacteria bacterium HN_bin10
GGCGACACCTCGACGCTCGCCGATCCTGCCGTGGTCGACGATCTGGTGGCGAACCGGGCGGGGATAGCGTAGTCGCAACTGGGTGCGCCATACTACGACTGGAGGGGTGAATTGGCGACGGCGAAGAAAAGGAAGGCCAGAGGCGACAAGCCTCGTTGGCTGTATCGATTCAAGAACTACAAGCGCGCATTCAGATTATTGAGTGAGGCGATCGACTTGTTCGAAGAGCGTGAGCTGTCGAGCCTTGAACAGGAAGGCGTCATACAGCGCTTCGAGTATACTTGGGAATTGGGCTGGAACCTTCTGGCTGATCTCTTGGACGCCGACGGCATCACCTTGGATACGCGCACCCCCCGCGCCGCAATACGGGCGGCGTACAAGGCAAAGATCATTTCGAACGGCAAAGAATGGATGAACGCCTTGGATGCCCGCAACCGGATGGCGCACACCTATGACGAAAGCGACTTCGCAGCGATTGTCGAAGAAATTCAAAGCACGTACCTTGGTTTGCTCGATGCCCTCCATCGAACCGGTCTTAAGCGAGAAGCTGCGCTGAAATGAATACTGCGATTTTGACCAAGCAGGAACGGAACACGCTGCTCCACGCGTTTGCTCCGTACGCGCGGCACATAGACCGCGTCGGCATATTTGGCTCGCGCGCGACCGGCAAGGCCGGCCCGGCCTCAGACATTGACATCGTTCTGTATGGCGACCTCGATGTGCAATCAGAACGCCGGTTGTGGACTATGCTCGATGAAACGGAATTGCCCGTAGCGGTTGACTTGGTAGTGTATTCGAGGATCAAGAATGCTCTCTTGAAGTCGCACATCGATGCCGTTTGCGTAGAATTGTTTACACGCAGGGACCTCCTGAGAGCGAATGCGGCCGCCGCGAAGACGTAGGAGAAGGTGAGCCTCTTGCCGCCATCGCGCCCTATCCACGCTTCGCGTTGAAAGAAATCGCCCGCTAGGACAATTTACTTTCAGCCGGCCGTCTTGGCCGCCTTTGCACCTCACCCTGCGATTGTGTAAGCCTCGCCCCATCGTCTGGAGGCGCTGGTGCCCGAACTGATCATCTTCGCCGTCGTCGCGGCGCTGGCCATCTTCGTGGTGGCGCTCTTCAACACCCTGATCGCCCGGCGGCAGATGGTGAACAATGGCTGGGCCGATATCGACGTGCAGCTGAAGCGCCGCGCCGACCTCATTCCGCAACTCGTCGCCACGGTGAAAGCCTATGCCGCGCACGAGAAGCAATTGTTCGAGGAGGTGGCCGAGCGGCGCAATGCGGCGTTGGCTGCGGGCGAAGACGCCGCAGCGCGCGGCGAAGCCGAGAGCGCGCTCTCACGGCCGGTGGGCCGGCTGATCGCGCTGGGCGAAGCCTATCCTGAACTCAAGGCCAATCAGAACTTCCTCGCTCTGCAGAACGAGCTGTCCGACACCGAAAACAAGATCGAAATGGCGCGGCGCTTCTATAACGGCGCCGTGCGCGAGCTGAACACGGCGGTCGAGAGTTTCCCGTCGAACCTCGTCGCCGGCCTGTTCGGCATCGCCAAGCGCGCCTTCTTCGAACTGACCGCCGCCAGCGAGCGCGCCGCGCCCGCCGTCGGGCTCAGCCCGCAATGAGAACGCTGCGCACGCATTTCCTGGCGCTCGTGGCGCTGCTCATTGCGACGCCCGCGTTCGCGCGCGAGGAAATCACCTCATTCAATGTAGCGATTGAGGTCGAGCAAGACGGCGATATCGTCGTCACCGAGACCATCGCCGTCATCGCCGAGGGCGCCCAGATTCAGCGCGGCATCTTCCGCGACCTGCCCCGCTTCTATGTCGACGCCGAGAACCATCGCCTCGCCTACGATTATCGCGTGCTCGCGGTGGAACGCGACGGGCGCGAGGAGCCGTATCAGACCGATTCCGACGACAACGCCTTCCGCATCCGCATCGGCGACGAGGATGTGTTTCTCGATTTCGGGCCGCACACCTACGCGATCCGCTACGAGGTGAAGAACCAGATCCGCTATTTCGGCGCCTACGACGAACTCTATTGGAACGTCACCGGCAATTATTGGGCGTTTCCGATCCGGCGCGCCCGCGCCGCGATCGCCCTCCCCGCCGGCGCGCAAGTCACGCAGACGCGCGGCTATACCGGCGCGCTTGGCGCCGCCGGCGGCGACTACGCCTACAGAGTCGAAGGCGATCGCCACATCTTCGAAACCACGCGTGCGCTCGGCCAAGGTGAAGGACTCACCATCGCCATTGGCCTCGCCAAGGGCTTGATCGATCCGCCGTCCGCCGCCGATCGCAACGCCATCCTGTGGCAACGCTACGGCGCGCTCGGCGTGCTGTCGCTATCGCTGTTTGGCCTGTTCTGGTTTCTCTATCGCGGCTTCGACCGCGTCGGCCGCGATCCGCCGAAGGGTCCGGTGTTTCCGCGCTACGAACCGCCGGCGGGTTACTCGCCCGCGGCCGTGCATCACATCTATCATCGCGCCGTCTCCGGCCATCGCGCGCTGATCGCCACCTTGATGCATCTCGCCATCAAGGGCCGGATCAGAATCGACGCCAGCGACAAGAAGAACACGACCCTGACGCGCGAAGCCGCCGCGGCCGCGCGCGGCGACATCGCCGGCGAAGACTTGGCGCTCGAAGATGAACTTTTTCACGGCTCGCGCATCAAGTCGCTCGGCGGCAGCTACGATTCCGGTTTCACCGCCGCCTATCAGCGCTTCCATCAGTTGCTGGGCCGAAAATACGGGTCCGACTATTTTCGCTGGAATATCGGCTACACCATCGTCGCCATCGTGCTGACCGTCGCCGCCATCGCCATCGCTTCGATTATGGTGGTGGAATGGACCGGCTGGCACACGCTCGCCGTCGCGGCGCTCGCGGCGCTCAACCTGGCGTTCCTCTACTTCATCCCGGCCCCGACGCCGAAGGGTCAGGCCGTTCGCACCGAGATCGAAGGCTTCCGTCTCTACATGGAGAAGGCCGAGAAGCTCCAGCTCAACGCCGCCGAACCCGGCTCGCAAGCGCCGCCGCCGATGACGATCGAGCGCTACGAAAAGTTTCTCCCCTATGCCGTCGCTCTCGGCGTCGAGGAACCCTGGACCAAGCACTTCGAGCGCCTCATCCCCGAGGAAGCGGCGAAGTACAATCCCGGCTGGAGCAACATGCGCGGCTCGGACTCGCTCGGTTCGGTGACCAATTCGATGATCGCCAACATGAGTTCGGGCGTCTCGAGCGCGCTGCCGCAGAGTTCGAGTTCATCGGGCTCGGGCGGCGGCGGTTCGTCGGGCGGCGGCGGCGGCGGCGGTGGCGGCGGCGGCTGGTGACGTTAGCGCGCGAGTTTGCGCAGCAGCGCCGTCAGCTCATCCGCCTGTTTCTGGTTCAGCCCGGCGATAGCTTCGGCCGCCAAGGCAAAACGCCGATCGATCAGCTTCTCCACCAGCGTCTGCCCACGCTTGCTGAGCCGCGCCGAAGAACGCCGGCCGTCCTCGGCGTCGGCGCGGCGCGTGATCAGTTGCGCCTCCTCCAGCCGGCGCAAGCACGCCGTCATCGCGCCTGACGTCAGCAGCACGCTTTGCTGCAAATCGGTCGGCGTCAGTTCGAAGGGCGCGCCGGAGCGGCGCAGCGTCGCCAGCACGTCGAAGTCGGAATAGGACAAGCCGTACGGCCGCAACAATGCTGAAACATTGTCCTGATAGAGACGGCCCAACCGGATGATCCGGCCCACCACCTGCATGGCCTCGGGCCGCAGGCGCGCATTCTCGCGCCGCCAATCGGCGACGAGGGAATCGACCACATCGATTTGCTGCCGCGTCATTCGCGCGCGACTTTAGCGCCGCTTCCGCTCACAACAAGAGATATTTCCACGCGAAGATAAATCTTGACGGCGATATCTTGATATGAAGATATCGCCGCGCGGGTTGTTGTTTAGGAGTTTATCATGCGCCGTATCCGCGCCCGCCTCATGCCACTGCTTGCCGCCGTTTGCCTCGCCACTGCTTGCGTGACCGGCGAGACGGCGCCGCCGCCCTCGGCGCAAGAGGCCGGCAGTCGCGAACTTCAATCAAGCGTGGACGAATACATGCAAGCCGCGGTTCGCCACGCCCAATTCAGCGGATCGATTCTGATCGCCCGCGACGGCGTCCCGCTCGTCAGCCGCGGCTATGGCATGGCCAATTACGAACTCGGCGCGCCGAACACGCCGCAGACCGTATTCCGCATCGCCTCGCTGACCAAGCAATTCACGGCGATGGCGATCATGCAATTGCAGGAGCGCGGTCGCCTCGACATCAACGATCCGATCTGCCGGTATCTCGACAATTGTCCGCAGGCCTGGGCGCCGATCAGCATTCGACATCTGCTGACCCATACCTCCGGCATTCCCAATTTCAGCAGTCAGCCGGATTGGGACGAGGTCACGTCGGTGCAGCGGCAGACGCGGCTCGGCTTCGTCAATGTGTTCCGCGACTTGCCGCTGCTGTTCGCGCCCGGCGAAGGCTTCCGCTACAGCAATTCCGGCTATTATCTGCTCGGCCTCATCGTCGAACGCGCGTCCGGCAAGAACTATGGCGACTATTTGCAGGAGAACATCTTCTCGCCGCTCGGCATGGCGGACACGCGCCTCTACGACGGCCGCGCGTTGCTGGCGAACCGCGCCTCCGGGTACGATTGGAGCGGCAATACGTTCGTCGTTCCGGAGTATGCGAACGAGACCACCGCCTTCGCCAACGGCGGGCTGGTTTCCACCACGCACGACCTGCTGCGTTGGGATCAGGCGCTCTACACCGAGCAATTGCTTCCACGCCGCGCCCTCGACGAAATGTTCACGCCCGTGCGCGAGCGCTACGGTTACGGCTGGCTGATCGGCGATTGGTTCGGGCGCCAGACCTACGCGCATTCCGGCTCGTTCCAGGGCTTCTCCGCGTTCATCGCCCGCATGCCCAGCGAACGGCTCACCATCATCGTGCTGAGCAACAGCGACCGCGCCTCGGCCACCGGCGTCGCCCGTTCGCTCGCCGCCATCGCGCTCGGCGAGGACTACCACCTGCCCGAGCAGCAATTGTTCGACCGGCTCTGGGAAACCATCCTCGCCCAAGGCGCCGGCGCCGCAATCGATCACATGCGGCAAGCGCGGCTGGCGCAGCCGGATGCTGGAGAAGAGCACGAAGAGACGCTCAACGATCTGGGCTACGATCTCGTGGCGAATCAACGAATCGCTGACGCGATTCAGATTTTCGCGCTCGCGGTCGAATTGTTTCCGCAATCGGCCAACGCCTATGACAGCTTGGGCGAAGCCTACATGAACGCCGGCCAACGCGATCTGGCGATCCGCAACTACCAACGTTCGCTGGACCTCGATCCCGAGAACCAGCACGCGGCGCGGATGATCGCCGAGCTGCGAGCGCGAAACTAGGCTAAATTTCGCAGCGCTTTGCGTGTCGCCGCCACACCACCTCCCCTCTGAACAGAGGGGAGGCTTGGAGGGACTTGATCACACTTCATCGCCGGAAGATCACGACCAGATCGTCGCCATGCCGGCTCAGCTCGGCGTTGCGGTCATAGGCTGAAGCCAGCGCCTCTCGCGTCAGCGCTTGCTCCGCCGGCCCGTCGGCCAGAATGCGCCCCTGCTTCATCAGCACGACGCGGTGCGCCGTTCCGGCTGCGAGCGCGATATCGTGGGTGGAGAACAGAACCGCGCCGCCGCCGCTTGCGTGACGGCGCAGAATGTCGGTTACGCCCAATGCTTGCGCCGGATCGAGACCAGCCGTCGGTTCGTCCAGCATCAACAACGGCGCTTGCTGCGCCAGCGCGCGCGCCAGATGCGCACGCGCCTTCTCGCCGCCGGAAATCGCGTCCATGCGCCGCGTCCGCAATTCGTTCAGCGCACACGCGGCGATGGCGCCATCCACGGCCGCCTGATCGCGTATGCCGAGGCGATCGGGCGCGGCGCCGTGCGCAAAACGCCCGAGCGCCGTCAGCGCCTCGACCGTAATCGGCCAGATCGATTGCGGCCGTTGCGGCAGATAGGCGGCCAACAAAGCGCGCGCGCGCGCCGAGAGCGTGCGCGGATCGCGATCGGCGAGCCTGACCTCCCCGCGTGCCTCGATCAGCCCGAGCGCCGCCCGCAGCAATGTCGTTTTGCCGGCGCCGTTGGGCCCGAGCAAAGCGACGATCTCGCCCGGTGCGACGCTGAGCGAAACGCCGTCGAGCGCGCGGGTGCGACCTAGATCGACCGAGACATCACGAAGAGAAAGCATCAGGCGCCGCCTCCGCGCGAGGCAAGACGCGCCGCGATGAGCGCGAACACCGGTCCGCCGATCAACGCGGCGGCGACGCCGAGCTTGAGTTCGGTGTCGGTGGGCAAGAGCCGCACGGCGATGTCCGCCACCACCAAGAGCGCCCCGCCCGCGAGCGCGCTCGGCATCAGCAGCCGCGCCGGATCGTGACCGGCGAGCGCGCGCACCAGATGCGGCGCGGCGATGCCGACAAAACCGATGACGCCCGCAACCGCGGTGGCGCCGCCCGTGCACGCCGCCGCACCGAGCACCACGAGCGCGCGCGTGCGGGAGAGATCGGCGCCGATGGCGGCTGCGGCTTCCTCGCCCAGCGTCAGCGCCTGGAGTCCGCGCGCGGCGGCGAAAATGAGCGCGCCGCCGAGCGCCAGCAGCGCGCCGGCCAGCGCCACATGCTCCAGCGAGCGGCCTTCGACGGAGCCCAGCGTCCAGTTCACAAGATCGGCCAGCGCGCCTGGATTGGGCGCGAGATTGAGCGCGAGCGCGATCAGCCCGCCAGCAAAGCTCGACAGCCCGACGCCGATCAGCACCAGGCTCGCGGGGCCGCGCGCGGCCCAGCCGAGCGCGGTCACGAGAACAGCGGCGCCGAGCGCGAAGGCAACAGCCATCGCTGGCGCCAACGCCGCCAAGCCAAACGCAAAAGCCAGCACGGCGCCGAGCGCGGCGAAGCCCGACAAACCGAGTACGCCGGAATCCGCCAGCGGATTGCGCAGCAGTCCTTGCAGCGCCGCGCCCGACAGGCCAAGCGCCGCGCCGGCGATCCACGCTGTCAGCGCGCGCGGCAGGCGGATGTCCCACACGATGGCGCGCGTGGCGTCGTCCGTACCGAACACATCGACACTCACCGGCCCAAGCCATAACGCGGCGGCGAGCGCCGCGACGCTGAGCGCAGCAAGTCCGAACGATGTGCGGGCGTTCGCGCTCATGGCGCCGCCAAGGCCGCAGCGATCGCCTCGGCCGCGTCGATGGCGAACCACGCTTCGCAGGCAATCGCAGCCGGCGGCAACGCGATCGTGCGCGCATTGGCAAGCGCGCGGCGCAGCGCCGGATGCCGCGACGGCGACCAGGCATTGAGGCGCTCGCGCTCGGTGTCGAAGAAACCGAGCGCCACAAGCGACGGCGGCGTTTGCACCAGCCGCTCGAGCGGGAGCACCTGCCAGCCCGCATCGGCGCGGACATTGCGCCCACCCGCCGCGGCGATCACCGCGTCCATCATCGTGCCGCCGCCGGCCACGGCGCCGCCGGCGGAGAGGTACATTACGGGCGCGCCGCCGCGTTGCGTTGAAAGCCGCGCGAGGCGCAGATCGAGATCGCGCGCCAACGCCGCGCCGCGTTCGGCGTGCCCGAGCGCCGCCGCCGCATCGATCAGGTCCGCACGCGCCGCGGCGAAGTCCGGCGCATCGCCGACCTGCAGCACCGGCACGCCGAAGCGGCCATAAACCTCGGCTGCGTCCCACGGCCCGCCCCAATTGCGGACAACGAGATCGGGGCGCAGCGCCAGCACTTCTTCCAGCGTGCCGCGCGTTTGACGGACGCCGCGGGCGCGATCGCGGAAATAGGAATCTTCGCGCAACGAGCCGCGCGAAAGCGCCGCGATCTCATCGCGATCCGCCAGCGCGAGCACGAACTGATCGGCGCAATAATCGAGACTGACGACGCGGCGCGGCTCAGCCTGCGCCGCCGGCGCGCACGCGAGCGCAATCGCTGCAATCATCCGCCGCACATCGACCTCCGCGGCCGCATCCCGGGCCAAAGGCGTTCACGCCGGCAGGTCTTCTGGCTTTGCGGGTCGATGCGCGCCGGCCCCTTCCCGGAGCATGGCTCCAGTGGTCTTGGCCAACGCACTCGCCGCTTACAGCTGCGGGAGCAGCCGCGGATTTCAACCGCGTTCCCTTAACCGGCGGGGCTGGGTGTATCGGAGTGCGGGCGCTGGTGCAAATGCTTGGGCGGATTCGCGACTGCCGCAAGCACAGCGCCCCTTCTCCTGGTTCAGGAGAAGGAAGAAAGCTCACAATATCTCCAGCACCCGCTCCTTCGGCCGCGCCAGGCGCACGCCTTTCGGCGCAACCACGAACGGGCGGTTGACCAGGATCGGGTGCGCCACCATGGCGTCGATGATTTTGGCGTCGGAGGTTTTCGGATCGAGCAGCGGTTCGGCTTCGGGCGCGTTGGCGCGCATCGCCTCGCGCGGCGTCAAACCGGCGGCGGCGAACAGCTGCTTCAGCTGCGCCTTGCTCCAGCCGACTTTGAGATACTCGATTACCTCCGGCGTGTGACCGGCTTCCTCGATCATCGCCAGCACAGTGCGCGACGTGCCGCATTTCGGGTTGTGATAGATGGTGACCTTGGCCATCGTCACGCGTCCTCGTCTTCGTCCATCGGGAAGAAAGAGAAATTGTCGTCGATATCGATCGGCTCGGCGACCTGCTCGATCTCCTCGAACACCAGCCGCGGCTGGATGTCCTCGTAACCGGGCGGCGGCTGCAGATCCTCGTCCTCGAACAACAAGTCCGAGGCGATCGCTTCCGCTTCCGATGCGCTCGCCGCCTCGACATAGCGCGTGGTGTAGAAGCCGACGATCTCGACATTGCCGTCGATGATCACCGGAAAATCCTCACCCAAAGCGAAGAGGCGAAACCACGGCATCAGGGCTTGGTCTCCACATCGATATCGAAATGCATGACGTCTTCGCGGCGGCCGAGCTTGGTGTAAAGCGCAATGGCGGGCTCGTCGCCGTAATCGGCCTGAACATAGATCACCCAGGCGCCGCGGCTCGAGGCGATGTCGCCGAGATAGCGGATGAGCGCCGTGGCGACGCCTTGGCGGCGATGCGCTTCCGCCACCGCCAGATCGTAGATGTAGATCTCGCTTCGCTGCTGCTCGAACTTCTCCAGCTCGTAGGCGACAAGTCCGCCGATCGCCTCACCGTCGCTCAGCGCCACCAGCGGGATCACATGCTCCTTGCGGAGAAGCGCTTCGAAATAGGCGTCGGCGGGCGGCTTGGCGCCGTAATGCTCGGCATCGTCGAACGCGGCGCCGAACAGCGCGTTCAGCGCGCGGCAGAGCGCAACGTCGCCCGAGGCGAGGCGGTGGATGGTGAAAGCCACCGCGCGCGATCAGTCCTTCGCGCGCTCGACGTAGGAGCCGTCTTCGGTCGAGATCACCACGCGCGTGCCGGCTTCGATGTGCGGCGGCACCATGGTGCGCACGCCATTGTCGAGCACCGCAGGCTTGTAGGACGACGACGCGGTCTGGCCCTTCACCACCGGCTCGGTCGATTCGATGGTCAGCGTCACCCGCGGCGGCAATTCGATCGACAGCGCCTGGCCTTCGTACATGGTGAGATCGACCACCATTTCCGGCTGCAGATAGGCGACCGAATCCCCGACCATGTCGCGCGACAGGTGCACCTGATCGTAGGTGGTCGGGTTCATGAACACGAGGCCGGCGTCGCCGTCGTCATAAAGGAACGAATGCTTGATCTGCTCGACGAACGCCTTCTCCAGGCTATCGGTGGTCTTGAACACCGCCGTCGTCTTCACCCCATCGACGATGCGGCGCATGACGATGGTGGTGGTCGGCGTGCCCTTGCCCGGGCGGAAGGTTTCGTGGCTCATGACCACGTAAAGCTTGCCGTCCTCGTGCTCGAGCACGTTGCCTTTGCGGACGTCGCTGGCGATGACTTTGACCACGTAAACCTCACTTGGCCGGCCGGGGTGCGGCGGGCCCTGAACTGACCGAAAGGACCGGAATTGGGGGCCTCTCTAGCCGCGTTCGCCGCTTCGGGAAAGCGCGACACCTTCTCCCCGCCCCCTTGTGGGTCGGGGTCGGGGGCGGGGGTAGCGGCTGCGCTGCGTCAAAGTTTCCGCGCTTGCACCCCCATCCCCGACCCTTCCCCACAAGGGGGAAGGGCGTGACCGGTTGGTGGGACAAGGACCGCCACGCCGACCGCCGGCCGTTTCTGGCGGCGCGGACGGCAATCGCGCGCGTGGTGCGCGAGTGGTTCTGGGCCCAAGGCTTCACCGAGGCCGAGCCCAGCATGCTGGCGGTTTCGCCCGGGGCCGAGACGCATATCGATGCGTTCGAAGTTGGCGAACGGTACCTCCACACCAGCCCCGAATTCGCGATGAAGAAGCTGCTGGCCGCCGGCGAGGAGAAGCTCTTCTTCTTCGGCAAGACTTGGCGGCGCGGCGAGACCGGACCGCTGCATGCGCCCGAGTTCACGATGATCGAATGGTATCGCGCCGGCGCGCCCTACGAGGCGATCATGGACGATTGCGTCGAGATCGTGCGCGTCGCGGCGCGCGCTGCGAACGCATCGTCGCTGCGCTGGCGCGACAAGGTCTGCGACCCGTTCGCGGCGGCGGAGCGGATCACGGTGCGGGACGCGTTTGCGCGGCATCCCCCCTCCTCCCTTGTGGAGGAGGGGTTGGGGGAGGAGGGGCGTTCCGACATGCAGGCGCCAGAGCGTTTACGCCGCCCCCCACCCACTGCCCCCGCCCCACAAGGGGGCGGGGAAAAGGCGGACGCCTTCTCGCGCGATATCGTCCGCATCGAACCGCATCTCGGCGCGCCGGCGCTGACGCTGCTGGCGGAATATCCCATTTCCGAGGCCGCTCTGGCGCAGCGCTGCGCCCACGACGCGAGCGTCGCCGAGCGCTTCGAGCTTTATGCGTGCGGCGTCGAGCTGGCGAACGGCTTCGGCGAGCTCACCGATCCGGCAGAGCAGCGCGCGCGCTTGATCGCAGCGATGGATCAGAAGCAAAAGCGCTACGGCAAAAGCTGGCCGATCGATGAGGATTTCCTGGGCGCGCTGGCGCACATGCCGCCCGCGAGCGGCGTCGCGATGGGTTTCGACCGGCTGGTGATGCTGGCGACCGGCGCGCGGCACATCAACGATGTATTGTGGACGCCGGAATGAGTGCGGCGATCTTGGACCGCCGGCGCCCTCGCCGGCCAGCTCAAGCGGTTGGAGGTTGGAGCGCGCGGCGCCTGCCGCGCATGCGGCGCGGAGCGCCGCGCTCCCGTTCTGCAACCGCCGTCGCAACGGTCCAAGAGCAATGATCCGCGGCGCCGCGGCCTCTGACTATCCCGCCATCCGGCAAGTCATCCGGCATGCGTTCGGCCGCGACGAAGAGGCAAACCTGGTCGAACAGCTCCGCGCCGACGGCGACGTGCTGGTGGAGCTGGTTGCGGGCAGCGATGTCGCGATCCAGGGGCACATTCTCTATTCGCGGCTCGCGATCGAGCGAAACGGCGAAACGCTTCAGGCGGCGGCGTTGGCGCCGGTTGCGGTGCTGCCGGCGTTCCAAAGCCAGGGTCTCGGCGGCGCGTTGATCCGAGCGGGAAATGCGCGCTGCGAAGAGCTCGGGTGCGTTGGCGTCGTTGTGCTTGGGCATGCGACGTACTATCCCCGCTTCGGTTTCTCGCCCAAAATCGCGGAATCGCTGCAAGCCCCCTTCTCCGGCCCGTCCTTCATGGCGCTGGAGTTCGAACCGGGCGCGCTCACGCGCGGCGGCCGGGTGAAATATGCCAAGGCGTTTGGAGTTTAGTTTGAGCACCGATGCGGAAAAGTTGGAGCGCGCGCATGCGGGCTGGAAGCCCCCGCTCCAACCTGCCGACGCCCTCGCTCAAGTCGCTGCCCGCTACGCCGTCGCCATCACGCCGGCGATGGAGGCGCTGATCGATGCGTCGGATGCAAACGATCCGATCGCGGCGCAGTTCCGCCCCGACGCGCGCGAGCTCGATATCGCGCCGGACGAACTGAGCGATCCGATCGGCGACGATGCGCACTCACCGGTGAAAGGTGTCGTGCACCGCTATCCGGATCGCTGCCTGCTGAAGCTGGTGCATGTCTGCCCGGTCTATTGCCGCTTCTGCTTCCGGCGCGAGATGGTGGGGCCCGCCGGCGACGGCGCGCTGACCGGCGCCGAGCTGGACGCGGCGCTCGCCTACATCGAAAGCCAGCCCGGCATCTGGGAAGTCATCCTCACCGGCGGCGATCCGTTCATGCTCTCGGCGCGGCGCGTGCGCGAGATCACCGCGCGCTTGGCCGCCATCGCGCGCGTGAAGATCATCCGCTGGCACACGCGCGTGCCGGTCGCCGATCCGCTGCGGGTGACGCCGGATTTCGTCGAGGCGTTGCGCGCCGAGGGCGCAACCACCTACGTGGTGCTGCACGCCAATCATGTGCGCGAACTCACCGCGCAAGCGCGGGCGGCCATCGCCCGCATCGTCGACGCCGGCGTGCCGATGCTGGCGCAGACCGTGCTGCTCAAGGGCGTCAACGACGACGCCGATGCGCTCGAAGCGCTCATGCGCGCCTTGGTCGAAGCACGGGTGAAACCCTATTATCTGCACCATCTCGACAAGGCGCCGGGCACATCGCACTTCCGCTGCAGCATCGAGGAAGGCCGACGACTGACGCGGCAATTGCACCAACGCGCCTCCGGCCTGGCGCAACCGGCTTACGTGCTCGACATTCCAGGCGGCCACGGCAAGGCGCCGCTGGCCGCGCCGGCGGTGCGCAAAACCGAGACCGGATACGAGGTCCGAGACAAGGATGGCGTCTGGCGCGACTATTCTGACGAGCGCTGACTGCCTACTGCCGACTGCCGACTGCCGAGCTTGCCGGCTCACCCAGCGCCACGAACAGAGCGCCGATGATCAACAACGCCGCGACCGCGAACGGCGCGCCCGAACCAAGCTGATCGAAGATCGCCCCGGCGCCGAGCGGACCCAGCACACGTCCAAGCGCCGAGGCCGATTGCGAAAGCCCCATCACGGCGCCGCGCTCTTTTTCTTCGGCCTGCGCTGCGATCAGCGCGTTGAGCGCCGGCGTGGCGAGGCCGATGCCGATCACCAACGCGGCCAGCGACGCCGCCATCGTCGGCACCTCGTGTGACACCGCCAGACCGCCGAAGCCGGCGGCGAACAAGGCCAGACCGATCAGCAGCGTCAGCCGCTCGCCGAGCACGCGCGCGGCGCGTCCCGCCCCGCCGCCCTGCAACACGACAGCGCCAGCGCCGAGCGCGGCCAAAGTCCAGCCGACCTCGCGCGGCCCCCAGTTCAATTCCGCGTCGGCCCAGAGTCCGAACGTCGTTTCCATCAAGGCTTGCGCGGCGATCACCAGGAAAGTGACCAGCACGAAGCGCGCCAAAGCCGGGCGCGAAGTCAGTAGCGCGAGGCGCCGGGGCCGCGCCTCGCCGGGCGTCGCGCGCGCTGTGGCGTCCAAACTCTCGCGGAACAGAAACACCGCCGCCAGCGCCGCCAGTGCGGCGAGCGCCGCGGAGGCGTAACACACCAAGGCAAAGCTCTCGCGATCCGGATGATCGCCGATCAGCAGCGCGCCGAGCGCCGGGCCCGCGATAAAGCCGAAACCCACCGCCGCGCCGAGCAGGCCCATATTGCGCGCGCGCGTCTTGTCGTCGGCGAGATCGGCGGCGGCGGCGAAGGCGGCGCCGACATTGCCCGCCATCAGCCCACCAAAGAGGCGCGCGGCCCCGAGTTCGTAGACGCTCGCCGCGTGCGCGATCCAGATGTAGGACGCAACGCCGCCCAAGAGCCCGGCGATCAGGATCGGTTTGCGCCCCACCCGATCGCTCAACCGACCCCAAAACGGCGATGCCACGAACTGGCCGAGCGAGTACGCGCCCATCGCGATCGTCGTCGCCGTCGGCGTGGCCCCCAGCTCCAACGACAGAAACGGAAAGATCGGCAGGAATACGCCGAAGCCGGTCATGCCGATGAGCACGACGCCCGCCAGCGCAAGCATGGATCCGGTCCGCGAGGCCATGGGCGCGCTGTTAGCGTATTTGCGGCGCGCGCGCGCCTACAGCATCGTGCGTCAAATGCGACCCACGGGATGGGGGCGAACGCTTGTCACATTTGACGCACATAAGATGCTGTAGAACCTGTGGGCTTTAGCGCAGCTTATGGACTTGAAATCGGAAATTGCGCCTGCCCCAAGATTGATTCCGATTTCAAGTCCGCTGCGCTTAGGCGAACGGTCGCAGGCGGTTCAAACCGGCGGGCGGATCGGCGCCGGCGCCGCGGGATTGAGATAAGCGCGCAGCTCGGTCCAGGGAATCGCCACTTCGACGCCCTCGGCCGGATCGGCGTAGGTCCAGCCGGTCATCGATTGCGGCGGGAAGATCAGCACCAGATTGCGTTCGGTGATCAGCCACAGATGCGGCTTGGTGGCGGTTTCGTAGACATCGCGGCGCGGCGGCGGCGGATAATCGGGCAGCTGACGCTGAATCTCGGCGAGCGCCCGCGCCGAAATGAAGTCGCGCCAACCGGAATCGGCGCGAAACACATCGGCTTCGGTCAGCGGCCGCCCATCCGTCATCAGCACGGTAATGACGCGGATGGTCTTGGCGACGTTGGCGAGCGTCGGTCCGTCATAACGGGAATCGAAACGCACCGAGATCAGTTCGGGGCCGGCAAAGCCGATCCGATAATCGACGTTTTCATTGACCGCGTCGGCGAGCGCGTATTGCGGCTGCTGGGCGACGAGGTCGTTGAAGCGGCGAATTTCAGGCGTCTGCGGCCCGTCGATGCGGGGAAAGCGGATGTCGCGTTCGATCGGGTCGATATCGGCGCCGCCCATATTGGCGGCGATCTCGGCCGAGATCGGCGCCGCGTCGACCAACTCCATGCGCTGGAAGGTGTAGCCGCCGATCTCCTGGACCGTGTTCTGCGCATCGCGCGCGCGGGCGCGGAACTCGTTTTCGAGACAACGCTGCTGTTCAGGCGTCGGCGCTGCGTCCGGATCGACGATGCGGCAGCTGACGCGCGCGGCTTCGCGCCAACGGTTCTGATTCTGGACCAGAAGCTGCGCGCCCGCGTCCGACACGCTGGCGGACTCCGCCACCAATGCCTCACGCACCTGATTATCGAGTTGGGCGAGCGCGCGATTGCCGCACACGTTCTGGGCGAATGCGCCGGCATCCTCGCCGCACACGTCGAGCGCGGCGGCGACGCGCTCGGCCGAACTCGCTTCAGTCTTGGCGCCGTTGGCGGCGTCGTTGCAGGCGATAAGCGCAAGCAGCACGGCGACCGCGCCGGCTCTGCTGTTCGCGCTGCGCACAGGCATTTTGTCCCGCCTTCCTCTGCCAACAATGAGTGCCACAAACCGCAGCGCGCGTCACGCGCGAACGCGCAACATGCTGCATGACTTCGGCGCCGCAGGCGAATAGATCACACGAATGCGCGCGCCCTACCAACCCGATCCTCTGTTCGAGAAACTCGGGCCGGAATTTGCCGACCCGGTGGCGGCGGCGCGATTTCCACAGCACGTGTTGCGCTGGCGGAACCAGGATTGGGCCGAACGCGTCGGGCTCGGCGATTTGAGCGATGCAGCCTGGGCAGCGCACTTCGCCCGCTTCGAGCCGCTGCCGAACAACATGCCGGCGCCGCTGGCCATGCGCTATCACGGCCACCAGTTCCGCACCTACAATCCCGACATCGGCGACGGGCGCGGCTTCCTGTTCGCGCAATTGCGCGACGGCGCCGGCCGGCTGCTCGATCTCGGAACCAAAGGCTCCGGCCAAACCCCCTATTCCCGCTTCGGCGACGGGCGGCTGACGCTCAAGGGCGGCGTCCGCGAAGTGCTCGCCGCCGGCATGCTGGAGGCGCTCGGCGTTTACACCTCCAAGGCGTTTTCGCTGTTCGAGACCGGCGAGGCGCTGACCCGCGGCGACGAGCCCTCGCCGACGCGGTCCTCGGTGCTGGTGCGGCTGTCGCACAGCCACATCCGCTTCGGCACGTTTCAGCGGCTGGCGTTCTTCGAGCGGGCGGACCTGATCCACACCCTGATCGAGCACGTCTGCGCCGCTTACTATCCCCAACATCTCGACCTCTCCGGCGAAGCGCGCGCTGCCGCGCTCTTTGGCGAGATCGCCGCCGCCAGCGCCCGGCTTGCGGCGAGCTGGATGGCGGCGGGCTTCGTCCATGGCGTGCTCAACACCGACAATCTCAATGTCACCGGCGAGAGCTTCGATTACGGGCCATGGCGGTTCGTGCCGGTCAGCGATCCAAGTTTCACCGCCGCCTATTTTGACGAAACCGGGCTCTACGCCTTCGGCCGCCAGCCGGAGGGGGTGTCGTGGGCGCTGGCGCAACTGGGCGGCGCGCTCAGCCTCGTCTGTCCGGCGCCTTTGCTCGAAGCCGAGCTGCAGCGTTTCGTTCCGGCGTATCAGACCGGGCTGCGCGACGCGCTGTTCGCCAGATTGAATCTGGAGCGCGGTGCGTTCGAACCCGATCTCGCGTTCACCTCGGCGCTGTTCGGCTGGCTGACCGAGACGCAAGCCAGCTGGGATCAATTTTTTCACGACTGGTTCGCCGGCGAGGCGAGCGCTGCGCGCGCCGCCGCCAGTCCGCAAGCGGGGCTCTACGCCAAGCCCGCGTTCACGCCGATCCGCGCCGGGCTTGAAGCGCGCACCAAAGCCGGCGCGGCGCCGACGCATCCCTACTTCCAGCGCGCTGCGCCGCACACGATGCTGATCGAGGAGGTCGAGGCGCTGTGGGCGCCGATCGCCGAACGCGACGATTGGTCGATGTTCGAGGCGAAGCTGTCGCAGATCGCAGAACTGCGAGAAGCGCTGGCGCAGCGGACTTGAAATCGGAATGGTTTTCGGGGCGGGCAGGGTTTCCGATTTCAAGTCCATAAGCTGCGCCAAAGCCCATAGGTTTTACAGCATCTCATGTGCGTCAAATGCGACAAGCATCGCCCCAGCCTGTGGGTCGCATTTGACGCACGATGCTGTAGGGCTTCACGGAACAGTCGCACGGGCGCCATAAGCTCGCGGGACTTCGGGGATCGAACGTGGCGCCACACATCAACGAACTCATTGCCTCACGCCGAACATTGCTCGGCGGCCTAGCCGGCCTGCCGCTGCTGCAACTCGGCGCCTGCGTCACGCCGGCGGCGGCGGACTTCGCCTCGATTCCCGCCACCACCGCCGACACCATCTCGCTGCCGCGCGGTTACAGCTGGCGCACGCTGATCGCGTGGGGCGACGCCCTGTTCGAGGACATGCCGGTGCGCGCCGATCTCGACGCGCTGACCCGAAGCGAACAGGAACGCCGCTTCGGCCAGAACAACGACATGCTGGCGCTGTTTTCGGCGACCTTCGCCTTCCCGCCGCGGAAGGACCAGGATCGCTTCATCCTTGCGCCAACAACGAATATGCCCAGCTTGACTTGGTGTTCCCCAGTCTTGCGCGTCCGCAAGACGCGACGCCGGCGCAGTTCGAAGCTTTGTTTGCCGCCGTCGGCGTCAGCATCGTCGAGATCGAGCGAACGGGCGCCGATTGGCGGGTGCGGCGCAATCCAGCGCCCGGTGAGGGCCACAATCGCCGGATCACGCCGTTCACGCCGGTGCATTTTCACGGCCCGGCGGCGCAGCATCCGTGGATCGCGGCGGCTGCTGCACTCGTCAATCGCGCCGAGCCCGATCGCGGCGACGGCCCGGCCGACGCGGTGCGCTGCGGCACGCTCGCCAATTGCGCCGGCGGCCAGACGCCGTGGGGCACTTATCTGACGGCCGAAGAAAATTTCGAAGGCTTCTTCTTCGGCAGCGACAGCGATCTCGACGGCGCGCGCCGCGACCCCGCCCTGGCGCTCGACGCCGCCAGCTTCGCTTATCCCGACAGCCCCGCCGCAGCCGCGCCGCTGGCACCGCGCCACTTCCGCATGGCGGAAAATCCGCATGGGCCGGCGCTTTATGGCTGGATCGTCGAGATCGATCCTTACGATCCGAAATCGACGCCGAAGAAGCGCACCGCGCTCGGGCGCAAGCGCAACGAGTGCGCCACCACCGCGCTCACCGCCGACGGCCGCATCGCAGTCTATACCGGCGACGATCAGCGCAACGAGCATGTCTACAAATTTGTGTCGCGCGGCCGCTTCGATCCGGCCGATCGCGCCGCCAACATGGATCTGCTCGACGACGGCGATCTCTATTGCGCGCAATTCCTGGAGGACGGCTCGGGTCGCTGGCTGAAGATCAACGCGGAGACCGCCAACGCCGCGGCGCACGCCGCCGGCTCGCCCATCCGCTTCGCCGACGAGGCGGACGTGCTTATGCGCGCCCGCATCGCCGCCTTTTTGCTTGGCGCCACGCCCATGGATCGTCCGGAGGACGTCGCCGCCTTGTGCGACGATGCCTGGCGCGGCCAGGGCGTGGTTTTGATTGCCTGCACCAATAACAGCGAGCGCGGCTTCGCCCGCCCGGGCAATCCGCGGCGCGAAAGCGAGCAGCCAGAGCGCGCCCAGGACAATCTGCCCGGACACATCGTCCGCATCGACGAAGCTGGCGGCGATTGCGGCGCGGAACGCTTCAGCTGGGACGTGTTCGCGCTGGGCGGCGACCCCGAGGCCCGCGCGCTGACCGCGCCCGTGCGCGGCGGCGCCGCACAAGCTCATGTCTCGACCCGGCTCGACGGCGTCGCGGTCAATGCCGGCGCGCGCTTTGCGTGCCCGGACAATCTCTGCATCGACTCGCATCATCGCGTGTGGATCGCCACCGACGGCAATGACGGGGTGTTCGCCGATTGCAATGACGGCGTCTTCGTCGCGCCGCTCGACGCGGACGGTCCGCGTCCGATCAAGCGCTTTCTGGTAGGGCCGGTCGGCGCCGAGATTTGCGGACCGACGATGGCGCCGGACGAGCGGGCCTTCTTCTGTTCGATTCAACACCCCGGCGCCAGCACTGTCGAGGGCGTGAACTTCGCCGAACTTCGCTGGAGCGGCGCAGCGGCGCCCTCGAACTTTCCCGATGGCGGCGACGCCTTCCCGCGCTCGGCCGTCATCGTCATCACCCGTGACGACGGCGGCGCGATCTAGCTTCGCCGCACGAAGCCGTCCTTGTGCATGAGCCGCGCGACATCCAGCGCCGCGCGCACCTGCACCACGTCATTGTTGCGGTCGGCTTCGCTCAGCGCCTCCCAGCCGACGAGCTTGTCGTGCGCCATCAGATCGTTGTTGCGCGCTTCGCCTTGGCCGGTCGGGCGCCAGCCTGACATGAGCCGCTCGGCCATCCAGCGATCGTGTTCGGTGCGCGCCATTTTCTCCATCAGCTCAGCCGGCACGGTCGGCGCCGTGTCGCCTTTCTCGCCCTTGGCCGCCGGGCGCCAGCCCGCGTCCCAGAGTTTCACCGGCGCCGAGTCTGCGACGGCGCGATTGGCGGCGCGATAAGTCTCGAGCGTGTCGCTCCAATCCTTCATCGCCGACTGCAGCTCGCGCATGCTGACCTCGTCGCGCTGGCCGAGACCCTTATTGTAATGCTCATGCGCGATCGCCGCGCCTTGATCCAGCGCGCCATCGACGATGCGCGCGCGGGTGGCGTTGATCTGGTGCGCGCCGAACGCCTGCAGATAGGCATCGAGCTCCTCGGTCTCGTCACCGCGCGCATATTGCTGCGAGAATTCCGACTGGCTGGTCTCGCGCATGAAGATCGGCGCCGGCCAGCGCCCGCCATGATTGCAGGCGCGCTTCAGGGCGATGGCGAGATGGATGTTGCCGGGATCGGCGCCGGTCGACACCACGATGGCGGTCGGCTTGCCGCGCTGTTGCTCGACCGCATCGAGCAATTCCGCCCCGATCGAAGCCGCGTCCCAATCGAACGGCAGGAAGGCGATGTCGGCGCTCCAGACGTGCGGATGCGCGAACGCTTCGCGATGGCGGGCGCGGAAGCCCGCCTCGACCGCCTCGTGCGCCGGCGCCAGCACGGTGAGCCGCGGCGGCGCGAAATGCGCAGACCACAAACTCATCAGCACACGCTGCGCCACCGCTTCGGCGGCGGCGTCGAAGCCGAAGAATACGATGTGAAGCCGCTCCTGGCCCAGCTGCTGCGCGAGCGACAGCAAGGTCTGGCTCTCTTTTTGGATCAGCGCGCGCGCGGCCATTTCTTCGAGCGAGAACGGCTTCGGATCGATCGGCGGCGCCGCCGGCTTCTTCTTGCGCATCTGCGCCGAGCGCATTTCGCGCGCTTCCTTCAGCAGCATCGGCGAACGGGTGGCGACATGCACGCCGATCGGCGGCTTGCGCTTGGCGTCGCCGACGAGACGCCGCACCGCGGCTTCGATCTGCAGATTGGCGGTGTCGTCCGGTTCGAACGCCACCACGTGGGCGGCGTGGTGCGCGCGCGCCGTGCGCAGCGTCTCGGGATGGGTGGCGTCGCCCTCGAGCACGATGACGCCTTTGCGCCGCAGGCCGAGCGCGGTTTCGTCCGCCAGCCCGTCGGCGATCATGATCACCGAATCCTTGCGCCGGCGGCAATCCTGCGCCAGCGACAGCGCCGCCGGACTATCGCCGGCCACGACGATGTGGCGCGCCGCGCCAAGATTAAAAAGACGCGCCAGCGAGCGCCCCAACTGGCCGGAGAACGCAAACAGCAGACCGACCACAGGTGTGGCGATGGCCGCGAAGCGCACCACCTCGCGCAACGGCTCGGCGGCGTTGAAATATTCGTCCCACATGCTGACGGCGCCCAGGGTGCGATAGATGGCTTCGGTCGGCCCCTCGCTCCACCACAGCGCGAGGCCGCCGACGATCCACACTAACGTCAGCAGGATGACGACGCCCCAGCGGAACACGCCGGCCTGCGTGTGCGACAGCGCGGTCAGGCTCGCGGCCGCGCGCGACCAGAAGTTGGCGTATTTCTGCGCCATGGCGTTTCCCTTCTGCTCGCCCTCGATGGGCGAGCTGTCAGCGCGCGATAGCGCGATGACAGAGTGGGTGATAGCGTCATTGTTCGCGGAAGTCGCCCCACCCGCTCCGTCGGGAACTGCGTTCGGGGCGGCCACTCGCCATTGATGGCGGGTTAGGCGCCAGCCTCGCGCAAAGCGGTTGCCGGCAGCGCGCGATTTGCCTAGCTAGCCCGCTGTGCGGCCCCGTAGCTCAGCTGGATAGAGCAGCTGCGTCCTAAGCAGACGGTCGGGAGTTCGAATCTCTCCGGGGCCGCCACTCCGCGCCGGGTGACACACACGCACCGCGCAAGCGGCGCCAGCGTGCGGGTCGGGTGACACACACGCACCGCGCAAGCCGCGCCAGGTTCGCGCGAGCGATCGGGGTGCGTGTGTGTCACCCCTCGGACCCCTCGGACCGCCGGCGCCCTCGCCGGCACGGCGCTATCTCTCCAAAGTGGAGCGCGCGACCTCCGGTCGCGCATGCGTCGCCGGAGGCGCCGCGCTCCATACGGTGTCTACCGGGTGACACACACGCATCGA
>LWDN01000032.1 GCA_002083515.1 Proteobacteria bacterium HN_bin10
GCGGGCGCCGGCGCATGGGCAAGCCGGAAATCCGAGACGAAGAGCGCGGTATCTTGACCTAGCCGCCCAGCTTCCGAATCTTCCCTGCGATCAGACGCGCATCCTCGCGGCTCGACCGTTCGAGGTGCTCCGCCACCGAAATCCGGTCCTCCAACGGAAAACGGCTGGTGCAGCTTGGAGATCATGTCGACGCCCTCGACCTCGATCGCGAACGGCGTCACCGCCGGGAACAGGCGATCGATGTATCCCGCCGGCGCCATAGACGTCTGCCACACCGGGCAATCGCCCACCTCGGCGTATTGCGGTTCGATCAACGCCGAGAGATCGTCGATCAAGCGGCAGAAATAGTCCTTGTCCGCGACCACGCGCGCCGTTCCGCGCACCTGGACCTGCTCGTAATCGTAGGTGCCGCCCTGCGTGGGTTCTTTGCGCCAGTGCGGCGAAACGTAGGTCGCCGGCCCCGAGAACACCACCAGCACCGGCGCGCCATCGAGACCGACGCATTGGGGATTTTGTCCATTCAAATGCGCGCGCAGGCGCGCGATGCGTCCACCCTCGACATCGGCCACGAAGGGCGCGCGCGTCGCATTGAGGCCGCCATGCGCGCTGAAGAGGTGCGCAAACGGATACGCCCGCACCAACGCGATGGCGGCGTCGGCGTCGCTCTCGCAGCGCCATTGCGGCGGGTAGCTCATGCGCTCGCCTTCACCGGATCGTACGCCAGGATCGGCGACAGCCAACGCTCCACCGTCGCCACGTCCCAGCCCTTGCGGCGGGCATAATCCGCGACTTGATCGCGGTCGATGCGGCCGACGCCGAAATACTCCGCTTGCGGGTGCGCGAAGTAGAGCCCGGACACCGAAGACGGCGGCGTCATCGCCATGCTTTCGGTGAGATCGATGCCGCAGCGCGCGCGCGCGTCGAGCAGATCGAAGATGGTCGCCTTCTCGGTGTGATCGGGCTGCGCCGGATAGCCGGGCGCCGGACGAATGCCTTGGTATTTTTCCGCGATGAGATCGTCCGGCGTCAGCGTTTCGTCCTTGGCATAGCCCCACAACTCGCGCCGCACTTTTGCATGCAAAGCTTCGGCGAAAGCTTCCGCCAGGCGATCGCACAAAGCTTGCGCGAGTATCGCCGAGTAATCGTCGTTGGCGCGCTTGAAGCGCTGCGCGATCGCTTCCTCGCCGATGCCGGCGGTGACTGCAAACGCGCCGATGTAGTCGATCGGCGCCGTTCCCCTCCTCCCTTGCGGAGGAGGGGTCAGGGGAGGAGGGGCGTCCCGTCGAGCAGGCGTCTGATCGTTTTCGCGCCCCTCACCCCCCGGCCCCCTCTCCGCAAGGGAGAGGGGGAGAATGTAATCCGCCAGCGCGAAATTCGCCTTGCCCTCGCCCTTGTCGATCTGCTGGCGCAAAGTATGGAGGCGCGCCAATTCGGCGCTGCGGCTTTCATCGCGCCAGAGCACGATGTCGTCGCCCGCGGCGTTCGCCGGCCAGAAACCGACGACGCCCGACGCCGTCACCCATTTCTCTGCAACGAGCTGTTCCAGCATCGCGCGGGCATCGCGATACAAATTGCGCGCCGCCTCGCCGACGATCTCGTCTTCCAGAATCGCCGGATAGCGCCCGACCAAATCCCAGGACGCGAAGAACGGCGTCCAATCGATGTAGGGCACGAGGTCTTCGAGCGGGTAATGCTCGAACGAACGCACACCGAGGAAGCTCGGCTTCACCGGCGCAAAGTCTAACCTCGGCGCCCGCGCGCGCGCTTGCGCCAAAGGCAGACGCGGACGCTTGTCTTGACCGGAAAAGTAGGCTTCACGCGCCGCATCGTATTCGGCGCGGGTTTCCTTGACCAATTTATCGCGATCGGCGCCGAGCAGTTTCTGCACCACCGGCACGGCCTTCGATGCGTCCGGCACGTAGAGGATCGGCCCGGAATAAGCCGGCGCGATCTTCACCGCCGTATGCGTGCGCGAAGTGGTCGCGCCGCCGATCAGCAGCGGCAGCTTCAATCCCAGCCGCTCCATTTCGCTGGCCACGAACACCATCTCATCGAGGCTCGGCGTAATCAGGCCGGAGAGTCCGATCGCATCGGCGCCAATCTCCTTGGCGCGCTCCAGGATGCGATCGCACGGAACCATGACGCCGAGGTCGTCGATCTCGTAGCCGTTGCATTGCAGCACGACGCCGACAATGTTCTTGCCGATGTCGTGGACGTCGCCCTTCACGGTCGCCATCACGATTTTGCCGTTGGATTTGCCGGCCATGCCGGTGCGCGCTTTCTCCTCCTCCATGTACGGGATGAGATGCGCCACCGCCTGTTTCATCACGCGCGCTGATTTCACCACTTGCGGCAGGAACATTTTTCCAGCGCCGAAGAGATCGCCGACGATTCCCATGCCGTCCATCAGCGGGCCTTCGATCACATGCAGCGGCCGCGCTGCTTGCAGGCGCGCTTCCTCGGTGTCTTCGACGATGAATTCGTTGATGCCATGGACGAGCGCGTGCGCCAGACGCTCCTTCACCGGCTTTTCGCGCCATGCCAAGTCCTTGGAGGTGTCGCGCTTCTTGCCGCCGCCTTTAACCTGCTCTGCATGTTCCAACAGACGCTCGGTCGCGTCGTCGCGGCGATTGAGCAGCACGTCCTCGACACGCTCGCGCAACTCGGGCTCGACATCGTCGTAAAGCGTCAGCGACCCGGCATTGACGATGCCCATGTCCATGCCGGCGCGGATGGCATGATAGAGGAAGACCGCGTGCATCGCCTCGCGCACCGGCTCGTTGCCGCGGAACGAGAAGGAGACGTTGGAGACGCCGCCGGAGACGTGCGCGTGCGGGAGCGTCTCCCGGATCTGCTGCGCCGCCTCGAAGAAGGCCTTGGCGTACTCGGCATGCTCTTCGATGCCGGTAGCGACCGCGAAAATGTTCGGATCGAAAATAATGTCTTCCGGCGGGAAGCCGATCTTCTCGGTCAGCAGCCGATAGGCGCGCGTGCAAATCTCAACCTTGCGCTTGGCCGTGTCGGCCTGGCCGCGTTCGTCGAACGCCATCACCACGGTCGCCGCGCCGTAGCGGCGCACTTTGCGGGCGTGATGCAGGAAAGCTTGCTCGCCCTCCTTCAGCGAGATCGAATTGACGATCGACTTGCCCTGCGCGCATTTCAGCCCCGCCTCGATCACCTCCCATTTGGAGGAATCGATCATCAACGGAATGCGGGCGATATCCGGTTCCGAGGCGATCAGATTGAGGAAGCGCCGCATCGCCGCCGGCCCGTCGATCAAAGCCGCGTCCATGTTGACGTCAAGCACATTGGCGCCGGATTCGACCTGCTGACGCGCCACCACCAGCGCGCCGGCATAATCGTCGGCTTCGATCAGCTTGCGGAACTTCGCCGAGCCGGTGACGTTGGTGCGCTCGCCGACGACGATGAAGTTCGCGAAGGGATTGGCGGAGGTCATCTACGGATCCACGCAACAAATATGGACCGCCGGCGCCCTCGCCGGCACGGCGCAGCAGCTGCAGGCAAACGCCGGCGCTTGTTCGACTCAGCGGAAGCCGGCGAGGGCGCCGGCGGTCCATATTCAAGCCGCGGCATTGAACGGCTCCAGCCCAGCCAACTTCAACCGCGCATCATGCGCCGCCGCCGCGCGCGGCTTCACGCCTTCGACCGCATGCTTCATGTGGGTGATGTGCTCCGGCGTCGTGCCGCAACAGCCGCCGGCGATGTTGAGTAAGCCGGCGCGCGCCCATTCGGCGTAGTGCGCCTCCATTGAATGCGGCGTCTCGTCGTAGCCGCCCATGGCGTTCGGCAACCCCGCGTTCGGATAAGCGCTGACCGCGCATTCCGCCACGCGCGCGAGATCGGCGAGGAAGGCGCGCATGTCGGCGGGCCCGAGCGCGCAATTCAAACCCACCGCCCATGGATTTGCGTGCCGCACGGAATTGTAGAACGCCTCTACCGTCTGGCCAGAAAGCGTGCGTCCCGAGCGATCGGTGATGGTGCCGCTGATCCAGAGCGGCAGCTCGACGCCGGTCTTGTCGAAAGCCTCCCACGCGCCCCACAGCGCCGACTTTGCGTTGAGCGTATCGGTGATGGTCTCGATCAAAAGCAAGTCAGCGCCGCCGTCGATCAGACCAAGAATTTGTTCCTTGTAGCCCGCCGCCATGCCGTCAAAGTCCGCATCGCGCCGCCCCGGATCGCCAACCTCAGGCGACATCGAGAGCAGCTTCGTCGTCGGCCCCACCGAACCGGCGACGGCGCGCGGCTTGCCATCCGCCGCTTCGGCGCGGTCGCACACAGCGCGCGCTAGCCGCGCCGATTCCACATTCATCTCGCGCACAAGCGCTTCGAGCCCGTACTCGGCCTGGCTGATCGGCGTCGCCGTAAACGTGTTGGTGCTGACGATATCGGCGCCGGCGGCGATGTAAGCCTCGTGGACTTGGGTGATGATCTCGGGTCGAGTCAGCGTCAGCACATCGCTATCGCCTTTGAGCGGGGTGCGATGATCGACGAAGCGCGCGCCGTGAAAATCCTCCGCCGTCAAGCCGAAGCCCTGCAGATAAGCGCCCATCGATCCATCGAGGATCAGAATGCGCTTGGCGAGTTCGGCGTTGAGCGCGGCAAGTCTTTTTTCGCGATTCATGGCTCAATTCCTCATTGGACCGCCGGCTTCCAGCCGCCATGCATTGAATCGAACAAGCGCAAGCGCATGTCGGTAGCGATCACGCCGTGCGAGCGAGGACGCCCGCGCGCCATGCTGGCGCATCGCCTTGCAAGGCGGAGTTTCGCCCCACCCCCTGCCCCCTCCCCTCGCGGGGAGGGGGAGAGTCTGCGCGGTCCATATTGTCCCTTCACGCTCTGGCCTCCTCCGCCCGCAAACCCAAAATCCGGCAAATCGCCAACGCCAGATCGGCGCGGTTCAACGTGTAGAAGTGGAAATCCTGCACGCCCTCTGCCGCCAGACGCGCGCAAAGCTGCGCCGTCGTCACCGCCGTCACCAGGCGGCGCGTCTCCGGATCGTCGTCCAGGCCTTCGAACAGGTGGATCAGCCAACGCGGCAGCGAAGCGCCGCAAGCATCGGCCATCTTCTTCAGCCCCTTCACGTTGGTCACCGGCATGATGCCCGGCAGCACCGGCGCATAAACGCCCGCGCGCGCGAGCTTATCGCGGAAACGCAAGAACACGTCGGCATCGAAGAAGAATTGCGAAATGCCGCGCGTGGCGCCGGCGGCGAGCTTGCGTTTGAAATTGTCGATCTCGTGTTCCCAGGTCGGACTGGCCGGGTGCTTTTCCGGATGCACGGCGACCGAAATTTCGAAGCCGCCGATGCGCGCCGCCGCTTCGGTCAATTCGATTGCGCTCGCATAGCCTTGCGGATGTTGCAGATACGGCAGCCCGACCCCGCCCGGCGGATCGCCGCGCAGCGCCACGATGTGACGCACGCCGGCGTTGCGATAGTCGCGCAACACTGCGTCGACCTCGGATCGGCTAGCGGACACCGTAGTGAGATGCGCGGCGGGCTTGAGCGAAGTCTCACGCACGATGCGAGACACGATGCGGTGGGTGCGATCGCGGGTCGAACCGCCCGCGCCATAGGTGACCGACACGAAACTCGGCCCCAAAGGTTCAAGCTTGCGGATTGAATCCCAAAGCTGGTTTTCGAGCGCTTCCGTGCGCGGCGGGAAAAATTCGAACGACACGCGCGGCTTGTTCGCGCGCACACTCGTTTCGGGCAGAATGGGTCGGATCGCGTTCATGCCTTGCTTCCCGCCCAGATTTTCACCGTCAGCGCGCCGGTCGTCTTCGGCGCCAGCGTTGTCGCTTTCGGCCGGCTGACGCCGGCGGCTTCGCACCACTCGGCGATTTCCGCGTCGCTGAAACCAAGCCGGCGATGCGCATGCTCGGCGCGCAGAAATTCCAGCGCGTGCGGCGCAAAGTCGACAATCAGCAAGCGCCCGCCCGGTTTCAACAAGCGCGCCGCCTCGACGACAGCACGCGCCGGATCGGAGAGGAAGTGCAGCACTTGGTGGATGGTCACCAGATCGGCGGCGCCGGCCTCGATCGGCGGCGCATACGCGTCGCCGAACCGCAACGCGGCTTTCGCCTTTAGATCGCCCAACGACGCGCGCGCGATCGCCAGCATCTGGCGCGAGGTGTCGAATCCCTCGGCGCGGCGCACGCGATCGGCGAACAGCTGGATCATACGGCCCTGACCGACGCCGACATCGACCATCAAATCGAAGGGCCCCTTGCCGGCGGCGGCGAGAATGGCGCTGTCGATGTCGGCCTCGGGCAGGTGCAAAGCGCGCACGCGTTCCCAGTCGGCGGCGTTGCGTTCGAAATATTCGGCAGCGGCCTCCTCACGGGCGGCGCGGATTTCGCCGAGGCGCTCGGCGTCGCGCGCCAGCACTTCGTCGCTTGGGTCGAGCATGGCGAGCGCCGCTTCCGCGAACCGGCGCTCGGTCGTGTGCGTGCGCGGCAAGCGATAGAACACCCACGCCCCTTCCGGCGCACGCTCGATCAGTCCGGCTTCGGTCATCAGCTTGAGGTGGCGACTGACCCTGGGCTGGCTCTGGCCGAGCGCTTGGGCGATCTCGCCGACCGCCAACTCGCCCTCGCTCAGCAGCGCCAGAATGCGCAGCCGGGTCTGTTCGCCCGCAGCCCGCAACGCCGCAACGACCCGGCCAGCGTCCCTCAACTCCGCCACCGGTTCGATTGCTGATATAAACATATCTTTATATCTACAGCGAACGGTCCGTCTGGCAAGCCCCCTGGAGGGGCCCTGTTGCATGCGAAGCTCACCCGCGTGGGACTGGGGTCGCGCTCGGGAACGGGCAAGTTGATTAACCATGGTCCGGCATTATCTCGGCTGGACCGAAGGGGGTCCGACATGCGGGGACTAATCTCAGTCGTAACGTTCGCGGCGTGCGTCGCTGCGCCAGCAGCGGCGTTCGCGCAGGACGCGCAACCGGCCGCCGCCGAAAGCGCCGCGTCCGCCGGCGACCCCTGGGAAGGGTTCAACCGCGACCTCTACGCGTTTCACGAAGGCGTCGACACCGCCGTGCTCGAACCGGTGGCGCGGGGCTATCGCGCGGTGACGCCGTCTCCGGTGCGCGAAGGCGTCATGAATTTCCTGCGCAATTTGCGCGGGCCCGTGATTTTCGCGAACGACGTTTTGCAAGGCGAGCCTGGGCGCGCCGGCACGACCGCTGGGCGCTTCGCCATCAACACCACGCTTGGCGTCGCCGGCATTTTCGATCCGGCGTCCAGCATGGGACTTGAACGCCACGATGAAGATTTCGGCCAAACGCTCGCCGTCTGGGGCGTGCCGGAAGGCCCGTACTTGTTCATCCCGCTGATGGGACCGAGCACAGTGCGCGACACCGCCGGACGCGTCGTCGATACGGTATTCGATCCGCTCACCTGGGCGGAATTCGACGATGTCGACACCGCCCGTACGGCGCGCGGTGTGACCACGGGCATAGCCACGCGCGAAAGCGTCATCGAAGCTGTCGACGATGTGCGCGAAAACTCACTCGACCCTTATGTCTCCATTCGCAGCTCCTATGTCCTGCTGCGCCAAAGCGCGATCCAAAATGGCCGCGACGAAGTCCCGGTTTTGCCGGATTTCGATGATGAACTTCCGGAAAGCTCAGCGCCTGACGCCGCTGCGACCGGGGAAAATACGCAACACTTGCCGCCTGCGAACGGCGTTTCCACATCGGACCAACACTAGAGGAACCAAAGTGACCGCCCGCTCTCTCACTCGCGCCGCCTTCATCGCCGCTCTGGCAGGCGCCGGACTCGTGCTCGCCGCACCGAGCGCGCATGCCGTCAGAGATCAGGGCGCGGAGCAGTATGTGCAGGAGAACGCGGCGCGCGCGCTGGCCGCGCTCGGCGACCGCAGCATGAACGCGACGCAGCGCCAGCAGACGTTTACGCGGCTGATGGCGGATTTTGCCGACATGCCGCGCATTTCGACGTACGTGCTGGGCCGCTATGGCAGCGCGCTGCGCGCCGATCCCGCGTTACGCAACGAATGGCGCAGCACCTTCCAGGCCTACACCATTGCCACCTATGAGACCCGCCTTGAGCGGTTCAGCGGCAGCACCATTCAGGTGACGGGGTCTAACATCGTGCGCGATGGCGTCGTCGATGTATCAACTTTGTTGACACCGCGCGGCCAGACACGCCCGACGCGTGTTCAATGGCGGCTCTATCGCTCGGGCAACGCGTGGAAGGTGTTCGACATTCAGCTGGCCTTCGAAGGCGGCAACGCCATTTGGCTCGGCGCCCAGCAACAGCTCGACTTCCTCGCTATCCTCGACCGCAACAACGGCGATATCGAAGCGCTAATGACCGTGCTGCGCGGTCAGACCGACTCAATGCGTCAGCGCATCGTGGCGCGCAGCTAACGGGATTCCGCGCCGACCGCTTCGGCGACGTGATCGAAGCCTTCCGCCGCCAGCAGTCCATCCAGTTCATCGAGCACGCGCGCCACCATGCCCGGTCCCTGGAACACCATGGCCGAGTAAAGCTGCACGGCGCTGGCGCCGGCTTTGATCTTGGCCAGAGCGGTCAATCCGTTCTCGACGCCCCCCACGCCGATCAGCGGCAAGCGCCCACCCAGCGCCTGAGCAAACAGGCGCAACGCGTGGGTCGAAATCTGAAACAAGGGCTGGCCCGAGAGTCCGCCCGCCTCTTCGCGGTTGTCCGAGGTCAGATGCGCCGGCCGCTGCAGCGTCGTGTTGGACACGATAAGCGCATCGAGGCCGTTCGCGAGCGCCAGCTCCGCGATATCGCGGACGGCTGCTTCATCCAGATCCGGCGCTACTTTCAGAAACAATGGCCGCGCGCCATGCGCCGCTGTGAGCGGCGCGCGCGCCTCGCGCAGGCGCCCGAGCAAATCCTCAAGCGCGCCGCGTTCTTGAAGCCCCCGCAAACCCGGCGTGTTGGGCGACGAGATGTTTGCGGTCACATACGAGGCATGCTTCCACACCCTTCCCATGCCGAGTACGTAGTCGGCGGGACGATCGGCGCTCTCCTTGTTGGCGCCAACATTGGCGCCGACGATACCGCCCCTGCCCGCGCGCGCGGCGAGGCGATCGGCGAAGGCATCTAGCCCTTTGTTGTTGAAGCCGAGCCGATTGATCACGGCGCGGTCTTCGCTGAGGCGGAAGATGCGCGGCTTCGGATTGCCGTCCTGCGGCTTCGGCGTGACGGTGCCGCACTCGACAAAACCGAAGCCCGCCGACAAGAGCGCATCCGGCGCTTCGCAATTCTTGTCGAACCCAGCAGCCATGCCGATCGGATTGGGCAGATCGAGCCCCGCTACCTGCGTGCGTAATCGCGGCCAGCGGTCAGCCCGCGCCCGCGGACCGAACCGCGCCCGCAGCCCCCAGAGCGCGGCCGTATGGGCCCTCTCCGGATCGAGGGCGCGCAGCGCCCTCGTGGCGAGATCGTGCGGAAAACTCACGGTCGTTGCGCTTTACCGATTCTGGCGGCCATGTCCCTATTGGAGACTTTTTTCCTATGATGGGTTGAAAGTCCGCCGCCGGACCGCTAGGATCGCCCGCCATGAACCACGTCCAGATCTGGCGCGCGCTCGATGCGCTGGCGGCGCGCAAAGGCATGACCGCCTCCGGACTGGCGCGCGCAGCCGGGCTCGATCCCACCACCTTCAATCGCTCAAAGCGCCAGGCGCCCGACGGCAAGCCGCGGTGGCCCTCGACCGAGAGCATTGCCCGCGCGCTCAACGCTGCTGAAATCGGCTGGGAGGAATTTGCGGCGCTCGTCGTGGGTCGCGATGGCGCAGGCCGCGCCATTCCCATTGTCGGCATGGCCCGCGCCGGCGCCGACGGCTTCTTCGACGAGAGCGGCTTTCCCATCGGCGCCGATGAAACCGTGCGCTTTCCCAATCTCGGCGACGACCGCGTCTACGCGCTCGAAATCGCCGGCGACTCGATGGAGCCCACCTATCGCGCCGGCGACCTCGTAATCGTCCAGCCTGGCGCCGCGGTGCGCCGCGGCGATCGCGTTGTCGTGCGCACGCGCTCAGGCGAAGTGATGGCCAAAGTGCTCGGCCGCCGCAACGACCAGATGGTCGAGCTGATTTCGCTCAATCCTTCGCATCGCCCGCGCGAGCTTGCCGCCGCCGACGTCGACTGGATCGCCCGCATCGTTTGGGCAAGCCAGTAACCTCCGTCGCCCTACCTTGAGCCTTGCGTGACGCACGTCTGCGTGCGTTATCGGCATCAGGAAGGTTGAGGCGCGATGGAACAGCAAGGGCTGATCACCACGCTGGTGGCTGCGATCGTGCTGGCGTTCGTGTTCGGCTTTGTCGCTTCGCGCCTCAGGCTCTCGCCCATTGTCGGCTATCTGCTCGCGGGCGTCGCCGTCGGCCCACACACGCCAGGCTTCACAGCCGATCTCGATCTCGCACTTCAACTCTCCGAGATCGGCGTCATCCTGCTGATGTTCGGCATCGGGCTGAAAATCTCGATGGAAGATATTTGGGCCGTGCGCTGGATCGCGGTTCCGAGTTCCTTGCTGCAATCGGCGCTCGTGGCCGTCGTCGGCGCAGGCGTCGGCATTGCTCTTGGCATGGATATCATGGAGGCCAGTGTCCTCGGCGTTTCGCTTTCGGTCGCCTCCACCATCGTGCTCATGCGCGCGCTCGAGGAGCGCCATCTCATCAAGAGCAACGAGGGCCGTCTCACCATCTCTTTCGTTTTGGTGGAAGACGTTCTGATCATCCTGGCTATCGTGGTGTTTCCGGCTCTGGTCGCGGTCACCCAGGGCGAAGGCTCGCTCGCAGACGCGTTGACCGCGCTTGGCCTCACCTTGGCCAAGGTCGCCGTTTTCGTGGCGCTGATGCTGGCGATCGGCGCCCGTTTTTTTCCATGGCTGATCGTGCAAGTCGCGCACGCCAAGTCGCGCGAACTACTCTCGCTCGGGACGCTGTCGCTGGCGCTCGGCGTGGCTTGGGCGGCCTATGCTCTCTTCGACGCAAGCTTCGCGCTCGGCGCATTCCTGGGCGGCGTTGCGCTGAACGGCTCGCGCTTCTCGCACCGGGTGGCGGAGGAATCTCTGCCGTTGCGCGACACCTTCGCCGTGCTCTTTTTCGTCGCTGTCGGCATGCTGTTCGATCCCGGCGTCGTAGTACGCGAACCGCTCGCGCTCGCCGCGCTCGTCGCCACCGTGATCGTCGGCAAGGCGGCGTTTGCGTATCTGCCGATGCTGCTGATGCGGCAGAAACCGCAAGCGACCTGGCTGGTCGCGCTCGGCACCGCGCAGATCGGCGAATTCTCGTTCCTGCTGGCGGGCATGGGCCGCACGCTTGGCGTAGTCAGCGACGAGACCTACAATCTCATATTGGCGACGGCGATCATCACCATCGCGGTCAATCCGCTGTTGCTGCGTTTTGTGCCCGCTGCGGCAAAGGTCAGCTGACGCATCGCGCTTGTTGACCCCGCGCATACGCGCTACGCAAAGTCTTCGCGCAGCGGGGGAGTAGCGGCGATGAGCTTCTGGGACAGCGTCTTCCGTGTCGTCTTCGGGTCGCGCAGGCCGACGCCGCCGC
>LWDN01000033.1 GCA_002083515.1 Proteobacteria bacterium HN_bin10
CAAGCGCCACGAACCTGTGGTCGAGGATCTGCTGCCGCGTCGATCGTGTCCTATTGTCTCGGGATTACCCATGTGGATCCGATTCGACATCATTTGATGTTTGAACGATTTCTCAATCCCGGGCGTGACGATCCGCCAGACATCGACATTGATTTCCCATGGGACGAGCGACCAAAGATTCTCGACTGGGTGTTTGCCCACTATGGACACCAACACGCGGCCATGGTCGCCAATCAGAACACCCTCGCCTCTCGGGCCGCCTTGCGTGAGATTGCGAAGGTGTATGGCCTGCCCGCCGGTGAGATTGGCAAGGCGCTGAATTTTCTCCAGCGGCGAGCGGACTTCGTCGATGTGCGACCAGGGACGACGGTGCAAGACTGGGCGCGGGACGTCTGCAGGGCCTTGAACCTGAGGAACCCTTGGCCAGAGATTCTCTATTGGTCCACGCAATTGGACGGTCATTTCAGGAATCTGAGCCTCCATCCCGGCGGTGTCGTGTTAGTTCCGGATGAGATCCGGCGTTATGTACCGGTTGAGATCTCCGCTTCTAACTTGCCAGTGATCCAATGGGAGAAGGATCAAACCGAAGACGCGGGGCTCGTCAAAATCGATCTCTTAGGCAATCGCTCGCTCGCTGTCATCCGGGATGCCATCGCGGCCGTCGCCCGCAACACTGGCCGGGTCATTGACTATGCGACGTGGGACCCGATCACTGATCCGGCCACCAATGACCTGATTCGGCGCGGCGAAACGATGGGCTGCTTCTATGTGGAGTCTCCCGCAACTAGACTGTTACTCAAGAAGCTCTGGGGTGGGATGCCACCAGAGCGACACGCCGTGGCCGATGTCTTTGAATATCTCGTGGTGGTGTCGTCGCTCATACGCCCCGCTGCGAATGTGTTCGCCGATGAATTCGTGCGTCGAGCCCATGGGCAGCGCTATCAGTCACTTCATCCCTTGTTTGATGAGGTCCTCGCGGAGACGCACGGCATCATGGTTTATCAGGAAGATGTCATGAAAGTGGCGGTCGCACTAGGTGGCTTTTCCGTGGAAGACGGCGATCAGCTTCGGAAGGTGTTGAGCAAGAAGCACAAGGAACGGCAACTACGAGACTATCAATGCCAGTTCTATCAGGGAGCCATGGCCCGTGGTGTGGAGTGTCGCGTGATCGATGCGATCTGGGCCATGATCATGAGCTTCGCCGGCTATAGCTTCTGTAAGCCGCATAGTGCGAGCTATGCCCAGGTCAGTTTCAAATCAGCCTACCTGCGAGCCCACTATCCAGCGGAGTTCATCGCCGCAGTCGTGAGTAATCAAGGCGGCTACTACTCGGCCTTCGCGTACCTCTCGGAGGGACGACGGATGGGGCTGACGATCCTGCCGCCGGACATCAACGCGAGTGTGTGGGTCTATACCGGATCAGGGACCATCGTTCGAGTGGGTCTGATGCAGATCAAAGGCGTGCAAGAAGACCTCGTCACACAGATCGTTGTGGAGCGAGAAACGAACGGTCCTTACCGATCGCTGTCAGAGTTTCTGAGTCGCGTGAAGCTCGACTACGCGCAAGCGAAATTGTTGATCAAAGCCGGATGCTTCGACTCCATCGCTGGAGAACTCACCAGACCAGCCCTTTTGTGGCGTGTCTTTGCCGCGCAAGCGGCCAAGCCACCGAGCTCCATCCCCATTCCCACGGAGTATTCAGCCCAGAAAAAACTGCAGCACGAGCTCGCCCTCTTTGGCTTTCCCTTACACTGTCACCCACTCGATCTGTTTACGGAGCTACTGGCTGCGACCACTCACATATTCGCGAAGGACTTAAATCAGTATGTCGGGAAAGAAGTGACCCTCATCGGTTGGCTTCTTACTGAGAAGATCGTCTCCACCAAGAAAGGTGAGCCGATGGAGTTTATGACTCTGGAGGATCAGACCGGGATGTATGACGCAACGGTGTTTCCCAACACCTACCGAACCTACTGCCATCTGCTCGCGGCGAACCAAGCTTACATGCTGACAGGCCTGGTAGAAGAGCAGTTCTCAACTGTCACGGTCACCGTGAAAACCCTCCAACTCCTGACCACCGGTGGAATCCCGGCACCGAGTGAGTCTCTTGAGGAGCAAAGCGTGTAGCCAGTACACTCTCACCCCATGCTCCTCTCTCCCTTCATTCGCTTCGGGACCTCCACCTGGACCTATGAAGGCTGGCAAGGCCAGGTCTACTTGAAGAAGTATGCCAAGACGACCTTTGCGCGGGAATGCCTGGGCGAGTATTGTCAGTATCTCCACAACGGTGACCCGTGCTTTCGCACGGTCGGCAATGATTCCACGTTCTACCGTCCACCGACAGCCAACCAACTGCGACACTATCTCAATCAGATCCCCGAAGACTTTGAGATGTGCTTCAAGGTGTGGGAGGAGATCACCATTCCGACTTACGCGAAGCAGGCTCGGTATGGCACAAAGGCTGGACAACCGAATCAACGATTTCTTGATGCAAAGCTCTTCAATGATCTCGTGCTCACACCTTATCGAGAAGCCAAGTTCGAGCCACACACCGGCCCATTCTTGTTTGAATTCCAACGGCACGGGATGTCGAGTGAGGAATTCTGCTCGCGCCTAAATACGTTTTTTGGTCAACTCCCCCAGGACTTTCGCTATGCGGTTGAAATCCGTAACGCGGGGTTACTGGGTCAGGACTATCGCAACGTCTTGGAGAATCACGGCATCGCCCATGTCTACAATTATTGGTCCTACATGCCTTCGTTACGGGACCAGCACCAACGGATGGAAGAGCGCTTCACGGCGCCCTTCACGGTCCTGCGTCTCCTCACGCCGCTTAAGATGTCCTATGAAGCAGCGAAGAAACGAGCGGAGCCGTATACGAAGATTGTGGAAGAGCTGCCAGAGATGCGGCGAGAGACGGTGGAACTGGTGAAACAAGTGATGGCAGAGAAGCGAACGGCCTATGTTTTGGTGAATAACCGCAGCGAAGGGAATGCTCCCCTCACAATACAAGCTCTACGGAATGCGCTCCAAGTGGCGGAGACATGAGCTTTGCCTATTTCCATTTTTCTGCTCCCCATACCTCGCGGGCGTCTGTGATCATTGTGCATCCGATTGGGGAGCCGCACAAGGTTGAAAGGCGTCAGGGAGTGCTGGCAAGGGAAACGCCGAGGCCGGAGCTGGAGATCCCGACAAGAAGGGCTGAGCGCTCGTGTCGCTCAGCCCTTGTCGCCGGCTAGAAGCTATTTCCCGACAATGTCTCCACGTAGCCCGCCGATAATTGCAAGGAGCTCACCCTTCTCAGGCTGTGGCACCTTGAACTTGTCAAGCGTGGTGACGAGGTGTGCTGCCACCTGATCAAATTGTATATCTGTGATTTTCATTCCCTGATGCGTGGCTGGCATGGCCCGCCCGATATACGTACAGGGGCCACCGGTTGCTGCACAGACCATTAACACGTTCAATTGTTTGAAGCGCGCCTGTCTGTCAGGTGGCAATCCTCCAAAGGATGACGCCAGTTTGGGATCAGCAAAGAGCCGGTTCCCAAAGTCACTGACCACAGCGGAGATGGCGTCGTACCCACCGAGGCGTTCATAGAGAGTTTTCTGACTCCCCGCTTGTGTAGATGGAGGGGAACCGGCTGTAGCAGATCGAGGACTGCCGGTTACGAACACAAGCAGACCTCCAAGTGCTGCTGATACGACGAAGACCTTACATGCTGTCCGTGCACTCGTTGTTATAGCCATGACATACCCCCTTTAGAAAAATTGATTTGGAACCTACGAAAACTACATAGGCATCTGTAGATGTTTATCGAGGAAATATCTGTCATGGAGATGACAAAGCCGAATACAGAGATCATGCCGAGATTACCGACTATTCGATCAAATCCCACAGAACTCTCTGATGATGAAGCGAACGGTGTCACTCTGCCAAACCATATGATGAGCGATTGGCTCACCCTGTGTTATGAAAATGCCAGCCTTGGATCTTCGCACACGGTGGTGTGTGGTGTATGGAGAACGATACAGCGTGAACGATCGCAATGGCTTAGGCCTCCATTTTCAAAGCAGGTTCTAGTACCTCGGCTACTGCAATGCATAGAGTGGCCCGATTTCATCAGGCTCGTCCTTCTACAGAGGCCTGTGAAATTAGGAGACGGTCAGCCTATCGCAGGGGAAGAGGGTCAGACATAACCCATGTGAAATGAAGAACCCCGCCCTTACAGGCGGGGTCTCCTTACAATTCAAGCTACGCTTGACCCGTCTCCTGCTCGCGCTGGTGCCGTACATACGGGCGAATCGTGACTTCGCTGATGCCCATCACAGAGTTTCATCGACGGCCATCTTTGCACCAGGCGAGCAACAGACGGCTCCTGGCTCACACCCCCACCCTCCCAGGTGGGGAACTCCCGCGTCATTAGAACCGAAGCAGACTTCCGAAGGTGACGGTGTTTATTCTGGCTGCTTCTTCTTCATAACTGAGTTTCCATCGTCCGTGTAGATACCCAATCGAAAGTGCGAGCGCCTCGGTCAACTGATATCGTGCCAACACTTCCCCCTGGTAAATCTTTTCGCGCGCGCCAAGAAAGTCATCACCAGGCAAACCCGACGTGTAGTTGGTTTGCTCAAGATCAAAGCCTCCTAGCAGGGTGAGTTTATCCGTGACACGCGCCTCCAACTCCGCTTCGACATAGTGTGTGACATAGGAGATGTCCTCTCCAATTTGTGGATTGTGTCTCCCGTCAGCCAGCCCTCGCTCGTAGTGGTATCCGACCACCAATCCGATTCCTGGCTTGATTTCCCACATGATATGTGTCCCAAGAGTCCAAAAGCGAGTATTCCGATGCGCAAAGCTCTCGTTGTACGATCGGTCTCCGTATCGAGCTAACCCGCGAATGGTGACATTCTCGAGTAGCTTACGCTCCAGTTCTGCCGTTCCAAAGTGTGTCGTGACGTACTCACCCCCACGATCCGATGATCGTAATTCACCGGGACCGTGATTGCCCAAGAAGAGGTGCGGACCGTAGTGATACCGCATCCGGAAGATAGTCTCTCCTCCTGGAAGTGCTTGAGTCAGCTGCGCGCCATACGTGCCATGAGAAAAAGCGGCCTGGTCGGTAAAGACAAACCCTTGGGCTCGTGCCGTCAGGTCGGTTCTCCCCCAGCTCGATTGCAATGATCGCGTGAGGTGGGCAACGGGTTCAAACACCCCGCTTGAACCTTGACCGGTGGTCTGAATGACCGGTTGTGTAGGATCCTCTTGCAGTGACAATCGCTGAGACGCCGAGAACAGCGCAACG
>LWDN01000034.1 GCA_002083515.1 Proteobacteria bacterium HN_bin10
CGAGAATCCCGCTTGCCGAATCGACTCCGGATCCATCGCCAAGAGATCGGCCGGCGTCGGGAATCGCCGGCCCGGAAACAGGGCGACGAAGCGCTTCAGAATGCTCTCGGCCGCTTTCTCGTGCAGCTGCTGGAAGGCGATGGCCCGGGCGAGGGACTCGAAGGGCGATCGCCCCACTTTCGGCTTCAAGGCAAAGGGCCCGATCCGGCGGATCAGCCGCTTCATGACCGGATCGACCCGGGCCAGGTGCCGCGTGGCTGCAGAATGCCGACCCATGGACCGTTGCCGCACGTTCAACTAATCCTGCGCCACGATCGCGTCGGCTTCGATTTCAACCAGCATGTCGGGATCGATCAGGCGCTTGACCTCGACCATCGTCGTGGCGGGCCTGATGGCGCCGAAGACCTCCCCGTGGGCGCGGCCGACCTCCTGCCACTGATCGATGTTCGCCATGTAGATGCGGGTGCGGACGACGTCGTGGAGCGACGCGCCGGCCTGCTTCAGGGCGGCCTCGATCGTCTTAAACGTCTGAATGGTCTGGGCGTAGGGATCGCCCTTGCCGACGAGCCCGGACGGCGTCATGGCCGTCGATCCGGACACCTGCACATGCGCCCCGACTCGCACCGCTCGCGAATAGCCGATCTTGCCTTCCCAAGGACCACCGGTGGAGACATTCTGACGCGCCACGCCGCTCGCTCCTCTCGTTCGTCAGCCGATCCCTCCGGAAGCCTCAGCGCCTCCGCGGCTCGCTGACTCTCTGTGGGGTACTCGACCAGCCTGGACCCTAACGAGGCGGTCGCGGGTCTGTCAACCGGTAGAGGAACGATGGGGGAAGGCCGGTAGATCCGACCTTCCCCCGGTGAATTCCCGGACTCTTACTTCGGGAAGGACGTTGGCGCCTTGATCTGCTGCCATCCCTCGCCGTTGAGGGACTTGAGGAAGGCCACCAGATCGGCCTTTTCTTGCTGACTCATCTCGAGCGGGATGAGCGTATTGTCCTTGTGCGGATTCTGGATGCCACCCTGATTGTAGAAGTTCACCACTTCTTCCAAGGTCTTGAATCGTCCGTCGTGCATATAGGGCGCCGTGCGGGCGATCTCCCGCAAGGTCGGCGTCTTGAACGCTCCGATGTCCTCCGGATTCTTGGTCACCATGTACCGGCCCAAGTCGACCGTATTGGTGTCCCACCCGATTCCCAGATTGTGGAACTTCTCGTCGGAGAAGTTGAAGCCCGAGTGGCAGCGGGTGCAGCGGGCCTTGCTGCGGAAGAGCTCCAACCCACGCTGGGCTGACTCCGACAGGGCCTTCTCCTCGCCGCCCACATCGAACCGATCCACCGCGCTGTTCCCGGAGACGATGGTTCGTTGGAAGCTGGCGATGGCCTTCCCCACGTCTTCGATCACGATCTCGCGCCCGAAGACCTCCTGGAAGAGCTTCCGATAGCCGGCGATCTTCCGCATCTTGGCGACCATCTCGTCATGGTTGATGAACCCATGCTCGACGGGGCTCACGAAGGGCCCGATCGACTGATCTTCCAGCGTGTCGGCGCGGCCGTCCCAAAACTGCGCCTTGCTGTAGACCCGATTGATCGAGGCCGGTGCGCTCCGGCCGCCTTTCAGCTTGTTGATGCCGGTCGACACCGGCTGGCCGTCGGTGAAGGCCATGCTGGGCAGATGGCAACTGGCGCAGGCGATCGTGTCGTTCTTGGAGAGGCGCTTGTCGAAGAAGAGCAGCCGACCCAACTCGATCTTCTGCGCCGTTTGCGGGTTGTCCGCCGGAATGTACGCCGCCGGATCCTCCAGACCCAACGGCACGGCCCCCTGTGTCGTGGGGGCCGTCGCCTGGGCCGCTCGGGATTCGTCTATCGCAGCGCCCGCCATCACGGCCGCCAGGGCCATGACCGCGCCGACTGATTGCCTGATTTGAGTCCGCTTCATCGTAGGCTCCTTTCTTCGTTTCGTCCGTGTCTGTTACGCCTCCGCAAGGGATCGAAGCATCCAGGCCATCTTTTCGTGGGCTTCCATGATCCCCGTGAGGAAATCGCTGGTGCCGACGTCGCGATAGGTGGCGCCGGTCGATTCGACGTCCGCCCGCAACTGCCGGATGATCGTTTCGTGGTCCTGCAAGAGGACCGTGACCATCCCTTGCGCATTGGGAATCGTTTGCTGTTCCTGCAAGCGGGTCATGGCGAGGAGGGACGCGAGCGTCCCCGGCGCGACGGCGCCGAGCGCCCGCCCTCGTTCTGCGACCTCGTCGATGGTCTCATCGATCGCCTCATACTGTTCCCCGAACAACCGATGCAATTCGCTGAAGTGCAGACCCGTCACGTTCCAGTGATACTGCCGGGTCTTGGCCGATAAGACCGCCTCGTCGGCCTGAATGGCCGCGAGAATTCTGGGACCGCCTGTCGATCGCCGTCGCTGATGCCGATATTGGGTTTCATGTCTGCCTCCTTGTACGGATCTTCAGTTGCTCGTTGGATTATCGAAACCGGAGTGTCGTGCCGAGACGCATCCGGTGCGGATCCTGCCCCGCTGTCTGATCCACGGCATCGACCCACACCATGGTTCCCCGTCTGCGAATCTGCACCGGAGCGGCCTGCTCTTGGCCGCCCACCGCAGGACCCGCCGGCGCGCTGGCCGTTTCCGCCAGGCCTCCTCGAGCGCCCACCTCTACCGCCGGCCGCCAATCAACAGGCGTCAGTCCCACGCACCCCTATACCCCTATCACTCCGAACCCTAGGATTGTCATCAATGTTCGCGCCTTCATGACCGTTCCTCCTTCATGTGTTCTGTGGTTGGTTGCGCTTCCGTCATCCATCATGGTGTCTACCTTAGCCTTGGCCGCTCAATCAGTCCAATTGATAATAATTGTCATATCGATTAGTATTGCTTATCGACCGAGGAGGCCCACATGACGCTGACGGAATTGCAGTATGTGGTGGCGGTGGCGCAGGAAGGGCACTTTGGAAAGGCGGCGGACCGGGCTTGCGTGACGCAGCCGGCCCTGAGCCTGGCCATCAAGAAACTCGAAGATGAACTCGGCGTCACGATCTTCGACCGTCGCAAGAATCACGTCGGGCTCACGCCGCTCGGCGAACGGATCGTGCAGCAGGCCCAGCGGGTCCTCGAAGAGGCCGAACAGGTGAAGGTCTTGGCCGCGCAGGGGAAGAATCAGCTCATCGGCCCGCTGCGGTTCGGGGTCATCGCAACCGTGGGGCCCTACCTCCTGCCCGATCTGGTCCCGATCCTCTACAAGCGGGCGCCGCAGATGCCCCTGGAGATCGAGGAGAATCTCACGGTCCACCTGACGGCCATGCTCAAGAGCGGCAAGCTCGACGTGATTATGATCGCGCTGCCCTTTGAGGAGCCGGGCATCGTCACGAAAGCCCTCTATGACGAGCCGTTCAAGGCGGTCGTGCCGGCCGACCACCCCTTGGCCAAGAAGTCTCGTCTCGACTCACGGGCGCTGAGCGG
>LWDN01000035.1:0-135 GCA_002083515.1 Proteobacteria bacterium HN_bin10
TTATCCAAAAGCTCCCGCCTTCGCTCCTTGAGCTTCGGCGGGCGGGCCGCAGCTTCCGACTCTAGTTATCGAGGAAACTTCTCAGCTTCCTACTCCGGCTCGGGTGCTTCAGTTTGCGCAGCGCCTTGGCTTCGA
>LWDN01000035.1:197-68777 GCA_002083515.1 Proteobacteria bacterium HN_bin10
CGATGCCGAAGCGCATGCGCAGAACGCGTTCCTCGCGCGGCGTCAGCGAAGCCAGAACGCGCGTGGTGGTTTCCCGCAGATTGCTTTGGATGGCGGCGTCGACCGGCAGGATGGCGTTCTTGTCTTCGATGAAATCGCCGAGATGTGAATCCTCTTCGTCGCCGATCGGGGTTTCCAAGGAGATCGGCTCCTTGGCGATTTTCATCACCTTGCGAACCTTCTCCAGAGGCAGGCCCAATTTCTCGGCCAATTCCTCCGGTGTCGGCTCGCGGCCGATTTCGTGCAGCATTTGACGCGAGGTGCGCACCAATTTGTTGATCGTCTCGATCATGTGCACCGGAATGCGGATGGTGCGCGCCTGATCGGCGATCGAGCGCGTGATCGCCTGCCGGATCCACCACGTGGCGTAGGTCGAGAACTTGTAGCCGCGGCGGTACTCGAACTTGTCGACCGCCTTCATCAGGCCGATGTTGCCTTCCTGGATCAGGTCCAGGAACTGCAGGCCGCGATTGGTGTATTTCTTGGCGATGGAAATGACGAGGCGGAGGTTCGCTTCGACCATTTCCTTCTTGGCTTGGCGCGCCTCGCGCTCGCCCTTCTGCACGGCGTGGACGATGCGGCGATATTCGTCGATCGGCACGCCGGTCTCTTGCGCGAGCACGCCGATCTCGCTCCTGATGTCGGCGATGTCGTGGGCCTCTGCGCTGACGAATTTGGCCCAGGCCTTGCTCTTGGCGGCGACCTTCTCTGTCCATTTCGGATCGAGTTCGTGGCCCTGATAGGCTTCGAGGAATTGCATGCGCGGCACGCCGTTGGATTCGGCCAGCCGCATCAGCTTGCCTTCGAGCTGAATGAGTTTGCGATTGATGGCGTAAAGCTGCTCGACCAGGCTTTCGATGCGGGCGTTGTTGAGCTTCAGCTTCTTCAGCTCTTCGATGATGGTGTTTTGCGCGCTCTCATAGGCCTCTGCCTTGGCGCCGGGGAGGGACTTGCCCTGCAGACGCAGCTCGATGCGCTTTTCCTGCAGTTTGCGGAACTGGCCGAAGGCTTCGGCGATATTGTTCAGCGTCGACATGACGCCTTCCTTGAGTTCGGCCTCCATCGCCGACATCGAAATCGCCTGCTCGTCGTCGAACTCGCTGTCAGCGTCGGCCTCGGCCGCGGCTTCGCCGGGATCGCGCTCTTCGCCGTCTTCGTCGGTCGCCGGCTTCGGCGCGAGGCGCGCGGCGGCGGCTTCGGCCTTCTTGCGCTCGGCTTCGGCGATTTCGATCTTGGCCAGCTCGGGATCGACCAAGCCGTCGGCGTTCACGCCGGGGGCCGATTGCGGGACGATGCCCATCTCGGCGCCGTACGTGGCTTCGAGATCGATGATGTCGCGCAAGAGAATCTTCTGCTCACGCAACTCGTCGCGCCACACCATGATGGCTTCGAACGTGAGCGGACTTTCGCACAGGCCGCGGATCATGGCGTCGCGGCCAGCCTCGATGCGCTTGGCGATGGCGATTTCGCCTTCGCGCGAGAGCAGTTCGACGCTGCCCATCTCGCGCAGATACATACGCACCGGATCGTCGGTGCGGTCGGCGTCTTCGCGGGTGTTGGTGACCGGCGGCTTGGCCTCGTCGCGCACGGCGACGGCCTTCGACTCTTCTTCCGCCGCTTCGCCTTCCTCTTCGTTGTCGACGACATTGATGCCCATCTCGCTCAGCTGGGCCATGACGTTTTCGATCGCCTCGGAATCGAATTCCTCGCTCGGCAGCACCTTGTTGAGCTCTTCGTGGGTGACGAAGCCGCGGGCCTTGGCGGCCTTGATCATCTTCTTCACCGCGGCGTCGGAGAGATCGAGGATCGGGCCTTCTGGCGCGTCCTTCTCTTCCGTGGCCGTTTCCTGGGTCTTGCTCATCGATGCTTTGCTCATGCTTCAATCCGAAATAGGCATCAAACTTCAGGCGACCAGATCGCCGGCGCCGCCGTCCTGCACATCGTCCAACTTGGCTTCGCGGGCGCGCGCTTCGATCTCGCGCGCTTCCCGGCTCAAAGCCTGGAAGCGGGCGAAGGCCGTGTCGTCCCCCTCGGCTGCCGCTTGCCGCAGCTCCGCCAGCTCCTCCCTGATCGCCGGCGCCACCACTTCGCGTGTCGCCAGAGCCAGCCATTCCGCGCCGAAATCGGCCCCCTCCGCCGGAGGCTTGGGCTTCGGCCAACGCGAAATGCGCGCTGCCGCGCGTTCCTGACCCGATCGGCTCAAATGGAGGTTGAGCACCGCCCGGTCAATGGCGCCGTGCGCTTCCGCCTCATCGGCGAGCGCCAGCAGCGCGTCGCGGATGGCCTCCAGTTCGGGGTCGGCGATGGCGAGGCGTTCGATCCAACCGCTGTAGCTGGCGAGGATGGCGGGCGCGTCGACGGCGGCGCGCAGGAAGCTCTCGGCGGCCGGTCGAGGGCGGTGGGCGGCGGCGTGGGCCTTGAGTTCGGCGGTGGCGCCCGGCGGCTCGCCCTTGCGGCGGAACTGGCCGCCGCCCTGACCGGGGACGAAGGCCGGGCGCTGGGCCCGGATCAACGCATTGGCCCGGCTCATCAGGTCCGAGAAGAAGGCCCGCTGGGTTTCGCGGTCGCCGATTTTGCCGACCGCCTCCTTGAGCGCGGCCTGGAAGGCGGCCTGGGCTTCCGGCGTCGCCACACCGTGACGCGCCTTCTCGCGCTCGAACAGCGCCGTGGAGGCGGGGACAGAGGCGGCAATGAGCGCGGCGAGGCCCTCAGCGCCGGCGCGGCGGAAAATGTCGTCAGGGTCCTCGCCCTGCGGCGCATAGGCGATGCGCAGGCTGCGGCCCGGCGCCAGGTGCGGCAACGCCAGATCGAGCGCGCGCTCAGCCGCACGCATGCCGGCGCCGTCGCCGTCGAGGCACAGCACCGGCTCGCCGCCGGAGCGCCAGAGCAATTGCAGCTGCTCTTCCGTCAGCGCCGTGCCGCAGGGCGCGACCGCGGCGATGTCGGCGCGCTCGAACGCGATCACGTCGAGATAGCCTTCGCCGACGACAAGCCCCTCGGCTTTGGTCTTCGCCAACAGTTCGCGCGCCTGTTTCAGGCGATAAAGCACGCGGCTTTTGGAATAGAGCGGCGTTTCCGGCGAGTTGATGTATTTGGCCTTGGCGTCCTTCGCCAACGCGCGGCCGCCGAAGCCGATGATCTTGCCGGCGGTGTCGGTGATCTCGAAGGTGATACGGCCGCGGAACGTGTCGATAGCGCGCTTGCCCTCGTCGCCCTCGCGCGCGATTCCGGCCTGCACGATCTCCTCGAGCGTGAAGCCCTCGGCCTTCAATTTGTCGATCGCCCAGGTCCATTCGTCGGGCGCGAGGCCAATGCCGAAACGCTGCCAGTCCTCGGGCCCTAGCCCGCGGCTTTGAAGATATTTGCGCGCCTCCGCCCCGCCGGACGAGCGCAAGGCCGCCGCGAACAATTTCGCCGCCGACGCCGTCACCGCATAGAGCCGCTTGCGGCGATCGTTCTCGCCGCGGTCCTCGTAATCGTCCTTCGGCAGCTGAACGCCCGCGATCTCGGCGAATTTTTCCACGGCTTCCGGAAAGCTCAAGCCTTCAAGCTTCATCGCCAGCGTGAAGAGATCGCCCTTCTCACCGCAGCCGAAGCACTTGAAGAGGCCCTTATTGTCGAGCACGTGGAAGGAGGGGCTCTTCTCCTGATGGAACGGACAACAGGCCCAATAGTCGCCGGCTGAGGGCCGGGACTTCTGCTTGTGCCAGGTCAGTCGCTTGCCGGCGTAATCGGCAATCGAAACCCGGTCGCGCACCTGGCGTAGCAAGGTGTCGGTGAAACGCATCGGAGCCTGAGGTGGGAGTGGCGGTGTGTGCGCCTATTATACACCGATTCGCCGAAACGATTCGCCGAGGCTTGTTTCCATTGGGCTTTCGCCTCTGCGGCGTGTTCACATTTCGATGAACGGCGGGCGTGCGCCTCTCGCCGCCGTAATTTAGCCGCCCCGGCCTTGAGGCTTGGGCGTGAGGGACAACGGAGACTTTTCCAATGCACGTGATCAAAGCCGCGGCGGCGTTCGCCGTTCTGGCCGCTGCGGCTCTGCCGCCCGCGGCTCAAGCTCAAACCCAGGAGCGCCATATGCACGTCGAGGGCACGCTGCTCAGCATCAACGCTGACGGAACCTCGGAAGCGCGGCCCGACCTGGCCATCATCAATCTCGGCGTCACCACCGAAGGGCGCACCGCCGCCGCCGCACTCGCGGAGAACGCGCGCCGCATGACCGCGCTAACCCAGGCGCTGCGCAATGCCGGCGTCGCCGAGCGCGACATCCAGACCTCGAACGTCTCGGTTTATCCGCAGCAGGTCTATGGCGAAGGCCAGGCCCCGCGCATCACCGGCTATCAGGCCAACAACAACGTCACTGTGAAGGTGCGCCGCATCGACAATACCGGGCGCGTCATCGACGCCGCCGTCGCCGCCGGCGGCAACACCGTCAACGGCGTCTCGTTCACGCACGCGGATCCCGACGCGCAGCTCGACATCGCCCGCCGTGATGCGATCGCCGAAGCCCGCCGCCGCGCCGAATTGTACGCGAGCGCGTTGGGCATGCGCGTGCATCGCATCGTGGCCGTGAGCGAAGGCGGCGGGTTCTCGCCGCCAATTCCGGTTGCGTTCGAACGCATGCAGGCTGCCGATGGCGCCGCGACGCCAGTCTCGCCCGGCGAAATCGAAACGCGCGTCAGCGTCAACGTGACGTTCGAATTGCGCTGATGCCGGGACCGCGCGTCTTCAGACGCGCAATGCGGGCCTAAAGGCCCGCGGTCCAAGGGGGCGGTGGAGCAATCCGCCGCCCTTAATCGTTGTCGTCAGCCAGCCAACGCCGTCAGCAATTCTTCCCCCGCATAGAAGCGGCGGAGATTTTCGAGCACGTTCTGCGAGCCTTCGTAGAGCGCCTCGCGCGTCGCGCCGCCGAGGTGGGGGGTGAGCGTGGTTTTCGGAACGCCCCGCCAGCGCTCGACCGGCGTCGGTTCTTCCACGAACACGTCGAGCCCGGCGCCGCCGAGCGCGCCTGACTTCAACGCGGCGATCAGCGCATCCTCGTCGGTGACGCTGCCCCGCGAAATGTTGACGATGATGCCATCGCCGCCAACCGCCTTGATGATCTCGGCGTCGATGATTCCCTCGGTGGTCTTGTCGCCGCGCGCGGCGATGGCGAGCACATCGCACCATTCTGCGAGGTGCTTGAGGCTCGGCTCGTAGGCGTGCGCGACATCGGGCTTCGCGCGGGGCCCGTACCATTTGATTTCCATGCCGAACGCCTGCGCGCGATGGGCGATGGCCGAGCCGATGGCGCCCATGCCGACAATGCCGAGCTTGCGTCCGCGCAGACGCTTCTGCGGCGGCACCGCCAGCGGCGGCGTCCACGTCCCCTCGCGCAACACTTTCTCGCCTTCGGTGAAGAGCCGCAACCGCGCAATGATCAGGCCGATGGCGACATCGGCGACATCTTCGTGATTGATGTCGCGGCCATGGCTGATGGCGATGCCGCGCTTCTTGGCATAGTCGAGATCGATGCCGTCGACGCCGACGCCGAAGCAGACGATGGCGCCAAGTTCGGGCAGCGCATCGATCATGGCGTTCGAAATGCCGACATGGCCGATGGTCACGGCGGCGCGGATGTCGCGGCGCTCGGTTGGCCAGTGCACCACCTCGTAATCGGTGAGGCGAAGCTCGAACAGGCCGAGCGGGGGATGCACGAGAAGCGCGGGCTTGGTCATGGGCGGACTATGGAGCGCCGGCGTCTCGCCGGCAATCACGCCGCCGCCAATTCCGGCGCGCAGGCGAACAGCGCGATCAGTTCCGCGCGCACGCGCTTGGGATCTTCGAGCGTGCAGATGGCTTTGCGCATTTCGCGCGCCTCCGGCCCGAGGACCGCATCGATGCTCCAGGCGATGTGTTTGCGGGCGACGCGCACGCCGAGCTTCTCCGGATAGAAGTCGAGCGTGTCGTCGTAGAGGGCGAGCAGTGAGTCGAGCAGATGTTCGCGCGAGGGCGGCGCTGCTTCGCCGCCGTGCGTCAAAGCGTGTTCAATCGCGCCTGGCAGCCAGGGTTTGCCTTGCGCGGCGCGGCCGATCATCACGCCAGCGGCGCCGGAGAGCGCCAACGCGCGGCGCGCATCGGCGGCGCTTGCAATATCGCCATTGGCGATCACGGGAATGCTCACCGCGCCCACCACTGGCGCGATCGCCGCCCAATCGGCCGAACCGGTGTAGAATTGCTGTCGCGTGCGGCCATGCACAGTGATCATGCGTACCCCGGCGCCTTCGGCGCGCTTGGCGATGTCGGGCGCGGTGAGGTTGGCGTGATCCCAGCCGAGGCGCATCTTGAGCGTAACCGGCAGCCTCGTCGCGTTCACCGTCGCTTCGACCAGTCTCAGCGCCATGTCGGGATCGCGCATCAAGGCCGAGCCGCAGAGGCCGGAGGTCACGCTCTTGGACGGGCAGCCCATATTGATGTCGATCACATCGGCGCCGGCGTCTTCGGCAAGGCGTGCGCCCTCCGCCATCCAATGCGCTTCACGGCCGGCGAGTTGAATCACCAGCGGAGAAATCACGCCGAAGCCCGCAGCACGGCGCACCATGTCGATGCGTTCGCGCGCCAGCTGCTCGCTCGCCACCATCTCCGACACGCAATAGCGCCCGCCAAACGCCTTCACTTGGCGGCGGAACGGAATGTCGGTCACGCCGGCCATGGGCGCGAGCGCGACGCGGGGTGGAAGCATACCTGCGCGCCTTATCTCTGCCGCGCGATCTTCAGATCGACGCGCAGGCCGGCGGCGGCGAGCATGTTGACGAGCGTATCGACGCTAAAGAGGTCCGTCTTTCCGCGTACCAGATCGGAAACGCGCGGTTGCGTTACGCCCAAGAGCTTGGCGGCTTGAGCCTGGCTCAATCCCTCGCGCGCGATGGTGTCGATAATGACGCGCATCAGTTTAGCGCGGAGCTTCATGTTCTCCGCTTCGCCTGGCGTTTCTTCGATGGCGTCCCAAACGCTGGCAAATCGCTTAGCTTTCATGCCTTCAAATCCTGCAACAATTGCTTGTAGCGGCTTTTTGCCAATTCGATGTCCTGCTTGCCGGTGCGCTGCGACTTCTTTTGGAAGCAGTGAAGCACGTATACGGCATCGGCAAACTTAGCCACGTAGATCACCCTGAAAGCGCCATCCGCATCGTGAATGCGGATTTCCCGAACCCCGGCGCCGATGTCGCTCATCGGTTTCCAGTCGGTCGGGTTCGCGCCGTGTTGAACCCGATCGAGCTGGAAGCCCGCCATCCGCCGCGCCGCTTGCGGAAACGCGCGAAGATCGTCGAGCGACCCGCCGACGAACGTGATGGGCTTCGGCGAGTTCGTGGTCATCGGACGGTATTATACAAAAAATTGTATACCATGCAAGTCGCCGCCATCTCAAGTGCGCTGTAGCGCCTGCTGGGCGCCTTTGTAGCGAAACGGAATGTCGGTCACGCCGGCCATGGGCGCGAGAGCGACGCGGGGAGGAAGGTGGATGGGCGTCACGGCGATGTGGCTTGAAGTTTCCGCTATCTTAGCTAAGATAGCAATTATGTCCAATGTCACCAGAGTGCCTGCGGCCGAGTTCCAAAACAATGTCGGCCGTTACGCCGATGCGGCGCGCCAGGGGCCGGTCGTGGTGACACGTTACGGCCGCGACGAGTTGGTGGTGTTGTCCGCCGCCGAGTACGAGCGTTTGCGCGCCCAGGACCGGCGAGTGATCGTCTTGAACGAAACCGCGCCCCACGAGGCGGTCGAATTGCTGCAAGCATTGGCGCAAGCGCAGCCGACGCCGGCCGCGCAAGCTCTCGATCATCTGATGAAGCCCAGGTCGAGGTCCAGGCGCGCGCGCAATGCTCCCCGCAAGGCCTGAGGCAGGCCTTGTGCTTCGCTACGCCTTCCTGTGGCGGCGCGAAGCGGACCGTGGGCAGGAGGAGGGCGCCAAGGACAGACCGGTCGTTGTCGTCGTGCTGCTGGCCGAAGGTGAGGAAGTGGTCGTGGCGCCGATCACAACCAAGCCGCCGCACGCCGGTGAGCTGGCGGTTGCGCTGCCAGCCCGCGTGCGCGCCCACCTCGGACTCGACGCCAAGCAAAACTGGATCAGCCTCGCCACGCTCAATCGCTTCGTCTGGCCGGGACCGGATCTGCGCGCGATCCCGAAGCGCTCGCCGAAGACCGCCATCTACGGCTATATTCCGCAGGCGCTGCTCGATGATGTTCGCCGCATGGTGATGACGGAATTGGCCAAGCGCGTGCCCGGTTTAGTGGTGAAGCGAAGTACAGAATAGCTATGCTGCTCTTCGGTGGTTCCGCGCCTTCCGAAGTTCGAACAGAACGGCAAAAAGTCGCGAACCCGGAATGACGAGGCCCAAATTTCGCCGGGAACAGACATGAGCCCCCGGGCACAATATCGGTTGGGCGAACCGAGGCCTTCATCTGTCGTCAACGCATCGCTTCCAACGCCCCGATCAGAGTTTGGGCTTGACCAATCCAGAAGGCGTCATGTGTTTGCTGATAGCCCTCAAGCGCGGCATGAGCCGAAGCCAGAGCTTCGTCCAGATGGGAACTGTCACCGCGATCGACCAGCATCCCTAGGGCGTTGGCCAAGCAGAGCTGTGAGTCCGCCCAGCCGTGCAGGTCTTCGCTTCGCGTGCGCACTTCTAGGGCAGCGCGAAAAGCGGAGACCGCGTCACGCAACGCCTGGTCGTCGCCACGCTCGCCCAACTTGGTAAGTGCGACTCCCAGATTGTTTTGACCTCGGGCCCACAGGACCGGCGACCTTTCACGCGTGTGCACCTCAAGCGCCGCTCGGTGGGCTGTGATGGCGTCATGGACGGCCTGTTCATCACCGAGCCTCATGAGTGCGTTGCCAAGATTAGCTTGAACAAGCGCCCAACGCTCGGGGTTGTTTGTCGAGGTCCAAATCTCGAGCACCGCCCGATACGCCGCGACTGACTCGCGCAGCGGCTGCTCCGCACCGCTGCGTTCCCCCTGCACGCGAAGCGCATTGGCCAAATTGGTTTGATGGATTGCCCAAAGAGCAGGAGCGCGTTCGCGCGTGTCAACTTCGATGGCGGCTCGAAACGCCACGATGGCGTCCCGGAGGGCTTGGTCATTGCCCCGATCGCCGAGCACAAACAGGGCTGTACCGAGACCGCCTTGAATTGTCGCCCAATCGCTGGGGGCGTCGCTCCGCGTTCGCACCTCCAGCGCGGCGCGAAACACGATGATGGACTCTTCTAGGGCTTGATTGTCACCGCGCTCGCCAAGAACGCGAAGCGCGTGGCCCATATAATGGTGCGTCATTGCCCAATCGGCGGGGTGCATGGCGCGCGGAACGAGCGGCAACACTTCTCGGTAGATGCGTACTGCCTCCCGCAAGTGGGTGGTCTCGCCGAACAATTCGCCGCGTTTAAGGAGGGACGCCGCCTGAAGTCTTCGATACATCCATTGCCCATGGGCGTCGCTGTCCGGGGCAGTCTGGGCCGACTGCGCATAGAACGTCGCCGCGCTCAGGTAATCAGCAGCAATGTAAGCCAAACGGCCGCGCTCGCCGACGGTTTGCGCCGCACGCGTCTGCCGGGCAGCGAGTCGCGCGCGGTCCCGCGCAATGCCGGCAAGATCGCTTTGTGCGGCCTGCGCCAAGAGCTGATCGCCGCGCGTGAGATCGCCCACTTCTATTGCCGCGCGAGCTTGTGACAACAGCGCCGCCACCGCTGGATCGTCCGCTTGTTGCATGGCCGTGAGCTGACTTTGCAACTCGGCCACCTGTTGGGCGCGCTCGTCGATGGAAACTAGAACTTGATCGAGATCGAAGCGGCCGTTGACGACGAGGTTGGCGCTGACCCGTTCTGCCACCGCAGCCAAGGCGCGCTCCGACGCGCCGCGCGCGGCAGCGGCTCGCTGCACTTCGTCTTGCACCGCACGCCATTGTGCTACGGTGACTCCAGCAGCGCGGACGTTGTCGGGAAGCGCTTGGGCAGACGCCGGCTGCGCGCTGCACAGCACGCCGGCAAATAATGCTGAAAGCAAAAGCCGCATGATCCATCCCGCCTGAGCAGAATAACGCGCTCAGTACGCGTTCGCGAGTCCGCGAAGAGATGTGTAGCTTGTATTACAGCGGCAGCAGAACCATTGCTCACACCGCCTCACCGCACCCCGCGTTTGCCAATGCTGGTTGGCAGCACGTTCCTGGCCAGATTTTGCCTCCCGGAGGCTAAGCCGCCTTCGCCTTTTTCGCCATCAGCTTGGCGAAGCGCTCGAACAAATAGTGGCTGTCCTGCGGGCCAGGGGAGGCTTCGGGGTGATACTGCACGCTGAACACCGGCATGCCTTCGAGTTCGATGCCGCAATTGGAGCCATCGAACAGCGACACGTGGGTTTCCTTCACGCCCCTGGGCAAAGTCTTCGGATCGATGGCGAAGCCGTGATTCATCGACACGATCTCGACCTTGCCGGTGGTTTTGTCTTGTACGGGATGGTTGGCGCCGTGATGGCCTTGCGCCATCTTCATCGTGCGCGCGCCGAGCGCCAGGCCCAGCATCTGATGGCCGAGACACACGCCCATCACCGGCACGCCGCTCTCGACCAGCTTCTTGATCTGCGGCGCGGCGTATTTGCCGGTCGCGGCCGGATCGCCCGGGCCGTTGGAGAGCAGCACGCCGTCCGGCTTGTGCGCCAGCGCTTCTTCCGCCGTCGCTGTCGCGGGGAGCACGATGCACTTGGCGCCGATGTCGCCCAGCGCGCGCAGGATGTTGCGCTTGACGCCATAATCCATGACCACGACGGTGAATTTCGGTTTCGCTGCCGGCGCCACGCCCACCGGCCATTGCCAGCGTTTCTCGGCGACGACGTAGTTTTGCGCCGTCGTCACGTCCTTGGCGAGGTCCAGTCCGTCGAGCCCGCTCCACGCTTTGGCGCGCGCTTTCAAAGCGTCCAGATCGAACTTGCCGTCGGGCGCGTGCGCGATCACCGCGTTCGGCATGCCGCGCTCGCGGATGCGCTTGGTCAGCGCGCGCGTGTCGAGGCCGGCGAGGGCGATGACGTTGCGCTTCTTGAGCCAAGCATCGAGGTTGTCTTCAGCACGCCAGTTGGAGGGTTGCGTCGGGCGCGTGCGGAAGACGGCGCCGCGCGCCGCGGCCGCCGCCGCCGGTGAGGAAGTTTCGGTGTCGGCGTCGTTGGTCCCGACATTGCCGATGTGCGGGAAGGTGAAGACGACGATCTGGGCGGCGTAGGAGGGGTCGGTCAGGATTTCCTGGTACCCCGTCATTGCCGTGTTGAAGCAGACCTCGCCTTCGGCGGCGCCGACGGCCCCCAAACCTTCGCCCAGGAAAATGGAACCATCGGCGAGCACGAGGGCGCCGGTGGCGGCGGGAGATTGAGTCGATTGGGCCAAAGCGGCAGTGGAATAGGGTGCGCCGGGCGGGGTGTCAAAACAGCCCAGTTCGGGCCGGCCGGCAGCCGCCGCCGCACCCCTGCCGCAAAGGTGAACACGCTGTCAGCCATGCGAGTTGGCGGGCGGATGACGGGATTGTAAGGTTCCAGGGTGGGGACGTGGACGACCAGACTTTGCGCCCAGGCGGCCGCCTTTGGGCTCGCCCTCGCAGCTGCCGGCTGCGGGGATTCGGATCGCGTGGCCGTACCACCCCAGGCGGATGCGCCGCTGATTGCGCGCGCTGCGCTCTTCGGCGAACCCGCCCGGCAGAATGGGCAGATATCCCCCCGCGGCGACCGCATCGCCTTCCTCGCTCCCCGCGACGGAGTGACCAATCTCTGGGTGGTGTCTGCCGACGCCATGGATCAGCCGCGCCCGGTCACTGATGAACGCACGCGCGGACTCTCTGCGTATCGCTGGGCCGCCGACGGTTCGACCCTGCTCTACCTCCAGGACGACCGCGGCGACGAGAACTGGCGGCTGTTTGCCGTCGACGTCGCAGGCGGCGCGCGAGCGCTGACGCCCGCCGGGCTCCGGGCGGACATTTTAGGGGTCGGCGCCGCCGATCCCGGCGCGGTTGTGGTTACGCTGAACGAGCGCGATCGCGCTTGGCCTGATGTTGTACGCATAGACCTAGCTACCGGCGCGCGCACGGTCCTGCTGCGCAATACCGGCTATCGAAGTTTTTTGCTCGACCGTCAGAACAATGTGCGCCTTGGCGTGCGGCCGACGCGCGATGGCGGCGCCGACGTGGTTGCTTTCGATGAGCGCGGGCGCGCCTCGACCTTGTTCACCGTGCCGTTCGAGCACGCTCTGTCGTTGCGTCTGATCGGGTTCGAGGCCGACGGGCGAAGCTTTCTGATGCTCGATTCAAGCGGCGCCCCGGATGCGCCGCCGCGCGATCGAGTGGCGTTGTGGCGCGTGGACGCTGTGACGGGGGCACGCACGCTGTTGGGCGAAGGCGCCGGCGCCGATGTTGTCGATGTTTGGATCGACGAAGCCACCGGCGCGCCGCAGGCCTTCGCCACCGAGTATCTGCGCCGCGACTGGCGCGCGCTCAATGCCGACAGCCGGGCCGACCTCGATTTCCTTGAGCGCCAGCTCATTGGCGAGTTCACGGTCGTGTCGCGCAGCGCCGACAACACGCGCTGGGTCGTGCTGGAGGAGGGGCCAACGACGCCGCCGCGCTCGTACTTGTTCGATCGCGCCGGGCCGGCGGGGCGACGGATCACGTCGCTGTTTTCCCATCGCCCGGATTTGCAGCAGGCCGCGTTGCAGCCAATGGCGCCGCTGGAGATTACGGCGCGCGACGGGCTGACGCTGGTCGCGTATCTTACTCTGCCCGGCGGCGCGGACGCTAATGGCGATGCGCGGCCGGAGCGGCCGCTGCCGCTGGTGCTGTTGCCGCATGACGGGCCGTGGTCGCGGGAGTCCTATGGGCTCAACGCTCTGCATCAATGGTTGGCCAATCGCGGCTATGCGGCGCTGAGCGTGAACTACCGCGGTTCGGCCGGATTTGGCGCCGCCTTTCTCAACGCCGGCAACGGCCAATGGGGCCGCGCCATGCAGAACGATCTGCTCGACGCGGTGCAATGGGCGACGGCTCAAGGCGTCGCCGAGCCGGATCGTGTCGCCATCGTGGGCGAGGGCTTCGGCGGGTATGCCGCGCTTTCAGCGCTTGCTTTCACCGACCGCTTCCAGTGCGGCGCAAGCTTCGCCGGGCCCGCCAATCTCTTCGCCATGCTCGATGTGTCGCCACAAGCCGAGCGCGAGGCGCTATACCGCCGCGTCGCCGATGCGCGCGTTGAGGTCGGGCGGCAAACACTACGTGAGCGCTCGCCGCTGTTTCATGCGCTGCGCATCCGTGCGCCGCTGCTGATCGCCTCGGGCCTCCGCGACCCGCGCCTTACGCGCGCCGAGAGCGACCAGCTGGCGCAGGCTGTGCGCCCGCATGGCAAGCTCACCTATCTCGTTTTCCCGCAAGAGGGTCGCAGGCTCATGCGTCCGCAGAACCGGCTCTCCTATCTTGCCGTGCTCGAACATTTCCTTGGCGACTGCCTGGCTGGGCGCGTGGAGCCGGTGGCGGCGTCGTTCGAGGGCGCCGAGATCGACGTCTATGACGGCGCCATCAACGTGCCGGGCTTAAGCGCCTTTGCGCGGCGTCCTGCGGCGGCGCCCGCTCCTGCTTTGCCGCAGCAGGATGAAGACGCAAGTATCGATTAGGCTGCGGCCTGATCGCCGAACACGCGCTCCGCCGTCCGCTGCGGATCGCGCCAATTGAGCATTTTCTTGCCCATTTTTCGAACGCCGTTGCGCTCGACGAGTTCGGGCCACCTCTTGCGCAATTGATCGCGGTCGAAGTCCATCGCCGCGTTGTTCGAAACGCGCGCGGCTTCTTCGGCGCTCATATAATGCTCGCAAATTGAGGTTGGCGCATCGATGATGGCGAAGCCCGCCTGCCAGATCGCCAACGAGAGGTCGCTGTCGGCTTTGTAGAAGGCGAAATCGTCTTCGTTGGCGTAGCCGGCGGCGTGCAGCGCGGCGCGCGTGTAGATACCATGATTGACCATCAAATTGCCGCCCAAGGTCCGCTGCACGTAATAGTCCGACTCTGCCGGCCAATTGCGGAAATAGAAGGCGCAGGCGCCCACATTGACGCCCGCCCGCGCAGCTTCATCCATGCGCTGCAACGCGGCGCCAATGGCGTTGGGCAACAAGTAGCAATCGTCGGAAATCATTACGATGCGCTCGGCGCTGGCAGCGCGGAAACCGATATTCATGAACTGGCCCCAGGTCATGCGCCGCCGCGCTTGGCCCTGATGCTCGTAGCGATTGTGTTGAACGACTGTCACGATGTCAGTTTGCTCGGCAAGCCACTCGATCGAACCGTCTTTCGAACCGCCGTCGACCACCACGATCTCGCCGCGCAGGCCATCGAAATTGTCGCGCACTGAGCGAATGGCGTGCTGCAGCAACGGCCGCCGATTGTAGCTGCCCAACACCACAGAAACCTCGGCGCGGTCGTCGATATTCGGCGGCCGGCCGGGAGAAGCGGCGGGCTGCCGCCGTGTGCGCGGACGTATGGGACCAACCTCGGCGTCGGCGAGATAGCGGAGGTGCGCCTCCGGCGGCGCCTGCGGGCGCGAGCGTCCGATGGCGAACAAGCCGTCGATGAACGCGGCAATCTGCCCGATGAGGGAGTCCCGGTCCGCCGCCATTCGCTTTTCCCCACATTCTCGCGCCTTTCTTCTCGCAAGCTCCGGCGCTGTGCAACCTTACTCAGCGCCGCAAGGTTGTTCCGCGAGCCCGGAGGGGGTAATGCCGGCCCGGGATGAACGCCGCCGAGAAGACGACAAAGCCCGCTGCCGCGCCGCGTCTGGCGGTGGTCGTCGGCACGTTCAACAGGCTCGATCAGATCAGGCGCTGCATTGACAGCATCCGCCGCGAGACCCGCGCGCCGACCGTCATCTACGTCACCGACGCCGGCTCGACCGACGGCACCGAGGACTATCTCCGCGCCAGCGCCGCGCCCGATCTCGTCCCGATCTTGGCGGGACGCAAGCTTGGCCAGGCCAAGGCCTACAATGATGTGTTCCGCAGCCTCGACACGCCGTACGCGGCGTGGCTCAGCGACGACAACGAGGTCGTCAACGGCGGCCTGGATGTCGCGCTGGATATTCTGGAGAGCGATCGCCGCATCGGCATGGTCGGGCTCAAGGTGCGCGACAAAGAGGGGCCATTCGTCAAGGCGCCCTATATCGGCGGCATTTCAAAAGCCGGCATTTTGAACGTGAACCAGGGCGTGTTGCCGACACAGGTGCTGCGCGACGTCGGCTATTTCAGCGAAACCTTCGGATTCTACGGCATCGACCCGGACCTTACCGCGAAGGTGCTCTATGCGGGTAAGGATGTCGTCTACACGCGCGTGGTCGCGATCCACCATTATCGCAACTGGCCGGCAGACAGGAACACGCCAGAATGGGCGGCGTTGCAGCAGCAGCACCGGAAGTCCGAAAGCTTGTACGCCGCCAAATACGGCGATTTTGGCCGCTACGACCTGTTCTATTGGCTGCGACGCGCATCGTGGAAGGCGGCGCGCGACGCGTTGGGCCCGAAATTCAGCCTCAACAGCCACAAAGAGTTCAACGGTCTGCTTGCGCGCGATTGGCACAACACCATCGCCTCGCGCCATGTAAGCTTGCTTGACCCGTGGCTCACCCGCGGCAAGCCCTATCATTTGCGCCAGAGCGCGCGCCCGCGCCGCTTGCCGCCCGACCCCGACCCGGCGGCCGTGCTGGCGCTGCAGGCCTAGGTTTGATTGCGGACCCAGGCGGCGTAGCGGGCCAGTTCGTCCTCGAGCATTGCCGTTGGCGCGAAGCCGAAGGCCGTCGCGCGGGTCATGTCGGCGACCATGCTGTCCGGGTCTCCGGCTTTTGCGGCGCCCGAGAATGCGAGCTCTGCTGAGATTCCTAGAGCGCCGAGAAGGCGCTCCGCCAGGTCGCGCACGCTTGTGGCGCGGCCGCTGCCGCCGTTCAGGGTTGGCGGCGGCCGCAGGCTTGGGTCAGCGGCGCGGGCGATGAGCCGCGCGGCGTCGCCGATGGCGATGAAGTCGCGCCGCTCTTCGCCGGAGCCGAACAGAGTGAGGGGATTTTCGCCAGTCAGCGCGCGGCGGCTGAGTTCCCATAGCACTTGCTTGCGCAGACCGGGACCGTACACCGAGAAGAGACGCAGCGCCGTTGCGTCGAGCCCGTATTGCGCGCTCCACTCGGCGACCAAATCTTCCGCCCGTGCTTTGTGTTCGCCGTATGGAGAAACCGGGCGCTTCGGCAATCCTTCATGGAGCAGCTCGGTTCCAGCCGCGCCGTAGACGGCCGCGCTCGACATGAGCACGAGACGCGCCGCGGGGGCATGCGTGCGCATGAATTCGAGCACACGCTGAGTCGACGTGACCGTGCGTTCGAAGTCCGCCGTGGGATCGCGCAACGACGCCGCAACGGACGAGCCGCCGGCGCAGTGGATGATCGCGTCGGCGCCGCCGATCGCTTGGTTGAGGTGTTCCAGCGACTCCGGCGTCAGCGCGCCCCAGCGCGCCGCTGCAGCGCTCGGGCAGGGGCGGCCCGCATGCCCCGCCGCTGCGACGCGCCAACCTGATCGAGCGAGGTCGCCGGCGACATGCGCGCCGATGAAGCCGCCGGCCCCAGTCACAATAACCGTTGGGGCTTGTGCAGATGGGGGCGGCGTTCTTACAGAGATGTGTGTGGACCCGTCGTGCGAGTGTGGCTTTGCCTAGAATGCCGGTCTTGCCGGGTCAATTGTGAGAGCGCGCTGCTGTGATCTCCCGTGGGCTTGAGTTTCTGAGGCGCCAGTTCGCCTCATCGCGAGCCTTCGCTTTGGCGGGGCAAGCGCCCGATCCCGAGCTTGCGGGCATGCTGCGTCTGGGGGAGGCGGCGGCGGAGCGGGATCCGAGATTGGCGATCGCGCTGTCGGCTCTCACCACGCCGCGGGTTCGCGCGCTCTTTGGCGATCGGCTCATCAACTTTTCCAGTCGTCTGGGTTTGTCGTTCACCGCCGACGGCAGCGACGTTTTCGCCGCTACCGTTGCGGCGGGCCACTTGCCGGAAGCGCGTGACTTTCGCGCCTTCATGAGTCTGGTCAGGCCGGGCAGCGTGATTGTCGATGTCGGCGCCAATTTCGGCCTCTACGCCTTGAGCGCAGCGGCCTATGCCCGCCCGTTCGGCCGCGTCTTTGCCTTCGAGCCGGCGCCCGACGCTTTCGCGGCGTTGGACCAGAACATCATCGCCAACGGATTGGCGGAGACAATCGCTGCAGCGCGCACCGCCGTCGCCGACGCATCGGGCAAGGCCGAACTCAACATCGGGCGCGATGTCTCAATGAGTTCATTGCACCGAACGCAGCGTCTCGCGGCGAGCGAAGCGGTTGCGGTGGACGTTGTCTCGCTCGACGAGGCGCTGGGAGATGTGCGCTCGATCGATCTTCTGAAAATCGACGTCGAGGGCGGGGAAGCCGCGGTTCTGCGCGGCGCCAGAGCCTTGCTCACGCGTTCGCGCGCGCCGATCGTGCAGTTCGAATTCTCACACAAAAATCTGGACGCGGCGCGCTGGGCGGAGCTGGAGGAGAGTCTCAAGACGCTTTCCGGCCAGGGCTTTCGGCTGCATCGACGCGGCGTCGATGGACCGGCGCCTTTGCCCCGGCTGGAGGAGAGTTTTAGCGGCAATCTGTTTCTGGCGCGTGAGGGCGATGGGCGTCTGAGCGAGGCTTTAAAGGCGACGGCTCGCGCGGCAATGGAACCGGAAGATCTCGCCGCCCTGGCGCTGCTGCGGGTGGTGCTTTCGCAGAGTGAAGAACTGCAGGAAGCGGACGCCCTCGAGCGGCATCTGCTGGAGGCTGCCCGCAGCGTGGTGGGACGCGAGTCGGATGTGGCCCCCGAAGACGCCGTCCGCGCCATGCAGCGGGCTTGGCTCGAAACCCGCAGCCGCGCGCTCGGCGCCGAGACAGCAGTTAAGTCACTTTCTCAAGCCGTCGAGGGTCGCGATCGCTTGACCGAAGAGCATACCGACAAGATCGCCAGATTGCGCGCGACCAATCAGGAATTGCAGGAGCGGTTGGCGAACCTCGAATCGAAGCTGCGCGACGCCACCAAGGCCCGGGCGGAGAAAATCGAGAGCATGCGCGCTGCCGAAAACAAGATGCGCGAGCGTGTCGCCGGCTTGGAAGCGGCAGTACACGCGGCCAACGCCAAGCTGGGGGTATTGCGGCAGAGCGAAGCGCTGCTCCGCCAGCGGCTCGATGAAAGCATCAATCAAGCGAAGACGGCGCAGCAAAAGCTTGCACGCGTGCGCAAAGTCGCCAGACGCATAGAGGATAGGAATCGCGAGCTGCAATCTCGGCTCAGCGAACGAACTAACGACGAGCCGGACCCGTCAACCTCAGCTTAAGGCAAATTCCGCTTCCGCTTGCTCGTGATGGCGTACGGCGTCGCCGAACACTTCATTGACCCCGACCACCGCCATGTCCGGGACGCTGGCGTTCGACGGCACGCTGGCGCCTGGCCCCAGTCGCGCGCCTGACCCGATGAAGGCATGCGAACCGATGCGCACTGTCCGCACCAGCACGCGAGAGCGCCCGCCCTCCATCTTCTTGCGCGCATGGGCGGCAAGCTCGACCTCGCGCGAGAACACGACGCGGTTGCCGATATCCATCAGCCCGCGGTCGAGCACGTCGATGCGCACAGGCCATTCGACGCCGTAGCCGACACGCGAACCCCACATCCTCAGCCACATTGAATAGAAACCAGGGAACACGCGGAGCAGCGATTCTAGATAAGGCAGCGCATCGTAGAACGCCTGGATGTGGTGGCTGGCGAGCCATGGACAGAATGTGCGCCCGTCGATGCAGCCGATACCCTGCTTCAGAGGCGCCCAGCGGAACATCACGCGCTGCACGATCGGCGCCAGCCCGTAGAGCACGAACAGCAGCAGCGCGGCGCTCCACACAGAGGGCCATTGCGCAAATACACCCAGCGCCGCCAGCGACAATGCCGTCATCAGCAGCGGAAAATACGAGAACAGCCTGTCGGCTGCGGTCATCATGCGGCGTCGCTGTGCACGGCGCCGGAAATCAGCGCGTAGAGCTCGTCGGCGCCGCGCGCCGCGCGCAGTCTTTCGCGCACGTCCGGATGTTTCAAGAAACGCGAAATGCGGGCGAGCGCTTTCAAATGATCGGCGCTCTTATCGGGCGGCGACAGCAGCATGAACACCAGATCGGCGGGGCGATTGTCCATCGCCTCGAAATCCTGCGGCGGATCGAGGCGCGCGAACGCCGCGATCGGCCGCTTCAGGCCGGCGAGCGGCCCGTGCGGCGTCGCCACGCCTTCGCCGAGGCCGGTGCCGTTGAGCCGCTCGCGGATCAGCACGGAATCGAACGCTGCGCGCGCATCGATGCCGGCGCTCTTGGCCAGCGCGTCGGCCATGAGCTGCAGCGTTTGGCGCCGTGATGTCGCCAGCAAGCGCGGCAAAATGGCGTCCGCCGCAACCAGATCGCTAAGGTCGTTCACTCAACTCACACCCTAATCAAAGCGGCGCGGTTCAGCCGCGCTTGCCGCCGCGTCCCGGATCGATCCAGCCGATGTTGCCGTCCGGCCGCCGGTAGACGACGTTCAGTTCGCCGTTAGCGGCGTTGCGGAACATCAGCGCCGGCGATTCGCGCAAATCGAGCTGCATCACGGCCGTGGACACCGTCATGGTTCGCACCGGCTTGGTGGCTTCGGCGATCACGAGCGGCGCCGCCTCGCCATTGGCCGGCGCTTCGCCGCCGTCATCCTCTTCTTCCTTTAGAGGCGCGAGCACATAGGCCGAAGCGGTCTCGGCTGGAAGGGGAGATTTGTGGTCGGCGTGGTGATTTCGCAGTCGTCTTTTGTAGCGGCGCACCCGCTTTTCGAGTTTGCCCAGCGCGTCATCGAAGGCGCTGTGGGCGTCGGCGCCATGGCCTTCCGATTGCAGTGAAATCCCAGAGGGCAGGTGGACGGAACAATCCACCGCAATGCCAACCCCGCCGCCATTCTTGGCGACTGTGACAACAGCGTCGGTCACGCGGTTGAAGTACTTGCCGACGCCGCTGGCGAGTTCGTTCTCGATACGAGTTCTGAGCGCTTCGCCGACATCCATCTGCCGTCCGGCGACTTGTATGCGCATGAAGGAGCCTCCTTGGTCTGGCCAGGCGCTCTCGGGGCCGGGCCCGCCCCCTAAGGCGCCCCGATGCCATAAGTCAAACGTAGGCCCGCGGCGCCCAGCGGTCAACGCGTTGCGCTAGCGAAAGCGCATGTGCAGGCTGCATCTCGCCGCATCTGCGAACGCTGGTCTTTGACTTACGCGGCTTAACCACCATGTTGGCGCCGGGGAGCCGACATGAGCGCCGACCGGAGCGCAAGCAAATTCACGCCGACTGATTCGCCGCTGCGCGTGCAATGGCTCGATTGGGTCGCCATCGCGGTGTGCACGCTCGCGTGGGGAACCACATGGTTTGCGATCACGCTGCAATTGGGCATCGTCGATCCCGTCATATCGATCGTCTATCGCTTCGCGCTGGCTGCGGCTCTGCTGTTCGCATGGGGCGCGCTGCGCGGCGAAGCGCTGGGCTTGAACCGCGCGCAGCATCTGGCGGCGTTCGGCGTCGGCGTGTTCACGTTCGCGATCGATTATGCGTTCGTCTATTGGGCCGAGGAGCGCATCACCTCCGCCGTCGTTGCTGTCGTCTTCGCGGCGCTGGCGTTCGTGAATCTCGCCGTGTTCCGCGTGGCGTTCGGCCAGCGCGCGCCGCTTCTCGCTTGGGCGGCGGCGGGCCTGGGCGTCATTGGCGTCGGGCTGCTCTCCTGGGAGGAAATCGCCAACGCCGAGTTGAGCACGCGGGCTTTGACCGGTATCGGCCTCACGCTTGCCGGCGTTCTGGCCGCCGCCGTGGGCAACGTCTATGCGCGGCGCGGCGAGCTGGCGGGCGCCGGCGTCATCGCCTCCACCGCCTGGGCGATGGCCTATGGCGCGGCGCTGCTCGCCGTGTTTGCGTTTCTCACCGGCAAGACCTGGGCATTCGAATTCACCGCCCCCTACATTCTTTCGCTGTTACATTTGTCGGTGGTCGGATCAGTGATCGCGTTCGCGCTCTATTACGGCTTGGCGCGCCGGCGCGGTTACGCCACCGCTTCCTACATTTCCGCGCTGACGCCGCCGGTCGCGATGCTGGTTTCGGCGCTGTTCGAAGGCAAGAGCTGGGGATTGCTGGCGTTGGGCGGCGTCGCTCTGGTGTTGGCGGGGCAAGTGCTGCTGCTGCGCTCGAAGCGCGCAGCTTAAGGCAAGGCCCGAATGGCGGCGGCGACGCCGGGGCGCATCGGCGCGAACGCCGGATTTTGGCTGAGCGTCACATTCGCGTGCACGACGTTCAGGAACGCCATCAGATTGTGCCGCCGTGCAAGACCTTGCTCGGAGAGAAACCAGCCATCCCATGAGGCGCCGAGCGATCCTGGGCTCGCAAGCTCGGCGAACCATGCTGTCCACTCGGTTTCGTCGAAGACGTTGCGGGTGGCCATGTAGAGGATCGGCGCCGCCAGCCGCTCGCTCTCGCCGTGAATGTAAGAATGGCTTGCTGGCGCGATCTGCGTTGCGATCGCATCGCGAATGCGGATGAGATCCGGTTTTGAAACGGCGGGATTGAGCACGAGTTGCAGCATCAGGTCGCTCGCGTGCGCGACGGCGTGGCGATAGCCTTCGCCAGGCGTAAAGCCGCGATAGTCGCTGACGCTGCGCAGGTACGCGATGGCCGCATCGATCAATTGCGCGCGCTGCGCTGCGCTCATCCACGGCTCGATGCGATCGGTGCGGGCGACATCCGCCAGCACCAGCGCCGCGAACGGCCGCTGAAAGCCGTGCGGATCGGGCGCGGTGAGTTTGGCCTGCAAGTCTGCGTTCAGCGCCGCCAGCGTTTCGCGCGTGAGCAGAGTGTTGCGCATGAAATGCTGCAGCGCCTCGAAGGCGATGCCGTCGCGCACTGCCGGATCGGGATCGCCGAGACATTCCGCCAGGCCGAGCGCAAGGGCATTTCGCGCCGCGTCGCCCGCAACGGTCCAGCCATTCGCTTTCAGCGCGTCCAGCTGCGCGCGCTCGTAGCCGGCGGGGCGACACATTGCTTGTTGCGATGACGCCGGCGTTGGCGTGCTCGCGCAGGCGGCGAGGAGGAGGGCGGCGCTGAGTCCCACTATTTTCATGCGCGCATGCTCGGCGGGCGGCGTTGCGCTTCCACCACCGCTTGCGACGAGCGGCGGCGGCGGCGCGACGAGCAGCTTACGCAAGCGCCTTCGTGTCCACGATCAAGGCGGGCTGGGTGAGCAACGGCGCGGCTTCGCCGAAACGCAATGGCTCGCGCCGCGCGTACCCGTCCTGCTGCGGGCCGACATGGCGCAGCAGTAGTTTGCCCTTGATGTCGGCCACCCAATATTCGGCCAGCTGACCGCGCGCATACTCGCCGAGCTTGTCGCCCAGATCGTCGGCGAGGCTGGTGTCCGCCACCTCAACGATCAGCTTCACCGCGGCGGCGGGAACCGGTCCGTCGAGATCGGCCGGCGCTTCCGCGGGATTCCAGACCACGATATCCGGCACCGGCTCGAAGCCGTCGAAGAAGGCGACTGAGACCTCTTGATCGACAACCCAACTCAGATTGGCCCGCTGGATTGCGGCTTCGATTGCCTTGGCCAGTAGGCGCTTTGCGCTGGCGTGGGGAACGTGCTGCGGGCTCATTTCGACGATCATCCCCCCGCGCAATTCCACGCGCGCGCGCCCGAAACCGCCCACGCGGGCGATGCGCCGGAATTCGGCGCTGGTGAAGGTCTTGAGCTTCGCGGGCGCGTTCATGGGGGGAGTATACTCTCAGGTGTGCTCCGGCGCCATTCTGGCTTGGCACTCTTGACTTGTGCAATGGTTGCACATATGATGTCACCTCATGCCGAGATTGGCGCGGTTCTCCAGCACCGAGATCGCGATGTTTTTCGCGGATCACAATCCGCCGCACTTCCATGTCCTGGGCCGCGAGGGCGCAGCACAGGTGGCCATCGACACTCTGGAAGTCATCGCCATGAGCGGTCGGTTGGATTTGCGCGAAGCGTTGGAATGGGCGGCGCAGAACCAAGCGTTGCTGAAAGCGAAGTGGAACGAGTTGAGCGGATCATGATTGGCAAGATCGAGAGCGTTGCAGTGATCGGCGACAAAAGGTTGGAGATCGCCTGGGATGACAGCCATGTCGCGCCGGTCGATCTGCGCGACGTGATCGAGGCGCACAAGGCGCTGGCGCCGCTGAAGAAGAAGACTGAGTTCGCGCGCGCGGCGGTCAGCGCCGATGGTTGGTCGGTCGAATGGCCGAGCGGCGTCGATTTCGGCGCGCCGCAATTGCGCCGCTGGGCCGACGAGCAAGCGGGCGAGATCATGCCTGTCGCTGATTTTCGCGCCTGGTTGGACGAGCACGACCTGACGCAAGAAGCCGCCGCGCAAGCGCTCGGACTGTCGCGGCGCATGATCGCGTACTATCTCAGCGGCGAGAAGCCGATCCCGAAGACGGTGATGTTGGCGACCGAGGGATGGGCGGCGCGGGTGGAGGCGTAATCGTTCTCGTCATTCCGGACGCGCGAAGCGCGATCCGGAAGCCAGGGGCCAGGGCCAGCGTTGTGCTGGTTGCCCCTGGGTTCCGGGTTCATCGCTAACGCGATGCCCCGGAATGACGAAGTTGGGTTGAGTCTGCTCTTGGGCCCAAAGCGGACGTTGGCCGAACGCCGTTTTGGTGCTGAAATCGCGGCATGGGTTTGGTCGGCTTATACGTGGTCATCTATGGCATTCCGGCTTTCGTCGCCTCTGTTCCAGGGTTGTTTGCGCTGGCAAACCAGAGGCGGTTGCTCGGCTGGTCGGTGATCGCCGGTGCCGTAGTCGTCACGATTCCTCTCGCGATATTGGCAGATCGAGCGCGCACGCGCGCCCACTTAGAAGCAGGGCACATCCCTGACGATTATCCAGTGAGCCTTGTTCTGCCCTTCTTCCTCGGGGTTCTGTACCTTCTTGCGGCAACGATTGTCTGTGTTGCTTTCGCGCTCCTGATCAAACGCCCCCAATCCTCGAACAATTGATGCGTGGGGTCCGCTCCCGGCGAAAAGCGGGCGCGCCTAAAGCCCGTGCGCCAGCTTCCGCTTGCGTTCCACCGAGCTCGGAATCCGCAGGCTTTCGCGATACTTCGCCACCGTCCGTCGCGCGATGTCGATGCCTTTTTCGCGCAGGATTTCGACGATGCGGTCGTCGCTTAGAATTTCGACCGGCGTCTCGCTCTCGATCAAGCCCTTGATCTGATAGCGCACCGCTTCGGCGGAATGGCTTTCGCCGCCGTCGGCGGCGTTGATCGAGGCGGTGAAGAAGTATTTCAGTTCGAACACGCCGCGCGCGCAGGAGAGATATTTGTTCGAGGTGACGCGGCTCACGGTCGATTCATGCATCTCGATCGCGGCGGCGACGGTCTTCAGATTGAGCGGCCGCAAGTGCGCGACGCCGTGGGCGAAGAAGCCGTCCTGCTGGCGCACGATTTCGCGCGCGACCTTGAGGATGGTCTTGGCGCGCTGATCCAGGCTCTTCACCAGCCATGAGGCATTGGCCGCGCATTCGCTGAGGAAGGCTTTGTCTTCCTCGCGCTTGGCGGTCTTCGACACCGTCGCGTAATAACGCTGGTTCATCAGCACGCGCGGCATGGTGTCGGTGTTGAGTTCCACCAGCCACGTGCCGTCCGGCGCCTGCTTGATGTAGACGTCAGGCGCGACCGATTGCACCGCGCCGCCGCCGAACCCGGCGCCCGGCTTCGGCGTCAGCGCCCGTACTTCGGCGATCATGTCGCTCAAGTCTTCGCGATCGACGCCGCAAAGCGTCATCAGGCGGTCGAAATGGCCCTTGGCCAACAGATCGAGATTGCTGACCAGGGCTTCCATGGCCGGGTCGAAGCGGCCGCGCTCTTTCAGTTGCAGCGTCAGGCACTCGGGGATGTCGCGCGCCATCACGCCGGTGGGCTCGAAGCCCTGCATGATCTTGAGCACGTGCAGCACGTCGGCGTCGCTGGCGCCGATGCGCGCGGCGATCTCCAGCACGTCGGCGCGCATATAGCCCCAATCGTCGACCGCATCGATCAGCACGCCGCCGATCATGCGCTCGACCGGCGTCAAGCCCGCTTCGGTGAGTTGCGCGTCGAGATGTTCGGCGAGCGTCTTGTCGCTCGCGAGGGTTTCCTCGATTCCCGGCAGATCGTCGAAGCTCTTGCCCGACGAGGCCTTCGACCAATCCTGCATCGGCGCGGCGCCGGCTTCCGCCAATTCGTTGGCGCTGAGGTCGGGCGCGATGTCGGCGACGCTGACATCGAGCGCGGCTTCCGCCGGCGCGACGCCGCTTTCGAATTCGAGCGCCTGCGCGTCGCCGCTATCGTCGCTCTTCTTGGCTTCGGCGCTGGTCTCTTCGCGTTCCAGCAGCGGGTTGCGCTCGAGTTCGCCTTCGACGAATTCCTGCAGCTCGACGTTGGAAAGCTGCAGCAGCTTGATCGCCTGCTGCAATTGCGGCGTCATCACCAGGGCTTGGCCCTGGCGCAGCTCCAGACGAGGGGTCATCGCCATGCGCGGCCCCCGTCTAGTGATAATCTTTGCCGAGATACCTTTCGCGCACAGCGGGGTTGTTACGCACCTCATCGGGCGTACCCTCGAACAGCACTTCGCCATCGAACATGATCGAAGCCCGGTCCACGATGGTGAGCGTTTCGCGCACATTGTGGTCGGTGATCAGGACGCCCAGGCCGCGATCCTTCAGAAACAGGATCAAATTGCGGATGTCGTCGATGGCAAGCGGGTCGATGCCGGCGAAAGGCTCGTCGAGCAGCATGAACGACGGCCGTGTCGCCAACGCACGTGCGATTTCCACTCGACGCCGTTCGCCGCCGGAGAGGGCGGATGCGGGCGCGTCTTTCAGGTGGTCGACGTGCAGTTCGGCGAGCAGCCCATCGACGATCTCGCGCCGCTTCGAGTGAGAGCGCTCACTCAATTCGACAACGGACATCACGTTCTGTTCGACGGTCAGACCACGGAAGATCGAGGCTTCTTGCGGCAGGTAGCCGACGCCAAGCCGGGCGCGCTGATACATGGGCAGCGTTGTGACGTCTTGGCCGTCCAACAAGATTTGCCCCTGGTCCACGCGTACGAGCCCCGTGATCATGTAGAAGCAGGTGGTTTTGCCTGCTCCGTTGGGGCCCAACAGACCGACGACTTCGCCGCGGCGGAGGAAGAGCGAAACGTCCTTCACCACCTGGCGGCCGCGATAGCTTTTGGCGATCCGAACCGCGCCGAGGCCGCCTTGGGCGGTCTCAGGCTGGGTCGAACGGCGTGTCGCGCCCTCGGGGCTCATTTCGAGGCGCCGCTGCTAAGAATTCGTGAACCCTTGGGGGAGGCGGCGAACGTCACTGGGGACGGTTGCCCTGGTTCTGGGCATTGCCCTCGCGCGGCACGAACACGCCGCGCACCCGCTGGCCGGCCTGCGGGCGGATGGTGGTGCGGCGCGAGCCGATTTGCAGCACTAATGTTTCGCCCCGGATGACGTTCTCTTCCGACATGACGATGACGTTGCCGGTGAAGGTGACGCTGTCCTGGCGCACATCGTAAACGGCGCGGTCACCACGCGCGTCCTGTTGCGGGCGGATGTAGAACACCTCGCCCTCGGCGATCATGCGCTCGATGTCGCCCGAGGCGAGACCCTGGCCTTGGCCGCCGCCGCTGGAGCCGCTGAAATAAAGCGTGATGCGGTCGGCGCGCAGGCGCGCGTCGTTTTGGACGATGTCGACATCGCCGACCAAAACCAGCCGGCGGTCGCTGTCGAAGTACTCGAGATTGTTGGCGGAGTAGGACACCGGTCCGCCGCCTTCGCTCAATTGAGCGTGGGCTGGCGTGGCTAGTCCCGCCAACAAGAGGGCGCCGGCTGCAATCAGAAACGGCCTCATGGCGGCGACTCCTCATTCTGCTGATCGCGGTCCGGAATTTGGCCCCGGACCCCGCCGCTCAACACCAGCGCGCGGTCACTGTCGCGCAATTCATAACTGCCGGCCTGGAGCACGCCAAGGGGCCCGGCGCCGGTGACCCCGCCGCGGCCGGTCAGCGTGCCCTGTTCAAGGTCGACGATCATGTTGGGGGTGGTGAACCGGTTGCCGCCGCGGTCGGAAAACAGCACCTCGCCGTCGAACACGACCGTCTGCCGGGCCTCATCATAGATGCCCCGGGGGGCGAGCATGATCGTTCCGGCTTCGGTCCGATAGACGGGCGCGATCAGCTCGATCGGCTGGTTCTCGCCGCGCGGGCGCTCGGCCACTTCGGCCGAAAGCTGGTAGGGGCCGCCATTCTCGGTGCGGCCGATGAAGCGCGGATTGATCATGCGGAGCGGCTCGGCGGCGGCGTACTGGCCGGCGTTGAACCCGCCCTCGATGGCGTAGAGCGCCATGAACACGAACACCGCCGCGAACGAGGCCCCGGCGCCGGCCACGAAGAAGCGCCGCAGCGCCGCGATCAGCCGCGAGCGCCGGCGCGCGGCCTTCAGCGTCAGCGCCCGTTCGGGCGCCCAGTCGAAATCAAGGGCGGCGGCGGCGGCCATGGCTGGCTTGTGACCCGCCGCGAGGGCGGAAGCAAGGCGGGGCAACTGCGCGTTAGCGGCTCGGCTCCACCGCAACAGCGGCTGCCGGCGCCGGCGGCGGTGGCAGCGGGGGCAGCACGATGTCGAGCCGGTCGGCGGTGTATTCGCCTTGCGCCGGCAGCGCGATGCCGCGCAGCTGCGCCGACCACTGCGCCACTTGCATGCCGCGCGCCGCATCGTGGAAGCGGGCGACGAAGTCGGCGGCGGCTCGGCTTTGGCGGCCGTCGAAATAGGCGTAGCCGGATTGGCGCGCATCGCCAGGCGGCATGACAAGGATCAGCACGCGCACGCCTTCGGCGCGCTCTTGCAGGGCGCGGGCGATGTGCGCGGCCACGGGCTCTTCCTCGCGCGAGCGCACGTGCAGAACGACGGTGCGCAGCGGCGGGGCAGGGCCGATCAGGCTGCCGACGATTGCGCCGAGATCGCGCGGCGCCTCGGCCGCTGCCTCCGAAGTGCGTTCGGCGTTTTGTGCGCTGCGCGGATCGGCGGGCGTGGGCGATGCGGGATCGGCGGGAACAGGCGTTGCGCCATCGGCGGGCGCGGCGGCTTCAGGCGCGACAGGCGCCGCGCCCTCGATGGACCCGGGATAATTGGCGCGAGGGTCTTGCGGCGCGATTGGCACGGCGACAGCGCTCGGCGGCGGTGGAATTTCGCCGCGCGCAGCGATGTTTTCTTCGAGCTGGATCACCCGCTCCTGCAGACGATCGCGCTCGCGGATGAGCTGATTGGTGACGCTGAGCGTCCAGCCCGCCAGCGCCATGGCGCCGACGCTGATCACCAGCTGGGCGGCCAGCATCGCGCGCGTGCCGCCGACAAAGGATTGAAGCAGGGAAGTCGCCATCGCTTTAGCCCCCAGCGCGCCGGATTGCGAGCAAGCGCTGCGCGGTCAGCGCCGTGCACGCCGCGCCAACGCCGAGCACGCCGACCATCGCCAATTGCAATTGATCCGGCGTCATCACGCCGTTGTAGGTCGCCGAAACCGCGCCGCTATAGGCCAGCAGCGTCGCTGTCGTCGCCGCCGTCAGCACGTGCGGCATGCCGGCTTGCGGCGGCGTCGCCAGCGGCCCCGCTGTCGGCAGCCGCTCGCGCGGCGGCGGCGGGCGCCGGTCGCGCACGATCTGCGTCAGTGAATTCTCGAGCGTGCCCCACTCGCTTTTGCCGCCGCTCATGTCGGCGACTTGCAGCGCCTCGAACGGCAGCGGCAGCCGCACCGCATCGAGGCGCAGCTGTAGAAACTTGTTGGCGTCGAGCCCCCGGCTCGATTCCGCATAGACCCAGGTCGAGTTGCGGGCGTTGTTGCTCCAGGCCGTCAGCACCGCCTTGGCGCCGTCGAGCTGACGCTCGATTTCGTCGACGAACACTTGTCCGGCGCGCAGATGTTTGTCCCACCAGATCGTGTAGCCGAGCGAGGTCAGCCGATCGGCGATCGGCTGCACGCGCTCATGATCGAGCCGCGAGTAGGATATGAAGACGTCCGCCACGCCGATGCTGTCCCCTCAGGCCGCGATGTTAACGCCACGAAAGGTTGCTTGGCGAGTGAAAACGGCGCTGGCAAGGCGAGGCGGCGGGCGGATAGGTTTTCGCGCATGAGGAGATCGATGAGGCACGCACGCGCTTTGATTTTTGCGTCGGTTCTGGGCTTTGCCGCCTGCACCGGTTCGCCTAGCGCCGGACAGCAGAGCGGTTCGCCGGTAGCCCAGGGCGCCCCGAACACGGATTTCGCGCCGGCGTTCGCAGGGCAGACGCGCGCGCCGGAGGCGCGCTCCGGCGTCACGATTGGCGCCGAGGTGATCGCAACCGGCCTGCGGCATCCGTGGGCGATCGCTTTCTTGCCGGACGGACGCATGCTGGTGAGCGAGCGGCGCGGCCGTTTGTACGTCATCACGCGCGCGGGGCGCGTTTCCCAGCCGGTCGAGGGACTGCCGGAAGTCCACGCACGCGGGCAGGGCGGTTTGCTCGACGTGGTTGTCGGTCCGACCTTCGCCACGGATCGCTTGATCTATTGGAGCTACGCCGAGCCGCGTGGGCAGGGGCTCAGCGGCACGAGTGTCGCGCGCGGGCGCCTCAGCGAAAACGCCGATCGCGTCGACGACGTGCAGGTGATTTTCAGGCAGATGCCGTCCTGGCGCTCGAACGGACATTTCGGGTCCCGCCTTGTGTTCGATCGCGAGGGGCGTCTGTACGTGACTTTGGGCGACCGCCAAGGCGGCGACTCGCGTCCGCTGGCGCAAGACATTTCGACTCACATCGGCAAGGTCGTTCGCATCAACGCCGACGGATCGACGCCCGCAGACAATCCGTTCGTCGGTCGCGCCGATGCGCTAAGCGAAATCTGGTCGCTCGGCCATCGCAACATCCAAGGCGCCGATCTGCATCCGGACACGGGCGCGCTCTGGACCATCGAGCACGGGCCGCGCGGCGGCGATGAGCTCAATATTCCGGGCGCGGGTTTGAATTACGGCTGGCCCGTGATTGGCTACGGCATCGACTATAACGGATTTCCGATCGTCGAGGCCTCCGCGCGCGAGGGTATGGAGCAGCCTGTTTATTATTGGGATCCGGTGATCGCGCCGGGCGACATGGATTTCTATCGCGGCGCGCTGTTTCCGTGGCGTGGCGATATCCTGATCGCTGGGCTCGGTTCGCAAGCTTTGGTGCGGCTCGATATCGAAGGCGAACGCGTCGTCGGCGAAGAGCGTTTCCTGCTTGGCCTCGGTCGTCTCCGCGACATCGCCGAAAGCGAAGACGGCGCGCTCTGGGTGATCACCGACGAGGACAATGGCCGCGTCGTGCGGCTGACGCCGCGCAGCTGATTCACAACCCCTTCGCCGCCGCGAGCAGGCGGTTGAGCAAGCCGTCCAAAGCCGCGCGTTCGCGTGGATCGAGGGCCGCGAGCAGGCGCCGTTCGCTGTCGAGCGCGATCGGTGCGATGCGCGCGTGCACGCTTTCGCCCTCGCGGGTGAGCGACAGAAATTGCCGCCGGGCGTCGGTAGCATCGGCGCGCGCCTGCACGCGTCGCGCCGCGATCAACCGCGCCACCGCACGCGATACCGCGACCTTGTCCATCTCGGTGGCTTCGGCGATCTCTTTGGCCGTGAGTCCTGGCCGGCGGCCCAGCACGGCGATGACACGCCATTCGGGAATGGTGAGGTCGAACGTCTTGGCGTACCGCGCGGCGATGGCGCGCGAGACCCGGTTCGACAGCACCGAGAGCCGGTAGGGGAGGAAGTCCTCCAAAACCAGCAAATCGGCCGGGGAAGGTTTGCGTTTCGCGCTTGCCATTGGTTTCAGATGAAACTAAATCGGCGGCAAGCGCAAGTCACGAGGTGTCGCCCATGGCCGATTTGTTCGAGAACCCGATCGGGACCGATGGTTTCGAGTTCGTGGAATTCACCTCGCCCGAGCCGGAAAAGCTCGCCGCCTATTTCGAACAGATCGGCTTCACCGCCGTAGGCAAGCACCGCTCCAAGAACGTCGTCCGCTACAAGCAGAACGACATCAATTTCATCCTCAACATGGAGCCGAGCGGTCAGGCTGCGGAGTTCCGTAGCGCCCACGGGCCGTCGGCGAACGCGATGGCGTTCCGCGTGCGCGACGCCCGGCATGCGTTCGAGGAAGCCGTGAAGCGCGGCGCTGAGCCCGTTGAAGGCAAGGTCGGGCCGATGGAACTCAACATCCCGGCGATCAAGGGCATTGGCGGGGCCTACATCTATCTGGTCGACCGCTACGGCGCGCAGACCATCTACGACATCGATTTCAAGCCAATCGAAGGCGCCGACGAATCCAAGAATTCCATCGGCCTCACCTACCTCGATCACCTCACGCACAATGTCTTCCGCGGCAACATGAAGACCTGGGCGGACTATTACGAACGCATCTTCAATTTCCGCGAAATCCGCTATTTCGATATCGAGGGCAAGGTCACGGGCCTGTTCTCGAAGGCGATGACCAGCCCCGACGGCAAGATCCGCATCCCGCTCAATGAATCGAAGGGCGAGGAAGGCAAGGTCGATCAGATCGAGGAATATCTGCAGCGCTACAAGGGCGAAGGCATCCAGCACTTGGCCTTCGGCACGGACAATCTTTACGCCGTGGTCGATCGTCTGCGCGAACGCGGCGTCGAGCTGCAGGACACGATCGAGACCTATTTCGATCTGATCGACAAACGCCTGCCGGGCCATGGCGAGCCGGTGGAGGAATTGCGCAAGCGCCGCATCCTCATCGACGGCGCACCGAGCGAAGGCCAAGGCTTGCTGCTGCAGATTTTCGGCAAGGACGCAGTCGGGCCGATTTTCTTCGAATTCATTCAGCGTAAGGGCAATGAAGGCTTCGGCGAAGGCAATTTCAAAGCCTTGTTCGAGTCGATCGAACTCGATCAAATCCGCCGCGGCGTGTTGAAGGCGGGCTGATGTGTTTCAGCGGCGGACCGCCGGCTTCCAGCCGGCAATTGCTTCAACGCGGGCGACGGCGATGCAGGCTGAAGTAAAGAAATGCCGGCTGGAAGCCAGCGGGCCGTTGTGGCGCACGGCAACGCTTGCGCTTACGGCGCTCACGTTTTCCGCGTGCGCATCGCTCGAAACGCAACCCGCCCCGCGCTGGTCCATCGTCGTCCACGGCGGCGCGGGCGTTATCGAGCGCGCGAACCTGACGCCCGAACTCGAAGCGCAATATCGCGCCGCCATGCAGCGCGCGCTCGATACGGGCGGCGGCATTCTCGAGCGCGGCGGTTCATCGCTCGACGCCGTCGAGGCGGTGATCCGCGAAATGGAAGACGATCCGCTGTTCAACGCCGGCCGCGGCGCCGTGTTCACCGCGGAAGGCACGAACGAGCTCGACGCTTCGATCATGGATGGCCGCACCCGCGCCGCAGGCGCTGTCGCCGGCCTCACGCGCACGCGCCACCCGATCAGCGCCGCGCGCGCGGTGATGGAGCGGTCGCGGCATGTGATGCTGATCGGCGAAGGCGCTGAGGCGTTCGCGCGCGCGCAAAATCTGGAAGCGGTCGATCCGTCTTACTTCTTCACCGAGCGCCGTTGGCGGCAGTTGGAGGAAAACCTCCGCCGCAACAACCTGCCGATCCCGCCGCGTCCCGCCGGCGCGACGCCCGCCCCGCGCGCTGAACTCGATTATCCAGACGATCACCAGTTCGGCACGGTCGGCGTCGTCGCGCTCGACGCCCAAGGCAACATCGCGGCCGGCACCTCAACCGGCGGCACCACCGGCAAACGCTGGGGCCGCGTCGGCGATGCGCCGATCATCGGCGCGGGCACTTACGCGCAGAACGGAATCTGCGGCGTCAGCGCGACGGGAACCGGCGAGTTCTTCATTCGCGTCGGCGTCGCCCGCGATATCTGCGCGCGCATGGAGTTCAACGGCGAGAGCGCGCAGGCGGCCGCGGCCGCGGCGATCGCTGAAGTCGGCGCGATGTTGAACAACCAGGGCGAAGCCGGCGACGGCGGCGTCATCGTGCTCGACGGCCGCGGCCAAGTCGCCTGGGCGATGAACACGCCCGGCATGTACCGCGCCGCGCTCGCAGCCGGCGGCGAACCGGTTGTTCAGATTTTCGCGGATGAAGAATGAGAGCGCTAGGCTTCAACCAAATCGAGCCGGCGTTCGATGCGCTCGATGCGTTGGTCCAACCTGTCCATGCGGCGGTGGATGCCGGCGATGCCTTCTTCGATGTGGGTCGTACGTACCTTGAGGTCTTGAACATCGTCGGCGAAGCGGTCGATGCGCTCTTCCATCCGCGTCAGGCGCGTTTGGATTTGCTGCAACATCGGCAGGACGAGGTCAGTGACTTCGCTCATGCCGCGCAGTATACATGTTCTTGCGATGTTCCGCAACCGGCAACGGAGCTTCATTAATGCCCATCACTTCCGGCATCCATCACGTCGCTTATCGTTGCAAGGACGCGAAAGAGACGGTCGAATTCTATCGCGACGTCTTCGGCATGGAATACACCACCGCATTCGCGGAGGATCACGTGCCGTCGACCGGTGAATACGATCCGTACATGCATGTCTTCCTCGATGCCGGAAACGGCAACGTGCTGGCCTTCTTCGAACTGCCTAATCAAAAAGTGATGGGCCGCGACGAGAACACGCCGAAATGGGTGCAGCACATCGCCTTCCGCGTGAACAGCGTCGATGAATTGCTCGCCGCCAAGGCGCGTGCAGAAGCGCGCGGCATCGAGGTGCTCGGCCCCACCGATCACGGCATCTTCAAGTCGATCTACTTCTTCGACCCCAACGGCCATCGCCTCGAACTTGCCGCCGACACCGGCACGGCGGAAGAGTACGCCGAGCTGAAGCGGGTGGCGCCCGACATGTTGGAGGAATGGAGCCGCACCAAGAAGGCGCCGCAGCATGCGGCCTGGCTGCACGAAAAAGCCCGCGCGGCACATGCGAAGACGCGGATCGGCGAATAATGCCCCTCGTTGAACCGCTCGCCGCCGATCACGATTCCGAGGTCGCCGAGCTGGCGCGGTTTTTCAACGAGACGTTGGGCTTTCCGCCCAACAGCGTGCTGACCATGCAGCGCCGCCCCGCTATTGCGAAGGCCTTCATCGCGCTCAACAAGGCGGTGATGGAGAACAGGGGCCGGGTCACCGCCGAGCAGAAGCGTCTCATCGGTTACATCGCCAGCCTCACCGCCGGGTGCCGTTATTGCCAGGCGCACACGGTCCGCGCCGCCGAGCGCTACGGCGGCAGCGACGAACGGCTGGCCGAAATCTGGACCTACGAACGCAGCGATCTCTTCACGCCGGCGGAGAAGGCGGCCTTCGCCTTCGCCCAGGCCGCATCGAGCGTGCCGAACGCGGTGGATGAGGCGATCGGCGCGGACCTGAAGACGCACTGGACGGATGACGAGATCGTGGAAATCCTCGGCGTGATCGCGCTCTTTGGCTATCTCAACCGCTGGAACGACTCGATGGCGACCTCGATCGAAGCCGGCGCGGTGGAAAGCGGCGAGAAGCACTTGGCGGCACGCGGCTGGACGCCGGGTAAGCACGGCTAGCTTCGCCCACCGAGCGGGAGTAACAAGGACGCATGCTCAAGCTCTACGATTACTGGCGCTCTTCCGCCGCCTATCGCGTCCGCATCGGGCTCAATCTCAAGGGCGTCGAATACGAGAGCATCCCGGTCAACATCATGCCGGGCGTCGACGAGCAGATGCGCGAACCCTATCGCTCCAAGAACCCGCAAATGCGTGTGCCGGCGCTGGAGACCGAGCAGGGGCTGATCACGCAATCGCTGTCGATTCTGGTCTGGCTCGATCAGACCTTCCCCAACCCGCGCCTGGTTCCCGCCGATCCGTGGGCGGGCGCGCAGGTGCGCTCGTTCGCGCTCACCATCGCCACCGACATTCATCCGCTCAATAACACCAGCGTGCTGACGCGCATCAAACTGGAGTTCAGCGCCAGCGACGATCATGTCGGCGAATGGTATCGCCATTGGATCAAGCTGGGCTTCGCCGCGCTGGAGCATCAGGCCGAGCAGCGCCCGCAGACCAAATATTGCTTCGGCGACGAGCCGACGCTGGCCGATGTCTGCCTCGTGCCGCAAATGGCCAACGCGCGGCGCTTCAAGACCGATCTCTCGCCGTTCCCGCGTCTCGTCGCGTGGGATGAGCAGGCGCGCAAGCATCCGGCCTTCATCAAGGCTGCGCCTGAAAATCAGAAGGACGCGGTGCGGTGAGGAAGTTCCGCTCCCGTTCGTCATCCCGGAGCCGCGAAGCGGCATCCGGGACCCAGGAGCAACCGATGTGCTTTATGATCCCCTGGGTTCCGGTTCGCGCTCCGCGCGCCCGGAATGACGGAGTGTGTGTATGAAATTAGCTTCGCTAAGACATGGCCGCGACGGCAAGCTTGTCGTGGTCTCCGACGATCTCGCCTGGTGCGCGCACGAGCCGAGCGTACCGACGCTGCAAGCCGCGCTCGACGATTGGACGCACGCCGAGCCGCGGCTCCGCGCGCTCCATCAAGGCGTCAACGCCGGCAGCGTGCTGCGCGAGCGCTTTCATGAACGCGAAGCCGCGTCGCCGTTGCCGCGTGCGTATCAATGGGCCGATGGCTCGGCCTATGTGAACCACGTCGCCTTGGTGCGTCAGGCGCGCGGCGCCAAAATGCCGGAGAGCTTCTGGACCGATCCGCTCATGTATCAGGGTGGCAGCGATGCGTTCCTTGGGCCGCGCGACGCCATTCCGCTCAAGGACGAAGCTTGGGGTTGCGATTTCGAAGCCGAAGTCGCGGTCATCGTCGACGATTGCGAGGCCGGCATCGGGGCGGACGAAGCGCGCAAACGCATTCGCCTCATTATGCTGGTCAACGATGTCAGCCTGCGCAATCTCATTCCGGCGGAATTGGAGAAGGGTTTTGGCTTCTTCCAGTCGAAGCCATCGTCGGCATTCTCGCCCGTGGCGGTGACGCCCGATGCGCTGGGCGACGCATGGCGCGACGGCAAATTGCATCTGCCGATGCACGTGAGCTTGAACGGCAGGCCGTTCGGCGCCGCTAATGCCGGCGAAGACATGACCTTCGATTTCGGCCAGCTCATCGCCCACGCCGCCAAAACCCGCGATCTCTGCGCCGGGACCATCATCGGCTCGGGCACTGTGTCCAATCGCGGCGAAGACGGCGGGCCCGGCAAACCGGTCAGCGAAGGCGGGCGCGGCTATTCCTGCATCGCCGAACAACGCATGATCGAGACGATTAAGTCCGGCAAGCCGGTCACGTCGTTCCTGAAACACGGCGACCGCGTCGAGATCGAGATGCGCGATGCACGCAATCACTCGATCTTTGGCCGGATCGAGCAGGTGGTGGCGAAGGGGTAACGATCGGACCGCCGGCTTCCAGCCGGCATGCTTCAACCTTCGACGGCCGTTTAAAGTTGACCGGAGTCTGCCGGCTGGAAGCCGGCGGTCCCCTGCCGACTAAATCTCCCGCCGCGGGGCGGCGGTCGCCGGATCGCCGGTGTTCGGCGTGCCTTTCGGTTCGATCAGTGTTCGGCGTAGGGCGCGTGCTCGACGCCCTTGGGCACAACGAACACCTCGCCAGGCCCCACGGTTACGTCGCTATCGCGCAGCCGCATGATCATCTCGCCCTTGAGGACGAGGAAGAAGTCGTCGGTATCCGCATGCGCGTGCCACGGAAACTGGCCCTGGAACTTGACCACCATCAGATCGTGGCCATTGAACGCGCCGACGACGCGCGGCTGCCAGTGCCCGTCGAATTGCGAAAGCTTGTCAGCAAGATTGATCTTGCCGGTCATGCGTGTCTCCGTAAACCCACCAATACATCGTCATTCCGGACACGCGAAGCGCGATCCGGAACCCAGAGGTCGCCGGCACGCCGTTTGCCCCTGGGTTCCGGGTTCAATGCTGCGCATTGCCCCGGAATGACGAGAGGAGCTGCCGCGCCCTCATGCGTGCGCGAAAATGTCGGTGTCTTCCCAGCCGGCGAGGTCGAGCGCGGCGCGCGTCGGCAGGAAGTCGAAGCACGATTGCGCCACCTCGACGCGGCCTTCGCGCGCCAGCATCTCGTCGAGCTTGGCTTTCAGCGCATGCAGGTGCAGCACGTCGGAGGCGGCATAGGCGATCTGCTGATCGGAAAGCTCGGCTTGGCCCCAATCGCTCGATTGCTGCTCCTTCGACACGTCGCGCCCCAGCACCTCTTTGGTGAGATCCTTGAGGCCGTGCCGATCGGTATAGGTGCGCACCAGTTTCGAGGCGATCTTGGTGCAATAGATCGGCGTGGTGATCACTGACAGATCGCGCATGAACATCGCCACGTCGAAGCGCGCGAAGTGAAAAATCTTCAGCCGGTTGGCGTCAGTCAGCACGCGCTTCAGATTGGGCGCGTCGTAGCTGGCGCGATCGAGCTGCACCAAATGCGCCTCGCCGCCGCCGTCGGAAATCTGCACCAAGCAGAGCGGATCGCGGACCAGCGACAGCCCCATGGTTTCGCTGTCGACCGCCACCGGCCCGTTGAAGCTGACGCCGGCGGGCAAATCGCCCTTGTGCAGATGCACGGCGATGTTCTTGCCGTCGACGGTCAGGGAGAGTTTTCGTGTCATGGGGCGCGGGCTTAGTGGAATTTGCGAGCTAGGGCTAGCGGCGCCTATCAAATCGCCTCGCCCTTGATGGGCGAGGTGGCCGCGAAGCGGCCGGAGTGGGTGGCGGCTCAGTCCTGCGAACATTTGCGCCATCACCCACTCAGCCAACGCGCTGCGCGCGCTGACAGCTCGCCCATCGAGGGCGAGCAGGGGTCTTACTGCCGCAGGACTACGCCGATGCGGAACGAACGCGGCGGGCCGAAGCTTTCTACGCCATCGGCGGTTTCCGCCGTCTCGATGGCGGCGTCGAGCGCATTGTCGAGGGCGGCGAACGCGATGACGCCATCCGCTAGGCGCTGCTCGGCGCGCAAATCGAGCACCGTAGCGGCGCTCAGCTGGCGCAAATTGAGATCGTCCTCGAAGCGTGCGCTTTCGAAGATGACGGAAGCCGCCAACATCGTTGTCTCGGTGAAGCGCCACTCGACGCCGCCGCTTGCGCTCCATTCCGGTGACTGCGCCGGGCGCAGACCGGAGAGCGGGCCGCTGTCGAACGCGGCGTCGGTGAGATTGAGCGCCGCGCGCCAGCTCAGCCGCGCGCTCCAATCGCCATGCGCCTGCGCCTCCAGACCGAACGCTTCGATGACGCCGGCATTCTGCCGTTGCCGATAGGCGCCGCCTGCGGGCACGAACACGCCGGGCGGAAACACGCCGGGCCCCGCGCCCAGAGTGACATTCACGATGGCGTCTTCGAGCCGCGTGGCGAACAGGCCCACGTCCCACGCCCACGCATCATGCGCGCCGCCGACGCCGAGATCGGCGCCAGCGATGCGCTCGGCCTCGAGCGCGGCGTTCGCCTCGGTCACGTCATTGCCGACGCGGAAGGGGCGGTGCAGTTCGTTCAAGGTCGGCGGACGGAAGCCGGCATAGGTCGCGCCGCGCAGATAGAGATCGCCGAAATCGCGGCGCAGGCCGAAGCGCGCTGTCGGCGCAATCGTTTCCGCGTCTTCGGGAAACACTTGCAAAGTTGGCGCGCCAGTCAGGATCAGGCGCTCGATGCGGGAGGCGTCCCAGGTGCGCGTGAGGTCGGCGCGCACGCCGCCGGTGAAGAGCCAATCGCCTGCCTCGCGCCAGCCTTCGACATAGACGCCAGCCGTCAGCGTGCGCCCGCCGGCCACGCGACTGCGTGTGAATTGCCCGCCCGCGAACGCGAACCGTTCGCGCGTCTCGCCGTCGGCGGCGCGCACATCGGCGCCGAGTTCGAGCCCGTGCGCATCGCCGCTCCAGCGCACAGCCGCATTGCCGCCGAACCCAAGAGCGGGCGTTTCGTACTGTTCGTTGGCCGGCGTCGTCGTGCTGCGGTCGGGTGCGACGGCGACCGAGGCGTTGTAGAGATCGGACGCCATCGCCCAGGTTTGCACGCGCCAGGCGAATGGTCCTTCGGGCGAAGCCAGGGTCAGGCTCAAGCTCGCGCCATCGGAAACAGATTCAGCGCCGGCCAACCCCGCGCCGCGGCTCTCTGAGTATCCGCCGAGCCGCAGCGAGAGCACGCGCCCGGCATCGCGCCACTCCGCGCGCGCAACGCCGGCAATGGAGTCTGACCAGAGCGGCGTATCGGCGGCGCCGCGTCCATCGCGCACCGGAATCCAGCCGTCTTCGGCTTGCGCCGTGCCCGCGAGCATGAGCGACCATGCCTCGTTCCGTGCTTCGCCGATTCCGGCCGCGCGCACATAGCCGCGTTCGCCGCCCTCCAACGACAGCACGGCGCCCGGCTCGCGCCGTTCTTGCAATTGCACGGCGCCGGTGAGTGCGCCCGCGCCATACGGTCCAGCGCCGGCGCCCCGCAGCACCGTGGCGCGCGCAATCGTCTCCAGCGGAACCGCACCCCAGATCACCCAGCCGCCGAACGGATCGTTCAGCGGCTGGCCGTCGAGCGTCACCAGCGCCCGTCCGGCGCCGGAGGGCGCGGACGCCCGTATCGACAGTCCTTGAATGGTCGGGTTCGCCGCGGCGCTATCGTTGCGGCGGAATGTCGAAACCCCCGGCGCCGAGCGCAGCGCTTCATCCAATCGCGTCGCCGTCTCCAGCACCACCGGATCGATCTCATAGGCGGAATAGGCAGCTTCGCCCGCCGCCTCAGGCAAGCGCGGCGCGACGATGACAATGTCTGTGTCGGCAGTTTGATCCATGAACTTTCCGCGAACCTCATTCGTCATTCCGGGGCTCAGCGAAGCTGAGAACCCGGAATCTAGGGGCCGACATGCAGTCCTGTCACCTTCTGGCTTCCGGGTTCATCGCTGCGCGATGCCCCGGAATGACGAGAGAGATCAGCGTCGCGGTCCGTCGAGCGCTTCATAAGTCACCAGCGTAAAGCGCGTGCGTTCGCTCTCGCGCATGCGCTGAGCGATGACCTCGTGCAGGTCCGGGCGCCACACCGCCCAGCGATCGACGAAGGCGTTGGCGGCGTTGCGGTCGCCGGCGCGCTGGATCGCCAGCACTTCGCGCAGCAGGCTGGTCACCGCTTCGGGATAGCGGCGATAGTCGATGCGCAGGCGTCCGTTCTCGAAGCGCAGCGCGCCGCGATCCAAGAACCAGTTCCACTGCATCAGCTGCATGGTGTTGTAAGGTTGCTCGCGGCGCGGCCGGTTCTTCTGCAGCACGCGGCGAATGCCCGAGGCGTAAATGCCGCGCAGCTGCGCGTCGGTGAGCCGCCCGCGCTCGCGCAGGATGCGCGCCGAGGTGAGCGAGACGAGATCGGCCTTCATCTCCTCTAGGAGATCGGCGGTGTCTTCGAGCGCGGCGTCGAGATCGCGCCCGTCGGAGGTCTGATCGACGCCGAGATAGTGGCCGATCTCGTGCCAGAGCGTGCGGTAGAAGCCGCCCTCGGGCGTCAGATCGCCGGCCTGCTCGCCGACCACGGCCGCAGCGAAGGCGCGCTGGGTCTCGGCGAAAATCTCATCGCTCAGCAGGATGTTGCCGCGCATCAGGATGGTGCGGCCGTACTGGCGCGCCAGATAGGCTTCGTTGGGCAGGATAGTCGCGGTGTTGGCGCCGCGCGCCTGACCGAAATCGGCGATGACGTTGTAGACGCCAACCGGAATGTCGCTGCGCACCTCGCGATGATGCGCGTAGGGGAGCGCATTCTCGACGACCTGGATATCAGCGAGCGCCGCTTGCAATTCGTCGCTGCGGGCGCGGTCGCGCACCAGCAGCGAAAGCGAGAAGAAGGTCTTCACGCCATAGAGCGCATCGTCATAGGTCTCGTAGGCGCCGATCTGGGCGTTGAGGTTGCCGGTGAAATCGCCCGTCACCCAGGCGGCGTCGCCGCCCTCGTAATCGTCGGCCAGCAGGTCGCGTGCGCGCAAACGCAAATAGCGCGCGAACGCCGGATCGTCTGTCTCCATAACCCGCGCTGCGCCATGCAGCCGCTCGTAGATGAACATGATGTCGTCGGCGTAGGCGATAGAATAGGGCACGGCGAGATAGTCGGTGCTGTCGACGATTCGCACCCAGATGCCGGGATGCAGCGTCTGCAGCGCCGGATAGCGCCGCAAAACCGCCCGCACGCGCTCGCGGTTCTCGGGCGTCGCGGGCCAGACCACGCTGCGATCGTCCAGGAGTTCATCGCGCCGTCTCGGGTTCGCGGCGAGAAAGGCGTCGAAGGCCTCGCGGGTCGTGCCCGGCGGATAGACATTACGCGCCGGCGTTTCGGGCGCGACGGTCAGGAACGGTTCGCGGGTGTTGTCGAGCGTGGTGGCGATCGGCCCGGAATTCAAGCGGAAAAGATCGTTCTCGGCGCGCAGCTCCGGATGCGCCGCGAGAAAGTCCGCCGCCGCCAGCCCCTCGGGATGCCGCTGCGCGATGTACAGCCGGTGCATGCGCTCGCCGGCCGCGAGCAGATCCCGTACGGCCACTTCTTCGCTTGGCGTCAACGCCGAAAGATCGGGCGCCAGATGCAGGCGCTGCGTTCGTTGCAGGATCGCCTCGGCCCGCGCCGGATCGAGCGCCGGCGCCAGATTGGCCGGAGCGGAGGGCGCGGTGGCGCAGGCGGCGAGGCCCAAGGCCAGGGCGAAGCTCAGATTTTTCATGGGAGTGGCGTAGCACGCGCGCTCACCCGCGCCAAAGCGGCGTCAATGGGGAGGCGGATTTCAAGGTTGGATGGGGGCTGATGTCAGCCTGCCGCCGATGCGTGGATGCCCGTCGGCGACACCGGCAAGATCGCCGACGGCCTGTGCGATCGCCGAATTGCCCGGAAAAGGCAACGGCAAGGCAAATCTGACCGCGTTTGATGTCCATCAACGCGTTGATGTTTGAGCATCAATGCAACGCAAAAAAGGCGGCCACACATTTGGGCTGCTCCGAGCCCTGGCGCCTAAGGCTCCCTTTTTGATGCGATGGCGCCATGGCCGAGCGCGGCGGGCCGATGAATGGGTCAAAGGCCTGCCGCGCCAAGGGAGGCGCGCGGAAACGCCGTCTCCTCCCGTGTTTGGAAAGGGGCGGCGGCGTGCAGCGACTTCAAGACGGTTTCGGCCGTCGTTTCCCGTACTTGCGGCTATCGATCACCGAGGCGTGCAATTTTCGCTGCACCTATTGCTTGCCCAACGGGTACCGAAAGTCGGCGCCGCACGATTTCCTTTCGGTCGATGAAGTATCGCGGCTCGTTCGCGCTTTTCACGCGCTTGGCGTCCGAAAAGTGCGGCTTACGGGCGGCGAGCCGAGCGTACGCAGAGATCTGACGGCAATCATCGCGGCGGTCGCGGCTACGGGCGTTGAGAAGGTGGCGCTGACAACAAACGGATGGCGCCTGGCGCGCGACCTACATGACTGGGTGCAAGCTGGACTCACGCACTTGAACGTGAGTGTCGACAGCCTCGACCCTTCCGTCTTCGCGCGTGTGACGGGCCATGACAGACTTACGGACGTGCTCGCCGGCGTCGATGCTGCACTGGCGTGTTCGCAACCCAAGGTGAAGCTGAACGCGGTTTTGCTTCGCGACACCTTGGCAGGGGGATTCGACGCGTACGCATCGTTCCTGATGGATCGGGCGATCAGCGTGCGCTTCATCGAGTTGATGCGCACCCGCGACAATGCAGCTTTCTTCGCGGCGCAGCATGTCGCGGGACCCGAGTTGCGGAACTGGCTAAGCGAACGGGGTTGGTCACCGGTCGCGCGTCACTACGACGATGGCCCCGCGATGGAGTTCTCACATCCCCACTATCGAGGCCGCTTCGGTTTGATTGCGCCGTATGCGCCCGGATTTTGCGATAGCTGCAACCGGCTGCGCGTGACGGCGCGCGGCAAGCTGCGCCTTTGCCTGTTTGGCGAAGGCGGCGTGGATCTGCGCGATTTGCTGCAGAGCCGCGCAGACAGCGCCGCGCTTCAAGCGCGCATTCGCGGCGCTCTCCACGCAAAGCCCGCGGCGCATCGGCTTCGCGAAGGCATCTCCGGAGATACGCGCCAGCTGGCTGACGTCGGCGGCTAAGCGGCGCCGGCGCGTTGATGCTCCGTCGACCATACTTCTGCATCCGCCTCGGCCAGAAGGGGCGCACGCGGCGCATAATTGTCGATCAGCGGATCGGGCCGAGCTAAGCGCTCGAGGTCACGTAGTTTGCCCAGGCGGACGTCCGCTCCGTTCACCTCAACGCCATAGCCGCCCAGCGTCGCGAAGGCGCGCGACAAGTTTTCGGGCGTCATGCCAAGGAGCGCGGCCAACACGCGTTTCTCGTGCGGCAAATGAATCTTCTCGCCCCCGCCGGACTTCGCGCGCAAGGTGAGCAGATAGTTGGCAAGGCGCTCGACGCCGCCGCGCAGCTTCTGGTTCTTGATCGTGCGTACAAGGCCACGATAGCAGCCTGACAGTTCGCGCGCGATGGCGACCGCGAACGCAGAATCCTCAGCCATATTCTGACGAATGGCGTCACCGGAAATCATGAGAATTTCACAGCGCTCCAGTGTCCGTGCGGACATCAGCGCATCGGCGTCGAGGACCACCGCCGCCAGGATGAAGGTCGAAACGGGACGCAGGATCGTCAGCGTGGTTTCTTTATCCTTCCAGGTGCCCTGCAATTCGACTTGCCCCTCGAGCAAGACGTAAAGGAAATCAACCGGGTCGCCTTCGAGCAGCAACGTCGTGTTTGCCGGAAAACGCTGGAGGTAGGCCGTGCCGGTGACGCGGCCGAAGGTATCGTCGCTGACGTTGGCGAATATGGGCAGGGCGCGAACTTTCGGGGCGTCGGTGGGGCGCATGAATTCCTCCCTCTCGAGATTCATGGATACGCCGCGCGCTCACGTGCGTCTTGATTTCCGTCAAATCCGTGAGCGGCCCGATGGAGAATCGGCGGCGCCGAGTTGACCGAAATCAAGCGATGCGGGCGGCTATCGCAATCGAAGGCCAGAAATTGGCCCGGCTGCGGCCTCGCGCAATTGCGGCGGCCAATTATTTCGCTCGTTTGAGGTTTGCCGCTTAACGCAAATCAAGCGCCGCTTCGCGCGCGCACGCCATGCTGCGGCCCACCAGAGAGATCGACCCCGCGAGGGTTGAGCAAAGGGGCGAAGATCATGGTCACAACCGCGGAAAGACCAGCGCCTGGCGCGGGCGGCGCACTGTGGATGAGCACGATCGCATTCACCACGTGCTTCGCGGTTTGGACCATCTTTTCGATCCTCGGCGTGCAGATCAAACAGGATCTGGGCCTGACCGAAACGCAGTTCGGCTTGCTGATCGGCACGCCGATCCTGACCGGCTCGCTCATCCGCCTGTTCTTGGGCGTCTGGACGGACCAGATTGGCGGGCGCATCGTCTATGCCGGCGTCATGCTCGCGGCGGCGGCGGCGACCTTTCTGCTATCTTATGCGGAGACATATCCGCAGTTCTTGCTGGCGGCGCTTGGCGTAGGGATCGCCGGCGGCTCGTTCGCCGTGGGGATTACCTACGTCTCGAAATTCTATCCGCAGAAACAACAGGGCACGGCGCTCGGGATATTCGGCGCCGGCAATGTCGGCGCTGCGGTGACGAAGTTCGCGGCGCCGGTGGTGCTGGCGGCAATGGGCTGGGAGGCGGTGGCGCAGATCTGGGCGGCGGGTCTTGTCGTCATGGCCGTCGTCTTCTTCTTGACGACCAAAGACGACCCCGATCTTCAGGCCCGGCGCGAGACGGGAGTCAAACCGCGTTCGCTCGCCGAGCAATTCGAACCGCTCAAGAATATCCAAGTTTGGCGCTTTTCGCTCTATTATTTCTTCGTCTTCGGCGCCTTCGTGGCGCTGGCGCTGTGGCTGCCGCGCTATCTGATCGGCGCCTACGGCTTCGACCTGAAGACTGCTGGCATGATCGCCGCCGCGTATTCGATCCCGGCCTCGCTCTTCCGCATCTACGGCGGCCATCTGTCGGATAAGGTTGGCGCGCGCAAGGTGATGTACTGGACGTTCCTCGTCTCAATGGCGGCGACGTTCGTCCTTTCCTATCCGGCGACCACATACATTGTCGACGGCATTGAAGGTCCGATCCAGTTTCGCTTCGCGCTCGGACCTATCGGTTTCATCGTTGTCGCCTTCGTGCTCGGCTTCTTCATGAGCTTGGGCAAGGCCGCCGTCTTCAAGCACATCCCGATTTACTACCCCAAGGACGTCGGCGCGGTTGGCGGACTTGTGGGCATGATCGGCGGTCTCGGCGGCTTCGTTCTGCCCATCCTCTTCGGCATGCTGAACGATCTCACCGGCGTCTGGACCAGCTGCTTCATGTTGCTGTTCCTGATCGTTTCCGTTTCGTTGTTGTGGATGCACTTCGCCATCCTGCACATGGAGCGCGAGGCAGCCGCGAAGTCGCTGGAAGGCTTGCCGCAGCTGCCGGAAATGCAGCCGATCCATACGCCGAAGCAGGCCGAAGCGCTTGCGCCGAAGCTGATCGAGGATTGGCGTCCGGAGGACGCGGACTTCTGGGCGAACACCGGTAAGGCCGTCGCCAATCGGAATCTGTGGCTGTCGATTCCGGCCCTGCTGCTCTCGTTCGCGGTCTGGATGGTTTGGTCGATCGTGGTGGCGAAGCTGCCAAGCATTGGCTTCGACTACGATACCGACCAGCTCTTCTGGCTGGCGGCGCTGCCGGGGCTTTCCGGCGCGACTCTGCGCATCTTCTACAGCTTCATGGTCCCGGTGTTCGGCGGCCGTCTCTGGACGACAATCACCACCTGGTCGCTGCTTGCGCCTGCGCTCGGCATCGGCTTCGCCGTGCAGAACCCGGAGACGCCCTATTGGGTGATGCTCGCACTGGCGCTGCTCTGCGGCTTCGGCGGCGGCAATTTCGCGTCATCGATGTCGAACATCTCGTTCTTCTTTCCGAAACGCGAAAAGGGCAACGCGCTGGCGCTCAATGCCGGCCTCGGCAATCTCGGCGTGAGCGTCATGCAATTCATCGTGCCGATCATCATCACGATGGGCGTGTTCGGCGCGCTGGGGGGCGAAGCGCAGGTGACCGCGGAGGGCGAGCGCCTGTTTCTGCAGAACGCCGGCTTCATCTGGGTTCCGTTCATCGTCGCCAGCGCGTTCGCGGCATGGTTCGGCATGAACGACCTTTCGACCGCCAAGGCCTCGTTCGCCGATCAAGCGGTCATCTTCAGGCGCGCGCAGAATTGGATCATGTGCTGGCTCTACACCGGCACGTTCGGCTCGTTCATCGGCTATTCCGCGGCGTTCCCGCTGCTGACCAAGACGCAGTTCCCCGATGTGAATGTGCTGCAGATCGCTTTCCTCGGGCCGCTGGTGGGCGCGGTGTCGCGGTCGCTGACCGGCTGGGTGTCGGACAAGTACGGCGGCGCCAAGGTCACGCTGGCGGTGTTCGCGCTGATGATGCTGGGCACGGTCGGCGTGCTCTACTTCCTGGCGGCGAAGGATCAACCAGGGGCGTTCGCCGGTTTCTTCGCGTCGTTCATGGTGCTGTTCTTCGCCAGCGGGGTCGGCAACGCGTCGACGTTCCAGATGATCCCCGCGATCATGCGCAAGGAAGTGGCGCGGCTTGAGCCGCAGCTGTCGCCGGCGGATCAGATCAAGCAGGCGGAGAAGGAAAGCGCGGCGATCACCGGCTTTACCTCGGCGATCGCAGCCTACGGCGCGTTCTTTATCCCGAAGAGCTTTGGCTTCTCCATCAGCGCGACGGGCGGAGCGGAAGCGGCGCTCTACGGCTTCCTTGCCTTCTATGTCTCTTGCCTCGCGATCACTTGGTGGGTGTACGCGCGGCCGGGCGGGCTTCTGTTCGATGTCGAGAACGCGCGCCGCGCCTCGTCCAATCCCGCCATCGTTCAATAAGGACTCACAATGAGCCACGTCCTCGATCGCCTGCTGTTCTTCACACGCAAGACCGAGACCTTTGCGAACGGTCACGGCGTGATGAACAACGAAGACCGCACCTGGGAGGAGGCCTATCGCCATCGCTGGCAGCACGACAAGATCGTGCGCTCCACCCACGGCGCCAATTGCACCGGCTCGTGCTCGTGGAAGATCTACGTCAAGGGCGGCATCGTCACCTGGGAGACGCAGCAGACCGATTATCCGCGCACGCGGCCCGACCTGCCCAACCATGAGCCCCGCGGCTGTTCGCGTGGGGCGTCGTACTCCTGGTACCTCTACTCATCCAACCGCGTGAAATACCCGCTGGTTCGCGCACGGCTGGTGAAATTGTGGCGCGAAGCGCGCGCAAGCAAAGCGCCGATCGCGGCATGGGCGTCGATCGTCGAGGACGAAGCGAAGCGCAAATCCTATATGACGCGCCGCGGCGGCGGCGGCTTCGTCCGCGCCAAGTGGGATGAAGTTACCGAGATCATCGCCGCGGCGAACGCCTACACAGTGAAGAAGTGGGGGCCGGATCGTGTGTTCGGCTTCTCGCCGATTCCCGCGATGTCGATGATTTCGTACGCGGCGGGTGCGCGCTATCTGCAATTGCTCGGCGGCGCCTGCGGTTCTTTCTACGATTGGTATTGCGATTTGCCGCCGGCCAGCCCGCAAACTTGGGGCGAACAGACCGACGTGCCCGAGAGCGCGGATTGGTACAATTCCGGCTTTATTATTGTCTGGGGCTCGAATGTGCCGCAGACGCGCACGCCCGACGCGCACTTCTACACCGAGGTGCGTTACAAAGGCACGAAGTCGGTCGTCATCAGCCCGGACTATTCAGAGGCTTCGAAATTCGCCGACCTGTGGATTAGCGTGAAGCAGGGCACGGACGCAGCGCTGGCGATGGCCATGGGCCATGTGGTGCTCACCGAGTTCCATCGCGATCGCGAAGTGCCGTACTTCCGCGACTATGTGCGCAAGTACTCCGACATGCCGTTGCTCGTGCGCCTGGTCGCGAAGGATGGCGCCTATGTTCCGGAGCGATTGCTGCGCGCCTCGGATTTTGCCGACAATCTGGGGCAGGCGAATAATCCGGACTGGAAAACCGTTTCTGTCGATGAGACGTCGGGCGAGATCGTTGTGCCGTCGGGCGCCATCGGCTTTCGCTGGGGCGAACAGGGCAAGTGGAACCTTGAGGAGAAGGATGCGACCGGTCGCGACGTAAAGCTGCGCCTCGGGCTCAAGGGCGCGCATGATCGGGTCGCAGAAGTGCTCTTCCCATACTTCGCCAACACTGCGTCGAACGGCTTCGCATCGACCGATCACCCGAGCACGCTCAAGCGCAACATCCCGGTGAAGAAGTTGGCGCTGAAGGACGGCGATGCGTTGGTCGCCAGCATCTACGATCTGTTTCTTGCCAATTACGGCGTCGATCAAGGATTGGGCGGCGAGCATCTGCCCAAGAGCTTCGACGATCTCGAGCCATACACGCCCGCCTGGGCCGAGGCTGTGACCAGTGTTCCGCGTGCGCAGATCATCGCCACCGCCCGCGGCTTTGCCTCGAACGCGGAGAAGACCAATGGCCGTTCGATGATCATCATCGGCGCCGCGATGAACCATTGGTATCACATGGATATGAATTACCGGGGGGTGATCAACCTTCTGGTGATGTGCGGCTGCGTCGGCCAGTCCGGCGGCGGCTGGTCGCACTATGTGGGTCAGGAAAAATTGCGGCCGCAATCGGGCTGGGCGCCCATCGCCTTCGCGTTGGATTGGATCAGGCCGCCGCGGCAGCAGAATTCGACGAGCTTCTTCTACGCGCACACCGATCAATGGCGCTACGAAACGCTTGACGTCGATGAATTGTTATCGCCGACCGCGCCTGAGGGCGCGTGGGGTCAGACCTTCATCGACTACAACGCCAAGGCCGAGCGCCTGGGCTGGCTGCCATCGACGCCGGCGCTCAAGCTCAATCCGCTCGAAGTGTGCCGGCGCGCGAAAGCGGAAGGCATGGACGCGAAGGCGTACGCCGTGCGCGAGCTTTCGGCGAAGCGGCTCGAAATGAGCTGCATGGACCCAGACGCGCCGGAAAACTTCCCGCGCAACATGTTCGTGTGGCGCTCGAATCTGCTGGGTTCGTCAGGCAAGGGTCACGAATATTTCCTGAAGCATCTGCTCGGCACGTCCCACGGCGTCATGGGCAAGGATTTGGGCGCGGATGGTCGCCGCAAGCCCGTCGATGTGAAGTGGCGCGAGCAGGGGCCGGAGGGCAAGCTCGATCTTCTCGTCACCATCGATTTTCGCATGAGCACGACGGCGGTCTATTCCGACATCGTGCTGCCGACGGCGACCTGGTACGAGAAGAACGATCTCAATACTTCCGACATGCATCCTTTCATTCATCCGCTGACAGCGGCGGTGGACCCGGCGTGGGAATGCCGTTCGGATTGGGACATATTCAAAGGCATCGCCAAGAAATTCTCCGAAGTGGCGCCGGAAGCCTTGGGCGTGGAGCAGGATCTGGTGTTGGCGCCGATCCAGCACGACAGCCCGGCGGAACTCGCGCAAGGACCGGAGCCGAAGGATTGGTGGAAAGGCGAGTGCGAACTGGTTCCCGGCAAGACCGGTCCGAACATGGTCGTCGTCGAGCGCGACTATCCCAACCTCTACAAGCGCTTCACCGCCCTCGGCCCGCTGATGACGAAGGTCGGCAATGGCGGCAAAGGCTTGGCGTGGAACACCGAGCACGAAGTGGAGGCGCTGGGCAAGTTGAACGGCGTCGTCGCTGAAGAGGGCGCCACCAAGGGCTTGCCGCGGATCGAAACCGACATCGACGCCTGCGAAGCGGTGTTGATGCTGGCGCCGGAAACCAACGGCGAAGTGGCGGTCAAATCCTGGGAAGCTCTCGGCAAACAGACGGGCCGTGAGCACACCCATCTCGCTCTCCCGAAGGAAGACGAGAAAATCCGCTTCCGCGATGTCGTGGCGCAGCCGCGCAAAATCATCTCGTCGCCCATCTGGTCGGGGCTCGAGAGCGAGAAGGTCTGCTACAACGCCGGCTACACCAACGTGCACGAACTGATCCCGTGGCGCACGCTGACGGGCCGCCAGCAGCTCTACCAGGATCACTCGTGGATGCGGGCGTTCGGCGAGCAGCTCTGCGTGTACAAGCCCCCGGTCGATTTGAAGACGATCGATCCGGTGCGGGGCCGCAAGCCCAACGGCGAGAAAGAGATCGTGCTTAACTTCATCACTCCGCACCAGAAATGGGGCATCCACTCCACCTACACCGACAATCTGATGATGCTGACGCTCAATCGCGGCGGTCCGGTTGTGTGGCTCTCCGAGGTCGACGCCAAGAAAGCGGGCATCGTCGATAACGATTGGGTCGAGGCGTTCAATGCGAACGGCGCGCTGACGGCGCGCGCGGTGGTCTCTCAGCGCATGCGTGAAGGCACGGTCTTCATGTATCACGCGCAAGAGAAGATCGTGAACACGCCAGGCTCGGAGATGACCGGCCAACGGGGCGGCATCCACAACTCGGTGACGCGCGCGGTGTTGAAGCCGACGCACATGATCGGCGGTTACGCGCAGCTTGCCTACGGCTTCAACTATTATGGAACCGTCGGCTGCAATCGTGACGAGTTCGTTCTCGTGCGCAAGATGAACAAGGTCGATTGGCTCGAACGGCCGAGACCCCAAGATCGCGTGGGAGGCGGCCAATGAAAGTCCGCGCTCAGATCGGCATGGTGCTTAATCTGGACAAGTGCATCGGCTGCCATACGTGCTCGGTCACGTGCAAGAACGTCTGGACCAATCGCGAGGGCGTCGAATACGCATGGTTCAACAATGTCGAGACCAAGCCCGGCGTTGGCTATCCGCGCGACTGGGAAAATCAGCAGCGTTGGAAGGGCGGCTGGGTCAAGAAGCCTGATGGCCGCATCGAGCCGCGCATCGGCGCGAAGTGGCGGATCCTGGCGAAGATTTTCGCCAACCCGGATTTGCCCGAGATCGACGATTACTATGAGCCGTTCGACTTCGATTACAATCACCTGCAAACGGCGCCCGAACTGCAGGCTTTCCCCACCGCGCGCCCGCGTTCGCAGATCACCGGCGAGCGGATGGAGAAGATCGAGTGGGGGCCCAATTGGGAGGAAATCCTCGGCGGAGAGTTCGCCAAGCGCTCAAAGGACCAGAACTTCGAAGGCGTGCAGAAGGAGATGTACGGCGCCTTCGAAAACACGTTCATGATGTATCTGCCGCGGCTTTGCGAGCACTGCCTCAACCCGGCGTGCGTCGCGTCATGCCCGTCCGGCGCCATCTACAAACGCGACGAAGATGGCATCGTTTTGATCGACCAGGACAAGTGCCGCGGTTGGCGCATGTGCGTCACCGGCTGTCCCTATAAGAAGATTTACTACAATTGGTCGAGCGGCAAGTCGGAGAAGTGCATCTTCTGCTATCCGCGCATCGAGGATGGTCAGCCGACTGTGTGCTCGGAGACGTGCGTCGGCCGCATTCGCTATCTCGGCGTCATTCTCTATGACGCGGATCGCGTCGAAGCGGCTGCGAAGGCAGACGACAAGGACCTCTATCAGAGTCAACTCGACATCTTTCTCGATCCGCACGATCCCAAAGTGATCGCGCAGGCCCGCGCCGATGGCGTGCCGGAAGCTTGGCTTGAGGCGGCGAAGAAGAGCCCGGTTTACAAGATGGCGATCGACTGGAAGGTCGCGTTCCCATTGCACCCGGAATACCGGACGCTGCCGATGGTGTGGTACATTCCCCCGCTCTCGCCGATCCAGGCAGCGGCGGCGACCGGCGCAATCGAGAACGACGGCGTCATGCCCGACGTGAAGTCGTTGCGCATCCCGGTGAAGTATCTCGCCAACCTGCTGACCGCAGGCGACGAGAAGCCGGTCGTGACGGCGCTGGAACGCATGCTCGCAATGCGCGCCTACATGCGCGCCAAGAGCATCGAGGGCGTGGTGGACGCCAAGATCGCCGAACGCGTCGGACTGACGCCGGCGCTGATCGAAGACATGTACCAGATCATGGCGATCGCGAATTACGAGGATCGCTTTGTCATTCCGTCGACGCACCGCGAAGGCGCGGAGGATGCTTACCACATGCGCGGCGCGACCGGATTTGCGTTCGGCAACCAAGCCTCGGGCGGACGCTCCGAGGTGGGTCTGTTCGGCGCGAACCGTAAACGTCCCGCCAAACAAGAGATGGGGAGTTGATCGCCATGGCGCGAACCTACAAGGCCCTTGCGCTGTTACTGTCCTACCCGGAGGAAGCCTATCGATCGTTGTATCCAACGGCGCTGGAGGTCATTGCGGATGAGGGCATGCTGCCGCGGGGCGACAAGCTGAAGCGCCTCGCCGACGAACTGGCGCGCGAGGACATCCTCGATCTGCAAGCCCGCTACGTGCAATTGTTCGATCGCAGCCGCCACTTGTCTTTGCATCTCTACGAGCACGTGCATGGCGAAAGCCGCGATCGCGGCCAAGCGATGGTGGAGCTGAGCAAACTCTACGCCACGCGCGGCGTGGTGCTGAGCGCCCACGAATTGCCGGATCATCTGCCGGTGTTCTTGGAGTTTCTTTCGCTGCTCGAACCGCGCGAAGCGGCGGCTCTCCTCGGCGAAGCAGTTCACGTGATCACGGCTTTGCGCGATCGCCTGAAGAAGCGGCGCTCGCCGTATGCGGCGATCTTCGCGGCTTTGATTGAGTTGGCGGACACGAACGCCGATCCCGCCGCGCTCCAGGCGCTGTTGGCCGAACCGGAAGACGATCCCGACGATCTCGCCGCGCTCGACCGCGCCTGGGCCGAAGAGCCTGTGAGTTTTGGACCCGAGCAAGCGGGCGGGTGCCCGCAAGCCCGCGAGATGCTCTCTAGAATGGGGGAAACGGCAGCATGACCAGTATGGCGAAAGGCGGCGTCGCCGCAGCCGCGCTCGCGGGCGTGTTCCTGTGCGCGCCAGCGGCGATGGCGCAACAACAGGCGGCCAGCGGCGGCGATCTGATTGTCGATGCCCGCTTGCGGTACGAACACGTCGAGCAAGATGGGTTGATAGACGCAGACGCGGTGACGCTGCGCCTGCGCCTCGGCTACGAGCAGGAAGTGTTCGATCACTTCAAAATTCTCGGAGAAGTGGAGGGCGTCGCGCTGCTCGAAGACGACTTCGCGGATACGGTGCGGACCCGCCCCGGACAGGCCATTGTGCTCGATCCGGAGGCGCTGGAGATTAACCGACTGCAGGCGCAATGGACGCATGACGGCCTTACAGCAACGCTCGGACGTCAGCGCATTATTCTTAACAATGCGCGTTTCGTCGGCAATGTCGGCTTCCGTCAGAACGAGCAGACTTTCGACGCGCTGCGTCTGGCGCATCGGGCTAACGACCGTCTTTCCTTCAACTACATCTACATCGATCGGGTTAGGCGCATCCTGGGCGATGATAGCCCGAACGGAGAGTGGCGCAGCGACTCTCACATCGGGCAAGTCGATCTCAAGACAGGGTTCGGGGACTTCTCCGGCTATGGCTTGCTGCTCGACTTCGATAACGCGGCCGCGCAATCGAGTCAGACGTATGGCCTGCGCTGGACCCGAATCATCGCGACCGATCCCTATCGCTTCAATCTCGGCGCCGAGTTCGCGGCCCAAAGCGACTACGGAAACAATCCGGCGGCGTTCGAAAACAATTACTACGCCGCAAGCGCCGGCGTGCAACGCGGGCCTTGGCGGGTGAGCGTTGGCGCCGAAGTGTTGGAAGGCGATGGCGCGCGCGGCTTCTCCACGCCCCTGGCGACGCTGCACGCGTTCCAAGGCTGGGCGGATGTGTTTCTCACAACGCCGCCGGAAGGCGTCCGCGACCTGAACGGCGCCGTGTCGTGGACGGATGAGTCTTTGGCCCTCGGACGCTCGCTTACCCTGACGGGCCGATATCATGACTTCGCATCCGACGACGGCGACGCGGACTTCGGTTCGGAGTTCGACGCCGTGGCGAGCTGGCGGCTCAACGAACGTTGGGCGCTGGAAGCGAAGGCGGCGTTCTTCGATGGCGAAGATCCGCGGTTTGCCGACCGGGACAAGATCTGGCTCGCGGTCGAGTTCAGCCTATAGGAGATGGATGCATGCATCCGGAATTGCCCACTCTGTCCGCCGGTGATTGGCTGAATCAAGCGCTGTTCGGGTATTATCCGTACATTTGTCTTGCCGTGCTCGTGGTGGGATCGATCCTGCGCTTCGATCGCGAGCAATACACGTGGCGCTCGGGTTCCAGCCAATTATTGCGGCGCAGGCAATTGGTGCTCGGCTCGGTGTTGTTTCACGCCGGCATCTTGTTTCTCTTGCTTGGGCACACTGTCGGGCTGCTCACGCCGCACGCGATCTACTCGCAATTCATCAGCGCGGAAACCAAGCAGATGCTGGCGATCGTCGCCGGCAGCGTGGCCGGCGTTGTCTGCCTTGCCGGGCTGACGATACTCATGCATCGGCGCTTTTTCGACGCTCGCGTCCGCCGCACCAGTACGTTCGGCGATAACGCGATCCTGATCATTCTGTTTGTGCAGCTGGTGCTTGGGCTCGCCACCGTGCCGTTCTCGCTCGGCCACGGCGACGCATCGGTGATGCTGCGGCTTTCCAGCTGGGCGCAGGGCATTCTGACCTTCCAACCCGGCGCCGCGGACTATGTGCGCGGGCTGGATTGGCCGTACCAGGCGCATCTCCTGCTTGGGCTCACCATCTTCCTGTTGTTCCCGTTCACGCGGCTCGTTCACATGCTATCGGCGCCGATTTGGTTTCTCGGCCGGCGGGGATGGCAATTGGTGCGCACGCGCGCGCCGGAGATGCCGCATCGCAGTGTGAGCGTGCCGCCTCACACGCCGGTGGAGTGAGCGTCCATGACGACGATCATCGATACGCTGGCTGCGCGCCACGCCAAGCGGCATCCGATCCTCGAAGAGGCGGCGGGGTGCGGCGGCTCGTGTTCGACGCCGCCGGCGGCCGCTGCGCGGCTTTCGCTCGATGCGCCGCCCGTCATGGTCGACGGGGTGTTGATCGCTGAGGCGGACATCGCGCGAGAGGTGCAGCATCACGATGGCGCCACCATCGAGGAGGCTCGTGCGGCGGCGGCGCGCGCGCTCGTTATTCGCCAACTCTTGCTTGAACGCGCAGCGTCGCTCGGCCTTAAGCCTGCGCCAGAGACTGACGCGCTGGGTCGCTGGGAGAGCGATGAAGAGGCGCTGATCCGGCAGGTCCTGGAGGCCGAAGCCTCTCCAGTGGCGCCGACCGAGGCGGAATGCCGGCGCGTCTATGAGAACCATCGCGATGCGTTGCCGGACACATATGAGCGAGCCGCGCCTATCATCCGCGATCGCTTGATGGCGCGCGCGTGGATGGCGGCGTCGGCAAAATATGTGGCTGACCTTGTGCGCGGCGCGCGGATCGAAGGGCTGAATGTGTTGGAAGGAGGCGGACCATGAACGTGGAAGAGCATGTCGCCCAACCTCTGCCTTGTAATCCGGGCCCAATCGAGTCTTCGCCGCCGGCCCTGCTCAAGGAGCCGCTCGAGTTTCTTTTCGCCGAGCATTATCGACACCGGCACATGTGCAAGGTCCTGGAGTACCTGGCAATCGCGTCAAGTTTCGACGCGGGGCTAATCGCCAGCACGGACGATTTCATCCGCTACGATCTCGCTTTGCACGTTATTGACGAAGAGGAGGATCTTTTCCCGTTGTTGCGGCGGCGGTGCTCCGAAGAGGACGATATCGAAGATGTGCTGGGGCGGCTTTCCGCGGATCACGCTCTGGATCAGGAGTTGGCCAGGGTGGTGCGGACGTTGTTCGCGCAGTCCTTGGAGGGGCGCGTCGCCCCGTCGGCGCTGACGGGCGGGCCAAAAGCTCTGCTGCAATTGGCCCAGCAAGAGAAGAGCCACATGGCGCTCGAAAATGCAGTCGTCATGCCGCTGGCGCGGAGGCGTTTGACTCCCGACGATCTGGAGGCGCTCAGCCTCCGCCTCGCCGCACGACGCGGCGTAGCCCTGGCCTGAGGCGGCGGTGATCGGCGATTTGCTCAAGCGCAATGCTCATTGGGCGGCCACGAAGGCGCGCGTCGATCCGGAATATTTCCGCCGCTTATCCGAACAGCAGACGCCGGAGTATCTTTGGATCGGTTGCTCCGATGCTCGGGTTCCCGCGAACGAGGTCGTGAGCCTCGACCCTGGCGAGTTGTTCGTTCATCGCAACGTCGCCAACCTGGCGCCGCCGCAGGATGCGAACTTCCTGTCCGTTTTGCAGTTCGCCGTCGAGGTGTTGAAGGTCAAGCATGTCATCGTGTGCGGCCATTATGGCTGCGGCGGCGTGCGTGCGGCGCTGTCGAGCAAGCGTCTCGGACTGATCGATCACTGGCTTTCGCCTATCCGCTGTCTGTATGAAGAAGACGCCGAACACTTTGACCGGATCGTGGACTTCGATGCGCGCGTCAACGCGGTCTGCGAACAGAACGTGCTGGCGCAAGTGCGCGCGGTCGCTAACAATCCTTTTGTGCAGGATGCTTGGGCGCGCGGACAGCAGCTATCGGTGCATGGGTGGATATATTCTATAAAGGATGGACTCATCCGCGACATGGAGACCAGTGTTGCGAGCCGGAAGGAGGCGGCGCGCCTGCGGGCGCTCACCGGCGCGCGCAGCAACGGGCCGCGAGGCGGCAATGCGTGAGTTCATAGAGGTCGCTTCTTCGCCGTGTGGCGCAACCGAGATCGACTTGGGCTTTGAAGCAAGTCCGGTATCATGTGTGCTCGTGCTCGCGGGAGGAGCGGGAGTTCGGATCGGCGGCGCCAAGCCGGAGCGCGCGCTCGGCGGACATCGCCTCATCGATCACACTATCCAAATCGCCCGACGCGGCGGCCGCCGCGTCGCAGTCGGGCTCCGCGCGGCGGAACAGGTCGAGGTCGACGGCGTGCGCGTTGTGCTGGACCGGCCGGACATCGAAGGACCGTTGGCGGGCCTCGCCGCTGGACTTGAGTGGGCCAAGGAGGTCGGCGCGGACTTTTTGTTCACGCTGCCCTGCGATGCGCCGTTCTTGCCGCACGATCTTGCTGAAAGACTCCAGATGCGACAGAGGGCGAGCGGCGCCGCCGTGGTCCTGCCCGCAAGCCACGGAAGATTGCACCCGTCGTGCGGCGTTTGGCGCACGAATGTGATCTGCGCGTTGCGGGACTTTCTGTCGAGCAGACGGCGATCATTGATCGGTTTCGCCGAGCACGCCGGCTACGCGGTCGAGGATTGGGGCGCGCCTGCGCGCGACCCATTCTTCAACGTCAACACACCGGAAGACTTAGCCCAGGCTGAAGCATGGTTCGCTCAGCCGCACTTCGAGTAGCCGCACTCGAAGCAAGTGTCGCAGCCTTCCTTGCGAACGAGCCCAGCCGCGCCGCACTTGGGGCACCCTCGGCGCGGGCTCGGGGCGCCAGCTTCAGCCGTGAACTCCGACTGGATCGCGTTCGCATCCAGGTGCTGCTGCACGATATCGCCGATGGCGGCGAGGACGCTCGGGACGTAGCGCCCGCCCATCCAGGCCCCGCCGCGCGGATCGAACACGGCTTTCAGCTCCTCGGCGACGAAGCGCACGTCGCCGCCGCGCCGAAATACTGCAGACATCATGCGCGTCAGCGCCAGGCTCCAAGCGTAGTGCTCCATATTCTTGGAATTGAGGAAGATCTCAAAGGGGCGGACGCCATCGCCTTCCTCGACATCGTTGATGGTGACGTAGAGCGCATGCTCGGTATCCGGCCATTTGATCTTGTAGGTGGCGCCGCCCAGTTTCGCGGGCCGTTTGGGAAGCGTGCTTTCCGATGGGCGTGGAGCGGGCGCCGGCGCGGGCGCCGAAAGCACCGAGCCCGTGATGGCGTTTGGCCGATATGTCGTGCAGCCTTTGCAACCAAGCTCGTAAGCTTGCACGTAAATGTCGGCAAAAGTCTCGAACGGAATATCCGCCGGACAATTGACAGTTTTTGAAATGGCGCTGTCGATGAAAAGCTGCGCCGCCGCTTGCATGCGGAGGTGATCGGCTGGCGTGAGCGTCTGTGCGCTGACGAAGGCGTGCGTGGGCGGCGCGATCTCGCCGTGCAGCCGCCGCCACTGCGCCATGGCGTAGTCTTCGACGGCTTCTTCGCGCGTGCTTCCATCGGCTTGGCGCACCTTGCGCGTGTAGCCGAAGGCGAACACCGGCTCGACGCCGGAAGAGACGTTGCCGGCGATCAGCGACGTCGTGCCGGTGGGCGCGATGGTCGTGAGGCACGCATTGCGCAAGCCATGCTCAGCGATGAGCGCGCGCGTCTCGCCGTCGAGCGACCGGAGATTGGGGCGATCGAGCATCGACCGGTCCCAGAGCGGGAAAGCGCCTTTCTCCTCGGCGAGTCGCGCCGAGGCCCGGTATGCGGCGCGCTTGATCGCGCCGAGCCATCTTTCGGTGAGGGCGACGGCTTCGTCCGCTCCATATCGCGCGCCGCAAAGGATCAACGCGTCGGCCAAGCCGGTCACGCCGAGCCCGATGCGGCGCTTGGCCTTCGCCTCGACTTCCTGTTGGGGCAGGGGATAGTTGGAAATGTCGATGACGTTGTCGAGCATGCGCACGGCTGTGGCGGTCAGTGCTTCGAGCGCGTGCTCATTCATGGACGCGTGAGCCTCGAAGGGGCGTTCGACTAGGCGGGCCAGGTTGATCGCCCCTAAGAGACAGGCGCCATAGGGTGGAAGCGGTTGTTCGCCGCATGGGTTGGTGGCGGCGACGGTCTCGATGCCGGCGAGGTTGTTGAGCGCATTGACGCGATCGATGAAGATGACGCCTGGCTCGGCGCCGTCATACGTCGCGCGCATGAGCCGGGCCCAGAGATCGCGGGCAGGTACGGTGCGGTAAACCACATCGCCGAAACACAACGGCCAGTCCGCGCCGGAGGTGAGCGCCGACATGAAGGCGTTGGTTACAAGAACCGAGAGGTTGAAGTTGCGGAACCGCGAGGCGTCGCGTTTCGCATCGATGAAGCTCTCGATGTCCGGGTGATCGATCCTTAGGCAGCCCATCATGGCGCCGCGGCGCGAGCCCGCGCTCATGACTGTGCGGCACATGGCGTCCCAGACATCCATAAACGAGAGCGGACCTGACGCTTCAGCGCCCACGCCGCGCACGGGTGCGCCTTTCGGGCGGATGGTGGAGAAATCCATGCCGACGCCTCCGCCCTGCTGCATGGTCATGGCCGCTTCGCGCACGTGGGCAAAAATGCCCTCGAGCGTGTCGGGTATCGTCCCCATGACGAAGCAGTTGAAGAGCGTGACCTGGCGGCCGGTGCCGGCGCCCGCCAGAATCCGGCCGGCTGGCAGGAACTTGAAGTCGCTCAGCGCGTCCAGAAACTGGGCGCGCATGTTCAGTCGGTCCTGCGGGCGCTCGGCTTCGGCCAGTGCGGCCGCGACCCGCGCCCAGGTGGCTGCGACATCCGGCTCGGGCTCGCCTTGAGGCGGCGCAAAGCGATACTTGGCTGACCAGATTTCCGAGGCGATGGCGGCGTCGAAGGCCATGGGCGTTGTCCCTGTATGCGGCGCGCCCGAACGACGGCCAGCTTCGACACGACAATCAGAACCGCTTCGCGCGAATTCCAAATGACCGGAGCCGCTGGCGCGCTTGGGCGTGCTCAATAGGCCGCTTCAAATCCATCAAGCGGGTTTGGCGCCGGTCGCAGTAGATTTGCGCGCAGTCAGGACTCAGGAGCCGACACCAAAATGGCGCGTGTGCTTTTCTTCGGCCGGTTGCGCGACGCAGCTGGGTGCAGCGAGCGCGACGTCGAGCTTGAGCATGCCATCGCCCTATCCGCGTTTCGCCGGCTGGCCGCGTCCGGCGATCGCGAGTTCGAGGCGGCGCTTTCGGCGCCGTCGGTGCGGGTCGCCATCAACGCCGAAATGACCTCGCTTGGGGCCGCATGCAGCGTGTCACCCACGGACGAGGTTGCGTTCATGCCGCCGTTTTCGGGAGGTTGAGCGGTCATGCCGTTGGACCCAGCCATTATTGCGATGCTGGCGCTCGCGGTGTTCGCGGCGGCGGCGATCTATTCGTCCGTCGGGCACGGAGGCGCGTCAGCTTACATCGCGCTTATGGCGCTTGCCGGCTTGGCGCCGGAGGAGATCAGGCCCGCGGCGTTGATTCTGAATGTGGTGGTCGCGGGCCTTGGCGCATTTCGCTTCGTCAGCGCCGGGCGCTTTGACGCCAGTGTGTTCTGGCCGTTTGCGATAACCGCGATCCCCGCCGCCTATGTCACCGGCGGCATGGATGTGCCGGCGGCGATCTATCGGCCATTGCTCGCCGCGGCCCTTGCCGCGGCCGCGCTCCGCTATCTTGTCTGGCCGCAGATAGATGCGGCGAAGCCCGCGCGCGCGCCATCTTTGGCGATTGCGTTGCCGAGCGGCGCGGCGCTTGGCGCGCTGGCGGGACTGACGGGGATAGGCGGCGGCGTCTATCTCTCGCCGCTGCTGGTGTTTGCCGGATGGGCCGATGCGCAGAAAGCGACCGGCATCGCCGCGTGCTTCATCGTCGTGAACTCGTTGGCAGGGCTAACGGGGCGGCTGTCGTCATTGTCCGCCGTGCCGGACTTCCTGCCATGGTTGGCTCTGGCCGCTGTCGGCGGCGCGGTGATCGGCACGACCTTGAGCTTGAAGCGGCTGAGCAAGAAGGGGGTCTTGCGTGTGATGGGCGCGGTGCTTGGACTGGCCGCCGCGGCGTTGGTGACATGATGCGCGTGGAACTCTCAGCCGGCGCGTTTTCACCCGAAGCGGAGATGGCGGCGTTCTCACTGAGCAACATGATCGGCGCCGTCGCGAGCTTCGTCGGTTATTGCCGCGATGAGGGCGGCGTCGTGCGGCAGCTGGAACTTGAGCATTATCCCGGCTTCAGCGAAGCACGCGTGAAGGAACTGGTTCGGGCCGTCGCCGAGAAGCATTCGCTCATCGACGTGCTTGTGGTTCATCGCGTCGGCGCGATCCCGGCTGGCGATCCGATCGTCCTGGTGGCCGCGTCCAGCGCCCACCGGGCGCCGGCATTGGCGGCGGTGGCCGAGTTGATGGACGATCTGAAGACGGAAGCGCCGATCTGGAAGAAAGAAGTCGGCGCGCGTGGTGAATCCTGGATCGAGCCGACGCGGCAAGACTACCTTGCCGCAGCCGGTCGGCGCCAGGCGCATGGGAAGCAAGCATCATGATTCCCGAAGCTGTTTCGCTCGCACCCGGTGGAGAGCTGCGCGAGGACTTGCCCTTCAAGCCGGTGCGCATTGCCGTCATCACGGTCTCCGATACGCGCACGATCGAGACCGACACCTCGGGCGCGCTGCTGGCAAAGCGCCTTCAGGCCGATGGCCACATCCTCGCGGATCGGCTGTTGGTCAAGGACGACGTTCGCGAGATCAGAGCCGCCGTGACGCGATTGGTTGAAAGCGGCGCCGTCGACGTGATCCTCACCACCGGCGGCACCGGTCTCACCGGCCGCGATGTCACCCCCGAAGCCATCGAGCCGCTGCTGGATAAGCGCATTGAGGGTTTCTCGACGATCTTTCATTTGGTGAGCTACGAGATGGTGGGGCTCTCGACGTTGCAATCGCGCGCTCTGGCCGGGCTCATCCAGGGCGTGATCGTATTCTGCATGCCGGGCTCGAACGGCGCCTGCAAAGACGGTTGGGACAAGATCATCCGCTGGCAACTCGATAGCCGCCACATGCCCTGCAACATGGTCGAGCTGATGCCGCGCTTCAATGAGCACATGGTCCATGACTGCGCCTGAAGATCTGACGCATCTCGATAAGGCGGGCCGCGCGCGCATGGTGGATGTCGGCGACAAGCCGATCACCGCGCGAGAGGCCTTGGCGGAAGCGTGCGTGGTCATGGCTTCGGAAACATTGGCGGCGGCTCTCGCGGGTAACGCGAAGAAGGGCGACGTACGATCGGTTGCTGAGATCGCCGGCGTTATGGCCGGCAAGCGGACGAGCGAGCTCATTCCGCTGTGCCATCCGATTGCTCTGTCCAGCCTGATCGTCGAGGTCGCGCCCGATGACGGCTTGCCCGGGTTTCGCATCGGCGCGCGCGCCCGCACGACAGGCCAAACCGGCGTCGAGATGGAGGCGCTCACGGCGGCAAGCGTGGCGGCGCTGGCCATCTACGACATGCTGAAAGCGCTCGACCGCGGCATGCGCATCGAAGGCGTGCGGCTGTTGGAGAAAAGCGGCGGCGCATCGGGCGACTACAGGGCGGCGCGATGACGAGCGTCGCCGAGGCGCGCGCGCTGATGTTCGGCGCAATCGAAGCGGTAGGAAGCGAGATCGCGCCGTTGGCGCAAGCGCGCGGCCGCACGCTCGCCGCGCCGGTCATAGCCAAGCGCGCGCAGCCGCCCTTCGCGGCGTCGGCCATGGATGGCTACGCTTTGCGGGCGGCCGACACGCCGGGACACTTGCGGATCGTTGGGGAGTCCGCCGCCGGTCACGCCTACGCGCATCCGTTGAGAGCAGGCGAGGCAATCCGAATCTCCACCGGCGCGCCTATGCCGGAGGGCGCCGACGCCGTGCTCATCCAAGAAGAGGCTCGGGTGGAGGGCGATATGCTCTCTGCCATATCGGTGCAGAGCGGTCGTCATGTGCGGGCTCCGGGAATTGATTTCCGGGCGCGGGCGGAATTGCTGAGCTGCGGGCGGCGTCTCGATCCGATCGCCTTGGCCCTGGCGGCGGCGAGCGGCGCTAGCGCCTTGAAGGTATCGCGACGTCCACGCGTCTCGGTCCTTTGCGGCGGAGATGAAATCGCGCCGCCGGGCGCCTCGCCTCGGTCCGATCAGATTTTCGAATCGTGCTCCTTCGCCATCTCCGCGCTGACGGAAGAGTGGGGGGCGCAAGCGTTCCGGTCCGATCCATTGCCCGACGACCCCGATGCGATCGAACGCGCGGCGAGCGAAGCGCTTCGCTCGTCCGATCTCGTCGTGTTTGTGGGGTCGGCCTCGGTTGGACCGCACGATCACGCCAAACCCGCATTTGAACGGTGCGGCGCGAAACTGATTGTCCGCAAGGTGGACATGCGGCCCGGCAAACCGACCTGGTTCGCAACCTCGCCTCATGCGCCGGTGCTTGGCCTGCCCGGAAATCCCGCTTCGGCCATTGTCGCGGCGCTGCTGTTTCTGAGGCCGCTGATCGAACGCATGCTTGGCCGCGACGGAGACATCTCCCTGTCGCATGCCCGCCTCGTCTCAGCGTTGCCGGCGAACGGCGGGCGTGAGGCCTATCTCCGTGCGCGGACCTGGGCGCTGAACGGCGAGAGGCGGGTCGAGGCGCTCGCGGAACAGGATTCGTCGCTGCTCTCGGTATTCGCAGGCGCGAACGCTTTGCTGGTGCGGCGCGCGGGCGCGGGCTGCATCGAGGCCGGCGCGCTCGTGGAATTCTTGCCTCTCCGGGGCGAGCCGGATTTGTAATGCGCTTCTCAGGGCAAGAGCGCGATCATTCGCGCGGTTTCGGCGAGGTCCGGGGCTTTTGCCGCGCGCGGTGCGCGATTCACATATTGTACGAAAAAGAACAAATGGTGCCCAGAAGAGGACTCGAACCTCCACGGTGTTACCCGCTAGTACCTGAAACTAGTGCGTCTACCAATTCCGCCATCTGGGCCCAGAGCGAACTCCGGAGCCGGCGGATTTAGGGGAGCCCGCACCCTGCGTCAATGCGCGGGCAGGCTATATTCGGGCGGGGCCATCGGCGGGGCAAATTGCGGGCGAAAGGCAAGTTCCGCCATGGACATTGAGCTCGAAGGGCCGGGCGCGTTCGCCGTCGATGTGGTCGGCGAGGCGCAATACCAGGATGTGCTCGAAGCAGCGGGCGAAGCCGGCGCGGTGGTCGCCGCAGCTTTGGTGCTGGAGGACTCGAACCCGCACGACGATCGGGCGGTGGCGGTGTGCATCGATGGCCGCCGCGCGGGCTATCTCTCCCGCGCCGACGCGCGCCGCTATCGCGCCGATCTCGCCGCTGCCGGGGTTCCGCGCGCGGTCGTGCGCTGCAAAGCGAGAATTACAGGGGGCTTCGCGCGCGCCGGCGGCGGCCGCGCCCATTTCGGTCTGAAGCTCGATCTGCCAAACCTGACCCCATGAACGCGCTCCGCACTCACGCCCTCGACATCGCCGCTTTCGTCTGGGGCGTGGCGGAAGCGACTTTGTTCTTTCTCGTGCCCGACGTGCTGCTCTCCTTCATCGGTTTGAAGCGCGGCGTGAACGCGGCGGCGCGCGCGAGCGCCATCGCCGCGGTCGGCGCGAGCATCGGCGGCGTCATCATGTATCTGTGGGCGACGCAAAATGCCGAAGCCGCCCGCGAAGCCGTGCTGGCCGTGCCGGCGATCGGCGAAGCCATGGCCGCCCGCGCTGAAACCGCGATGGCCGGCAATTGGTTCCTCGCCACCGTGCTGGGGCCGCTCAGTTCGACGCCGTTCAAGCTCTACGCCATCCTGGCGCCGGCGGCGGGCGCGCCGCTGCCCGCCTTTGCGCTGGCCAGCATCGCCGCGCGTGCGCCGCGCTTCCTGATCGTCTCCGTCGGTGCGGCGCTGATCGGGCGGGGCCTGCGCCGCTGGCTGACGGATCGCCAGCTGCCCTGGGTCCTCATTGGCGCATGGCTCTTATTCTATGCGGTGTTTTTCGCCCTGATGCCGAACTGACGCGGGCGCAGGCGCTTGAGCCCCGGCGCGGGCGCCTATAGGTCAGGCGCCTCACATGACCCCGCGCGACCGCATCCGCAATTTCTCGATCGTGGCCCATATCGACCACGGCAAGTCGACGCTCTCCGACCGGCTGATCCAGCAGACCGGCGCGCTCTCGGCGCGCGAGATGACCGAGCAGGTGCTCGACTCGATGGACATCGAGAAGGAGCGCGGCATCACCATCAAGGCGCAGACCGTGCGCCTCGAATACAAGGCCAAGGACGGGAACGATTACGTCCTCAATCTGATGGACACGCCGGGCCATGTCGACTTCGCCTATGAGGTCTCACGCTCGCTGGCCGCGTGTGAAGGAGCGCTGCTGATTGTCGACGCGTCGCAAGGCGTCGAAGCGCAGACCCTGGCCAATGTCTATCAGGCGCTCGATCTCGATCTCGAAATCGTGCCGGTGATCAACAAGATCGATCTGCCGGCGGCCGAACCGGATCGGGTGAAACAGCAGATCGAAGACGTCATCGGGCTCGACGCCTCCGACGCCGTACTGGCCTCGGGCAAGACCGGCGAGGGCATCGGCGAATTGCTGGAAGCCATCGTTACGCGGCTGCCGCCGCCGAAGACCGGCGATGCGAACGCGCCGCTCAAGGCCATGCTGGTCGACGCCTGGTACGACGCCTATCTTGGCGTCGTCGTGCTCTTCCGCGTCATCGACGGCGTGGTGAAGAAGGGCATGCGCATCAAATTGATGCAGACCGGCGCCGACTACAATGTCGATACCTTGGGCGTCCTGCGCCCGCGCCGCGAAGATGTGGCGCAGCTTGGGCCCGGCGAAGTCGGCGTGCTCACCGGCTCGATCAAGGAAGTGTCAGATGCGCGCGTCGGCGACACCATCACCGAGTATCGCCGCGAAACCGCGCAGGCGCTGCCGGGGTTCAAGCCGGCGCAGCCGGTGGTGTTTTGCGGGCTCTTCCCGCAGGACGCGGCCAATTTCGAAGATTTGCGCGCCGCCATGGCCAAGCTGCGCCTGAACGATGCGAGCTTCAGCTACGAGATGGAGACGAGCGCCGCGCTCGGCTTCGGCTTCCGCTGCGGCTTCCTTGGGCTTTTGCACCTGGAAATCATCCAGGAGCGGCTGACGCGCGAGTTCGATCTCGATCTCATCGCCACCGCCCCGTCGGTGGTCTATCGCGTGCATCTGAATTCGGGCGAACTCAAAGAGCTGCACAATCCCGCCGATCTGCCGGACGAAGTCTACATCCGCGAAATCGAAGAGCCGTGGATCAAGGCGACGATCCTGACGCCCGACGAATATTTGGGCGGCATCATCAAGCTCTGCCAGGATCGCCGTGGGCAGCAAAAAGACCTGAACTATGTCGGCTCGCGCGCCATGCTGGTCTACGAGCTGCCGTTGAACGAAGTGGTGTTCGATTTCTACGATCGGCTCAAATCCATCTCCAAGGGCTATGCCAGCTTCGACTATCAGCTGATCGATCATCGCGTCGGCGATCTGGTGAAGATGAGCATTTTGGTGAACGACGAACCGGTCGATGCGCTGTCGATGCTGGTGCACCGCGCGCGGGCGGAATCGCGCGGCCGCGCCATGGTCGAGAAGCTGAAGGAGCTGATCCCGCAGCACATGTTCAAGATTCCGATCCAGGCGGCGATCGGCGGCCGCATCATCGCGCGCGAAACCATCTCGGCGCTCAGGAAGGACGTGACCGCGAAATGCTATGGCGGCGACGCCAGCCGCAAGCGCAAGCTGCTCGACAAGCAGAAAGAGGGCAAGAAGCGCATGCGCCAGTTCGGCAAGGTCGACATCCCGCAGGAAGCGTTTATTGCGGCGTTGAAGATGGATGGGGATTGAGGCGGGTGGTTCAGCCTGTATCCACCATGGTGTTTTGGGGCGGCGACCTTAGTGATGACGAGATCGGCCAGCTCTCCAAGATCGTAGGCGTCTCGATCGACAACGATGCGTGCGCGAAGATTCGGCAAGCTTACCTTCGGTACCGCACACTTTGCGCCGTTCAGGACGCCTCATTGCCGATCGCCGAGATTCGACGGCGTTTGCGTGACATCGATAAACACGCGACCATCTTATCGGGACTTTTGGGCGGCGATCCTACCTACCTCGACGATTTCTTTTCGCATCGTCGGCCGAAAGACGTGGCGCAGCCGCGTACGGCGCTTGGGCGAGAGGTTGAGCATCGAATCGAGCTCGAGTTGATTCACCTCGACATTGGTTTTCGGAAGCAGCACCAGTTTGATCCGAAATTTGGGTCTATCAGCCAGATGAACATGGCATGGGAATTGGCGCAGATAGCGAGGGCGGCCAGGGCTGCGATCACAGCGTTAAAGGCGTCATCGAAGGGGCGACCAAAATCCGGCGCCGAGCAGCTGGTGACCGAACTGTTCGATGCCCTGGCATCGTTGGGCGTGCGGCCGACCTGCGGGTATTCCGATGCGGAGGGAACCTACACAGGGACGTTTCTTCAGATCATCCCGTGGCTGCATGGGTTGCCGCTACCAGTGCGTGAGAGTTCAGCAACCCTCTGCAAGTACGCGGCCTCACCGAAAAAAGGAAGAAAGTCTCCCCAAAGTTGAGGATTTCGTCCTGCTGACTGCGGCGAGCCTCAGCTGCAAGACGATGGGTATGGTTCAGATTTCCGCGACTTCTACACTTGTGGTAAGGTTGGATCATGACCAACCCGCTCCTCACCCGCATTACCTCGGACCCCGCCATTTTCGGGGGCAAGCCGATCATCCGCGGCCAACGGTTCGCGGTGGAGCATCTGCTTGGCTATCTCGGCGCCGGCATGACCGAAGCCGAGCTACTGGATCAATTCCCATTCCTGGAGCCCGACGACATCAAGGCGGCGTTGCTTTACGCCGGCAAGCTTTCCGGCATGACGCGCATGTCCGGTGCGGCGGTGGGGGCGGCCAGTGAAGAAGCGGAAGCTCCTGCTCGATAACTGCATCGCCAGGGCGGTCGCCGATCGCCTTCGTGCCGACGGCCACGATGTCGCCAGCATCGTGGAGCGAGGCGCCGACCCTGGCGATGCGGCGATACTCCAAGCCGCCTTTGCCGAGGGAAGGGCGCTGGTCACGATCGATGTCGACTTTGGCGCGCTGGTCTTCCGTGACGATGCGAAACATGCCGGCGTTTTGCGCCTGCGGCCTAGGCCGGCGGCGGCCCTCGCGGATCGTGCGAGCGCACTGGTTATTTCGCATGGCCATGAGCTTGAAGCAGGCGCCTTCGTTACCGATGATGGCGATAGCGTCCGCGTGACCAGGCGATGAACCCCCGAAACCCAAAATAGGAGGATAGCGGACCCCGATAATCGGCATATTTCGCGGCGAAAAGCGTACAAAATCAGCGCGCATAAGAATATCAATCCGACCCAGTCAGAGCGGCCTTATACTGCTCGCCATGAAACACATTCACCCCGTCCTTCCACTCCATCGCCGCGCCAGGCTCATCGCCTGGACGCTGGCGATGTTGGCGTGGCTGGCGGGCGTGTTGACCGGAAATGTCTTGAAGCCGCGCCACGCGCGCCAACGCGCCGAACGCGCGTCGCTGTGGTTTCTGGCGCGCCGCGTGCACTTGCTGATCATTGCGCGGGCCATGGATTTCATCGGGTTGCGCGATTGTCGTGGGAGAGCGCCGATGCAACGCGGCCGCTCGATTGCACAACCTGGTTTGATGCGCGCGCTGATCGGTTCGAAGCTGCGCCGCGCGTTCAAGAAGAAGAGCGCCCTCGACAGCATCTTCGCGATGAT
>LWDN01000036.1:0-269 GCA_002083515.1 Proteobacteria bacterium HN_bin10
TCGTTCTCGAGGAACGGGATCAACGCCGCGGCCACCGACACGACCTGCTTCGGAGACACGTCCATCAGATCGATTTCTTCGCGCGGAATCAGCTGGGCTTCGCCGTTCTCGCGCGCCTGCACGAATTCCTCGGCGAGTCTGCCCTTCTCGTCGATGATGGCGTTGGCCTGCGCGATCTTGTGCTTGGCCTCCTCCATTGCCGAGAGATAAACGATGTCGCCCGAGGGCTTGCCGTCCTTCACCTTGCGGTACGGGCTTTCGATGAAGCC
>LWDN01000036.1:360-22650 GCA_002083515.1 Proteobacteria bacterium HN_bin10
GCGTCGGGTGCACGTCGCGGACTTCGAAACCCGCGCGCTCACGCGTCAGACCGCCCGGGCCCAGCGCCGAGAGCCGCCGCTTGTGGGTGATCTCGGAGAGCGGATTGGTCTGGTCCATGAACTGCGACAGCTGCGAGGAGCCGAAGAACTCGCGCACCGCCGCCGCCGCCGGCTTGGCGTTGATCAGGTCGTGCGGCATCACCGTGTCGATATCGACCGAGCTCATGCGCTCCTTGATCGCGCGCTCCATGCGCAACAGGCCGATGCGGTACTGATTTTCCATCAGCTCGCCGACCGAGCGCACGCGGCGGTTGCCGAGATTGTCGATGTCGTCGACTTCGCCGCGGCCGTCGCGCAGATCGGTCAGCGTGCGCAGCACTTCGAGGATGTCCTCGAGGCGCAGGATGCGGATCGAATCGTCGGTATCGAGCCCGAGGCGCATGTTCATCTTGACCCGGCCGACGGCCGACAGATCGTAGCGCTCGCCGTCGGAGAACAGGCCCTGGAACAGAGTCTCAGCCGTCTCCGGCGTCGGCGGCTCGCCGGGGCGCATGACGCGATAGATGTCGAACAGCGCCTGCTCGCGGTTCTCGTTCTTGTCGAGCTTGAGCGTGTTGCGGATGTACGGGCCAACGGTCGCCGGATCGATGTCGAGGATCGGCAAATCGTGAATGCCGGCCTCGATCAAGGTGGCGAGCACGTTCTCGGTCAGCGCATCGCCGGCTTCGATGTAAATCTCGCCGGTTTCCGGATTGACGATGTCTTCGGCGATGAAGCGATCGAACAGATCCTCCGACGGCACCTGAATGTCGACAACGCCGTCTTCGACCAGCTTGTTGGCGTTGCGCGCCGAAATCTTCTTGCCGGCTTCGGCCACGACCTTGCCGGTCTTGGCGTCGACCAGATCGTAGGTCGGCTTCACGCCGCGCCAACGCTCGGCCCGGTACTTGGTGGTCCAGCCGGCGCGCGCGCGCTTGTAGATCGAGGTCTGATAGAAGGTCGCCAGAATCTGTTCGCTCGACATGCCGAGCGCATAGAGCAGCGTCGTCGCCGGCAGCTTCCGCTTGCGGTCGATGCGGACGAACATGATGTCCTTGGCGTCGAACTCGAAATCGAGCCACGAGCCGCGATACGGGATGACGCGCGCCGCGAACAGCAATTTGCCGGAGGCGTGGGTCTTGCCCTTGTCGTGATCGAAGAAGACGCCCGGGCTGCGGTGCATCTGGGAGACGATGACGCGCTCGGTGCCGTTGACGACGAACGTGCCCTTGTCGGTCATCAGCGGAATGTCGCCCAGATAGACGTCCTGTTCCTTGATGTCCTTGACCGACTTGGCGCCGGTTTCCTCATCAGTTTCGAACACGATGAGGCGCAGCTTGACCTTCAGCGGCGCGGCATAGGTCATGTCGCGCTGCTGGCATTCTTCGACGTCGAACTTCGGCTCCTCGAATTCGTAGGAGACGTATTCAAGCACGGCGCGATCGGAAAAATCGCGGATCGGAAACACCGACTTGAACACAGCCTGCAGACCTTCCTCGATGCGCTCGTAGGAGCGTGCATCTTTCTGCAGGAATTGATCGTAGGAGCTCTTCTGCACCTCGATCAGGTTCGGCATCGACCCGGCTTCCGGGATCTTGCCGAACGATTTACGGATACGCTTCTTACCGGTGTAGGACAGAGCCATCTGTTCTTCCCAATGCGCGCTGCGCTCGTGTGCGGACCCCGGCCACTAGGCCCGCCAAGCGCGGCGCATGAGCCGCCTGTTCCGCCCTGGCTTCGGAAGAGCCCCCAAGAGCCCGCCGAATCCGACCCGATTTTCGGAACATCCCGGGCGGGAGATGATCCGGCGCGCTCCAAGTTGAGCACGCAAAGACGGAAGCGGGGTCCGTTGCCGGGCCCTGCTTCCGTCTGCTGTCTGCGAGTTACTTCAGATCGACCTTGGCGCCGGCCTTTTCAAGTTGGGCCTTGAACTTTTCGGCGTCCGCCTTGTTCACGCCTTCCTTCACCGGCTTCGGCGCGCCTTCGACCAGGTCCTTGGCTTCCTTCAAGCCGAGGCCAGTAATGGCGCGCACTTCCTTGATAACTTCGATCTTCTTGTCGCCTGCGGCGGCGAGCATGACCGTGAATTCGGTCTTCTCTTCCGCGGCGGCGGCGGGCGCCGCACCGGCGGCGACAGCAGCGACGGCGACCGGCGCAGCAGCCGAGACGCCCCACTTTTCTTCCAGCTTCTTCGAAAGCTCAGCGGCTTCGAGAACGGTGAGCGACGAGAGCTCGTCAACGAGTTTGTCGAGATTTGCCATGATCTTGGTTCCTGACGTTTGGGTTCAATACGAAATGCGGAATGACGGTTAGGCGGCGTCTTTGGTGGCGTAGGCGTTGAAGACGCGCGCAAGCTGGCCAGCCGGCGCCGCCAACACTCCGGCGACCTTGGTCGCGGGCGCCTGGACAAGGCCGATGATCTTGCCGCGCAGCTCGTCCAGCGAAGGCAACGTGGCGAGCGCCGCGATCCCCTCTTTGTCGAGCAGCTGGTCGCCGAACAGGCCGCCGAGAATGGCGAACCGCTCCTTTTCCTTGGCGTACGCGACGGCGACCTTGGCGGCCGAAATCGGGTCAGCGGAATAGGCGATGGCCGTTGGGCCGGTGAACAGGTCGGCCGCCGACGCCTTGGGCGTGTCGGCGATCGCCAGTTTCACCAGCCGGTTCTTCACCACTTTAAGTGCGCCGCCTTCTGTCCGAAGGCGGTTACGCAGCACCGTCAAATCCGCAACGCTAAGTCCGGCATAGTGGCCAACGACCACCACGCCGGCGCCGGCGAACACGCCTTTCAGCGATTCCACCGTTTCGGCTTTCTGAGCACGATCCATTGCGGTCTCCTCAGTCAGCGTCCGGCCAATCCGGGCGCTGTCGTAAGCGCGCGCGGACCAGCCGGCCGGTGGTTGAAGCCCCCGGATCGGCGCGCGGTCCACGCGCTGCCTGTCCCAGGAGCCGGCCTGCGAGAGATGGCTTGACAGCCAGCCCCGAAAAACGTCAGCTTCTGTCTATTGCGGGCCCTCCGAAAGCGTAACTTAAGCGTTCGCTTTCAACGATTTAAGCCACGCACGCGACGCCCTTACGGGCCGCCACATGTGTAGCGCCTGCAGTCTCGGACAGGTCGGCTAAGGGTGTTAACCCCGCCGGATCGGCGCATATGCCCGCTTTATTGCACTGCCGCAAGAGGGCAGCGGCACATTTCTCTGCGCTTGGCAAGAGGGCCCCGCACCGGGTGGTCCGGGGGACACGGTTGCCATGGTCCGTCGGCATCTCGCCGTCTGACGCAACCAGAGCTAGCATGCCGCGCGTGACCCGTTTTGAAGACACCCTGAGCGCACTCCGCGCCCTCCCCATAGAGCGGCAAGACGAAGTCGCGGACATCATCCTGACGATCATCGAAAACGTAACCGCCACCCGCTCGGTGCTGACCGACGCGCAACTAGACGAGATGCGGCGTCGCCAAGAGCTCGGTTTTCATCGCGCTGATCCGAATCACTTCGACAAGTTGATCGCGCGTCTCTCGGTCGATGGCGACGATGAAGCTCGGGACTGATCGCCATCGCCCGCCGGGCGATTGGGTTCAAGCCACGAGCGTCTTCAATGTGGCGGGGATCGCGCACCGCAAGGGCGCGACACTTCAGTGGATTCGGGACATAGCCAGATCGCTGCGAGCGCGCCTGCCTTATGGCGTCATCGTTGAAAAGGAACCCGACAACCCAAAGATCGCAATGCGCTCAAAGTATATGGGTTCGCGGAAGTTCGCGGCCTTTTCGGCGGCGTACAAAAGAAAACCCGGCACATCGGATACGTGCCCGCGGACATTGCGGAGGACGTTTCAACCGATCTAACGTCGGCGGGAGCGCCGATCGCGGCAGAACTCTATTACGTGTGGTGGGGCAAGGGTGACTTCATCGACGTCAATATGATCATCCTCGCACCTCCAGGACACAGCGCGTCAACACGCGCAAGGCGCAACGCGGGCTAACCCCCTCCCACGAGTTTCCCGATCGCCTCCAGATACGCCGCGAACGCCGCGCGGCCGGCATCCGTCATGCGCACCCGCGTCAGCGGCTTGCGGTCGAGGAAGCTCTTGTCGATCGAGACATAGCCCGCATCCTCCAGCTTGCGCAGGTGCACCGAGAGATTGCCTTGGGTGACGTCGAGCAGCGTTTTCAGTTCAGTGAAATCGGCGACTTCGGCTTCGGCCAAATAGGCCATCACCCCCAGACGCACCCGCCCGTGGATGACGTCATCCAATTTGCCGATGTCGAAGGCGGCCATGAACGCTTACGCCGCCTTCGTCGCGCCGCGCCAGATCACCCAACCAGGCAGCGCCATGCACAAGATGAGCGCGATACCGAGGATGAGCAGGTAGACGCCGATGTCGCCAAACACCGCGACGCCAAGCGCCACGGTGGCTGCGAACCAACCGAGCGCCACAAGCCCAACCCAAGCGCGCCGCAGAATGACCCAGGCGACAAACCACGCCACGCCTTGGAACATGCAGACGACAATCGGGTGATAGAGCCAGAGCCCGAAGCTCTCGGCTTTCTGCGCGCCATAGGCGAAGACGAACGCCATCACCAGATTGGCGAGGCCCGCGCCCTGGAAAACAGCGCCAAGCGCCCGGGCGGTGGGGCCGCCGGGCGGCTTTTTCCGATCCTTCCAGAGGATGAAGCCAAGCACGATGCAGAACAGCAGCGTCGGTCCCATCGCGATCGCGAGCGCAATCAACCCCTCGCCCGGCACAAGTCCCAACGTCTGCAGCCAGTGCAACAGACACTGGGCGCCATAGAGGCCGCCGCCCCACACGAACGCTTCGCCCATCGTGGCCTGCAGCGGGCCTGAGCCGGTGACGAGCGCGCGCATGTAAGCGAGATCGTCGCGCGCGCTCTCAAGATCGGATGCCATCGCCTTCTCCTATTCCGCCGCCGCGAGTTGCGGCGCCGCCGCTTTGACCTTGGCTGGCTTCTCGCGTTTGCCGTTGAGAATCGCGCCGATGAAAGAATAGCGCACCAGGACCTGATAGCTCACCAGCATGATCGCGAACGACACGGCGAGCACCAGCGGATACTTCACGAACCACGGCCACGCATACGGCGCGAACAAGGCGTGCAGCGCCATGACGATCGGGATGTGGACGATGTAGATCCAATACGATGCGTCGGCGAGATAACGCCGCGCCGGGCTGTGGCCCGCCAGGTGGCGCACGGCGAAGCCTATGATGACGATGGTCCAGGCCCAGCATGCGAAGCTATAGAGCGCCGCGTATCCCGCCATGCGCCAATCCTGCGCCGCAGGGCCATCGAGGTTCGGCGTCAAGCCCAACATCATCAGCGCGCTGATCGTCGCGCCGATCGCCGGGCCCACGTACGCAAGCCACCACTTGCCCCAGCCCTCGAAGATCGTGGGTTGACGATGGATGAGCCAACCCAAACCAAAGGCGAAACCGTAGCAGAGCAATGCGGCCGTGTTCGGAATGAGGCCCGTGTCCGGCGTCGGAATGCCGAACCAGGCGTACCAATTCGGGGTCAAGAAGAGCGTCGCCGCCATCGGGATCGCAAGCAGCAACGGCGCGCCGGGGCCCGTGATCAGACGCACGATCGGATCCACCACGCGCAGACGCAGCGTTTCGTTGCGATCGATCAGCCGCACCAAACCGCGCAGAACCAAAGCCGCCGCATAGAAGAAGAGCAGCACATACAAGAACCACAAATGCGTCAGCGGAAACGTCTCGACCGTTGGCGGCGGCGGCGGCTCGCCTTCGGGCGCAACGCCGCCATTGGCTTGCACCGCCGCCCAGATCGCCACCGCGACGATGCCGGTGATCACGATCGGCCAGAACATGACGAGCGGCATGGCGATGCGCGCAGCGCGGTTCTTGATGAAGCCCCACGTCCCCCGCCGTTCCAACAGCAGGCGCGCGAAGAAACCGGCGATGACGAAGAAGAGCGTCATGCGGAAAATGTGCAGCACGAAGAACGCGACCGAGAGCTCGACGCTCCGCGACGTGTCCACCGCCACCCAAAGCTGCGGCCCCGGCAGGTAGGCCAACGTGGCGTGAAAGAACACGCCCAGCACCAGCGCAAACCCGCGCACCGCATCGAGCGCGTGATAGCGCTCCCCCACCATTCCACGCATCGCAACTGCCTCCACCGGCCAAAGGCCCCGCGAGGGGCGGGGGTCCGGGCCGGGCGGCTGCCTACACCAACTAGTCTATATTGTAAACTTGTCTGTTAATATCATGACTTAACCCACTGTTTTTAAGCCATTTTTGTTATTGCATCTGGCCGGAACCTGCGACGTTCCTCGGCGCACTCACGTCAGCGGCGGCTTGTCCTCGATCGCCATGCCGACGGCGCGCAGATCGAACTTTGACGCCGGAAACGCCGCTTCCAGATAGAGCCGCACGATGTCGGCGCGCTTCATCGGAACGTCGGCCTGCACGTCCTTGATCTCGCCCGCCGCAAACGCGGCAAAGCTCTGCGCGACCGAGCCCCACACCCGCATCAGATTAGCGGGCTCAAGATCGAGCTCCAGGAACCGCACCAAGAGCCACGGCCCGTGCTTTTGCACCGCCTGGAGCGGCAACTCAGTCAGACCGTAACGCTTGTCGATCCGCGGCTTGCCGAAATCGGGCGTTCCAACGGACTTGGTCGTGTGGCGCGCGATTGCCAGCACATCGATCTTGTCGGCGATTTTCGGATCGCGCGCGGCGCCGGCCGCGATGTTCCAGAACGCCGGCCGCTCGCGGCTGCCCTCCATCAGGCACGCATTGATCGCATCGCCGAAATAATAGCGCTCGCCGGTCTTGGTCGTAACCTCCACGAGCGTCGATTGCGTCTGCGCGATGGCGCCCGATTGCAGCATCGAGCGCGCTTGCACTTGCGCGAAAATGCCCGCCAACGCGCCGAGCGCGCTGACGCCGTTGGCGGCATGCAGCACGCCCGAGCGCTTGTCGCGATAGCTGGCGAGGACGTAGCCGCCGGCTTCGGCGGTGGCGGCTTTGATGGCTGCGGTGGTTGTCATGCGCCTTCGCCTAGCATGTGCGCAGCCAAAACGCCGCTGCTATCGCGCGTCATAGGTTTGAAGACCCGCCTTGTCCGCCGCCGCGATCAGCGCCGCGTCCCGGCTGGCCAACGCGCCATCGAGCCGTTGCGCGAGCTCCAGATAGCAAGCGTCATAGTACGATAAGCCGTGTGTGCGCGCGGCGCTGAGCACCGCCTCCAACCCCTCGGCGCCCGGCGGGTCGTCGAGACGCACCACAGCGCCAAGCAAATCCGCGATGGCGAGATCGGCGGCGGCGCCGGACAGCCGGTTTTGCCGCTCCGCCCGCAGCAGGCCGCTTCGAAGCTCGAAGCCGAATATGTACGGCGCGACGAAGTCGGCATTGGCAAGCGCGCGCAACGCATCCGCTGCTTGCGTCGTTTGCGTCGCCAGGATCCAGGAGAACGCGACCGACGCGTCGATGACGACGCGGTTCACTCGCGGCCTTCTTCGACCGCCGCCTTCCAATCGAACGGCGCCATGCCGGCGTCGGTCTGCGTCTCGCGCCGTTCGGCCAAGCGCCGGAACGCCGCCTCGCGCTCGGCCACCGAGAATAGATGCACGGGCGAGAGCCGCGCCGCAGGCTTGCCGTGGCGGGTGATGATGACCTCGGCGCCGGTTTCCTCGACCTCCTGCACCAGGGCCGAAAGCCGGTTCTTGGCCTCGTAGAGCGCGACTTCCTTCACAAGCGGCAGTCTAGACAGAATTTGGCTATAATACAAGCCAGTTTGGCTATATTGGACGGCGCATCGAAAACAAAAACGCCCCGGCTTTCACCGGGGCGTTTCCGTTTCAGCTGAACTGAAAAAGCCTACGATGCAGAAGCCGCGATCGCCGCCGCCGGATCAAGGCGCACGCCCGGACCCATGGTCGTCGACAGCGCCACCTTCTTCACGAAGGTCCCCTTGGCGCCGGCGGGCTTCGCCTTAGCGACAGCGTCCACGAACGCTTTGGCGTTCTGCAGGATCTGCTCTTCGCTGAAGCTCGCCTTGCCGATGCCGGCGTGAATGATGCCGGCCTTCTCGACCCGGAACTCGACCGCGCCGCCCTTGGCGTCGGAGACGGCCTTTTTCACATCCATGGTGACGGTGCCGACCTTCGGGTTCGGCATCAGGCCGCGGGGGCCCAGCACCTTACCGAGACGGCCGACGAGCGCCATCATGTCCGGCGTCGCGATAAGGCGGTCGAAATCGATCTTGCCGCCATTGACGACCTCGAACAGGTCCTCGGCGCCGACAATATCGGCGCCCGCCGCCTTGGCCTCTTCAGCCTTCGGCCCGCGCGCGAACACCGCCACGCGCGCCGAGCGGCCGGTGCCGTTCGGCAGCGAGCAGACGCCGCGCACTTGCTGGTCGGGATATTTCGGATCGACGCCCAGATTCATCGCGATCTCGACGGTTTCGTCGAACTTCGCATTGGCGCGGGCTTTGATCAGCTTCACCGCTTCGTCGAGCGTGTGCAGCTTGCGCGGGTCGATGCCGGCGTGGCTCTTGGCCATGCGCTTGGTGAAGCCCGGCGTTTTCTTTTTGGGAGCTTGAGCCATCTGATTAACCCACCACTTCCACGCCCATCGAGCGGGCGGTGCCGGCGATCATTTTCGCGGCCTGGTCCAAATCAGCGGCGTTCAGATCCTTCTGCTTCGCCTTCGCGATTTCCTTGCATTGCGCCATGGTGATCTTGCCGACCACATCGACGCCCGGCTTCTTCGAGCCCGAGCCCGGCTTCTTCGCCGTCGCCAGCTTCGCCGCCTTCTTGATCAGGAACGACGCCGGCGGCGTCTTGATCTCGAAAGTGAAGCTCTTGTCCTGATAATAGGTGATGATCACCGGGCACGGATCGCCCTTGTTCATGTCCTGCGTGCGGGCGTTGAAGCCCTTGCAGAATTCCATGATGTTCAGACCGCGCTGACCGAGCGCGGGACCGATGGGAGGTGACGGGTTGGCAGCGCCAGCCGGCACCTGGAGCTTGATCTGCCCCAGTACCTTCTTAGCCATGTTGGCCTCTCGCTTAACGCCGGACGATCGCTAAACCGCCCGACCTGAGTGGGTGCGTGGTCCGGGTGCTAAGCCCCCTCCCACGCGGGAAGCGGGGCTTATAAGGGCGGGTTTCCTACTTGGCTAGTGGCCAAACAGGGCGCCGAGGAGCCCCGCGATGGCCGCCATCACCGTCACCCAGAGCCCGCCGACGAAGCGCCCGAGTCCACCCGCGAACAGCAGCGGGGCCAGCAGGACTACGAGCAGCGCCGTCGCGCCAAGCGCCCACATCCGGCGACGATGAGGTGGCGCGGCCATGGATCCAACCTAACACACCGGGTGACACACACGCACCGAAGAAGCCGCGCCAGGTCCGCGCGAGCTACAGGGGTGCGTGTGTGTCACCCCTCAGACCGCCGGCGCCCTCGCCGGCACGGCGTCGGTGATCGACGTCTGGAGCGCGCGGCCCCTGCCGCGCCTTCCTTATGGATCGCCGGCATGATAGCGCGCCCCAATGTGCGCCCGCTCTGGTTTGCCTGCGGAGCGACCCCGGCGAGCGCTGCGATCTGGTGGCGATTGAGCGCGCCCAGTTCGGGCAATTCGGCGATCAATTCGGCGGCGATGATGGGGCCAACGCCAGGAATTGAAGTGAGGATCGCCGCGCGTTCCGCGGCGGCTGGCTCTGCGGCGATGGCGCCAAGCAAGCGGCTCTCGATGCGCTTTTGTTGGGCTTTGAGCAGCGCAATGGTCTCCTTGATGCTGGCGAGCGCGGCAGGTTCGAAAGCCTGTTGCTGACGGCGCTTTTCGTCGGCGATGAGTTCCCCGAGTTGGCGCCGGCGCGCGCTCAGGCCCTTGATTTCCAGTTGCTTTGCGCTTGGCGCGGGCCGGGCCTCTTCGCTCATGACCAGAGCGAAGCGCGCAATCAGGCTGGCGTCCAGCCGGTCGGTCTTGGCGTGCTTGCCTTCGGCGGCGCGGAACGCTTTGACCCTGGCTGGATTGACCACGCGCGGTGCGTGCCCGGCCGCGATCAGGGCCGCGACTGCGCCCCATGTCATCGTACCTGTGGCTTCGAGCACGATCTTGAGCGGGTCCTTCGTCAGCCTGGCGAGCCAGGCGATCAGGCGCTTGAAACCGCCTTCATTGTTGTCGAACCGCCGATGCACGCCGCTCGGGAGCGCACACACGTCAAGCGCCGCTTTTGACACGTCGATGCCCACGGCCAATCCTGTCGTCATCATTTCCGCCCCTGTCATCGGGCGCACGCTTCGTCCCGCGCGGCCCATGCGTTTGTCCGGACGAGGATTAGAGACGGGCGCTTGCAAGCCGGCATACGGCCGCGTCAGAAGACGGACCCGCGGTCCAGAGCAATGCGCCCGCCATCATCTTGGCGCAGATGATGCGAACCTTAAACCACTGACAGGCGGTCCATATTTTTCCCAATACGTGGATAGGCGCCCCCGCTATCCCCCTTGTTTCTCTGATTTCTGGCATTGAAGGGTCGGCGGACGAGGGCCCGGATCCCCCTTGGTGGAGAACCGTCGATTAGCGTGGGTCTCGTCCGCCTTCCTCGCGTTCAACCTGAACAGTTGCCAGGGGAGTCGCTCACAACGACCGCCCCGTATGACAAGGACAGGCCTCCATGACCTTGCAGCAAAACGTCTTCGGCGTCGCTGTCGCCAAGGACTGGATCGACGTGTGCGATCCTTCCGGCCGTCTCCGGCGCATTGAAAGCACCCAGCGCGCGCTCAAGGCCTTTGCCAAGAGCGCCAAGCCTGCGCTCATCGTATTCGAAGCCTCCGGCGGCTACGACCGGATGCTCATCACAGCGCTTGAAGACGCAGGCGTCGCCTACGCCCGCGTCAATCCGCGCCATGCACGCGAGTTCGCGCGCGCCACCGGCCGCCTAGCCAAGACCGATCGTGTCGACGCCCGCGTGCTGGCGCAAATGGGCGCGGCGGCATTGAAACTCGAACCGACCCCGCCCATCGAACCCGAGCGGCGCCGGCTCGCCGAACTCGTGGGGCGTCGCGACGATCTTGTCGCTATGCGCGTCGCCGAGCGCCTCGCGCAGACACATGACAGCCTCCTGCGCCGTGAGATCAGCGCCGCTATCGCGGCGATCATCCGACGCCTCACCCGAATTGAAGACGAAATCGTCAATCATCTGCGCGCCCATGATCGGCTGCGCCGTCTCGATCGACGCTTGCAGTCGGCGCCTGGAATAGGTCCCGCCAGCGCCCTCGTCGCTCGTTGCCCGAACTCGGACGCCTTGATCGCCGCGCTATCGCGGCCCTCGTCGGCTTGGCGCCGCATACCTGCGATTCAGGACGCTTCCAAGGCCCGCGCCGCATCTGGGGAGGACGCGCCGACGTACGACGCGTCCGCTACCTCGCCGCCTTCGTCGCCAGCCGGTGCGATCCAGACCTGAAGGCTAGTCCGCTAACGCCTCACCACCAGCATCGCCCGACGCCTGCTTGTGTCTCTCAACGCGGCCGTCCGCGAAGACCGCGACTATCAACGCAGGACAGCTTGCTGAGACAGTTGCTATCTTGGGTTTCGAGCAAGCACGGCCGCCCCGTCAGTCCAGCAGCGCGCAACCTTCGCCCACCAGCGGCCGGGCCAAGCGCTCCGGCAAACGGCGGCTAGCCGGCGCCTGCGCCACCCAAGCGCGCGCCTCTTCGAGCTCGGCGGCGAGTTCAGCTTTCAACTTCGCGCGCCGCGCCACACGCTGGGCGTTGTCGAACTGATGGCGTGGATCTTTCGAATAGCGCTGGAACAGGTCGCTCGCTGCGATCGCCGCAACGGTCTCGGCGCTTTGCGACTGGCCGAACAGGTCGAACGCCGCCGCGATCGCGGCTTGCGGATCTTCAAACAAGGCTTCGGCGCTGAGGCTTCTCGCGCCGGAATAGTCGCCAAGCGCCTTGTCGTAGAGCAGCACTTGCGCCAGCCAGAGGCGCGCGGCGGCCACAGCGACGCTTTCCTCGCCGGCGCGCACGCCAGTGACCGCCTCGATCCCCGGCGCCAACTCGTTCGACACGTGTTGAACCCACGTGCGGTGCATGGGCGAACGCAGGATGGCGAGCAGATAATCTTCGAGCCCGTAGTGCAGGAAGATCGCCGGCTGATCAGACTGCGGCGCCATCAACGCCGGGATCATGAAATTCACCGGTACGTTGGCCTTCACGATCACCGGCCCGGCTGGATTGTAGCGGCGCGCGAGCAGCGTGCGGATCAGACGGACGTTGCGTTCATAGTCGGGACCCGGGCGGTTCGCCGCTTCAACGCCGAGCTGACGCAACGCATAGGGCTCGCGCAGGACGAGATTCTCTTGCTTCAGTTCGAGCGCCCTCGCCAACAGGGTTGAGCCACAATGGGCGATGTGGAAGATATAAGAGATGCGGCCAGGCTCAGGCGCGGCCGGCAATCCGTCCAGGAGCGCGGCGCGCGGCGTTCTCTTGTGGTCCATGCTCTTGGCCGCGATGCGGCGATCGAGGAATATCGACCGCGCGTATGCGTCGCGATCCATTTCAAACATCACCGCGTCAGCCTGGTCGAACGACTGCAGGTATTGGTCGGGGCTCTTGAGAATAGACTGCAGATTCATGTGCTACCTTAAGTCACCGCCCAGTCTGGCGCCATCGTGCTAGCATCGATTGACCGGCCAATGGCTACTTTACTTCCCCCTAAACAGGCGACTCCTTACGCCACCTTCGCCGCACAGGGCGAGGCCCTGAATACCATTTCCTGCGGCGAACTTATCGATGCCTATAAGCGCCACGGCGCCATCCTGCTTCGCGGTTTCAGTGTCGATCTCGACGCCTTCCGCAACCTCACGCAGCGCCTGTGCGCCGGCGCGGTCTTCAACGAAAGCCCAGGTCGCGAGGTGATTGACGCCGAGCGCAACATCCAGACGGTCAATCTCGGCCATCAGGCGTTCCCGCTGCATCCGGAACTCTCGCGCGAGCCATGGAAGCCGGACATCTGCTTCTTCTGGTGCATGCGGCCGCCGAGCGCGGGCGGAGAAACCACTGTGTGCGACGGCGTCGAGATCGTGCGCAGGATGCCGCCTCAGCTCCGCGATGCGTTTGCCTCGCGCAACCTGCGCTACCGGCAATTGGCGACGGCGGCTGAATGCGCGTTTTGGCTGGGCGCAGCCGAGCCTGACGATGCGGCGTTGGCCAATCCGCCGCCACACTGCCCTTATGGATTTGAGCGCGCCAACGGCAAAGTGCATCGTTTCTTCTTCGCCCCCGCCCTACACAAACCGATGTTCAGCGACGAACCGGCCTTCGGTAACTTCTTGCTATTCGCCCGCTACATGAACGGAATTCGCGTGTTCCCGACCTTCGAAGACGGCGAACTCGTTTCCGATACGCTACTCGATCAGGTGAAGACGGTGAGCGACGCCATCGAAACGCCGGTCGCGTGGCAGACCGGCGATATCGTGATCCTCGACAACACCCGCTTCATGCACGGCCGCCGGGCCATCGCCAATGTCGAGGAACGCCGCATCGCCACCTATTTCGGCTACGTGCGCTTCGCTGAAGTGAGCGCCCGCGAGCGCCAGTTCCCCTGGCGCAACGCCTCCTTCCGCCCGCCTATCCTCAGCAGCTAGTCTAGGAGTACCCCAGACGCTCCGCCCACTGGTCCAAGAGCGGCAGCACCGGCGCGAGTTGCGCTTCGTAGCGCTTCCAGCGGCCGACAGAGCGATCGTAGATCGGTTCGACCACTTGCCGGGCCGATGGCGTGTTGATGTTGCGCTTCAGCGCGGCTTCGCGCGGCGACAGCATCGCGGGCTCGAATTCGAGCTATTTCGGCGCCTCAGGCCTGCCGCCTGGCAGAACGACAGACCTGACGGACCCAAAAATCGATAGGCGATGGCGATGCTAACCACCCACGGACTGATTTCGACGGAGTTCGGTCGCGTTGATGCCCCTCTGATGGAGACGGCGGTCCCGATCCAAATCCGGCGCAGAATCGGAATTAACGCCCCAGTGCTCGTCCAGCCACAGTCGAACCCCCTGCCTGTAGCGCACATCAGTGGGCGCAACGCGCGCCACGCCGGCTAAAGTCGCAGCAATGTTCGATCTCAGCGCTTGACGCTCGACGCTCCGCTTCGGTTCAACAGAGCCGAGGTGGACGAATGACGGAGGTGTTCATTGCGGCGGCGCCCGATGCGGATACGCAGGCGGGCGGGCTCGCGCAGGCGCTGAAGTCGCTGGGCTTCGATGCAGGCGCGGGCGCGCCGGCCGAAGCGGAGATCGCCAAAATCGTCGAAGACGCGAAATGCGTCATTGGCCTGTGGTCGCACGGCGCGCCGACGCCGGAACTGGCCATGCTGGCGGCGCTGGCGCATGAGCGCAAGAAGCTGGTCAGCGCCGAATTGTTGACCGATGCGACCCCGGCCCCGTTCCGCAGCGCCCCGCGCGTCGATCTGGCGCTGCGCGACCGTACCGCCTTCAAGACCCGCTTTCAGTCGCTCGTTGTCGAGATCGACAAGCTCTCGCCGACCAAAGCCAATGTCGCGGCGCTGCCGAGCGTGCTCGCCGCCGCGCGCGCCACCCTGATCAAGCGCCGTGAAACCTCTGGCGAGCGGCAGCTGAAGACGCTGGGCGTGTTCGCCGCAGCGGTAGCGGTGCTGTTCGCCGTCGGCTTTGGCGCCGGGCGGGTGATCAACATGGCGCGCTCGGGCGAGTTGCGGTTTTCAACGCCGCCGGCTCAGGCGGCGGCCACAAGCGCCACCGCGCCGGCGGCGCCCGAACTGACAGCCGCCGCCCTCGAACGAACGCCGTGGCGCGAACTGGCGGCGCGGATCGATGAGGCAGCCGCCGAGCGGATCAAATCAGCCGCCGCCGCCGGCGCCGCCGATTCCCAGGCTTTGGCGTGTCTTGGCCACATGGCCGGCGCGCCCGGCTTCCTGCCGAGCCCGACGGCGGCGCGCGAAGAGTGCGACGCGGCATCGGCCCAAGCCAACGCCGCCGGACTCTACCTCTCCTGGCAGCTGCGCCGCACCGCGCCCCATGCCGGGCTCGACGAAGCCACCGCTTTGGCGCGGCTGCGCCAGGCCGCCGATGCCGGGTTCTCCGCGGCCCAGATCGACTACGCGGCGACGCTCCCCGGCGACCGCGCCTCACAGGCCGAAGCAGGCCGGCTGTGGCTGGCGGCGGCGGAGCGCGGCGACCCGCGGGCGCAATTCTTCTATGCCCGCTGGCTGCGCGACAGCGTCGCCGGCCCGCGCGATCCCACCGCGGCTATCCCCTTCCTGGAGCGCGCGGCGGAGGCAAACCAGGCCGACGCGCTGCACATGCTAGCAACCCTCTATCGCGACGGCATCGGCGCGCCGCGTAATGAGGCGCTGGCGAAGTCATTGTATGACCGCGCCGCCCGGCAGAACCACGCCGCGTCGATGTTCAATTTGGCCGACATGCTGCGCGCCGGTTCGCCGCAGGAGCGCGCACGCGCCACCGAACTCTACCGCCAGCTTGCCTGCATGACCGACGAACATCAGATCCAGCCGCGCGCGGTTCAGAGGTTGCGCGCATTGCAGGAGACATTCGCCTGCCGCTAACAAGCGGGGCAATGTCGTGGCGCAGAACCTATGAGGGCGCGGAGCCGCAGCGGGTCAACAAATGGCTCGCCAGCGAAGGCGTGTGTTCCCGCCGCGAGGCCGAGGACCTGATCGGTCAAGGCCGCGTGCGCATCGACGGCGAACGCGTCGACGATCCAGGCCGCAAGATTCTGCCGGGGCAGATCATCGATGTCGCCGGCGCCAGCGTGCAGGCGAAGATCAGCGCAGTGCTGAACAAGCCGGTAGGCTTCGTTTCGGCCCAACCCGTGGGCGACCAGATTCCGGCGGCGCGGCTGCTGACGCGCGCCAATCTGGTCGGAACCGCGGACCCGATGCCAAACAAGCACACGAGTCTGGCGCCGCTGGGGCGGCTCGATCAGGATTCGCGAGGGCTGTTGCTGTTGAGCGAAGATGGCGTGCTGGCCAAGGCCGTCATCGGCGAAACCTCGAAACTGGACAAGGAATACCTCGTCGCGGTCCGCGGCCAGATCACCGAGAGGAAACTCGCCCTGTTGCGGCACGGCCTGCAACTGGACGGACGCCAGCTCAAACCGGCGCAGATCAGCCTCATCGAACCTCAGCGCTTGCGTTTCGTGCTGCTGGAGGGACGCAACCGCCAGATCCGGCGCATGTGCGAACTGGTGGATCTGGAGGTGACCGATCTGCTGCGGGTGCGCATCGGCCCGCTTGCGCTCGGCGACTTGCCGGAAGGCAAGTGGCGCGCGCTTGCCGCCGCCGAGCGCGACCAATTGGTGCGGGCGAGCAAGGGTTGATCCAGGTCAAAGCGGCGCCGCGACGGCGCAGCAGATTCTCCCGCGAGAGAGGATCGCCATGGAATTGCATTGGTTCGTCTGGTTCGTGGTCGGCGCGATGAGCACGTTCGCCGTGGTGTTGGGGTTGGCTGCCCTGATCACCCGCGGCCCGTAACCCTTACGGCGTATTCCTGCGCCGGAGCTCCGCCAGCAACGCCGCATCGAACTCCTGCGCCGGGATTTGATTGAGCCCTTGCACGAATGCGGTCATGTCCGAGCGCTCATGCGCTTGTGCGAAGTTCTCGCCCGGTATGATGCCGCGCCGGAACAGGTATTCGTCCGAGCGGCCGGTGAAAATGTAGGCCGGCGCCCAGTGGAATCCGGCGGCTTTGGCCAATTCGTTGGTGCAGTTTGAAAAGAGCGTGTTGTAATAGCGCGGCTGCGTCTCCAGCGCATCGGTGCGTTCCAGCAGCCGGCGCAGCAAGGCGCGCTTCTGCTCGTCGGCGATCGAAACCGGATAGATGAAGGTCTCGTGGTCAAGCATCACCGCGCGTCGCGTCAGCAAATCGCGCGCGCTTGCCCAGATGTAGGCCAGTTCGAACGTATTGAAGATGCCGCGCAGCGCCGAATAGTCTTCGTCGCGCTCGCGCCGGGCCTCGATGGTGAGCCCGAGAATGCGGTCGCCCTCGAACTCGAACAGAAGCAGCGTGTGGGCGGCGAGCTGCGAACCCGGTTGCGGCTCCAGCATGAACCAGACGTTGCGCAAGTCTTCAATGCGATAGCCGGCGCTGACATAGGTTTCCGCGGTGGGGCCTTGCGCTGTGTAGCTCCAGTCGCTGACCGGCGCGACGTCGAAGCGCTCGTCTGTCAGCGTGACTTCGGGCGCGCGCGCCAAGTACGGATACCAGTCGCGGTCCTGCTGCGGCGGCCCGGTCACGCAGGCGGCGGCGCCGAGCGCGAGAATGAGAGCGATACAGGCGAAGGCTGGACGCAAAGGGTGTTCACCGAACCAGTTGACGATAGACTTCATGATCGCCCCTTTGCGCGGCTGACGCCAGCCTTTAGCGAAGAAGGGTTGTTACGGCCCGCAGCGCCCCTATCTCAGTCGAACGGCGCATTCAATTCAGGAGACCTCATATGGCCCTGCGCATCAACGACAAAGCTCCCGACTTCGAAGCCGACACCACCCAGGGACGGATCAAGTTCCACGAGTGGATCGGCGATTCCTACGCCATTCTGTTCTCCCACCCGAAGGACTTCACGCCGGTCTGCACCACCGAGCTCGGCTATCTGGCCAAACTCGAGCCGGAGTTCAGGAAGCGCAACGTCAAGATCATGGGACTCTCGGTCGACCCGGTCGGCGATCACGAACGCTGGCGCGGCGACATTCGCGAGGTCACCGGCGGCGATGTGCAATATCCGATGATCGGCGACCACGACCTCAAGGTAGCCAAGCTCTACGACATGCTGCCGGCGGACGCCGGCGACAGCGCTCAGGGCCGCACCGCCGCGACCAACGCAACCGTGCGCACCGTGTTCATCATCGGCCCGGACAAATTGATCAAGGCGATGCTGCAATATCCGATGTCGTCGGGGCGCAATTTTGATGAAGTCCTGCGCCTGGTGGATTCAATCCAGCTCACCGCCAATTACAAAGTGGCGACGCCGGTGAACTGGAAGAACGGCGAGGATTGCATCATCGTGCCGTCGGTCGGCGATGACGACGCGAAGAAGCTTTTCCCCAACGGCTGGAAAACGGTGAAGCCCTATCTGCGCGTGGTGCCGCAACCGAAGGGATAAATTGCTTCGGCCTCAGCGGCTCGAAGAGTACCCTTCTGGCAATCGATCGTCGGGATCGGGCGCCGGTCCGTCTTGCCGGCTCGCCAGCTCACGGAGCCAAGCAAGCGCCGCCGCGCGGTCGAGACCCTTCGCGCGGCGCGCGAAAAACACGTTCGACTCGAACGACTCGACGCTCGCGGCAACCGCCTTGGCGGCGAACGCTTCCGGCGTTTCGCCCAGGTCATTGGCGATTCGCGCCAATTTCTCCGCCGCAGCGGCGTCAATCTGGATGGTCAGCGATTTGGTCATGGCCGATTTCTCAACTGGGCGAGAATAGCATCTGGACGCTGGAGAACCAATCCAAACTGCTCTGCGGCAGCAGCGAAACCTTGCTGGTCGAATGTCGCAAGCGCGTCGGCGCGCCCATTGAGCGCCGCCTCCACCACCATGTCGTCGTCGGGATCGGCGAGAAATCCGCGCCACTTGAACGCTATATCTACCGGCTCACACAGCGGCGCCAACAGGCTGAGAAAGCGCTCTGCGTCCTCAGCGCCAAACCCGGGCCACACCCAATGCTCAGGGCGCGTGACGACAGCCTCGTACTCCAACCAGAGCGGCGTAGAGACAAGCAGCGTTACCCGGCCTTCCAGCGCTTCCGCGATCAGCGCAGCGGAAGCGCCGCGGAAATTCCGGACCGCTTTCACGACAACGGATGTATCCAGCACCAGACGCATACTTCGGTACGCCACCCCCGATTCCTCATGTCACCTTCGTGACTAGGCCAACACATCGCCCGCGTCAGCGTGACGGCGGAAGTACGCCACGGCGAACGAGCAGCTCGGGCGCAGCGTGCGGCCGTTCGCGCGTGCGTCTTCCACGATCGCGGCCATCAGCTTGGACGCATAGCCGCGCCCGCGCGCTGTGTCTGGCGTTTCCACGTGCAGGATGGCGCGCACGCCGGCGACATCGCGATATTCGGCGATGGATTGGCCTTCCGGCGCATCCAGTTCGTAGCGTTGCAAAGCGGCGTTATCGCGGAACAGGCTCACGTCTCAAGACATGGGCTTCGGCTGCCACAATTCAATCTTGCGGCCTTCGAGATCGATGATGTGGGCGAAGCGGCCATTGGCTTCGTCCGGGAACATTTTCACCGGCTCGACGCCCTCGGCCCTGGCGCGCGCCAGGATGGCGTCGAGATCGTCGACCATCAGATTGAACATGAATTCCTTTTCGGATGGCGCGAAATAATCCGTGTCATGCTTGAACGGGCTGAACACGGTGGCCGCGCCCGGATGCGCGGCGGCGGTCTCCGGCAAGAACAAGGCCCCGCCCCAATCGGTGAACTCGATCCCAAGCACGCGGCGGTACCAGTCGCGCATGGCGTCGCCATCGCGCGACTTGAAGAAGAGGCCGCCAATCCCGAGCACCTTTGCCATTCGTCCCTCTCCCGCTTAAGCCGCTGTCGTGAACTATCGCCACGCCTTCCACGCCGGCAATCACGCGGACGTCCTGAAGCACGCCGTCCTGCTCTATTGCCTCGATGCGCTCAAGCGCAAAGAGACGCCGTTCGCGGTGTTGGACACTCATGCCGGGCGCGGGCTCTACGATCTCGGCGGCCCCGAAGCCGAGCGCAGCCCAGAATGGCGCGACGGCGTCGGGCGTTTGTGGAATTGGCCCGACCCGCCGCCGCTCGCGGCGCGCTATCTGGAGGCTATTCGAGGCTTCAACGCCGATGGCGAGCTGCGCACCTATCCCGGTTCCCCCGCACTGGCGACCACCGCGTTGCGGGACAATGACGTGCTGATGGCGTGCGAGCTGCATCCCGAAGATCGCGCGGCGCTGCGCCGCGCGCTGCCGCGCAAGTCGAACGTTCAGGTGCACGAGCGCGACGGCTGGGAGGCGCTGGGCGCGCTGCTGCCGCCGGCGCAGCGCCGCGGCTTGGTGCTGATCGACCCGCCTTACGAAGAGCCGGATGAACTCGCCCGCGCGGCCGGCGCGCTCGGTGCGGCGCTGAAGCGCTTCGGCCACGGCATGTACCTGTGGTGGCGGCCGCTGAAGAGCGAAGCCGCGCTTGACACCGCCGATGCAGAGATCCTGAAGCATGGGCCGCGCGAAACCTTGCGCGCCGATCTCTGGATCGCCGCGCCGCAGCGCGATGGAAGACTGGTCGGATCGAGTGTCTATCTCGTCAATCCGCCGTTCGGCCTGCGCGAAGCGCTCAGTGAGGCGCTGCCGTTCCTCGCCGACGCGCTAACCAAAGGCCAAAGCGGCTGGCGGCTGACTTGACAAAGTTAAAGGGCGCGGATTGCTCCGCGCCCTTCCCCCTTGCCACGAGCGTCGCCATCTCAGGCGACGATCATCGCGGCTTGGTTCAATGTCGCCATGGCGCCCGGGAACAACAGGGCGGCGGCTGCGATCAGGCAAGTGAACTTGGTCATGTCGTGCTCCCTGGCTGGATCGGTTGTCAATCGCGTCTTGGCGACGATCCCAAGCTAAGCACGATGGCGGCGGGCCGCCGTTACCGCAGTCACGGTGGGTGAGCTTGAGGGCGGCGAACGCGACCTAGGGTCCGGAACTCGCCGAACTCGGGCATTGCGAACTGGCGCGGATTGCGGTTCTCATAAGCCCAACGGAGCGCCCAATTGAGTGTTCTTGAACGTGATTGGCATGCCCGTCCTGGCGCGTCCGATGATGCCGTCCAGCATCTCGTTGACGCCATTTCTATCGAGCTGCCCGCCGCGTACCTGGCACTGCTAAAGCTGACCAATGGTGGCGAAGGCCCACTTTCCCGGCAGCCTTATCATCTTCAGTTGGATGCGGCCGAAACAGTCGTGGAAACAGCGATTAGCGGACGTCTGGAAGAATTTTTCCCTGGCTTCCTAATCATTGGGTCTAACGGTGGCGGCGAGTACATTGCGCTGGACGCGCGAGCACCCGACGGGCTCCCGGTTGTCGCGCTGGATATGACCAACGCCGACCTGAGGGACACGGTGTTGCCCATCGCAAAAGACTTCGACGCTTTTGTCGAGCTCATCGGTATTGAAGCAGCAGACTGACCGGTCCGCTTCGACCCCGCCACCACACACCTAGACTCGTTCGCCCCGCCATGGGCAAGAAGCGCCCATGACCTTCGCGCAAGCCTTCGCCGTCCTGCAGCAGCCGCAGATCGCCGTGCCGATCGTGCTGGCGACGATGGCGGCGTTCTTCTTCGCCGGCCGGCGCTGGAGCGCGCTCTATGTCGGGCTGATGCCCTTCATCAATTGGTCGTTCGCGGCGGTGCCGACGGCGGCCATTCCCGACTGGCTGGGCGGCGGCGCCTTCCAGCCGCTGGCGATCGTCACTGGCCTCGTCCTGGTGGTGCGCGACTTCGCCCAACGCGAACTGAAACACTGGATTTGGGGCGCGATGATCGTGGGCCTGGCCCTCTCGAGCCTCACCTCATGGATCACGGTGGTGGTGGCGAGCGGGCTGGCGTTCCTGATCAGCGAGACGGTCGATTGGGCCGTTTACACCTTCTCGCGGCGGCCGCTTTCGCAGCGCATCATGATGTCGAGCCTGGCCTCGGCGCCGCTCGACCAGGTCGTGTTCATCGGCCTTGCCTCGCTGGTGGTTCCGGGAATTTTCGCCTGGGGCACGATTTTGACCGGCATCGCCTCGAAATTGCTGGGCGCCTGGGTCGTCTCCCGCATCGTCGCGGCGCAGGAAAGCCGCCGCCAAAGCGACATGAAACCCGCGTAAACGCCGGACTTGCCGCTTGCGTGAGGGTTTGCCCTCGCGCATAAGCTGGCCCGTGTAGAGCCGGTCGTGTTGACCGGCGGTGGTGCGAAGTTCCGCAGAGTGCGGCAGAAGTTTCTTTCCCCAGCAAAGCAGAAATTCGCGGTGACATGCGTACGCCTTCGCGTGCGCGTGGCCGATGGCGCGCGCCTCGGCCTTTAGAGGAAAAGTGGAAGATGAGTTTCGAGGACGATTTCGGCGACGACGACGACAGCGGCAAGAAGAAGGAAAAGCGCGGCGGTCGCGGCCGCGAACGTGACAACCCAGAATTTGGCGGCGGCGATACCGGTGGCGGCGGCTTCGGCGGCGGCGGTGGCGGCTATGGCGGCGGCGGCGGTGGCTACCGTGGCGGCGGCGGTGGCGGCGG
>LWDN01000037.1 GCA_002083515.1 Proteobacteria bacterium HN_bin10
CCTCGGCCCGGATCGAGCTGCCGCCTGAGATCGCCGCGCGCGCGGCGCGCGTGCGCATCGTCGGCGAACAGAGCGCCGGCGCCGTGCGCCTCCTGCCCGCAGGCGCCGGGCGGCCGTTCGTGGGGCTCGTCGATCCCGGCGGCGCCGGACAACCGCTGCTGTCGGAATTGTTCTATGTCGATCGCGCGTTGCAGCCTTATGCCAGCCTGCAACGCGGCGGCATCAACGAGCTGATCGGCGCGCGCGCGCAGGCTTTGATCCTGCCCGACGCGGGCCGCATCGCGCCAACGGATAGTGCAGCGCTCGGAAACTGGCTCGACAATGGCGGCTTGCTCGTGCGCTTCGCGGGCCCACGTCTCGCCAACGACGCCGACGAGTTCGTGCCGGTGCGGCTGCGCCCGGGATCGCGCACACTCGGCAGCGCGCTCGCTTGGGAAACGCCGCTCGGCATCGGCGCATTTCCGGCCGACTCCCCCTTTGCCGGCATCGCGCCGCCGGCCGATGTAGAGGTGCGCCGGCAAGTGCTGGCCGAACCGGCGTCGCTCGAGGAAGCGCGCGTCTGGGCGACGCTCTCCGACAATTCGCCGCTCGTCACCGCGCAGGCGCGGGGGCGCGGCCTGATCGTGCTGTTTCATGTGAGCGCGACGCCGGATTGGTCGGATGCACCCCTCTCCGGCGTGTTCGTGGAATTGCTTCGCCGCACGCTCGCCTTCGCCGCGCGCGCCGACGGCGCTGGCGAACGCGAGATCAGCGGCGGGCCGTTCGTGGCGCAGCGTCTGCTCGATGGTTACGGTTCGCTGGCGCCGGCGCCGGCCGAGATGCAGCCGATTGCGCCTGAGGCCTTCGCCATCGCGCAACCCTCGCCGGCCACGCCGCCGGGACTCTACGAGCGCGCCGGCGTCTCCGCCGCCATCGACGCCATGCAGCCGAATGACTCGCTTTCACCGCTGCAATTGCCGAACGGCATTGATCGCGCCGGCCTCGGCGCCGCCATCGAACGACCGTTGGCGGGATGGTTATTCGGCTTGGCGGGCTTGTTGTTGGCCATCGACCTGCTGATCGCGCTCTTCCTCATCGGCAAGCTGCCGCGCTTCGTGCGCGCGAGCGCGGCGGCGATGTTTGCGCTTGCGCTGTTTGTCGGCGGCGGCGCAGCGCACGCGCAGAACGATCCGACGCAAGATCTGCGTCTCGCCTACGTGCGCACCGGGGATTCGCGCATCGACCGCGCATCCGAGCAGGGTTTGCGGGCGCTGTCGGACATTTTGACTCAGCGTACTTCCGTTGAGCCGGGGCCACCTGTCGCGCTCGATCTCGCGCGCGACGATCTTTCCGCTTATCCGTTTATCTATTGGCCGGCGCCGGCGGCGCCGCGGCGCTTGCCCGACGCGGCGTTGCAAAATCTCGACCGCTATCTCGCCATCGGCGGCTTGCTCCTGGTCGATACCCGCGACGTCGGCGCCGAACAGCGCGGACACCCGGCGCAGGCGATGCTTTCGGGCGTCGACGTGCCGCCGCTCGAACTGGTGACGCAGGAGCACGTGCTGACGCGCGCCTTCTATCTGTTGCGCAGTTTCCCTGGCCGTTCGCAATCGGCGCAACTCTGGGCCGAGAGCGCCTCGGCTGCATCGGCGCGTGACGGCGTCGCCTCGATCTTCGTCGGCGACGGCGATTGGGCGAGCGCCTGGTCGGGACAAGCCGCGATCAGCGACCGCCAGCGCGAATTATCGCTGCGCTTCGGCGTCAACATGGTGATGGTGGCGCTGACCGGAAATTACAAAGCCGATCAGGTGCACGTGCCGGCGTTGCTCGAACGCATGGGCGAGGACCGGCGATGACGTGTCGTACGCACAAACTCCCCCTCCCCTTGAGGGGAGGGGGCAGGGGGCGGGGTGAGCCTCTGCGTTCGCGGATTAGTGCGCCGATCTGGAGCGCGCGCCGCCGGGCGCGCATTGACCGTTCTTTGCAAGAATTAGCGCAAGGCGGGCCGGGGCCCCGCGGTCCAATCTCGAAACACCGCGTTTCACCCCACCCCCTACCCCCTCCCCTCGCGGGGAGGGGAGCATGATCGCAGGCGCGCGCATCGGTTTCGATCCGGCGTTGCCGTGGGGCGTCATGCTCGCGCTCGGCGCGGTCGCCGCTATCGCGCTGGCCATCTATGTTTGGCGCGGCGGCGGCGCGCCGGTGTCGCGCGCGCTGGGGCTGGCGTTTCTGGCGCTGGGACTGATGCAGCCGCAATTTGTGCGCGAAACCCGCGAACCGGCGGATGACGTGGCGCTGGTGGTTGTGGACCAGAGCGAGAGCCTGGCGCTGGCCGGACGGCGCGAGGCGGCGCGCACGGCCGGCGACGCGCTGGCGCAACGGCTCTCCGAAGAGCAAGGCCTCGACGTGCGGGTCCGCGAAGCGCGCGGTGGCCCCGACGGCACCATGATCGCAAGCGTGATCGAGGATGCGCTGAGCGACGTGGCGCGCGACCGCATCGGCGGCGTCATGGTCGTCACCGACGGGCAGGCGGCCGATCCGCCGGATGAGCCCAATCGCCTGCGCGAGCTCGGCCCCGCGCATGTGCTGATCGTCGGCGATCCCGCGCGCGGCGATCGGCGCCTGGAGCTGATCTCGGCGCCCACCTTCGGCATTGTCGGCGAACCAATGCGCATTACGGGGCGGGTGATCGACGCCGGTGGCGATGCGCCCGTGGCGCTCACCGTCAGCATCGACGGCCAGCGCGCTGTGAACACCACCGTGCGCGCCAACCGCGAGTTCTCGGTCGACATCCGGCTCCCGCATCGCGGCCGCAACATGGTCATCGTCGAAGCCGCCGAGGGCGCCGAGGAAATCACCGCCGTCAACAATCGCGCCGCCTTCGCCGCCAACGGCGTGCGCGATCGCCTGCGCGTGCTCCTGATCACCGGCCAGCCGCATGCGGGCGCGCGCGTATGGCGCAATCTGCTGAAGTCCGATCCGGCGGTCGATCTCGTGCACTTCTCGATTCTGCGCCCGCCGGATAAGCAGGACTTCACGCCGCTGCACGAACTGGCGCTGATCCCCTTCCCGACCGAGGAATTGTTCGAGCGCCGCCTCGACGAGTTCGACCTGATCATTTTCGATCGCGCGCCGCAGCGCGGCATTCTGCAGGCGTATTATTTCTCCTCGATCGCGCGGCGCATCGAAGAAGGCGGCGCGCTGCTCATCACCGCCGGCGAACAGGAAGCCGGGCTCGACGGGCTCTATCGCACCGCGCTCGCCGGCATTCTGCCGTCGCAGCCGACGGGACAGATTTTCGACAGCCCTTATCGCCCGGCGCCAACCGCTCTGGGCCGCCGCCATCCGGTCGTGCGCGGATTGCCGTCGCCGGAGCGCTGGGGGCGCTGGACACAGCAGATCGATGCGCGCGCCAGCAGCGGCCAGACCGTGCTCGCCGGCGCCGATGGGCGTCCGCTCTTGGTGCTCGACCGCGCCGGCCGCGGCCGCGTCGCTCAATTGTGGTCGGACCAGCCGTGGCTGTGGGCGCGCGGCTGGGACGGCGGCGGCCCGCATGGCGAATTGCTGCGCCGGCTTGCGCACTGGCTGATGCAGGAGCCGGAACTGGAGGACGATAGTCTGACGCTCGATCCCGGTCCGCGCGGGCTTGAGATCGAACGCTCCACGCTCGCCAGCGCGCCGGGGCCGGTCGAGATCGTCTCGCCTTCGGGCGCGCGCTCGACCGTTGCGCTCGACGAAACCGCCCCCGGCCTGTTTCGCGGCCAGGCGCCGGCGGGCGAGCAAGGTTTGTACGAAGCGCGCAGCGGCAGCTTGCGCGCCTTTGCCGCTGTCGGCCCGCTCAATCCGCGCGAAGCCGGCGCGTTGGCCGCGAACCCCGAAGTCTTGCGCCCGTTCGCCAACGCAACCGGCGGCAGCGTGTTCATGACCGGCGAAGATGGACGGCGCCTGCCCGCCATCCGCCGGATCGAACGCGGTGCGCGCGCCGCGGGCGGCGACTGGATCGGCATCGAGCGCAACGGCGCTTATGTCGTGCGCGCCGCGGCGGCCTCGCCGCTTGGGCCCGGTTGGCTGTGGGCGCTGCTGGGGCTAGCGCTGCTGATGTGGGGCTGGCGGCGGGAGGGGGTGTAGGAGCGAGGAACGCCGGCTAGCTTCTAAAGACATGGCAGACCCCCTCCCCGCGAGGGGAGGGGGCGCTCAACGGGGCCGCGGGCACTTGCCGGCAGTGTTCAAGTTCCCGACACGTGGGCTTGTGAAAGAATTTGCCGGCTGGAAGCCGGCGGTCCTCGGAGATTCACACCCCCCGCACCGCCCCCACTTCGCCCTGCACTTTATCCAGTCCGCCGGGCCGCAGTTCCAGCCAGAGCAAGCGCGCGGGATCGACCGGGCCCGGCAGCGTCACGCGTCCCGGCGGCACAATGGCAAAACCCACTGGTGCAAAGAAACGCTCGGCGCCGACAACGATAATCCCCGATCCGCCGCTGGCGCGGCACGCCGCGACGCTCTCGCGCACAAGGCTCAAACCGAGCCCCGCCGATTGTTCGCTGGGATCGACGGCGAGCGGCCCTAGAAACAAAAGCGGCGCGCCCGCTTCCACGCGCCAGATGCGGCAGACGCCGACCACCTCGCCCGCGTCGTTGAGCGCGAGGCGCGTGAGCGAAGGCTCCAACACCGCGCCGCGCTCGCGCACGCGCTCGCTGGTCTTGGCGAAGCGGCCGGGCCCGAAGGCGCGATCGAGCACCCGCTCGATGCCGGCGGCGTGTTCAGGTCTCTCGGCGACGAACGTGTAGGCCATGGAGGCGCGCGCTTAGGGCGGTGCGGCGCGAGCGTCAATCGCTTGCGGTTGCGCCGTGCGCAACCGCAGCGCATACCCGCCGCGCTTGGCGTCTCTGCGCATCCCCTCTCTCGGCATTTTCCGGCATCGCCAGTTCGCCCAATTCTGGGCGGCGCGGATGTGCGCGACGTTGGCCGTGCAGATGCAAGCTACAGTGATGGGCTGGCAGATCTACGATGCGGCGCGCGCGCATGGCCAATCGATCGCCGAGGGCGCCTTCATGCTGGGCCTCGTCGGACTCGCGCAATTCCTTCCGCTCTTGGTGCTTTCACTGTTCGGCGGTCAGGCGGCGGATCGCTACAATCGCCGCCTGATCATGAGCGTTTGCATCGCCGCCAAGGCGATGATCCTGTTGTGGCTGACGCTGGTCGCCAACGCCGAGCCCGACATCATCATTCCGGCCATCTTCGCGGCGGCGATCAGCGCCGGCATGATCAACGCGTTCCTGCCGCCGGCGGCGAGCGCGCTGATGCCGATGCTGCTGCCGCGCGAGGAATTGCCGCAAGGCATCGCCTGGAGTTCGCTCGCGTTTCAGTCGTCTTTGGTCATGGGACCGGTGATCGGCGGCAATCTCTACGCGCTGGGGGCGACCGTGCCGTATCTCAGCGCGTTCGCGCTGCTTGTGATTGCGGCGGCGCTGATGGTGTTGCTGAAGCCGCCGGCGCAGGAACCGGTGAAGGACGCGCGCACTCTCGGCATGATCGCCGAAGGCCTGCGCTATGTCTGGGGCAACAAGATCGTCCTGGGCGCCATTTCGCTCGATCTCGTCGTCGTACTGCTGGCCGGCGCGGTGGCGCTGCTGCCGGTGTTCGCGCGCGACATTCTGCACGCCGGCCCGGAGGGCAACGGCATTTTGCGCTCGGCGGTAGGCGTGGGCGCTGCCTCGGTGGCGCTGTGGCTCGCGGTCAGTCCGCTGCGCCGGCGCGTCGGCCTATGGATGTTTGCTTCCACAATTGCCTTTGGCGCGGCGACGATCGTCTTCGGCCTGTCGCAATGGCTCTGGCTCACCGCGCTCGCATTGGCCATCGCCGGCGGCGTCGACATGATCTCGGTCTATGTCCGCCAGAGCCTCATCCAATTGGCGACGCCCGACCCGATGCGCGGGCGCGTGGCCGCGGTCAGTTTCGTGTTCATCTCCGCGTCGAACGAGCTCGGCGACTTCGAAGCCGGGTTGATGGCGCGCATTTTCGGACCGGTGCTGGCGGTCACCATTGGCGGCGTCGCCGCGATTGCCGCTTCGTTCGGATGGATGCGGCTCTTCCCCGAATTGGCCAAGGCGGATGGGTTTGAGCCCATGTCGCTTTCCCCCGATACGCAAAACGCGCTAAACGTCGCCAAGGACTTGGAGAAGATTGATGGGCGTTCTGAGCGGTAAAGTCGTCGTCGTCACCGGCGCGGGCAATGGCATCGGCAAGGAGTGCGCGCTGCTGGCCGGACGCGAAGGCGCCGCCGTGCTGGTCAACGATCTGGGCGGCGGCCTGAAGGGCGATGATGCAGGGTCCGCCGGTCCCGCCGAGCAGGTCGCGCAGGAAATCCGCGCCGCCGGCGGCAAGGCGATCTCCAATTCCGACAGCGTCGCCGACTACGACGCGGTCGCGGCGATGTTCGAGCAGGCCAAGAAAGAGTTCGGCGGCCTGCATGCGGTGATCAATCCAGCCGGCATCCTGCGCGACGGCATGTTCCACAAAATGCCGCCCGAAGACTGGAAGGCTGTGATCGACGTGCATTTGCACGGCGCCTTCAATGTCACGCGCGCCTCGATCGAGCACTTCCGCGAACAGCAGGACGGCGCCTACGTTCTCTTCACCTCGACCTCGGGCCTCATCGGCAATATCGGCCAAGCCAACTACGCCGCCGCCAAGCTGGGCGTGATGGGCTTGTCGCGCATCATCGCCATGGAGGGGCTGCAGAAAAACGTGCGCTCCAACATCATCGCGCCGTTCGCGTGGACCCGCATGATCGCCTCCATCCCCGTGAAGGACGAAGCCTCGGCGGCGCGCGTCGAGCGGATCAAGAAGAACATGCGCGCCGATCAGGTGGCGCAATTGGCGGTCGCGCTTTGCGCCGATGGGGCGAAGGACACCACCGGCCAGATTTTTGCGGTGCGCGGCAATGAAGTGTTCCTGTTCAACCAGCCGCGCCCGGTGCGCGCGCTCGGGCGTCTCGACGGCTGGACGCCGCAGTCGCTGATCGAGCAAGCGTTGCCGGCGATGAAAGCCAGCTACACGGACGTCGGCGCCTCGGCCTCCGTGTTCCCCTACGATCCGGTTTGAGAGTTCTCATGCGTCCCGCTTTGCTCGCGTTGTTCGTGCTCGCCGCCTGCGCCCAAACGCCAACGGCGGCCCCCGGCGAAACGCCGGCTGCAGCCATCCATTTGTCCGGCACGAAGTGGCAGCGGGTCGACGATCTCGACGCCAACCCGCACGGCGCTACGCTTGAGTTCGATGGCGCGCGCGCCTCCGGCTATACCGGCTGCAATCGTTGGTTCGCGAGCGTCACCCAAGAGGGCGAGGCGCTGCGCTTCGGCCCGGTAGGCACAACGCGGATGGCATGCGGCGCCGGCGTGCAGACGGCGACCGAGCGCAACTTCCTGCCTGTCCTCGAAGCCACGCGCTACGCGCACTACGATCGCGAAACGCTGGTGCTGCTCGATGCGCGGCAGAACCAGATCGCGCAGTTCGTCAGCACCCTGCCCAGCGAGTGATTACGGCGCTGCCGCCGCAGGCGCGGCGGTCGGCACTTGCCGCGGACAACGGTCCGTGGCGCGCTCGCCGAGGCAATGCTCGACGCTCACGGCCTCGGCGCCCGGCGCAAACACGACCAGCCACTTCTCGTTGAAATCCATGCGCGTGGCGCTGATGGCCGGACCGCACTGCACCGTGAACACCGCCGAACCCCGGTGCGGCGCATATATGCTGTCGGGCGCCACGTTGTCGGGAATGTTGATCCGTTCGGTGCCGCGCACCGATGTGCACGCGGGCGTCACTTCCGGGTGCGCCTGCTGGTAGGCGATCAGCTGCTGGTAGGCGAAGACCGGCTGCTGTTCGGCGGCCATCGCATTCACCTGATCGAACAGACTCTGCGGCGCAGGCGGCGCCTCTTCGGTGGTGCTGGCCGGCTGGCCGCAACCGGCCAAAACAAGAGCCGTGGCGGCGGCGAGATAAGAACGGATCATATTGAGCCTCCCTCGTGGCGACCTTGCACCCCGCCCCGACGGGTTCGTCAAGCGCCCCCGAGGTTTCACGTTTGTGCCTTGAGACCCTCCCGGCGCGCTCCAAATAGTGGGGCGAAGAGGATGCCATGATCGAAAAACGACCCTTCTCGAGCCTCGGCAAGTTCGACGCCGACTGGCTCGCCGCCCGCTATCACTTCTCGTTCTCCGGCTACCATGACCCGAGCCGCGTCCATTGGGGCGCGCTGCGCGTGTGGAATGACGACACCATCAAGGCAAAGAGCGGCTTCCCGCCCCATCCCCACGCCGACATGGAGATCATCACCTATGTCCGGAGCGGCGCCATCACGCACCAGGACTCGATGGGCAACAAGGGCCGCACCGAGGCCGGCGACGTTCAGGTGATGAGCGCCGGCTCGGGCGTGACCCACGCCGAGTACAATCTCGAAGACGAAGACACCACGCTCTACCAGATTTGGATCTTGCCCAAGGAGCGCGGCGGCAAGCCGTTCTGGGGCGCCGCGAAGTTCCCGAAAGAGGAACGCTCGGGCGCGTTGGTGACGCTCGCATCCGGATTTGCCGAGGACCAGGCGTCAGGCGCCCTTCCGATCAGACAGGACGCAAGGCTGCTGGCGGCGACGCTCAAGCCCGGTCAGAGCGCGCGTTATGAACTCGGCGAAGGGCGGCACGCTTACCTTGCAATCGCGAAGGGCGCGGCGCGCGTGAATGGAGTAGAGTTGCAGCATCGCGATGGCGCGGCCATCCGCGACGAGCCGCGTTTGACGATCGAAGCCAGCGCCGACACTGAAATCGTGCTGGTCGATTCTCCGTAGTGCTTCGCGAAAGCTTGCACGCGACTGCGAGAGTACTGCGAGAAATGCGCTTTTGCGCACGTTAACCTTGCGAGCTTACCGTCCGTTTACCAATTGCGCGCCTTTGTTCGTCGGCGAGATCCAGGAGGGGGATCGGTTGACGTCGCTGGACGACATTCACGTGCTTGTTGTCGACGACAACAAGCAGATGCGCGTTCTCGTGCGTTGCTTGCTGCGCGCGGGCGGCATCACCAAAGTCAGCGAAGCGGCGACAGGGGCGGAAGCGCTGCAAGCCATGCGCGGGCGTCTGGTCGACTTGATCATCGTCGACTGGAAGATGGCGCCGCTCGATGGGTTGGCGTTCACCAACATGGTGCGCCGCAGCCCCGATAGCCCAAACCCCTACGTGCCCATCCTGATGCTCACCGCACACACCGAGCAATCGCGGGTCGCCGCCGCGCGCGACGCCGGCGTCAGCGGCTTCATCAAGAAGCCGATCAGCGCCCGACTGCTGTTCGATCGCATATCCGGAGCGCTCACCGACATGCGCGTCTTCGTGCGCAGCGAAACCTTCGTCGGACCCGATCGCCGGCATCTGAACGATCCTCTGTATCGCGGTCCCTTCCGCCGCGACTCCGACCGCGACAACAGCCAGAGCCTCAACATAGACGATCTGCGCTGGAGCGCCTGACTGCGCGCCTTGCTGGACATGGATCGCCAGCGCGCTCAGTCTTGAAGGCGGCTCTGTGCGGGATTGCGACATGGTTAGGATATTTCTGGCGCTTGCGATCAGCGCGGCTTTGGCGGCCTGCGTTGTCGGCGCTGCGGTTGGCGCCACCGGCGCTGTGATCGGAGCCACCGTCGGCGCCGCCGGGGCGGTGGTTGGGGCCACGGTCGATGTGGCCGGCGCCGCAATCGACGCCGCCGTTCCGGATGACGACAAGGACGACGAAGACGACGGCGACGACGACTAGCGCGGCGGACTTTAAATCCGCCTCAGTTCAATGGCCATCGAGGAGCGGATTTAAAGTCCATAAGCCGCGCTAGAGACTTTTGAGTCTAAAGCCTCTTTGCACTTTGAATGCGACACGGAGTTCGATCCCACGCGCGAAGTCGCATTAAAGGCGCGAGGCTTTAGGTCGATCCGCGGTTGTGACAGGAACGTGAATGGCGTTTTGCGCGTTTGCTGGCATAGTGTGCGTCAAACGCTGGGAGCCGCCAGATGCGTATTCGTTACCTCGCCGCAACCGCCGCCCTGCTCGCGATCGCATCGCCTGCGTTCGCGCAGTCGACGCCGGTTTCGTTTTCACCAGAGTTCCAACAAGCGCTTGAGGAAGACCTGGGCGCGCGCGAAGGCGAAGTCCTGCGCGCGGCCGTCATCGACGCCATCGATGCCGAGTTTGCACGCCGCGGCGCCAGCACGCCGAGCGGCATTACCGTGACGATCGTCGATGCGGCGCCGAACCGGCCGACCATGCAGCAATTGCGCGACCAGCCCGGCCTGGACTCGGTCCGCAGCATTTCGATCGGCGGCGCCGAATTGCGCGCGACGCTGCCCAATGGCGAAGTGGTTACGCATCGCCGCTACAACCACTCGCTTTCCGACCTCTCCGGCGCCGCTTCGACGTGGACTGAAGCGCATCGGGCCATCCGCCGCTTCGCGGTCAAGGTCGCCGACGCCTACGCCTCGCGTTAGGCGCGGCCAGCGCTAGGGCGGGCCCCGGCCCTTTCCCCGTTCGCCCCGCCCGCCCTGGCGCGACATCGAGAATTATCGCACGCCAATGAATTTGTGCGTCTGCAGGCTGAGCCGCCAGCGCGGATGCGCGAGGCAGTACGCGATCGCCGCTTGCGTGTTGGCTTCGCGCGCCACGTTGTCCATCGGCGACAAGAAGAAATGCTCGAACGGCATATCCTCGAACTGCGAAGGGTCGCATCCCGATTGCGGGTAGACCAGTTTGAGTTCGTTGCCCGTGCGTTGGACCAATTCGGCGTTGGCTTTCGGGCTGACGCAAACCCAGTCGATGCCGGCGGGCGCCGATATCGTGCCGTTGGTTTCGATGGCGATTTCGAAGCCGCGCGCATGGAGCGCAGCGATCAGCGGCGCGTCCAGCTGCAGCAGCGGCTCGCCGCCGGTGCAGACGACATAGGGCGCGCCGCCGCCAGGCCAGAGCGCTGCGGCAGCGTCAGCCAAAGCCTCCGCGGTTTCAAACTTGCCGCCGCCGTCGCCATCGGTTCCGACGAATTCCGTATCGCAGAATTGGCAGATCGCGCTTGCGCGATCCTGCTCGCGCCCGCTCCACAGATTGCACCCTGCGAACCGGACGAACACGGCCGCGCGTCCGGCGCGCGCGCCTTCGCCCTGCAGCGTGTAGAACACCTCCTTGACGCTATAGGTCATCGGCCGCTCTTGCGCTCCCAGGCTTCCCAACCCTTGGCGCGCAATTCGCATGCGGGACAGGCGCCGCAGCCGTAGCCCCAGGCATGGCGGTGCGTGCGGTCGCCTTCGTAGCAGGTGTGGCTGTGTTCGCGGATGAGTTCGACCAGGTCGTCGCCGCCGAGTTCATGCGCGAGCGCCCACGTCTCCGCCTTGGTGAGATGCATCAGCGGCGTCTCGATCGCGATCGGTTTGTCCAAGCCCAGCGACAGCGCCTGCGCCATCGCATCGAGCGTGGCGCGCCGACAATCCGGGTAGCCCGAGAAGTCCGTCTCGCACATGCCGCCCACGAGCCTGCCGATGCCGCGCCGATAGGCATGGGCCGCGGCGACCGCGAAGAAGACGAGATTGCGCCCAGGCACGAACGTCGTCGGCAAACCTTCCTCAGACATCTCGATGGCGCGGTCGGCGGTGAGCGCGCTCTCCGCTAATGCGCCATAGCCGGAGAGATCGACGACGATGTCATTACCCAAGCGCCCGGGCGCCAGGCTCGTCATCTGCGATCGCAGAATTCCACGCTGCTGCATTTCGACCGCGTGCCGCTGCCCGTAAGCGAAGCCGATGGTCTCGACACGCTCGTACCGCGCCAGCGCCCAGGCCAGGCATGTGGCCGAATCTTGCCCGGCCGAGAAGAGGACGAGCGCCGCGCTCACGGGGGTGAAACCAGTGAACAAAACAAGAACATACCGATCTTCATTGCCCTTGCGTCAGACTGGCCGCTCATGCCCTGAGGTCAGGTGTGACCGCGCCGCCTCAGGGTCCGGGCGCCATGACGCTCGCGTCAAGTTATAGCGCGCGGACCCGTTGACACATCTGGGTTTCATACCTGCTATGGCGCACTTGGACAGGTAGGGCGCGGGGGGAGCACCCGCTCGTCAGCCCGACGTGCCGAATGGTCTGCCGCGGACGCTCAATTGAGAAAGCGATCCGGGCGCTGGGAGGACGGCGATGAGCAAGAAGTCAAATTGGGGTCGGATTCTGCTTTCGGGCGCTTCGATCGCGGCGATGGGCGCTGTAACGCCCGCGTTCGCGCAAGACGAAGACGTGACCGACGAAATCGTCGTGACGGCCACGGGCCGTGCGGCGGCGATTCAAGACGTTCCGCTGGCCGTTACGGCCGTGAGCGGCGAGCAGCTGGAAAACTCGGGCGTGCAAGATCTGCGCGACGTGACGCAAGTCGCGCCGTCGCTGCAAATGGGCACGGGCCAGTCCAATTCTTCGGGCACGATCGCCCGTATCCGCGGCATCGGCACGGGTTCTGACAACCCGGGCTTCGAAGGCGCGGTCGGCATCTTTATCGACGGCGTGTATCGCTCGCGCGCAGGCGCGGCCCTTGCCGACCTTCCCGAACTTGAGCGCGTCGAAGTTCTGCGCGGCCCGCAAGGCACGCTGTTCGGCCGCAACACTTCGGCCGGCGCCATCAGCGTCGTGTCGGCCGGCCCGGGCTTTGAGCCGGGCATGTACATTCAAGGCAATTACGGCCTGGACGATCTCGAAGAGTACGGCCTCGAAGCCGGCGTCAACATGCCGGTCACCGACGCGTTCGCGCTGCGCTTCGACGGCGTCATCCGCGACCGCGGCGGCTACATCACCGACGCCATCAGCGGCAACGACATCAATAGCTCGAGCCGCTGGTCGGCGCGCGCGCAGGCGATGATCGATCTGTCTCCGGACGCTTCGCTGCGTCTCATTCTGGATGGCGCGGAAAGCAACGCCGTCTGCTGTGGTACGACGACGATTTCGAATGGCACGACCAACGCGCTGATTGCGGCCCTGACCGGCGGCGCCGGCGTTCTGCCGATCAATCCGGAAGGCCGTCGCATGACGGTGACGCCGGGCCGCGGCTACGATGAAGCGACCGAGGAAGTCGGGTTCTCTGCTCAGCTCGACTGGGACATCGGCGGCATCAATCTGACCTCGATCACGGCGGTTCGCGACTGGAGTGCAACGCGCGATCAGGACGTCGACTTTACCTCGGCGGACATCGCCTACCGCGACAATCTCGAACTCGACATCGAGAACATGACGCAGGAAATCCGGCTGCAAGGCGAAGCCGGCCGGCTCAACTGGCTCGTCGGCGCCTTCTATGCCGACGAAACCATCGACACCACCGACCGCATTCGCCTCGGCTCGCAAGGCGCGGCGTTCTCGAACCTGGCGGTGTCGGCGGGCTGCACGACCCCGGAATTGTTCAACTTCTGCGGCGGCGGCGTGCCGTCGATCTTCCAGGCGGTAGCGTCCACGACATTTGCGGCCTTCCCGCAGGTGCTCATTGACGTGAATAGCCAGAACCCCGGACCCAACGCCGGCAGCCTGGTTCCCACCGTGTCCGGTCAAGGGCAATCGGCGGATAATTGGAATGTCGACACCGAAAGTCTGGCGCTGTTCACCCATAACGAGATCAGCCTGTCGGACAATCTGATCCTCACGCTCGGCCTTCGCTACAGCGATGAGTCGAAGGAACTGTCGGCAAACCTGTCCGCAACCAACAACGCGTGCGCTTCGTTGCAGGCGATGGAGGCGGCGACCAGCGTATCGGTGCCCACCCCAGGCGGCATCGTCTCCGCGATCCAGAGTACAGCGGCGGGCGCGACCGCCATGGCGCTGGCGTGCAACCCGGCGGTCAACCCGATCTCGAACGGCGCTTGGGCAGGCAGCCGCGACGAGGAAGAATTCAGCGGCACGGCCTCGCTTGCCTACCACATGAGCGACGACGTCATGATCTATGGCGGCTACTCGCGCGGCTACAAGGCGGGCGGCTTCAACGTCGACCGGTCAGGCTTCGCCGTAACGCCGGCCACGACGTCGTCGGCGGTTCTGAACGTCGGCCAGCTGGCGTTCGAGCCCGAATTCACCGACTCCTATGAGATCGGCCTGAAGTCGACGATCTTCGGCGGCTCGGCGACCTTCAACGTCACCGGCTTCTTCCAGCAGATTTCGGACTACCAGTTGAACGCCTTCAACGGCTTCAACTTCATCACCCGGAACGTGCCGGACGTGATCAGCCAAGGTGTCGAAATCGAGTTCGCGGCCGAGCCGATCGAAGGCCTGAACATCAATACCGGCATTGTCTACACCGACGCCTATTTCGACAGCACGGTCGTATTCAACACGCTCGACCCGGCGCCGAACACGGTGAGCGCAGGCGATCCGCTGGCCTTCGCGCCGGAATGGACTGTCACCGGCGCCATCGCCTATCGGGTGCCGCTGGGCAACAATCTCGGCGCGCTGTTCTATCTCGACGGCCGCTGGAACAGCGAATACCGCACGCAGACGCTGAATCGCCAAGCGATCACGGACAACGAGTCGTTCGCGATCTTCAACGGCCGCATCGGCATCGGCCCGGAGAACGAGCGCTGGTCGCTGGAATTGTTCGGCCAAAACCTGACTGACGAATTCTACTTCGTCGGCGCCTTCGCGCCGCCGCTGCAGAACTCGCGCGTCGTGTTCCCGAACGAGCCGCAGACCTACGGCGTCTCGCTGCGCTTGCAGTACTGATCGATCCGCGAGGATTGAAGCTGACGGCCGGAGCGAAAGCTCCGGCCGTTTTGTTTTGACCGGCCACCACCACGCGGCTTAAGCGCAGCGGCGATGCAAGCGCCCGCCGACCTCGACGTGCTGATCGTGGACGATCACGACGGCTTCCGCGCGCTGTTCGAACGCGTGCTGACCAAAGCCGGCGCTCAGGTGCGCGCCGCCGCCAGCGGCTTCGATGCGCTCGCCCTGCTCGCCGAGCGGCCGGCCGCACTCATTCTCGCCGATCAGAACATGCCCGGCATGGATGGGCTCGCCTTCGTCAAAGCCGTGCGCGCCGAACCCGCTTTCGCCGGCGCACGCATCATGATGATCAGCGGCTATGCCGACGCTCAGCAGCGCGCCGCCGCGCTCGCCGCCGGCGCCGATGCCGTGCTGATGAAGCCCGTCTCGCCGCGCGAGCTGCTGGCGGCGATCAATGCGCTACTGGCGGTTTAGCGGCAGCGTTCCGCGCAGCATTTGCAGGATAATCGAGAAGTCCTTGCCGCCGTGGCCGCCGCGGACCAGTTCGCCATAGAGCGCCTCAGCCGCCCCGCCCAGCGGCGTCGGCGCGCCGGTCAGCTCCGCCGCGTCCTGCGCCAGCTTCAGATCCTTGAGCATCATCGCCGCAGCGAACCCGCCTTCGTAATCCCGGTTCGAGGGCGCGGCCGGCACCGGGCCCGGCCACGGGCAGTACGAGGTCATCGACCAGCATTGGCCCGAGGCCTTCGAGGAAATGTCGAAGAATTTCTGCGCATCGAGGCCCAAGCGCTCCGCCAGCGCGAAGGCTTCGCTGGTGGCGATCATCGAAATGCCGAGCAGCATGTTGTTGCAGATCTTGGCGGCCTGCCCGGCGCCGCTGTCGCCGGCGCGGATGATGGCCTTGGCCATCGGCTTCAGCGCCTCCTCGAACTCCGGAAAATCCTGCTCGCGGCAGCCGACCATGAAGGTCAGCGATCCGGCCTGCGCCGCGGCGGTGCCGCCCGAAACCGGCGCGTCGGCGGAGCGGAAGCCTTGCATCGCGGCGTCGCGCGAAACCGTGCGGGCGCTGTCGACATCGATGGTGGAGCAATCGATCAGCAGCGCATCCTTGCGCGCGTTCGGCAGGATCGACCCGGCATAGACATCGCGCACGTGCTGGCCCGCCGGCAGCATGGTGATGACGATGTCGGCGTCCTTCACCGCGTCGCCAGCGCTGGCGGCGGCGCTCATGCCCTGCTCCTTGGCCCGCGCCATCGCTTCGGCCGAGAGATCGAACGCCACCACCTCGCGCCCGGCCTTGGCCTGATTGGCGGCCATGCCCGAACCCATATTGCCAAGGCCGATGAATGCGACACGGGTCATCTCATGTGCTCCGATCTACTGCGTTTACGCGTAACCCCGCGCGTGCTCCCCCGCTAGGGGGAGCTGTCACGCGATAGCGTGACTGAGGGGGATGGCGCTTGCCCTCGCAGACTGGGCGCCCGCCCCTCCGTCGCCGTTGGCACGGCGACACCTCCCCCTAACGGGGGAGGACGAATTTTAACTCAGCGGCGTCCATTCCTCGCCCGGCGGCAGCGGCGCGAACAATTCGTCCAGCAACGCATCGCTGACGCCGGCGAGTGTGCCGGGATTCCAGACCGGCTTGTTGTCCTTGTCGACGATCAGCGCGCGCACGCCTTCCTGGAAGTCGTGGCGCGCGCACACGCGCGATGCGATCCGATATTCGCTCACCAGCTCGTCGGCGAAGCTCGTCTTGCGCGCGCCCTCGCGCATTTGACGGAACGTGACCTTCAGCGCCTGCGGCGACTTGGTGCGCAAGCCGGCGAGCTGCGCGTTGGCCCAGTCCGAGCCATCGGCTTCCAACGCGGCAAAGATCGCCTCGACGCTCTCCGCTGCGAAGATGCGATCGATGCGCGCGATATTCTCCGGCGTCAGTTCTTTGGGCCGGCCGGCGCCTTCGCTCAGCGCATCGAGGCCGCTGGCGAGCGCGCGTTCCGCATCGTGCGTCTGCGCCGCGCCGGCAATCTGCGCGCGCGCGGCGGAGAGAATTTCCGTCGGCATGTAATGGGTGGCGATTCCGGCGATGAGGCAGTCCGCCGCCTTCAAGCGCGCGCCGGTGAGCGCCAGCCACATGCCGATTTGGCCAGGCTTGCGCGGCAGATACCAGCCGCCGCCGACATCGGGAAACAAGCCGATGCCGGTTTCCGGCATGGCGTAAGTGGTGTTCTCGGTGGCGATGCGAAACTTGGCCGGCATCGAAATGCCGACGCCGCCGCCCATGGTGACGCCGTCGATCAGCGCGACGATGGGCTTGGGGTACGTGAACAAGAGATGGTTGAGCCGATATTCAGTGAAGAAGAACGCGCGCGCTTCTTTTGCGTCTTTCGCCCCGCTCTCGGCGATCATGCGGATGTCGCCGCCGGCGCAAAAACCGCGCGTGCCGGGCGCGTGATCGAACAGGACAGCGTGAACCTCCGGATCGTCGCGCCACGCCAGCAGCGCCTGGATCATGTTGGCGCACATGTGCGTGTTGAGCGCGTGCAGCGCTTGCGGCCTGTTCAGCGTGATGCGCGCGAGGCCGTTGGCGGCCGAGGTTAGGATGTCGGTCATAATCATTCGCTACAGGGCAAGCGTAGACACGCTGTTGCGTTTAGCTGCTTTCAACAAGTCGTCGTCCTTACTGACGAGCGTCGCTCGCATTCGCATAGCCAGTTCCAGGTATGCCGCATCGTAGGTGGTCAATTTCTCGGCGCGCGCGAGCGCGATAATGTCGCTCCATGCGCGGCGCGGGGTCTCGAAGTCGATCGCCACTCCCAAACTCTCCACTAACTGAACAAAGCTCCTCGCGTCGGCTGGCGTAATGCGCCCCTTCTTCTCGCTGTTGCAAACGATGTTTGTGAGTTCGAGCGGCCAGTGAACCGGTGCGGCCAGGCCCCCTTGCCTGAGTTTGCGAAGCAGGCCGAGCGGGTTCTTGGGTTGCTCGTCGTCGAAGCACCACGCGAGCATCGCCGATGCGTCGATCACGTACGCCGTCACCTGCGCCCCTCATCGCGCAGAACGCGCCAGTCCATGCCGAGCTTTCGGCCCTTGCCGAACTCGGCGAGCCGCCGCACCGCCTCCTCTTGCGACATCCCCGGCTCATTGGCCGGCACAATGCGCGCGACCACCTTGCCGTTGCGGGTGACGACGATCTCCTCGCCGCGCTCGACCGCGTCGAGCACAGCCCCGAACCTGACTTTGGCTTCGACAGCGGTGAGTTCTTTCATTTGCGGATATTATAATCGATCAGTGATCGATCAGTCAAGATGAGTCTGAGCAGGGGACCCGTCGCTCCGCGACGCCTGCGCGGCGGAGTCGCGAGCCCTACTGATGACGTTTCAGCTCTTCTCGCATCTCTCGCACCCACGGCGCGACCTCTCCCTCTTGGTCAACTCTGGTGACCGCTCGGGTGGGCAAGAGAAAGACATAGAACGAAGCGCCTACTGCGAAAACAACTGGCACAATAAGCAACAGCATTGACACGTCGCCGACCAGCCGGCCCAGCCCCGGGACAAACATAAGGAGCCATGGTCCAATGCTTATGGAAGCGCCGGTTACGGCGAGCGCAAAGGCCAATCCCCACCTGCCCCGAAAGGCAGCAATTACCGATGGGATGAGTGACGTGATCGCCAGTACGACCACCAGGACGAACATCAAGACGATCAGCCCTGGCATGGCCGATCACCGCATCTCGCTACGCATGCGCGGCGGAGCCGCGCGCTCCAACCTGCTAAGGCGCGTCGTTTGCCCCTGGGTTCCGGGTTCATCGCTGCGCGATGCCCCGGAATGACGAGATTTAGGCGATCTCACTCTTCAGTGCGAGCAGGCGCTTAGCCAGCAATTCGTGTGTTTGACGCACTTTCACGAGGTCGCCGCTGAGACCCATCTGTTCATTCGTCGCCCAGTCGAGATAGTCCGCGATCTCGGCTACCGATCTTTCGTGCCAAATCATTCCAGCAATTTTTGGCGCGTAGTTGTCATATTCATCCGTCGGCCAATCTTCGGCATCCTCGATCTGGCGTACGCCGATCGGGTCCCAGTCGTTCCAGAGAACGGATTGCACCTTCTTGATCAGCTCGGTCGCACGCTTCTTGTCGAGCGTCGACATCACCGCATCGTCGGAATGACGAAACTTGAATCGTCCGTCATGCCTTCCGGCCAGCGGGCGGTGACGGTCTTCACCTTGGTGAAGAACTTCACGCCTTCCATGCCGTGCTGGTTGGTGTCGCCGAAGGCTGAGCGCTTCCAGCCGCCGAACGTATGATACGCGACCGGCACCGGGATCGGGACGTTGATACCGACCATGCCGACATTGACGCGCGCCGCGAACTCGCGCGCGGCGCGGCCATTGCGGGTGAAGATGGCGACGCCGTTGCCGTATTGGTGCTGGCTTGGCAGCGCGAGCGCTTCCTCGAAAGTTTCCGCGCGCACGATCTGCAACACCGGGCCGAAGATTTCTTCCTGGTAGGTGCGCATGTCGGTCTTGACGCCATCGAACAGCGTCGGCCCGAGGAAATAGCCTTCCTCGTAGCCTTGCAGCTTGAAGCCGCGGCCGTCGCGCACGATCTCGGCGCCTTCCTTCTGGCCGAGCGCGATATAGTCTTCGATCTTCTGCTTGTGCTGGCTCGACACCACCGGGCCGTATTGCGCGTCCGGATCGGTGGAGATGCCGACCTTCAGCTTCTCGATCTCGGGCAAGAGCCGCGCCCGCAATTCGTCCGCCGTCTTCTTGCCCACCGGCACGACGACAGGCAGCGCCATGCAGCGTTCGCCGGCGGAACCGTACGCCGCGCCGACCAGATCCTTCACCGCCTGATCCATGTCGGCGTCGGGCATGATGATGCCGTGGTTCTTGGCCCCGCCCATGGCCTGCACGCGTTTATTGTTCGCGGTGCCGTGGCTATAGATGTAGTGGGCGATGTCGGACGAGCCGACGAAGCTGATCGCCTTGATGTCGGGGTGCGCGATAATGGCGTCGACGGCTTCCTTGTCGCCGTGGACGACATTCAGGACACCCGCCGGCGCGCCGGCTTCCATCATCAGTTCGGCGAGACGGACCGGAACGCTCGGGTCCTTCTCGCTCGGCTTCAGCACAAAGGTGTTGCCGCAGGCGATGGCGACGCCGAACATCCACATCGGAATCATGGCCGGGAAGTTGAACGGCGTGANACGCCGAGCGGCTGGCGCATCGAATAGACGTCGATGCCGGGGCCGGCGCCTTCGGTGTACTCGCCCTTCAGCGCATGCGGGATGCCGCAGGCGAACTCGATCACTTCAAGACCGCGCTGAATGTCGCCCTTGGAATCAGCGATGACCTTGCCGTGCTCGGACGAGAGCAAATGCGCCAGCTCGTCCATGTTCTTTTCCACCAACGTCTTGAACGCGAACATGACGCGCGCGCGGCGTTGCGGATTGGTGGCGGACCAATCCGGCAGCGCCTTCAGCGCCGCTTGCACGGCGGCGTCGACATCGCGCGCGGCGGAGAACGCCACTTCGGCCTGCTGGGCGCCGGTGTTCGGGTTGAAGACGCGACCCGCACGCCCGGCGCTCGCCGCTGCGCTCTTGCCATTGATGAAGTTCTCGATCGCGCGCATCGGCCCGTCTCCAAATAAGGGAATTGGCGGCCCTTATGACCCCAAATCGCAACCCAGTAAATGCCGCCGGTGCGGCATCGCACCGACGTGACGCGCGGCGCATTGCGCGCGATGGTAGCAGCATGAGACACCCGCTTCTCGCCTTGGCTTTGATGCTTGCAGCCTGTGCGCCGGCCGCGCCGCCCGCAGCGCAAGCGCAGGTCGCGAACGGCATAGAAGTTCGCGACGCATGGGCGGCGCCGACGCCCGGCGGCGTCGATGTGGCGGCGGGCTATCTGACCATCGTCAATCGCGGCCGCGAAGCGGATCGGCTGGTGGCGATCGAGAGCGCGCGCGCAGCGCGCGTCGAAGTGCACGAAATGAGCATGGACGGCGCCGTGATGCGGATGCGGCCGCTTGCCGGGCTCGACATTCCGGCGGGCGGGCAGGCCATGCTGCGCCCAAGCGGCAATCACCTGATGTTCATCGACATCACCCAGCCTTTCGTCGCCGGCGAGACCATTCCGGTGCGACTTCAGTTCGAACGCGCCGGCGCGGTCGAGGTGCAGTTGCCCGTCCGCCGCGGCGCCTCGCACGGGCATTGAGCGTCACGCAGCAGCAATCGGCAGCGCGGTCGTGTCCTTGAGGTGCTCCAGCACAATGGAACTTTCCATGTGGGCGATGGCCGAGCAACGCAGCAGTTTGGACTGAACGATCTCCTGGAAGTGCGGCAAGTCGCGCGCGACGATCTTCACCAGATAGTCGGCCTCGCCAGTCAGCATCACGCAGAGCGTCGCCTCCTCCAGATTGCGCACCAGGTCGCGGAACGCGCGCACATTGGCGGCGGTGTGATCCTTCAAGCGCACGCGGATGATGGCCGCGCAGGTGAGCCCGACGCTCTCCGGGTTGACCAAACCCACGATCGCTTGGAGCACGCCCGCTTCCCGGAGCCGGCTGACGCGCCGCGACACCTGACTGGGCGAAACGCCAGCCGCCTCCCCCAGCTCGGCTTGCGAAACCGACGCATCGCGTTGCAGCGCCCGCAGCAGGCGGCGGTCGGCGGCGTCGAGGGCGGGCGCCTCACGTTTCATGCAATACTTCCTGCATTTCCGCACATTACATGCGTCTATTGGCGGCTAATCGATAGAAATGTCGCTGATTTTGCGCCGGCGCGCTAGTATTTTTCCATAGCATGAGCGCCAAGCCCAAGTCCGCCCCTCGCCCCGCCACGCACACCGATTGGCGGCGCGTGACGGAGCTGGTCCAAACGTCACGCGCGATGGATGCGATCGAGGAACAGCACCTCGTTCCGGGCAAGAAAATCTTCTACCAGTTCAGCGCCCGCGGCCACGACATGGCGCAAGTGCTGCTGGGCCTGCACCTCACGCACCCGAAGGACGCCATCTGCGGCTATTACCGCTCGCGGCCGATCCTGCTGTCGCTGGGCGTGGCGCTGGAAGATGCGCTGGGCTCAGCCATGGGCCGCGCCGGCGGCTATAGCGACGGGCGCGATATCGGCGTGGTGTTCAACTATCCGAATGCGCACGGCGCTTCGGCGCTGCCGATGTGCGGCGGCGTGGGCGCCCAATACACGCCAACCGCCGGCTATGCCCAAGCGATCGAATACGCGAAGAATGTGCTCGGCGATCGCGCCTACGATGGCGCCATCGGCGTGGTTCTCGGCGGCGACGCATCGGTGGCGACGAACGGCTTCTGGTCGGCGTTGACCATAGCGACGACGCTCAAGCTGCCGATGCTGTTCTACATCGAAGACAATGGCTACGGCATCTCCACGCCGGGCTGGCTGCAGACGCCCGGTTGCAACATCGCCAAGAATCTCGCGAGCTTCCAGCACCTCAAAGTGCTCGATGGCGACGGCACGGATCCCGAAGAATCCGCCTATCTCATTCGTGAAGCCGTTTCGCATGCGCGCGCGGGCCGCGGGCCGGTGCTCTTGCGGCTAGAAGTGCCGCGCCTGCAGGGGCACTCGTTCCAGGACACGCAAGCTTACAAGTCGAAGGAAACGCTGGACGCGGAATGGGCGCGCGACCCGCTGCCCAAACTCAAAGCGCACGTTGTTCCCGCCACCATGAGCGAGGCGGATTGGGAAACGCTCCAAGCGGAAGCCAAGGAGCGTGTCGCGCGCGCGGCGCAGATCGCCGATCAGCGCCCGGTCAGCGACGCTTCGCAGGTGACGCGCTTCGTGTTCAGTGAAGACGGCGCGCTGCAGGACGAAGGCGGCTTGTGGAACACGGGCTACGCGGCGCCGCCTTCCAGCGAAACGCCGAAACCGGAAGGCGCGCGCATCAACATGATCACGGCGATCCGGCGCACGCTCGATCATGAGCTCGCGGTCAATCCGCGCGTGCTGATCTTCGGCGAAGACGTCGGACCCAAGGGCGGCGTGCATGGCGTGACGCTCGGCCTGCAGGACAAGTACGGCGCCGAACGCGTCTTCGATACGTCGCTCTCCGAAGAAGGCATTATCGGCCGCGCCGTCGGCATGGCGATCGCGGGGCTGATGCCTGTGCCGGAAATCCAGTTTCGCAAATACGCCGATCCGGCCTGCGAGCAAATCAACGATTGCGGCACCATGCGCTGGCGCACCGCCAATCGTTTCGCCGCGCCGATGGTGGTGCGCATGCCGGTCGGCTTCTTCAAGTGCGGCGATCCCTGGCACTCGCAGACCAACGAAGTGCAATTCGTTCACGCCCCGGGTTGGCGCGTGGCGTGCCCCTCGAACGCCGAGGATGCCGTTGGTCTCTTGCGTACCGCGCTGCGCGGCAACGACCCGGTCATGTTTCTCGAGCATCGCAACATGCTCGACGCCGCCAGCGCCCGCCGCCCCTATCCCGGCGACGATTTCGTGCTGCCGTTCGGCGTCGCCAAGCGCGTGCGCGAAGGCGATGCAATCAGCATCGTCACCTGGGGGGCGATGGTGGAGCGTTGCGAGGCTGCGGCGGAGAAGAGCGGCGCGGGCTGCGACGTGATCGACCTTCGCACGCTGGCGCCGTGGGACAGCGAAGCGGTTCTGGCCTCGGTGCGCCGGACGCATCGCTGCCTGATCGTGCATGAAGACATCGGCACAGCCGGCTTCGGCGCGGAGATCGCCGCTGTCGTCGCCGATCGGGCCTTCCTCGATCTCGACGCGCCGGTGGCGCGCCTGACCATGCCCGACATTCCCTCCCCGCATCATCCCGAATTGATGGAATGGGCGTTGCCGTCGGTGGAGAAGATCGCGGCGAAGATCGAAGAGCTGGTGAGCTTCTGATGACCGGCTCAACCGACATCGTGATGCCGCTGGAGCAGGAAGGCTCGAAATCGGTGGTGCGCGCCTGGCTGAAAAAGGTCGGCGACGCGGTGAAGCGCGACGAGCCGATCGTCGAGCTTGAAACCGACAAGGTCGCCGTCGAAGTGCCCGCGCCGGCGGACGGCGTGCTGGCATCGATTGCTTTGAACGAGGGCGATGACGCCGCGCCCGGCGCGGTGCTGGGGGTGATAGCGCTCAGTTCTTCTCTCGTCATTCCGGACGCGACGAAGTCGCGATCCGGAACCCAGGGGCAAGCGACGGAGGGGCGGCGCCTGGGTTCCGGGTTCGCCGCTAACGCGGCGCCCCGGAATGACGATGGGAGAGAGATGCGATTGTCTCCGCTGGTCAAGCGCCTGCTCTCGGAACATCGCCTCTCTCCCGCCGCCATCACCGGCACCGGCCGCGACGGACGCATCACGCACAAGGACATCGAAGATCACATCGCGCGGGGGAGCGTTCGGCCTGCGGCGAAACCATCCGCGGCGATCGCCGGCGGCCGCATTCCGCATGACGCCATGCGCCGCTCCATCGCCGAACATATGACGCGTTCGGTCGCCATCGCGCCGCACGTCACTGCCGTGTTCGAAGCCGATTTCTCCGCCATCATCGCGCATCGCGCGAGCCACAAAGACCGTTACGCCAAGGCCGGCGCGCAACTGACTTTCTCCGCCTACATCGTGCGCGCCGCGGCGGAAGCGATGAAGGCCGCGCCCGCAGTTAACGCCCGCTGGCACGACGACTTCCTCGAACTATTCGAAGACGCCAACATCGGCATGGGCGTGGCGCTGGGCGACAAGGGCTTGATCGTGCCGGTGGTGCGCCGCGCCCAAGCGCTGACGCTGATGGACACCGCCGCCGCGCTCACCGATCTCACCGAACGCGCGCGCAAGAATCAGCTGAAGCCCGCCGATGTGCAGGGCGGCACCTTCACCATCTCGAATCATGGCGTCTCTGGCTCGTTGGTGGCGACGCCGATCATCATCAACCAGCCGCAATCGGCGATTTTGGGCGTCGGCAAGCTCGAGAAGCGCGTAGTCGTGCGCAGCGTCGACGGCGCCGATGCGATGTTGATCAAGCCGATGGCGTACGTGTCGCTCACCATCGATCACCGCGTGCTCGACGGGCATCAGACCAATGCCTGGCTCACCCGCTTCGTCGAAATTCTCGAAACCTGGCCGCAGGACGATCAATAATGCTCGCTGACCTTGCGCCGAAGGCGCCCGACCCGCTGCTCAAGATCATCAAGATGTTTCGCGAAGACCCGCGCGGCGACAAGATCGATCTGGGCGTCGGCGTTTACAAGGATGCGACCGGCAACACGCCGGTGATGCGCGCGGTCAAGGACGCGGAAACGCTGCTGCTGGCGACGCAGAAGACCAAGACCTATGTCGGCCAACAGGGCGATGTCGACTTTCTGCGGCTGGTTGGCCAATTGGTCTTCGGCGACATGGCGCGAGACATGGCGTCGATCCAGGCCGTCGGGGGCACCGGCGCGCTGCGGCTCGGTTGCGATCTGCTGCGCGAAAGCGGGGCCAAGCGCATCGTGTTGCCGGCGCCGTGCTGGCCGAACCATCCTTCGATCGTACGCGCGGCGCGCCTCGAACCGATCGATGCGCCCTTCTTCAACATCGCCGAACAGCGCATCGATCTGGATGCGCTGTTCGCTGCATTCGATACGGTCGCGCGTGGCGACGCCGTGATTTTGCAGGCGTGCTGCCACAATCCGCTCGGCGCAGATTTTTCCTTGGATCAATGGACGGCGCTCGCGGATGCGCTGAACGCACGCGGCGTGATTCCCTTCCTCGACCTCGCCTACCAAGGCTTCGGCGACGGCATCGACGAGGACGTCGCCGGCCTGCGGGCGATGGTCGAGCGGGTTCCCGAGGCGGTGATCGCGGTGTCGGAAGCCAAATCGTTCGGCATTTATCGCGAACGCGTCGGCGCGCTTTACGTCAAGACCAGCGAGAAGGCGCGGCCGGCGGTGATGAGCAATCTCGCCGCCATCGCCCGCGCAAACTATTCGATGCCGCCCGATCACGGCGCCGCCATCGTGCGCGAAGTGTTGAGCGACGAGGCGTTGCGCCAGTCCTGGCGCGACGAACTCGACGAGATCCGCACCCACATCAAGCGCACACGCCGGCGCCTCGCCGCCGAACGCGTCAATTCCATTCCCATGCACCTGATCGCCGATCAGAAGGGCATGTTCTCGACCCTGCCGCTAACGGATGCGCAAGTGACGGCGCTGCGCGAGGTCCACGGCATCTACATGACCGATGCGGCGCGCATCAATGTCGCCGGCTTGCGCGAAGCGGACATTCCGCGATTCGTGGAAGCGCTGCGGGCTGTGGCTTAGCAATATGGACCGCCGGCGCC
>LWDN01000038.1:0-448 GCA_002083515.1 Proteobacteria bacterium HN_bin10
GCGTGTGGACCGGAAATATCTTAAAGCCGCGCCACGCGCGCCAACGCGCCGAGCGCGCATCGCTCTGGTTTCTGGCGCGGCGCGTGCACTTGCTGATTATTGCGCGCGCCATGGATTTCATCGGGCTGCGCAATGTTCGTGTCAAAGCGCCGCTGCAACGCGGCCGTTCGATTGTGCGCGCTGGTTCGATGCGCGCTTTGATCGGCGCGAAGCTGCGTCGCGCGTTCAAACGCAAGAGCGCGCTCGAGAGCGTGTTGGCGATGGTCCACGCGCTGCGGAATCTCGATGCGTTCGCACGCGCCATGGCGCAACGCATCCGCCGCAAACTGACGCGGCGCTTGCCGAAAGCTTATCGGCCTGTGTGCGCTGAGCCTGTGCTGGCGCTGAGCGTGTGCGACGTGCGCTTTGCGGATTCTTCTTAAATCCATCCAAGTTGGAGCGCGTCGCC
>LWDN01000038.1:545-19877 GCA_002083515.1 Proteobacteria bacterium HN_bin10
CCGCGGGCGCCGGCGCATGTCTCGCTCCCGAAAGCAAATACTGCAACGCTCGTCAGCGGCGCCGTCGTTCGCGCCCCATCGTTCGCGTATGATGCGCGCATGAAGAATCAGCTCGACCGCCGCGTCTTTGTCGCAGCGCTGTTGGCCGCCACGCCGGCCTTCGCCCAGCGGCCGCTGCTGGACGGCCTGACCCAGGGCGATGCGAGCCGCGGCATCAAGGAGGCGCTTGGCCTCGCCGCCATGAACGCCACCAACCGGTTGGCGCAGCCCGACGGCTTCTGGGGCAACGTTCAGGTGCGGATTCCTTTGCCGGGCGCGCTCGGGCGCACGCAGCGGACGCTGGCGGGGTTCGGCATGTCCGGCCCGCTCGACAATCTGCAGCGCAACATCAATCGCGCCGCCGAGACGACGATGCCGCAAGCGGGGACGCTATTCGTCAACGCCGTGCGCACCATCACCATCGCCGACGCTATCGATATTGTCCGTGGCGGCGACGACAGCGCCACACGCTATCTGCGCGGGCGCACCGAAACGCGGCTCACCTCGCTCTTGAAGCCGCCGATGACGCGGGCGCTGACCGAGTCGGGCGCTTTCGCGCTGATGCGGACGACATTGCGCGAAGTCGGACTTTCGGGGCTGACCACCGATCTTCGCCGCGAGGTGATCGATTTCTCGACCGCAAAAGCGCTCGACGGCTGCTTCTTCTTCATCGCCGAAGAAGAGCGCGCCATCCGCCGCGATCCGTGGCGGCGCACGTCAGACATTTTGCGCAGGGTGTTTGGGTGAACTGCTCGCCCTTGATGGGCGAGCTGTCAGGCCGCGCAGCGGACTAACTGATTGGGTGATTGCTCAAGTTTTGAAAGACTGCGCCGCCACCCACTCCGGCGCTGCGCGCCACCTCGCCCATCAAAGGCGAGGAGGAGTGTCGCTTGACCTCGCCGTGCCGATGGCCATGGTCGCGCCGTGACTGACTCCCAACCCTTCCGCCGCGTCTCGTTCGAGATTCCGGGCGGGCGCATGGCCGGCATCGCCTTCGGCGCCGAAACCGCGACGCCGGACGTGGTGTTCATGCACGCGACCGGCTTCAACGCCCGCACCTATCGCACGCTGCTGGCGCCGCTGGGCGACAAATTCCACGTGCTGGCGCTCGATGCGCGCGGGCATGGACAAAGCACGCTGCCGGCGCGGCTGTTCGGTTACACGTCATGGACGCGCCATCGCGACGATCTGATCGCGGTGCTCGAACACTTCACCGCGCCGGTGACGCTCGCCGGCCATTCGATGGGCGCGATGGTGAGCCTGCTCACCGCCGGCGCGCGCACCGATCTGGTCTGCGGGTTGGCGTTGCTCGAACCGGTGATTCTGCCAGCCGCGGCTGCGGCGATGTCACAACTGCCGTTCGCGCCGCTGATGCAGCGCTACTCGATGCCGCTGGCGCGCGGGGCGCTCAACCGGCGCAACCGCTTTGAGAGCAAGGAAGCCGCGGTCGCCGCCTTCACGGGGCGCGGCATCTTCAAGGCGTTTTCGCCCGAGATGATTGCGGACTATGTGGCCGACGGCCTGGTTGAGGATGGCAAGGGCGGTTTCAAGCTGGCCTGCCCGCCGGCGTTCGAAGCGGCGACCTATTGCGCCCAACGCCACGACCCGTGGGGCGCGCTGCGCCGCGTGACGGATCCGATGATCGTGCTGCGCGCCGAACGCAATTCGACGATTTCGCCCGCAAGCCTGCACCGGATCGCGGCGATCAAGGCCGATGCGCGGGTCGCCACCGTCGAGGGCGCAGGCCACATGCTGCCGATGGAGCGCCCCGATCGCGCCCGCGCCGCCATCGAAAGCGCAGTGCTGATGGCGCGGCAGGGGCGCAAGTATCACGATGCGCTGGTGGAGTAGGGGGATCGGCAGCCGATCCGCGACAACCGATAACCGACCACCGATAACCGAGTTACACTTTCAGCCCGGCCACCACCAGTTTCGCCACCCGCTCGCGCGCTTCTGCGCTTGGCGTCAGCGCTTTGCGGGTCTTGGTGTCGAAGGTGAGCGCCACCGCTTCCATGCTGGCCCAAGCGCCGCCGCTTTCGGGATCGATCACCCAGTGGACGATGCGCAAAGTCTTGTCGCCGATCTCGACGATCCCTGAGTGAATCTCGATGAGTTCTCCTGCGCGCGGAAATTTGCGAAACACAACGCGCGCCTCGACCACGGCGCCGGCAGGCTGGACGCCATCGGCCGTCGCTGCTTGGCGCCACGGTGCGAGGAGATTGGGCGCGGAATCGGAAATGCGTCCGGGGATGTGCTCGCCGCGCAACCGCCCCAGCGCATCGCATTGATCGGGCTGCACCAGCGCGCCGCCGATGCGCGTCGCGCCGAGCGCTATGGCGCCCGCACGCGAGGCCGCGACAGGCGTTGCGCCCAAATCGATCGAGCGCGGCTTGGCGTGCTCGGGCAGTTTGTACCTGAGCCGCTTGGCCGCGTCCTTCGTGCGGGCCGACCATGGAAAACTGCGCAGGCCGCGCGTCTCGACGTGGCGCACCTTGAACGTGAACGCGGTTCCAGGCGCGCCATCGTGGTGGCGCATGTCGAGGCAAAGCGTTGCGTCGCTTTCGCCGAACTCGACCACCCCGCCGTGCATGATCAACGGCGCGCCTGGCCGCGCTTCCTTGAGGAAGCGCGCGTGCACTTCTCTGGCGATCAGGGTGGACCCGGCGGATTCTGTATGCGCCCGCGGCAGCTCCAGCGCGCGCGCCATGTGGGCAAGGCCGATGAAGGCGCGCTCGAAATGGAAGCGGATGTTGAGGTGACCGCCGTCGTCGCACTCCCACGTGTTGACGCTGCCCTGATAGAGCGGCGCGGGCAGGGGCGCCGGATGGGTCATGCCGCTTGGCACTGGGCGCAGACGCCACTGGCCTCGATCATGGTGCGGCGGATGGCGAAACCATCTTTCTTCGCCGCTTCGCTCAGATCGACCAGCGCGTGGCCGGCGTCGAATTCCTCGGCGCCGCCGCACTTCTCGCAAATGAGAAAGATGGTGGAGCGGGCGCAGGCGCCGACCTCGCAGGCGACGAACGCATTCAAGCTCTCGATGCGGTGCGCCAGTCCCATGCGCACGAGAAAGTCGAGCGCGCGATAGATGGTCGGCGGCTTCGCTGCTTTCTCCGCGTCAAGCAGCGGCAGCAGATCGTAGGCCTTCGCCGGCCCGTGCCGATCGAGCAGCAATTCGAGCACGCGTTTGCGCAGCGGCGTCAGGCTCTCGCCAGCATCGCTGCAGCGCCGTTCGGCTTCGGCGATTTGCACGGCGTGATCGTGATGCATGTCCGGCAATGATCGCAGGGAGCAGGGTCGCGGGGAAGATGGGGTGGACCCCAAGAAAATTGAGCCGGCGGCGCAATGGAACTTTACAAGAACATCTGACTCGCGTATCACTTTGGAACATTCAATGAACGAATGAGCCAGAGGTGACGGGGGCATCCGATGTCAGAAGCAATTTTCCGTGGAATTTCAGGCCGCTTGCACCGGTTCAATGCCCATCGCCCGCACGAGGCGTTCGGCGAAGCGCCGGGCGTGTATTGCTTTGCCCGCCCCGGCCCTGGCGGCCGCGGCTGGACGCCGTTGTTCCTCTCGCGCACTGGCAATCTGGCCAAGCGCCTAGCCAATCACGAGCAATGGCCGGAGGCCCAGCTCCTGGGCGCCACCCACATCCTTGTTCACCAGCACGACGAGCGCGACGCGCGCGAATATGTCGAAGCTGACCTGGCGCAGGCGCTCAAGCCCGCCATGAACGGCCCGTTCTTCGACGCCGAACTCACCGAAGCCGCGGAAGCGGGCGCAGTGCGGCTGGTGTGGGCGGCGTGATTCACTTTCCCCTCCCCCTTGTGGGGAGGGGCAGGGGTGGGGGTGTAGGCACAAATGTGAGCAGGAGAGGCGTATGCGCACAGACCTGCCAAACGAAGACTCATCGGCGCATTTCAAATCCGAACGCGCCGTCGCTGTTGCGCGCCGATTGCGGCGATCAATGACACCCGCCGAGTGCGCGTTATGGGTCGAGCTTCGTCGCCTGCCGCTGAAGGGGACTCATTTTCGACGGCAAGCGCCGTTCGGCCCGTTCGTTGCCGATTTCCTTTGCCATCGTGCGCGCCTGCTCATTGAAGTCGATGGCGGCGTTCACCATTCATCGCGATCTGCGGCTCATGATGTCGAGAGACAAGAATGGATCGAGAGCCGCGGCTTTCGCGTGCTGCGGTTCACGAATGCCGAAGTTCTGGCCGATCCGAGCGGCGTTGCGAGAGTGGTGTTTGCAGTTGCGGAAGGTCGATTGAGGTGACGGCGGGCTGTTCTGCCACGACACCGCCGTTACCCCCACCCCCGCCCCTCCCCACAAGGGGGAGGGGAAAAGACTGCATCAATTCCGCCCGCCTCGCGGCGCGTTTTGCGCCGTCGGCAGCGCAGCGGCGCTTTGGGCGGCGCGGGCGAGTTGGATGAACTCGGCGCGCCAGCCGAATTCGTCCGATCCTCGTGCGGATTGGGCCAAACGGATCACGTCATCATAGCCGTAGCCCGTGGCCAAGAACTGGTCGTGCCGCAATAATTGGCCATAACCGGCGACAGCCGTGGCCCAGCGGGTCGATTCCGGGGCGCTGGCGATGTCGCGCACCGCGTCGCGGTCGGTGATCGGCCGCTCGATCAGGCGCGACGTATCCTGCCCCGGCAATTTGTAGCGAATGCGCAGGAAAGCCAGTTCGTTCGCCGTCGAGGGCGGCGCGCGTTCGCTCTGATAGCGCAGCGGGTCGTTGAAGGTGCGCCCGCCGACAGGCACGATCTCGTAGATCGCGGTGACGGCATGGCCCGCGCCGATCTCGCCGGCGTCGACGCGATCATTGTTGAAATCCTCGCGGTTCAGCATGCGGGTTTCGTAGCCGATGAGACGATATTCGGCGACGCGGGCTGGATTGAACTCGACCTGGATTTTCACGTCCTGGGCGATGGTGAACATGTTCGCGGCCATCTCGTCGCGCAGCACGCGGCGCGCCTCGTTGAGCGTATCGATGTAGGCGGCGACGCCGTTGCCGTTCTGCGCCAAGCGCTGCATCAGCAGATCGTTGTAATTGCCGCCGCCGAAGCCGAGCACTGAGAGATAGATGCCGGTGTCGCGTTTGCGTTCGACGAAGTCCTCGAGTTCTTCCGGATCGCTGATGCCGACATTGAAATCGCCATCGGTGGCGATGATCACCCGATTGACGGCGCCGCGGCGGAAGTTCTGCTCGGTCAGCGCGTAGGCGAGGCGCAGGCCTTCGCCGCCCGCGGTCGAGCCGCCGGCATGGAGGTTTTCGAGTGCGGCGACGATGCGGCCGCGCTCGTTGCCGGGCGTCGGTTCGAGCACGGCGCCGGCGGCGCCGGCATAGACCACGATCGACACCCGGTCGCGTGCATTCAGCTGCTCCACCAGCATGCGCATGCTTTGGATGACGAGCGGCAGCTTGTTCTCCGCCGCCATGGAGCCGGAGACATCGAGCAGCAGCGTGAGATTGAGCGGCGGGCGCTCGCGCGGCACGATGTTGTAACCCTGCAGACCGATGTGCACGAGTTGGCGGCCTTCGGCCCAAGGCGAAGGCGCGACCGTGACATTGGTGGAGAAGGGCTGTTCGCGCGACTGCGGCAGCGGATAATCATAGCGGAAATAGTTGATCAGTTCCTCAGTGCGGACGGCGTCCTGCGGCGGTAAGCGGCCCGACATCAGCAAGCGGCGCACATTGGAATAGGAGGCGGTGTCGACGTCGATCGAGAAGGTCGAGACCGGATCGGTCGAGACCATGCGGATCGGGTTGGTGTCGACGTCCTCGTAGTTTTCGCGGTCGATCTCGCCCGGCATCCGTTGCGGCGCGGTCTGCGCGTAAGGCGCGACGACGCCGCTGAGCGCGGCGCGATTGCGCCCATCAGCCGGCGGCGGCGCGGTCACCGGCGCGGTGGCGTCTTGCGACTGCCCGCCAATGCGGCTGCCGGTCACGACAATGGATTCTTCTTCGTCGCGCTCGCTTTGCGTCGTCGATTGTGAAGCGCAGGCAGTGAGGAGTATGGCGCACAGCATGAAGCTGGCGCGCTTGGCAGCACGCAACATGGACGTTCCCTCCCGAACCGCCCGGACGCGGGTTGACTCAACGGACGCACAAGCGAAGCGCGCCGATCGCGACTAAGATGAGGCATGTGCGCGGCGATTTGCGTACACAGGCGCGTGTTTCACGCGCTTGTGTGCAAAACGCATCTACCCTTAGCGTCGCCGGCGTTCGCGTTCGGCGAGCCGGCGTTGTTCTGGAATCCAATCGCGCACCAAAGTCTCCAGCACCGGAAGCGGCACTTCGCCCTTCAGCAGCACTGCGTCGTGAAACCCGCGAAGGTCGAAATCGGGACCGAGTTCGGTCTGCGCCGCTTCGCGCAGGCGCGCGATCTCGCGGCGGCCCAGCTCGTAGCCGCAGGCCTGGCCCGGCCAGACGATGTAGCGGTCGACCTCGGTGGCAATCAAAGCGGGCACATCGCCGGTGGTCTGGATGAGATAGTCGATCGCCTGCTGACGGCGCCAGTTTTGCGCGTGCAGGCCGGTGTCGACCACCAGCCGCGCCGCCCGCCAAAGCTGCCAGCGCAGGTAGCCGATGCGGCCCGCCGGATCGTTCTCGTAGAATCCCTGCTCGTCCGCGAGTTGCTCGGCGTAGAGCGCCCAGCCTTCGGCGAAGGCGTTGAACGAAATCAATCGGCGCAACAGCGGAGAGTCGGTCAGTTCCTGCGCCAACGCGATCTGGAAGTGATGACCGGGCACGGCTTCGTGAAAGTCCTGCGTCGGCAGGTCGATGCGCGTCATCTCGGCGAGGCTGCGCATGTTGATGAAGTAGACGCCGGGTTGCGAGCCATCGAGCGAAGGCGGGTTGTAATAGGCGCCCGGCGACCCGGCCTCAGCGAACGTCGGCACGCGGCGCACTTCGAGCGGCGCCCGCGGCAGTCGCCCGAACCATTGCGGCGCCCGCTCGCGCATGTGGCTCACACGCGCCTGCACGTCGGCGATGAGCTGGGCGCGGCCGGCATCGCTGTTTTCGTACTGGTAGCGGGGATCGGCGGTGAGTTGCGAGAGCCGCTGCCCGATCGGGCCTTCGGTGAGGCCCAGGCGGCGTAGCGCCACGTCGAGCTCCCGATTCAAGCTTGCGACACGGGCAAGGCCGATGCGGTGGATTTCGGCGGGGCTGAGATCGGTGGTGGTCTCGATCTTCAAAGCCGCCGCGTAGAAGTCTTCGCCGCGCGGCAGCCGTGCGACGCTTGGCGCGTCGCTAGCGTTGCTGCGGTCGGCGCGCACGAAGGCGAGCGCGCGCTGGTGCGCAGGCAGCACATGATCGCGGACGATCGCCTCGGCGCGCGCCGCCAGAACCAGATTGTCGCGCTCGATGGCGGCGCGGCGCTGCGGATCTTGCTCGCGCGCCGCCAGCGCGTCGAGCTTGCGGCGGAAGCCAGTGACATAGATTTGCGCGACCGGCGGGTCGCGCAGCACCGCGTCGAGCATGGCGGCGACAGTATCCATGATGAAGCCCGGCGGGCGCACTCCTAGCGCTGCGTCAGCGCGGGCGCGTTGGGTTTCTTGATCGATCGCGTCGGCGACGGCGCGCAGCCGGGTCAGATAGGCTTCTGCCGATTGCGCATCGGTGACGGCATGGCGATCGTCGAGAAAAGTGGGCAGCGTGATGAAGGCGCTGTCCATCTGGTTGAGCACATAGGGTGAGATGCCGCCGAGCGGGGAGAATGCGCCGAAGTTGAAGTCCGCCCCCGCGGCCGCGGCGGCGAACTGGTCGCTCAGAATGGCGTGGGTCAGAGCCTCGTCCTGATCGAGGCCTTGAGCATCGAGCGCCCGCAGCTCGGCGTAGCGGCGTATGGCGGCGCTTCGGCGCGCCTCGACCGCCAGGGCGGAGCGATCGTCCAGCCGATCAGTATAAACGCCGCCAGCGGCGTCGGCGGTGACGCCGGTTTGGCTCGCGGTTTCTGGGCTGTCCGCCAAGATTTCCCGCGCCCAGTCGGCTAGCCTGCCTTCGAAGGCGGTCATTGGCTGCGTTTGGCGGGGGCCGCATCCGGTCAAAACAAGGGCCAACGCCAACCCAAGCACCCAAGGAAATTGCCTCATCTGCACACGAAAATCCTCGAGTTTTGCGGCGTGGTAATGCCGGCCGCTGCCATAGCATGCGTCGCGCATGAGAAAAGGCCCGCTGGGCGCAGTAGATTTGCGGCTCTGCTGTTGCGGAAACGCCTCATTCGTGGTTTGGACAGCCCCCTGTGCTAGGGAACTCGCGGAGACACCCATGACGACCGCCCAAGGCGGCCAGCAGACGCTGGGCAAAATCCTTTTCTACAACCAGCTTGAGCCGCTCTCGTATGAGAAGCATCGCAATCTGGGTGTGAGCCAAGTCGCCAATCCGTTCTCGTTCTTGGCGGACACGCATCTGGTGCCGCTGACGGTCGATGAATTCGGCTTGGCGGCGGTGTGCTATCCGATCATTTTCGATGCGCAATCCAAGACACCGCTCGCGGTCATGGGTTTGCGGCCGGGCATGAATGTGTTCCTGGGCGCCGATGGTTCGCTCGATCCGGAAGTCTATCTTCCGGCGTTTGCGCGGCGTTATCCCTTCCTTCCCGTCCTGGCGGGCGGCGGGGCTGGCGCACAACAATCCAACCCGGATGACAAGGTCTTGGTCTGCATCGATCGCGCGGCGAAGATGCTGTCATCGACGCCGGAGCTGCCGTTCTTCGAGGGCGACAAACCCTCGCGCTTCACGCAAGAGGCGATCCAGTTCTGCAAAGAGTTCGATATGCTCGGCCGGCGCACGCAGGATTTCGTCAAGCTGATGGAACAGCATCAGTTGTTCGAATTGACGCCGCTGGCGTTGCCGCGGGCAAAGTCGGACGGCACGCCGGACGAACCCACCAAGCTCGGCGAGTATCTGCGTATCTCGGAAGCCAAGCTGAACAAGCTGCCGAAGGACACCTACCTTGAGCTCCGCGATAAGGGGGTTTCGGCGGTCATGCACGCGCACCTGCTCTCGCTCGGCCTGTGGCCCAAGATTTTGAGCCGCGCTGCGCGCATCCAGGCTGCCACGCCGCTCCGCTAGGTCCAGGAGCCGTCCATTCGAGAAGGCGCCCCGCCCATGGCGGGGCGCTTTTTGTTACGCCGCGTAACGTCAGAGGGCGGTGGGGCGAAAGACACGGTTGTGCCGGCCCGCCGCATTGGCGCTGGGCGGATGGGATTGTATGCGGCTCGTCATGGTTCGCTTTGCGGCGCTGGGCGCGCTCTTTCTCTGTCTGTTCGCGACGCCGGCCTTCTCGCAGCCGCTGGCCGGACCGCGCCAAGTCGATATCGGCCTGCATTCCTCTCGCGCCGCGGTGGCGCCAGGCGAGCGGTTCACCGTTGTTCTACGTGAGACGATCAACGAAGGCTGGCATACCTATTGGCGCAATCCCGGCGACAGCGGCCAGCCGACCGAGCTGACCTGGCGCTTGCCGCCCGGTTGGTCGGCGGGCGACATCCAATGGCCCGCGCCGGAAGCGGTGCCGTTCGCCATGCTGGTGAACTACGGTTACGAAGGCGAAGTGCTGTTTCCGATCGAGGTCCTGGCGCCGGCCAACGCGCGGATTGGTTCGAACGTCACGCTGACCGCGGACGCCTACTGGCTCGTCTGTTCCGACATCTGCATCCCGGAAGAAGGCACGGTCAGCCTGACGCTGCCAATCGCGGCGCAGGGCCGGGACGATCCGCAATGGGCGCCGCGTATCGCGGAAGCGGTGGCCGATCTGCCGCGGCGCGCCGAAGGCGCGGCGGCCATTACAGCCGGCTCGCCTGCACGGCTGAGCGTTGCGCTCGCCGATGCCCGGCGCATCCGCAACCCACGCTTCTTTCCGTTCGAACGTGATGTGATGGAAGCCGCCGCGGCGCAATCGCCGCGCGTGGGGTCAACGGGCGTGAGTTTCACCCTGACGCCGGGCGTGCGCGACAATCTCGGTGAAGCGACGCTCGATGGCCTCGTTGTCTACGAAGTCGAAGAGGGCGGCGCCTGGATACGCCGTGCAGTGGAGATTTCAGCGCAACCCGGCGACGCTATCGTGGGCACGCAGGACGCGCCGGCCACGTTCAGCGCAGACTATCCGCTCGCCGAACTGGAGGGCGCCGGCGCCGCCGCGCTGGAGGCGCCAGCGATGACCGGCGTGGCGCTCCTGGTGGCGATCGGGCTCGCCTTCCTGGGCGGGCTCATTCTCAACGTCATGCCCTGTGTCTTGCCGGTGCTCTCGGTGAAGGCGCTGGCGTTCGCCGGCGGCGTGCAAGCCGGAGAAGCGCGGCGTCACGGCCTGCTCTATTTTGCCGGCGTTATGGCGACCTTTCTGGCGCTGGCGGGCGTGTTGATCGCGCTGCGCGGCGCCGGCGAAGCGGTGGGTTGGGGTTTTCAGCTTCAGGCGCCCTGGGTGACCAGCCTGCTGGCGCTGCTTTTCTTCGTCATCGGCCTCAACTTGCTGGGCGTGTTCGAATTCGGCGCAGGCGCGCAAAACGTCGGTTCTGGCCTCGCATCGAAGAACGGCGACGCCGGCGCCTTTTTCACCGGCGCGCTCGCCGTCGTGGCGGCGACGCCATGCACCGCGCCGTTCATGGCGACCGCCATTGGCGCGGCGTTGACGCAATCCTCGCTCGCGACCTTGTTGATTTTCGCAGCCCTCGGCTTGGGCTTCGCTCTGCCGCTGACGCTGCTGCACTTCGCGCCCGGTCTACAAAAGCTGGTCCCCAAGCCCGGTCCGTGGATGGAGCGCGTGCGCAACGTGCTGGCGTTTCCGATGTTCGCCACGGCTGTATGGCTGACTTGGGTGCTCACCGAGCAAGCTGGCGCAGAGGGCACGATCGCACTGCTGGCGCTGTTCGTGGCTGTGACGTTCCTTATCCTGTCCTCGCGATGGGGTAGACTCTGGCTCGCATTCGGCGTGCTGCAACTCGCCATCACCGGCGCGTTTGTCTGGCGGCCGCTGCTGGGCGTCGAGACCGAACAAGTGCTGGCGTCCGAGCCTTGGAGCGCCGCGCGCGTGGCCGAACTGAGGAGCGAAGGCCGCGGTGTGTTCGTGAACTTCACCGCAGCTTGGTGTGTGACCTGCAAGGTCAATGAGGTGGCCGCGCTGAGCCGGCCGCAGGTGGCGCGCACTTTTACCGAAGAGAACGTGGCTTATCTCGTCGGTGACTGGACCAACCGCAATGACGAAATTGCCAGCGAGCTCGCGCGCCATGGCCGCGCCGGCGTGCCGCTCTACTTGTTCTATCCAGCCGGCGGCGGCGAGCCGATGGTCTTGCCGCAAATGCTGAGCGAGGATTTGGTGTTGGAAACGATATCGGGAGACCCGCAATGACGATTTCGAAGCGTGGGATAGTGCTGGGCGGCGTCGCTGCGTTGGCGCTGGCGGCGTGCGGCCGGCCCGCAGGCGTGCAGGAGGTGGTCACCGGCGCCCAGGCGCCGGAATTCTCGATCACGGATGCAACAGGTGCGGTGCGGACGCTGGCGGAGTTTGCCGGCCGGCACGTCATTCTCGAATGGACGAATGCTGGCTGCCCATACGTGCGCAAGCACTATGACGCCGGCAACATGCAGGCGTTGCAGCGCGACGCAGCGGCGCGCGGTGTGGCGTGGTTGCAGGTGATCTCCTCGGCGCCGGGTGAGCAAGGCCATCTCGATGGCCCCGCCGCTATCGCCCAAGTGGCGACCGACCAAGCCACGGTCACCGCCACTCTGCTCGATCCGGACGGCGCGATGGGCCGCGCTTACGGCGCGCTCAACACGCCGCAAATGGTGATGATCGATCCTGAGGGGCGCATCATCTACCAAGGCGCCATCGATGATCGCCCCTCGGCGCGGCCAGAAACGCTCGAAGGCGCGACGAACTATGTGCGCGCGGCTTGGGCCGACATGGACGCGGGCCGCCCGGTGCAGATCGCCCAGACCCAGCCCTACGGCTGCAGCGTCAAGTACGCGTCCTAGCGCGAGGCGAGCGCGCGACTTTCCTGCGCGGCCATTGCGGCGACGGGCGCCATCAGGGCGGCGTCGTCGAGGACGGGACGAAGCGCAAAGAAGGCGTCGGCGCGGGCTGCCGGCGTTGTCGCGACCGCAAACGCGCCCGCGTGATCGCGGGCTTCCTTGGCGATGTCATGAAAGATGCAGGACACGTCCTGGTCGGCGCCCGCTAGGTACAGAAGGTTGGAAAAGCGCGCTGCGTCGTTGGAGAAATCCTCGATCTGCGCCGTCAACGCCGGGGTGAGCTCGGTGGTGCTGGCGAGCGCGCGGGCCTCGGTTTCAATCTCGGTGGCGAGGCGCGGGATGTCGGCCATGCCGGCGGCGCCGAGCGTGGCGACCAAAGCGAAACAGGTCAGCATCGTTAACGCTCCTCTGCGCGCGTGAATTCGCGGGGCGCAGCAAGACCGGCGCCGGGTGAGGCTCGATTCTGCGGGGTGTTTGCGATAGGCCTCTGCGCCATGACTCGCACCATCACCTTGAGGCTCGACCGCGGGCTCAGCATCGGCGACATCGAAGATGTGGCGTATGGGCGCGCCAGGGTGGCGCTCGATGCAGCGGCGCGCGAGCGTGTCGGGACGTTTCGCGGCAAGGCGATCGAGCAACTGGCGGCTCATCCGCAGAAGCGGGTTTACGGCGTCAACACCGGCTTCGGCAGCAATTACAAGGATTATGTAGCGCCCGAGGCGCTGACGCGGCTGCAGCGCAACCTCATTCTATCGCATTGCGCCGGGGTGGGCGAACCGGCGCCGGCGCCGGTCGTGCGCGCCACCATGCTGTTGCGTGCGGCGTCGTTGGCGCGCGGGCACAGCGTCGTGCGCCCGCTCGTGATCGAGACGTTGATCGACATGCTGAATAACGGCGTGACGCCGGCGGTTCCGCGCGACGGCAGCGTCTCCGCCAGCGGCGATCTGGCGCCGCTTTCTCACATCGCCGCGGTGATGATCGGCGAAGGCAAGGTGCTCACGGGCGCGGGGCCAACGCGAACGGCGGATGCACACGCCAACTTCAAGCCCATCAAACTCGAGATGAAGGAGGGGCTCGCGCTCAACAACGGCTGCCAGTATTCCAACGCTTGGGGCGCTTTGGCTGCGGCGCGAATGGAGCGGCTGATCGAGGCCGCCGCTGTCTCCACCGCGCTTCACGTCCAAGCCATGCGCGGCATGGGCCGGCCGTTTCGAGAGGACCTACACGCGCTGCGGCCGCACGATGGCTCAGTCAGGGTCGCACGCTGGATATTCGATCTGCTCGATGGTTACGCCTTTCAGGATGTCGATACCGATGCGAAGTTCGAGTTCGACGGCGTCATCCAGGATCCTTACAATCTGCGCTGCGCCGCGCAGGTCTTAGGGCCATGTCTCGACTTGATCGAGCGCGCCAAACGCACGCTTGAGATCGAAGCGCGCAGCGTCACCGACAATCCGATCGATCTCAACGCAGCGGGCGGTGACTATGATGTGGATCGGATCACTTCGGGCGGTCACTTCCATGGCATGCCGTTGGCGGTCGACGTCTTCGGCCTGCTTCAGGCCGCCGGGATCATGGCGCACATCAGCAATCTTCGCTGTGCGCGGATAGTCGACGCGAGCCGGAACAAGGGCCTTGGACCCCAGGTGCGAGGGGCCGAGACCGATGCGACCGAGTCAGGGCTGCTGATTGCCGAATACACGACGGCGGGACTGAGCAATCAGATTTTGGCTGCGGCCATGCCTTCGCATCTCATGTCGCTGTCGACGGATTCGGGCCAAGAGGATCATGTCAGCATGGCCGCCAACGTCGCCATGCGCGCCTACGAGGCATCGGGAAAACTCGCGCAGATACTCGCGATCGAGTTGGCGCTGGCGGCGCAGGCCGAGCGGGTCCGGGCCGAGGCGGGCGCCAAGCCTGTGGCGCTTGGCGGACGAACGCTGGCCGCGCTAGACCAAGTTGGAGCTGCGTTTCCGCCCTGGAAACGCGGTGGTGATCGTGAGTTGAGCTGGGACATAGAGAATTTGGCTGAGAAAGTGCTCTCCGGCGACATCGCAATTGCGACGGGTTACGATTTCGCGCGACATTGAAGCTTGTCTCGCGCTCGCGCGTTCGTTCGCCTAGACACTGCTCACGATTTTCGGAAATCCCATGAACCGCCCAGAAACGCCTCTCGTCGCCGCCGAAAAGCCGCGTGGCTTTGCCGACAAGCTCGGCGACGTCGCCAGCGCCGAGGAACGCATCGTCACCGCCGTCGGCCGCGTCTACGAGCAATGGGGTTTCGATCGCCTCGAAACCCCGGCCATCGAGTTTACCGAGGCGCTGGGCAAGTTCCTGCCGGACCTCGACCGGCCGAACGAGGGCGTGTTTTCGTTCCAGGACGACGAGCGCTGGCTTTCGCTGCGCTACGATCTGACCGCGCCGCTGGCGCGGTTCGCGGCGGAAAATTGGGAGGCGCTGCCGAAGCCCTTCCGGCGCTGGCAGACTGGGCCTGTTTGGCGCAACGAAAAACCGGGGCCAGGGCGTTTCCGGCAATTCGTTCAGTGCGACGCCGACACCGTCGGCTCCGACAATCCGGCCTCCGACGCCGAAATTGTCGCCATGGCCGGCCAGGCTCTGGAGGCGGTTGGCGTGCCGCGCGAGGGCTACCTCTTCAAGATCAACTCGCGGCGCATTTTGAACGGCGTTCTCGCCGGCATCGGCGTCAGCGGCGACGGCGGTGAGAAGGCGCGCCTCACCGTCATGCGCGCCATCGACAAGCTCGATCGCGTCGGTGTCGATGGCGTCGCCGCCTTGCTCGGCAAGGGGCGCAAGGATGAGTCCGGCGATTTCACGCCGGGCGCCGAACTCGACCAAAAATCGGTGCAGCGCGTGATCGATTTCGTCACCCTGCCGACCGGCACGCGCGCCGGCGTGCTCTCGGGTCTTGAGCGCGTCGTTGGCGACACCGATGAGGGCCGCGCCGGGCTCAAGGAATTGGCGGGAATCGACGCCGCGCTGAGCGCGCTGGGCGTTAGCGACGCGCGCGCCCGCATCGATCCATCGGTCGTGCGTGGGCTCGAATATTATACAGGCGCTGTCTACGAGGCAGAACTCACGCTGACGGCGCAAGAAAACGGGCGGCCGGTGCGGTTCGGCTCGGTCGGCGGCGGCGGACGTTACGACGACCTGGTCGCGCGCTTCACCGGTCAGCGCGTGCCGGCGACTGGCTTCTCGATCGGCGTCAGCCGCCTGATCGCGGCGCAAGAAATTCTGGGATTGACCCAGGCGAGCGCGCTGGCCCCGCCGGTTGTGGTGCTGGCGCTCGACGCGGCGCGCATGGGCGACTATCTGGCGATGGCCGATGAACTCCGCCGCGGCGGCGTCCGCGCCGAGGCCTATCTCGGCGGCTCAGGCATGAAGGCGCAGCTCAAATACGCGGACAAGCGGGGCGCGGCAGTCGCGGTCATCCAGGGCGGTGACGAACTGGCCAAGGGCACGGTCACGCTCAAGGACCTGAAGCTCGGCGCCGCCATCGCCGCCAAGCTCGGCGAGGATCGAGAGGCTTACGCCAAAGCGCGCGAACAGGTGCAGGTCGAGGTTCCTCGCAGCCAGCTCGTTGCCGCAGTGCAGCAAATCCTCGCGCGATAGCGGCGAGCCTGCAACGCCTTGCGTTCCACAAGCGCGCGGGTGCTTGACCGCGCCAGCGGTGCGGCTCAATTTCGCCGCGATCGTCGGCGTCGCGGACGGTCACGTTTCGGGGAGGAGACGCTCTCTACAAAGCGACGTGAAGCGGCCGCATCGGGGAACGGTGCGGTCGCTTTGTGTTTTTACGATTGGGGATGCCAGCCCATCACGCCGAGCATCACGAAAAAGCCGACGACATAGGCCGCCGGCACGAACCAAGCCGCGCGCAACCACGTCAGTGCGGATCTTGCTTCAGGGAACATGTTCGACACGGCGACGCCGGCCGATGAACCGAACCACATCATCGATCCGCCGAAACCAACGGCATACGCAAGCACGCCCCAATCGTAATTGCCTTGCTGCAGCGCCAGCGCCGTCAGCGGGATGTTGTCGAACACCGCCGAGATGAAACCGAGGCTGAACGCCGATTCCCAAGATGGCGCCGGCAACTGGTCAACCGGCATGAGAGACGCGGCAAAAACCAAGGATAGTAGGAAAACCGCGCCCTTGGTCGTCTCCGGCATGATCTTCCAGTCGGGCGCCCGCAGCGGCCACGCGACAAGCAGCGCCGCCCACAATGCAAGTGCTATCAGCGGCAAATCGTGGAGCAGCTCCGGCGCGAACAGGTTGGCGGCGACATTGGCGCCGACGACGCTGATCAGCAGCAACAGCACGATGCCAACCCGCGTCCAATCCACCACGATGCCGCCGACGTCGTGCTTGAGTATCTTACTGTAGTGCTGCTGCGCCCGCGCGGCAGGGATGGCAAATACGGCGAAGGCGGCGATTGCGCCGACATAGGCGTGCATGACATCGAGCGGGCTCTTGCCGGCAATCCACATCATGGTTGTGGTGGTGTCGCCCACAACGCTGCCTGAGCCCCCAGCATTCGAGGCGGCGACGATCGCCGCCAGGAAGCCAATGTGAACACGTCTCTTGTAGACGTGCGCCGCCACCGTGGCGCCGATCAGGGCGGCGGCGATGTTGTCGAGAAACGCTGACATCACGAAGATCAGCGCCAACAAAACCAGCCCGCCGGTCCAATCGTCCGGCAGGATGTCGGGCGCCAGATCGGGGAGTTTGCTCTCCTCGAAATGGCGCGACAGCAACGCAAAGCCGAGCAGCAGTAGGCCGAGATTGGCGAGATCGGTCCAGTGATGCGCGAGGTGCAGAACAAGCCCGGAAATTCCGGGGCCGTCCTCGAAGCCAGCGACGAAGAGCTTGTACGCCACGATCGCCGCGAGCCCGGCGACAGCCATAGTGAACGTGCGGCGATGAAAGATCGCGACGCCGAGCAGGGTCGCGGCGAACAGCACGAATTCGAGAGGTGCGTCCGCCAACATCAGGTTCGCTTGTCGAGAACGCCTTCCGCTTCAGCGGTTGCTTCTTGTTCCGCTAGTTCCTCACTGCGCGCCGTCGGTGTGCCGCGCGGCAACGCCAACGCAAGCAGCGCCAGTCCGAAGCACGCGGAGATCAGCGATCCGCCCAATACGCCGAAGCGCACCGGCGCTTGCATCGCCTCCTCGGGGAACGCCAGCGCGCCGACGAACAGGCTCATGGTGAAGCCGATGCCCGCGATCATTGCCGTTCCCAGCAGCGCCAGCGGCGACGCCGGCAGCGCTTGGCGCAGGACCTTCGATCCGATCCAGGTCAGCGTGACGATGCCGATCGGTTTGCCGAGGACGAGGCCCGCCGCGATGCCGAGCGCAACCGGGTGCATCAGGTCGGCGCCGTCGACGCCAGCGAGCGAAACGCCGGCGCTGGCGAGCGCGAAGATCGGCATAATCCCCAATTGCACGGGTACTTTAAGCGCGTGCTCGGCGGCCACAAGCGGCGAGCGCCCGTCGGGCCGGTGCATCGGGATGGCGAGCGCGGTCAGCACGCCGGCGAGGGTTGGGCTCATGCCGGTCTGCGCCATGGCGCCCCAGAGCAGCACGCCCAGTATCCAATACGGCGTCAGCGCCCGCACGCCGCGCCAGTTGAGCACGAACAGCGCCAACGTCAGCAGGGCAGAGACCGCAAGCGCGCTCATTTTGAGCGCGCCCGAGTAAAACAGGGCGATGACGAGGATGGCGCCAAGATCGTCGGCAATGGCGAGCGCCAGCAGAAAGAGCCGCACGCCTGCCGGCACGCGCGCGCCCAAGAGTGAAAGCACGCCGACGGCGAAGGCGATGTCGGTCGCGGTCGGGATCGCCCAGCCGCGCGAGAATTCGTCACCGGCTACGGTGAGAAAAATCAGCGCCGGGGCCGCCATGCCGCCGATAGCGCCCAAAGCCGGCAGGGCCGCTTCGCGTGGATTGCGGAACGGCCCTTCCACGCACTCGCGCTTCAATTCGAGGCCGACATAGAGGAAGAACACCGCCATCAGCGCGTCCTTCACCATGGCCTTGACGCTGGAGATCAGCTGGTAGCCGCCAATGGTGAGTTCGACCGGCGCCGCCAGCAACGCTTTCCAGGCCGGCGTCAGCGCCGAGTTCGACAGCGCGAAGGAGAGGATAGCCGCCGCCAGCAGCACATAGCCGGGGGTGGTGTCTCGCTCCCACCAGAAGGGATGTGGTTTGGGGTTCGCCATGGCCGCGCGAACCTACGGATCGAGCGCGCGGAAGCAAGCGAAAGCGGTGGCGCCTACCTCATCTCGCTAAAGCGCCAGCTGGAACCGCAAGGCGTCCTCAAGCGCCGCCAATTCTCTGGCGCTGGTTGTGCCAGCGAGCGCCGCCAAGCGCGCTTTCGCGACTGTGCGAATCTGATCGGCGAGCGCCTTCGATGCGCCGCCATTGAGGGTCACGCGCGCCTCCCACGGGTAGACGCGCGAAGGATTCGCGCTCGTCATGGGCACGACCTGCACGCGCGACTGGGCGCGATTGGACGCATCATTGGAGACGACTACGCATGGATGACGCTTCTTGATTTCGCTGCCGATAGTGGGATCGAGGTTCACCCACCAAATCTCGCCGCGCTTCATGTGGCCTCGTCCAGGGCTTCGTCGGCGGGCAGATCGTCCCAGTCCGCCAAGGTTTCCCGGCGATCTGCGTCGTTCTCGGCTTCGCGGTACATAGCTTCCGCCGCAGCGTCATCGACGTACGGACGCGCCAGACGGTCGATGAAACTTGAGATGCGCCGCGCGCCAATGCGCCGCTGCAGGCCCTCATAGACCTCGTCCGACACGGTAATGGTAAGTTTTCGCATATACGTATAATAATACGTATTGGATCAAACCTCAAACAAAAAGGGCGGAGCCGAACCGGCTCCGCCCTCAATGCTTCGTCGGTGCGCGACCGGATTAGAAATCCATGTCGCCCATGCCGCCCATGCCGCCGCCGGGCATGCCGCCGGCGCCGCCTTCTTTCTTCTTCGGCGCTTCGGCAATCGAGGCTTCCGTCGTGATGATGAGCCCTGCGACCGAGGCTGCGTCTTGCAGCGCCGTGCGCACGACCTTCACCGGATCGATGATGCCGGCCTTCAGCATGTCGACATACTCTTCGGTCTGGGCGTTGAAGCCGTAGGTCTCGTCCTTCGAGTCGCGCAGCTTGCCGACCACGATCGAGCCTTCGACGCCGGCGTTTTCCACGATCTGACGGATCGGGGCTTCCAGCGCCTTCCGCACGATAGCGATGCCGACGTTCTGGTCTTCGTTGTCGCCCTTGAT
>LWDN01000038.1:19994-20336 GCA_002083515.1 Proteobacteria bacterium HN_bin10
TGGCGCCGCCGACCTTGATCACGGCCACGCCGCCGGCAAGCTTCGCGAGCCGCTCTTGCAGCTTTTCGCGATCGTAGTCCGAGGTGGTGTCCTCGATCTGCTTCTTGATCTGGCCGATCCGGGCTTCGATGTCCTTCTTGGCGCCGGTGCCGTCGACGATGGTGGTGTCGTCCTTCTTCACCACCACCTTCTTGGCCTTGCCCAGCATGTCGAGCGAGACGTTTTCGAGCTTGATGCCCAGGTCTTCGCTGATCACTTGGCCGCCGGTCAGGATGGCGATGTCTTCCAGCATGGCCTTGCGGCGATCGCCGAAGCCCGGCGCCTTCACGGCCGCGACCTTCA
>LWDN01000038.1:20342-20877 GCA_002083515.1 Proteobacteria bacterium HN_bin10
AGCTTGTTGACGACGAGGGTGGCGAGGGCTTCGCCTTCGACGTCCTCAGCGATGATCAGCAGCGGACGCTGGCTTTGCACCACGGCTTCCAGCACCGGCAGCATGGGCTGCAGCGAGGAGAGCTTCTTTTCGAAGAGCAGGATAACCGGATCTTCGAGCGTCGCTTCCATCTTGTCGGCATTGGTGATGAAGTACGGCGAGAGATAGCCGCGGTCGAACTTCATGCCTTCGACGACGTCGAGTTCGGTTTCGAGCGACTTGGCTTCTTCGACGGTGATGACGCCGTCATTGCCGACCTTGGCCATGGCGTCGGCCAAGAACTTGCCGATGTCGGTGTCGCCGTTGGCGGAGATGGTGCCGACTTGAGCGATCTCTTCCGAGCCGCCGACTTTCTTGGCGCGCTTCTTGAGATCTTCGACGATGGCCGCGACGGCCTTGTCGATGCCGCGGCGCAGGTCCATCGGGTTGCGGCCAGAAGCAACGGCCTTCATGCCTTCGCGCACGATGGCCTGAGCCAGCACGGTGGCGGTGGTGG
>LWDN01000038.1:20970-25356 GCA_002083515.1 Proteobacteria bacterium HN_bin10
ACGGTGACGCCGTCCTTGGTGGTGCGCGGAGCGCCGAAGGATTTTTCGATCACGACGTTGCGGCCCTTGGGGCCGAGCGTGACCTTTACGGCGTTGGCCAGAATGTCGACGCCGGCGAGCATCCGCTCGCGCGCGTCGGCGCCGAAATTGACGACTTTAGCTGCCATTGGTGTGTATTCCTCTGTGTTGGGGATTGGGTTTTGGGGATTGGGGATTGACGGGGTGGAAGGAGCGGCATCGCCCCAATCCCTAATCCCCAGTCCCTAATCCCGACGCGCAGCGCTTACGCCGCTTCCTTCTTCGCCTTCTTCTGTTCGATGACGCCCATGATGTCGGACTCCTTCATGATCAGGAGGTCCTCGCCGTCGATCTTCACTTCCGTGCCCGACCACTTGCCGAACAGGACGCGGTCGCCAACCTTCACATCCGGCTTGATGTACTCGCCGTCTTCGTCGCGGGCGCCCGGGCCGACAGCGATGACTTCGCCCTCTTGCGGCTTCTCTTGAGCGGTGTCGGGGATGATGATGCCGCCCTTGGTCTTCTCTTCTTCTTTCACGCGCTTGACGACAACGCGGTCGTGCAGGGGACGAAAGCTCGCCACTGGTGGTACTCCCTTGTTTATAAATGCCTTTAGCTCATTCTGACAGCTTAGCACTCAGCCCCGTCAGTTGCTAACGGCGGGCATGTAGGGGGCGGACCGCGTAGCGTCAACCCTCGACCAGAGGGATCGCGGGCGATTGACATGTGATGCACATGTGTACATGCTAATAACATGTCAGTGATGGTTCAGATTAGGAATATGCCGACTGTGCTGCACCGGCGGCTGAAGGCGCGCGCCGCGCTCGCTGGAATGTCGCTGTCGGACTATCTGCTGGATGAATTGCGCGCGGCCGCCGAACGCCCGACGCCGGAGGAGTTGCGTGTGCGTTTGGCGAGCCGCAATGAAGCGGCGCCACGCGAAAGCGCCGCCGAGGCGGTGCGCGCCGAGCGCGACGGCAGGTGATCGTCATCGACGCCTCAGTGGCTATCGAAGTTCTGCTGCGCACGGCGGTGGGACAATCCGCGGAGGCGCGGCTGTTCCAGCCTGGCGAAACGCTGCATGCGCCACACCTGATCGATGTGGAAATTGCCCAAGTTTTGCGCCGATATGCGCTTTCAGAACAGGTCGGGACATCACGTTGCGTTGAAGCGCTCGCCGACTGGCAGGCCTTTCGCGTTTATCGCTATGCGCATGAACCATTGTTACAGCGCGTGTGGGAACTCCGCGAAAACATAACTGCCTATGACGCAGCCTATGTTGCGCTTGCCGAGGGGTTGGAGGCGCCGCTCTTCACGTGCGACTGCGGGCTGGCGTCCGCCTCAGGACCTAGAGTTAGGGTAGAGCTTGTCTGATCCTAGGTCTTGACAGAGAACTTTGAATAACAAAGTATGGAGCGAAGGAGGCGCTTCGCCCATGTCTGAACGGTCGCGGGAAACGCGCGCGGAGCGCGGCTTTGGCTGGCTCATCTTTGTGGGCAGCTTCGCCATCGTCGCGGCGATCTTCGTGCTGGTTCCGGGCGCGTGGAACGTGACGCTGCCGGAGACGCTCAAATTCGATCCGGCGCCGCTCTTGGCGCAAGGCTGGCTGGTGCAAGTGCATCTCGCTACTGTCGCCGTCGCGCTGCTGCTCGGACCGGTGCAGTTTCTCTTGCCGAAGGGCACGCAGCTCCACCGCATGTTTGGCTGGGCGTGGGCGGCGTGCATGTTCACCACCGCCGTGGCGACGTTCTTCATCCGCGACATGCGCGACGGGCAATTGAGTCCAATCCATATCTTCTCGTTGATGACGTTGATCGGCGTGCCGATGGCGCTGTGGATGGCGCAGCGCCGGGTGATGTCGCACGCGCGGACGATGATCGGGCTCTACATCGGATTGGTGATCGCGGGCGTCACCGCCATCGCGCCGGGCCGGCTGATCTGGGACATGTTCTTCGGGTGAAGAAAACAAAAGAGCCGCCTCGCGTGAACGAGGCGGCTCTCTGTCCCTCTTGGACGCGGCGTCAGTAATAGTACATCGCGTCCAGGATGAGGCCGCTGCGGACCACGATCAGCAGAATGTCGCGGTCGACCATGATGTAGCGGCAGCCGTACGGGGCCGGCGGCAGCCGGTAGTAGAGATCGTACGGAATTGGCTCCCACCAGACATAGTCGGGCAGATAGTCGCCGACACGCCAGTGGCGATAGGGCCGGCGCCAGTTGTCATAGCTGTGCCAATAATAATTGTGACCGAAGAATCCGCTGATGATCAGCGCGTAGGCGCGGTCGAAATAGTAGCCGTGCCGCACGCCGCGCCAATCGTGGTAGCGCGGGCGATCCCAGTCGTGATGGTTGTGGCGCCAGCGGCGATAGCGGTCGCGATCGCGCGAGCGATCGTGGCCCCAGTCGTTGTGCGAGAAGTCGCGCCCGCCATTCCACTCACCACGGCCGCCACTGTGATCGCCACGCCCGCCGTTGTGGTCACCGCGTCCACCGTTCCAATCGCCACGACCACCGAGGATGCCGTCGTCGCCACCGCGCCCACGCCCGCCGTTCCAGTCTCCACGTCCGCGTCCATCGTTGGCGCCGTCGTCGCCGCCGCGCCCGCGCCCGCCGTTCCAGTCTCCACGTCCGCGTCCATCGTTGGCGCCGTCGTCGCCGCCGCGCCCGCCGTTCCAGTCTCCGCGCCCGCGACCATCGTTGGCGCCGTCGTCGCCGCCGCGCCCAAGCCCGCCGCTCCAATCTCCGCGTCCGCGGCCATCGCTGGCGCCATCGTCACCGCCACGTCCCCGACCGTCGTTGGCGCCGTCGTCGCCACCACGCCCGCGTCCGCCGCTCCAATCGCCGCGTCCACGCCCGTCATTGTCTCCGAGGAGTGGTGGCGTCGGTTGGGGTTGGGGAGGGGGCGCCGCTGCGGGCGGATCGCTTTGCCAACCGCGGACGCGTTGACCCTGGTCGCCTTGGCTGGGCTGTCCGTCTTCGCCGCCGCCGCGGCCTCGCCAACCGCGTTCGCGATCTTCGCCGCCACGGTCGCCATCGGCGTGTTCGCCGCGGTCGTGGCCGCGGTCAGGTCTTTGAGCAAAAGCGGGTGTCGCCACCCAGGCTGTCGCGCTCAAGGCGGCCACTGCCGCTATGAGGGCTCGTTTCATGTTGAGGCTCCCGTGTGCGTGTGCACATCCTCGCAGCTTCGACGATGCGCGCGGACGCCTGAACCGAAGCTGAACGGCGGCTGAACCGACTAGCGCAGCTGGAGGCCGTTCAGGAGAAAGCGAATCGCGCGGGCGACATGGGCGCTCAAGTCCGCGTCAGACACCGTAAACGTGTCATCGGCCAGCGCCTGGAAGTGGAGGCGCGCACGCAGCAATTCGACAAAATAGTGCACGCTCTCGCGCGCATCGCCTTCGCTCAAGCCGGCGCTCACGAGTTGGCGGACGAGTTCGTCGCCAATCTGGCTCGACCCGACCAGCGTGAAATAGCGCCGCAAGTGAACCGGGACCTTGCGCCCCTCCGCCACCATGACGCGATAGAACGCCAAGCTGTCGCGTTGGAGCAGGCAGCGCAGGAAGTGCTCGCCGACAGTTTGCAGCGCCTCTTCGAGGGGCAGGTTATCGACGGGCTGCGGCGGCTGCATGTCGCGTGCGAAGCGATCATGCTGATCCTGCATGAACGCGAGAAACAGCCCCTCCTTGTTGCCGAACTGGGCGTAGAGCGTGGCCAGGGAGCCGCCGGCCAAGCGCACCACGTCGTTGACGCTCGCGGCCTCATAACCGTGCTCAAGGAACACCGCGCGCGCGGCTTCCAGAAAGGCGTGGCGGCGGGCGACGCCTCTGTCGGCGGGCCGAGGTTCCGAGTGTGCCTGAAGCGGCAAAGGACTGCCCCTTTTGGGTTTAGGACGACAGCGATCAGGTCGCGCTTGATCGACGCGTAGCAATCATTACACTATCTCCTCGCGGCAGTCACTGCCGCTTGGGATTGCTCATGCCAGACGACGCGGGATTTCGCCCCGGCGCACGGGTGCGCGCCATGGCGCGGCGCGTCGGCACGCGCCGCCTCGCGATCGCTGGCGGCGCGATCGCGTTTCTCCTGGTCGCCGCCTGGGTGGGCAATTGGTTCATCGTCAGCCGCCACATGGTCACGACCGAAAATGCCTATGTGCGCGCCGACATTTCACTGATCTCGGCGCGCATCGAGGGTTATGTTCGTGCGGTCCCGGCTGCCGAAAACCAGCCGGTGAGCGCCGGCGATGTCTTGGTTGAGATCGACCCGACTGACTACCAGGCGCGCGCAGCGGCGGCGCGCGCGGCGCTCTCGTTCTGATCGACGACCACCACGTGCTCGGGCTTCTCGCCCTTGGCGACGAGCTCGACCGCG
>LWDN01000039.1:0-828 GCA_002083515.1 Proteobacteria bacterium HN_bin10
GTCATGACGCTGAAGATGGGCGTCGAGAACCGGCTGAAATCGCTGATCCCGGAAGTCCGGGAAGTCGTCCAAGTCTGAACTTCAAACAAGGAGAGTCCCAATGAGCACACTCGTCAACGACCAGCCCGTCACGCTGCCGCGCATCGGCGACAAGGCGCCCGATTTCAAGGCGCCGACCACTCACGGCGAGATCAACTTCAGCGAATGGCAGGGCCAGGACTGGGTGGTCCTGTTCTCGCACCCGGCCGATTTCACGCCGGTCTGCAGCACCGAGCTGACCGAGTTCGGCCGCCGCAGCGAGGAGTTCAAGAAGCGCAACACGAAGCTGATCGGCATCTCGATCGACAGCGTGCACTCGCACCTGGCCTGGACGCAGAACCTCGCGAAGATCCTGAATGTGAAGCTGCCGTTCCCGCTGATCGCGGACCTGACCACCGACGTCTCGCGCAAGTACGGCATGATCCATCCGGGCGAGAGCGCGACGGTCACGGTCCGCGCGCTGTTCGTGATCGATCCGAAGCGGACCGTCCGCGCGATCATCTACTACCCGCTGAACACGGGCCGCAACGTCGACGAAGTGATCCGTCTGCTCGACGCGCTGCAGACCGCCGACAAGAACGGCGTGGCCTGCCCGGTCAACTGGAAGCCCGGCGACAAGGTCATCGTGCCGCCGCCGAAGACCGAGAAGGAAGTCGCCGCGCGCAACGCGCTGCAGGGCGTGCAGCGGCTCGACTTCTACCTGGTCAAGAAGTCGCTGTAGCAGGCGCAGCGGGTGCATCCTCGCGGGCGGCGGGGATGCACGGCCGCGCGTCAGCGCACGCTGAAGTT
>LWDN01000039.1:869-38746 GCA_002083515.1 Proteobacteria bacterium HN_bin10
GCTGCAGGCCGCCGCCGCCGGTCGCCGTGTTGACGAGGCCCAGTTGCAGACCGCGCACGTCGCTGGCGACGTTCCACGGCGACACCTGGGCACCCCACACGGTGCCCGCCCAGGCGGTCAGCGCGGCGCACTGCAGGCCGCAGAGGTCACCGGCTCCATCGACGAGGCCGAGCTGCGCGCCGCGTTCGACGGGCCGGCCCCGGAGCAAGGCGCGCCGGTGCGAGAGGTCATCGCCGAACTGGCGCAGCGCGCCGAAGGCGGGCTCGCGAACATGATCGGGCCTCGGTTTTTCGGCTGGGTCATCGGCGCAACCGAACCGGCAGGCATGGCCGCGGACTGGCTGGCGGCGGCGTGGGGCCAGAACACCGGCAATGCCCAGGCGACGCCCGCCTCGTCGGCTTGCGAGGAGGTCGCCGGGCGCTGGCTGCTCGAGTTGCTGGATTTGCCGCGCGAGTCGTCGGTCGGGTTTGTCACCGGGGCGACGATCGCAAATTTCACCTGTCTGGCGGCGGCGCGCGGCGAAGTCCTGCGTCGTATCGGCTGGGACGTGGAGGCCGATGGCCTGTTCGGCGCGCCGCCTGTTCATGTGGTGCTGGGCGAAGAGGCGCATTCCACCGTCTTCTCCGGGCTTCGTTATTTGGGATTGGGCGCCAAGCGCGTAGTGAGCGTGCCCGTCAACAAAGAGGGCGTGATGCAGCCTGGCGCGTTTGCGCGCGCCGTCGCCAAACTGGAAGGGCCCATCATCGCCATAGCCCAAGCCGGTCACATCAATTCCGGCGCCTTCGATCCGTTCGATGAGATCGCGGACGCGGCGCATGCGAAGGGCGCGTGGCTGCATGTCGACGGCGCCTTCGGCTTGTGGGCGCGCGCGTGCCCGGATCGCGCCGATCTCGGCCGTGGTCTAGAGCGCGCCGATTCATGGGGCGTCGATGGACACAAATGGCTGCAGACGCCGCATGACAGCGGCTACGCTATTGTGCGCCACGCCGAGGCTCATCGCCGCGCCATGCTCATCGCAGCGAGCTATTTGCCGGAAGGCAAGGAGCGTCATCCCGCCGATTACGCGCCGGAGCTCTCGCGGCGCGCGCGCGGCTTTTCCACCTGGGCGATGATCCGTTCGCTCGGGCGTCAAGGCATCGTCGACATGGTGAGCCGTCATTGCAACCAGGCGCGGCGCATCGCCGAACGCCTGAGCGCCGCCCCCGATGTCGAGATCATGAACGACGTTGTGTTGAACCAGGTCGCGGTGCGGCTAGGGACGGACCTCGATGGCGCGCTGGCTGACGCGCTCACCGATCGCGCCATCGCGCGCATTCAGCGCGAGGGCGTGTGCTTCGTCGGCGGCGCCAACTGGCGGGGCCGCCAGATCATCCGCATTTCCGTGATCAGCGCCAACACTACCGAGGCTGACATCGACATGAGCGCCGACGCCATCATCAGCGCGTGGCGAGCCGAGCGGGCGGCGATCTAATCCAGGCCGAGTTGGGCGATCGCGTCGGCGACGCCGCGCAGGCGCGGCTGCATGTCGTCGGCGATGTGGCGGTGGGTGGGGATGTAGAACAAGCCTAAATCCATGCCGCGCAGCGCGATGTCGGCGCAGCGCTCGGGCATGATCAGATGGAATCCAGCGGGCGCTTGCGCGGGATCGGGCAGGTTCTTCGCGACCAACGGCGTGTAGACCGGTCCCGGCAACAGCAGGTGCACGTCGAGTTGTGCGGCGGCTTCGTCGCGCAGCCATTCGGCCGCGGCCAACAGCGCGTGTTTGCTGGCGGCGTAGGTTCCAAGCCCGAAGCCCTTGACCGCGGCCGGCGCCGAGAGCGAATTCTCGGAGGCCGTGAACAGCATGCGCCCGCGCACTCCAGATGCGAGCGTGGCCGCATAAGCCTGCGCCAGCTTCAAGCCAGCGGAATAGTTGAGCGCGAACGTGCGCGCGGCGTCTTCGTCGTTCTCCTTCAACAGCCGCTTGTTGCGCCCGGCGCCGGCGTTGGAGCACACCAGCGCCAACGGTCCGCCGCGCGCTGCATCTTCGATCAGGCGCGCCGGCGCTTCGGGGTCGGTCAGATCGCAGGCGATGGCTTCGCCCTCGATCGAGTCCGCGACTTCGTCGGCGGCTTCCGCCTGAACGTCGGCGACGACGACCGCCGCCCCGCGAAGGGTTAGCGCGCGCGCCAAAGCTGCGCCGATGCCGGAGGCGCCGCCGGTGACCAGCACCCTTTTGCCGGCATAGTCGATCATGGGCGTTGGATCAGGGCGCGCACGTGCTCGCCCGCATACATCTGCACGCTCGCCGCCTCCATCTGCACCGAGGCAAGCACGGCGCTGAACGCGGCCACATGCGGCGTCTGGAAGTGCGCTGTGAGCGCGGCCTCGTCGCGCCAACGCTCGGCGAGGCGCAAGAGCCCAGGATCGAGCAGGTCACGCGCGATGGCGTACTCATGGCACCCCGGCTCAGCGCGCGATGCTTCGATCACTGTCTTGATCGCCGGCAGCACCTGATCGATCGCAGCCGGCGCGGCGCGGACCCAACCTTCGACAATAATCACGTGCGTTCTCCTCACGCGGCCTTCAGCAACTCACCGGCGAGGCCCCGGCGCAAGAGCGCGCTGGTCTCGCGCACGCCGAAGATTGCGGCGAACTGGCCGAAGCGCGGCCCGCTTTCGACCCCGAACAGCACTTCGTAGAGCGCCTTGAACCAGTCGCGCAGCGGCTCGAAGCCGTGTTCCTTGCCGACGGCGTAGACTTCGTTCTGAATGGTCTCTCCGTCGGTGGTGTTCGCCGGCAGCGCGTCAAGACGCCTGAGCAAGTCTTCGAATGCGGCGCGTTCTTTCTCCGTGGCGGCGCGGAATCGCTTCGTCGGTTTCACGAAGTCGTTGAAATAAGCGATGGCGTAATCGGTGAGCTTGTCCAGGAACGGATGACTCTGCGGCGTCGTGCCCGGCGCGTATTTGCCGATGAACGCCCAGAGCAAATCCTTGGTCTCGGCATTGGCGGCGGACACGAGGTTCATCAGCAGCGCGAACGAGATCGGCGTCAGGTCCCGCGGCGGCGCGCCGGCATGGATATGCCAAGCCGGGTTCTCCAACTGCTCGGCGACGTTCTGGCCGTGATAGCTGTCGACATAGGCGATGTACTCGTCCACCGCCTTGGGGATGACGTCGAAATAGAGCTTCTTAGCCGCGCGCGGCTTTTGGAAATTGTAGAGCGAAAGGCTCTCGGGCGCGGCGTAAGAGAGCCATTGCTCGACGCTGATGCCGTTGCCTTTGGTCTTGGAAATCTTCTCGCCGTTTTGGTCGAGGAAAAGTTCATAGACAAAATTCACCGGCGGTTCGGCGCCCAGTGCCTTGCAGATGCGGGCGTAGACCGGCTGGTTCGGCTGATGGTCCTTGCCGAACATTTCGAAATCGACGCCGAGCGCCGCCCAGCGCATGCCGAAATCCGGCTTCCACTGCATCTTCGCGCGTCCGCCGGTGACGGATTGGGTGATCTCTTCGCCGTCTTCGTCGTCGAAGGTGATCGTGCCGGCGCCCGCATCGATCTTCTTCATTGGCACGTAGAGCACGCGGCCGCTCTTGGGGCTGATGGGCAGGAACGGGCTATAGGTGCGCCGCCGCTCTTCGCCCAGCGTCGGCAGCATGATGGCCATGATCTCGTCATAGGCCTTGAGCGCGTTGAGCAGCGCGGCATCGAAGGCGCCTGACTTGTAGAGTTCGGTCGCCGACTTGAACTCGTACTCGAAGCCGAAGCCATCGAGGAAGGCGCGTAGACGCGCGTTGTTGTGATGGGCGAAGCTCTCGTGCGTGCCGAACGGGTCGGGCACGTCGGTGAGCGGGCGCTGCAGATAGGGCGTGAGCTTTTCCGGATTGGGGATGTTGTCCGGAATCTTGCGCATGCCGTCCATGTCGTCGGAGACGCAAATGATCTTGGTCTTGATTGCATCGCCGGTGAGCACGCGGAAGGCGTGGCGCACCATCGAGGTGCGCACCACTTCGCCGAAGGTGCCGATGTGCGGCAGACCGCTCGGGCCATAGCCGGTCTCGAAAATCACCGTGTCCTTCGGCCGCTTCTGGTGCCGCTCCAGCACCAGGCGCGCTTGTTCGAAGGGCCAGGCTTTTGCGCCTGCGGCGAGGGTGGCGAGGTCAGACATCGGCGAATCCAAAACGAAACACCGATGTAACGACGCCGCCGCCGCAAGCAAAGCGCGAGGCTTTACTCGCCAGCCTGCCGGCGTTTGCCGAACAGGCGGTCGCGCAGGCGGCCCAGGGCGGCGCGGCGTTTGGCGAGGAAGCCCCAGCCGAACACGCCGGCCGCCACCCAGAGGAAGCCTTCGGAGGCGACCGCCGCCGTGGCGACGATGGCGACCCAAACCGGAAGGCTCGGGCGATAGACATAACCGATAGCGACGGCCGCCCAGGCGGCGACCAGAATGGCGCCGGCGACAGCCAGGATGATCCAGCGAAGCTTCATCTCGTTCTCCTTTGGCTCGTCGCTGCCGTCGGCCCGGCGATCGGATGCAGGGCCGTTGCGCTTTTTGCGGAGCCGGGCACACTTGGCCGCGTCATGCGCACCTTGATCCTGATGCGGCACGCCAAGGCCGTCCGCGCTCACGAGGCCGATAGCGATGAAGCGCGCGGGCTCACCGGCAGAGGCCGGCGCGACGCCGCCGCCGCCGGCGAAGCCATGCGGGCCGCGGGGTTGAAACCGGCGCTGGCGCTCGTCTCCACCTCAGAGCGTACACGGCAGACGGTGGAGCATGGCTTCAAGATATTCTCGCTCGAAACCGACTTCGACGATGCGCTGTATCACGCCGCGCCCGAGGGCATCTGGGACGCGTTCGTCGCCAGCGACGCCGAGAGCGTCGTGATCGTCGGCCACAATCCCGGCATCGGCGAACTGGCGTCGATGTTGGTGCATCAGGCGCATGACGGCTCGAAACTGGCGCGCGAGTTCAGCGGCCACTTCCCGACCGCCGCATTCGCGGCGTTCGAGATCAAGGGCGAACTGATGCGCGCCGCCGGCCCGCGCCTGATCGCGGCATGGAAGCCGGCGCGCGAAAGAGATGATTAGTTCGGCACGAAGCGCGCGAGCCTATTGGGGCAAGAACGTTGCGCCTTCCAGTTGCGCGTCGCCGACCGAGCGATCGGCGCGAACGTAGGTCGTGCCGTTCCACACGTGCAGCGGATAGTCGAAACCCGGGCCGGCGAAGGCGATGTCGGCGACGCCGCGCGTGCGCGTCGGCATGATCGCCATGAACCCGCCGCGGCTCGAATAGATGGCGCGCCAATTCGCGCCTTCGCGCTTCAGCAGCGTGAGGCCGGGGCCGTCGCCGTAGCAGGACGCCATGGATGGGCCGCCGCCCATCGCCAGCAGCGCCGCCCGACCGACGTCGCCGCCGAGATCGACTTGCAGAATTTGCGGCTCGACCCGGTCGCCGCATTCGTTCTCCACCAGGCCGCGCGCGTCGGCGCGCAGGTTCTGCGATGCCAGGATCGCGGTGCGGTCGGCGGCGGAAAGCTCAGTGCTCGCGGGCGCCGCGGTTTGTGCGCCGGCTTCGCTCGGCGCTGCGGCCTGACCGCAGGCGGCGATAGCCAGAAAAAGCGACGCCGATAGCGTGCGGATGATGCGCATAGCCAGCCCTCCTCGTGGGAAACTGGCACGCGCAACCGCCGCCGTCAAAAGCTCAGCGCGCGGCGATCGCGGCGCCGACCTCGAACACGACCGAAACCTCCGCAGTGTAGAGCAGGGGCTCGGGCGCGATCGGCGGCGGCGCCACCGCCTCTTGCGCTTCCATCTGCGCGCGCGCGGCATAGATGGCGCGATTGCCGCTCTGCGCGATCATGTTGTTGGCCCCTTCCTCGACCAGCAGGAGCCGGCCCAAGCGATGGCCCGCGCCTTCGGCATAGACGCGCGCCTTGTCGACCGCGTCGGTGATGGCCGCCTCGCGCGCGGCGCGGCGGGCGCGGACGGTGTCGCGGATCGAGAACTCGACATCGTTGAAGGCGTCGGGTTGGGCGTTCACTGCCGCTTCGACCGTGCGGCTGAGATGGGCCAGATCGCGCACCAGGATGGTGACGCTGGCGCTCGCCTCATAGCCATTGATGCGATCGGGACGGCGGTCGCCGCCTTCGCGCATCACCGGACGCACCGAAACATCGGTGCGCTCGATCGAGACGTTCTGCGGATTGATGGCGCGCACCGCCGTGTCGAGCGCGCGGGCGCGCTCGGAGACGGCGTTGGTGGCGTCGGCGGCGGTGCGTCCCGGTCCGTAGAACGAGACGCTGATGCGCGCCTGATCCGGCGGCAGGTATACTTCCGCCCGCCCGGCGACGCGCACGATTGCAGGATCGTAGGGCCGAAGCGGCGCTATGACTTGCGCCGAAGCCGGCGCGGCCAGCGACATGACGAGAAGGCCGAGAGCGGCGATGTGGCGTTTCATGCATTCCCCCGCGGTGAAGAGGGCGCACCCTAAGTCCTGCGTTGCGGCGAAATTGCGGTTCAAAGCCCCACGGCGCGAAGGGCGTCGGCCTGGCGCACAGCCAGCGCCTCGCTCGAAAAGCCTTCGACGCTCTCGGCGAACATGGCGGCGAAGTTCAATTCCGCGCGCAGATGCAGGAAGGCGGCGCCAAGCCCGATAGCGGCGCGGTCCATGAACACGAATTCGCGCGGGATCAGCACGGGCCCGAGCGTCTTCAGCCGCTTGCGCACCTCGAAGGCTTCGCGCCGGCCGTACTCTGCCGGCGGCACGTCGTCGGCGATGGTGCGGACGCGATCGTCGAGCAGCGGCCCATAGATGAAGCGCGCCCACATGGTCAGCGCTTCGATCAGTTCGGCGTTCAAATTCTTGAAGCCCCAGATCTCGTAAGCGTGCGCGACTTGCGCCATGTCGCCGGCCTTTAAGCCGCGCCAAAGCCCGACCACACCTTCGAGGAAGCGCGGCGGGAAAATGCGCACGCAGCCGAAATCGAGCAGGTGCAAGCGCTCGGCGCCGTCGGTGAGCGCATAATTGCCTAGATGCGGATCGCCGTGGATGACGCCATAGTGCGTCATCGGTCCCCACCAGGCCTTGAACAGAAGCTCGGCGATGCGGTTGCGTGTTTCCTGCGGCTCGTCCAGCCAATGCATGAGGCCGCGCCCGTCGAGCCAGGTCATGGTCAACAAACGCTTGCTGGAGAGGCTTTCGACCGGCTCGGGCGTCTTGATCCGCGGCTCGTCGGCGAGCATGGCGGCGAACAAGCGCATGTGTTTCAGCTCGCGCGCGTAATCGAGTTCCTCGCGCAGACGCTCGCCCACTTCCTCGATCGCCTCGGTGGAATCGATCGATCCATCCATGCTCTTGAACAGGCCGAGCAATGTCCTGAGTTGGCCGAGATCGGCTTCGACGGCGCTGGCCATATCCGGATATTGGAGTTTGCAGGCAAGCGCGCGCCCGTCATGGGCGACAGCGCGGTGTACTTGGCCGAGAGATGCGGCGGCGGCGGCTTCGCGCTCGAACGATGCAAACTTGGTTTCCCAATCCTCACCAAGTTCGGCGCGCATCCGCCGCTGCACGAACGGCCAGCCCATGGGCGGGGCGTGCGCCTGTAATTTGCGGAACTCTTCCGCATAAGCTTGCGGCAATAGGTCTGGAATGGTGGCGAGAAGCTGCGCCACTTTCATCAACGGTCCCTTGGAGCGGCCCAAGGCTTGGCGCAGTGCCCGCGCCAAGGCTTGCTGATCGGCGCCAGCCACCCGCGCGGCGACCGCGCCGGAGATATTGGCGCCCACCGTCGCGACGCGTCCGATGCGCGCCGTGATGCGATTGCGCTCGGGATCTTTCGCTTCGCTCATAGTGAGTAGCGAATAGCGAATAGCGAATAGTAGTACTTTGCGTCCATGCGCCTTCCGCGGCTCCTCAAATCCCTACTCGCCATTCGCTACTCACTATCCACTATGGTGAACACGACCTTCATCTAATGCCTACGAGGCCTTACGAAAATCGCATTCGAGTGTGCCATTTTAACGCGACTTGAACGTCTCGTGGTTATGGTCCCGCCAACGATCAGCGTTTCCGTCAGAGAAACGCGACGAAGAATGTGGTGGGTTTGACATGGGCAAGACGATCCTGATCGTCGATGACGATCCGGCGCAGCGCCGTCTGTTGCAGGCGGCAGTGGAGCGCAACGGTTTCCTGACACGCGCGGCCGAAAACGGCGCTCACGCGGTAGAGGCTGTCGAGAAGCACGCCGATATCGATATCGTGCTGCTCGATCTGGTCATGCCGGGCATGAGCGGCCAAGAGGCGTTGAAGGAAATCCGCATGCGCCGCGGCGATCTGCCGTGCATCGTGCTGACTGCTTCGGGCGGCATCGACACGGTGGTGCAGGCCATGCAGGCCGGCGCCAGCGACTTCTTCGTCAAGCCGGCCAGCCCCGAACGGATCATGGTCTCGATCCGCAACGCGCTCGAAATGTCGAACCTGAAGACCGAAGTCGTGCGCATGAAGAAGCGCAGCGCCGGTCAGCTCTCGTTCGACGACATGGTCGCCAACGCGCCGGTGATGGCGCCGGTGGTGCGCATGGGCCGCCGCGCCGCCGCCTCCAACATTCCGGTGCTGATCACCGGCGAAAGCGGCGTCGGCAAGGAATTGCTGGCGCGCGCGATCCAGGGCGCGTCGGAGCGTGCGGGGCGCCCGTTCGTGACGGTGAATTGCGGCGCCATCCCTGAAAATCTGGTTGAGAGCATCCTGTTCGGCCACGTCAAGGGCAGCTTTACCGGCGCCACAGACAACCACGCCGGCAAGTTCGCCGAGGCCAATGGCGGCACGCTGTTCCTCGATGAAGTCGGCGAACTGCCGCTCGACATGCAGGTGAAGCTGCTGCGCGTGCTGCAGGAAGGCGAAGTCGATCCGGTCGGGGCCAAGCGCCCGGTGAAGGTCGATGTCCGCATTATCAGCGCCACCAACAAGGACCTCTCGAAGCTGGTCGCCGACGGCGCCTTCCGCGAAGATCTCTACTATCGTTTGAACGTGTTCCCGATCGAAGCGCCGCCGCTGCGCGAGCGCAAGGAAGATTTGCCTGCTTTGGTGCAACGCTTCATCGCTCGCTTCAATGCCGAAGAGGGGCGCAATGTCCGCGGCGCCTCGGCTGCGACCATGCAGATGCTGATGGATTTCGATTGGCCGGGCAACGTCCGCCAACTCGAGAACTCGGTATTCCGCGCGGTGATCCTCTGCGAAGGCGATCTGCTGCAACCCGAAGATTTTCCGCAGGTCTCCGGCTTGAAGCCGCTGGTCGCCGCCAACGACGCGCTGCCGGCGGATGTTCCGGTTCCCGCCAACGACCACCACGTGACGGCAGCGCACGCGGCGTTCACGGCGGCGGTGCAGGCGGCATCCGACGCCTCGCCGCAACCGGTCGCCGTGTTCGACGGCGAAGGCCATCTGCGTCAGCTCGAACAGATCGAGCGCGATCTGATCGAACTCGCCATCGATCACTATGCCGGGCACATGTCGGAAGTGGCGCGCCGCCTCGGCATCGGCCGCTCGACCCTCTACCGCAAACTGCGCGAATACGGGCTGGAAGAGCGGGCGGTGGCTGAGGGCTGAGTCAGCGACGTTGTTGCCTCAAGTCTGGACCGCCGGCGCCCCCGCCGGCATTGGCGCTGCCCCATCCAAGTTGGAGCGCGCGGCTCCTGCCGCGCGTGCGGCGCGGAGCGCCGCTCTCCTTGCTTGAACGCTTGTGCAGGCCGGCGAGGGCGCCGGCGGTCCAGACTCGTAGCTTCGTCTGAGCCTATTCCTCATCCCGCATGCGCGGTGGCGGCCGGTTCTTCCATCCCAGCGGCTTCTTCGTTGTCAGCCCCTTGCGTTTCTTGCCGCGGGCCTTGGCGGCGATCTCTTTCAGCTTCACCGTTTGCAGCGCCGAGAGCGCGTCGTCCTTGCGGCCTTTGCTGAGATCGGCGAAGGCTGAGCCGTATTTCTCAAGCCGCTTATCGACTTCGGTGAGGAATTCGTTCTCCCACTGCGAATAGTCGACCGCGCCTTCGCCCGGTTTCACTTCGCCGGTTTCGGGATCGATCGTCTCCGGCGCCGAGCTTCGCGCGGCGAGCTTGCGGATGATCCGCTGCGCCTTGCGTGTCTTCTTGCGATCGATGTCGCGGGGCATTTAGGCATTAGGTTCTAGGGACTAGGTGGTCGCGGCGCAATTCGCTTTCCACCACCACCCAGCACCTAAAACCTAGAACCTAAATCTCCCCCAGCGCATGCAGGTACAACTCGCGTATCTGCTCCTGTTCTTCGCGCTCCTGGCGGTCCTGCTTGCGGATGCGTACAACTTGGCGCAGCACCTTGGAGTCGAACCCCGTCGCCTTGGCCTCGGCGTAGGTTTCCTTGATGTCGTCGCCGATCGACTTCTTCTCTTCCTCAAGCCGCTCAATGCGCGCCACCAGCTGGCGCAGTTTGTCCTGCGCGGTTTGCGTCAGCGATTGCGCGGCGACCGTGTCCGTCCCACCAAAATCCGGCATGGCCATATCTTCCCCATCGTTTCGAGAATCGAATCGTTGAGGAACGTTAGGCCTCGGACTGGGCCGCCGTCATCTCGTTGACACGCCGAATCGCCGCGACAACCAGATCTGTTCTCAGCCGGTGCGGCATGTGGCCGGTGTCCGGCGCGATCACCAGTTCGGCGGCGGGCAAATCGGCGGCGAGCGCGCGGGCGTGGCGCTTGGGCGAGACGACCTTGTCCTTCTCGGCGGTGACGATGATCGCCGGTGTGAGTAAGTCGCCGTAGCGCGGCTGCTGAGCGGCGAACTCGGCCTTGCTGGCGCAGACATCGAGCGCGCTGGCGCGGAAGGCGCGCGGGCGGAAGATGAGCGGGACGCCGGCCGCTTCGAAATAACCGACCGGCACCGGCGCCGGCCAGAAATTGTTGGCGACGCTGGCAGGGCTCATCGCCGGTCCGAGCCAGGGCACGAGCAAGCCGCAAAAAATGTCGCCGAGGACGGGCGCCGCTGAGAGCCGCGCCCACCAAGCGGGCTTGCCTGGATAGGGATTGCAGGCTGGCGCGATCAGAACGAGGCCGCTGACGAGGTGCGGGTGATCGAGCGCCAGACGCAGCGCCACCGCCGCGCCCAGCGAATGGGCGACAATGATCGCCGGACCTTCGCCGCAAGCTTCAAGCACACGCGCGGCGCATTGGGCTTGGGAGGCGAGTGTGTGCCCGTTGCGTTTGGCGCGGGTCGAGTGGCCCATGCCCGGGCGGTCGTAGGCGATAACGCGATGAAGCGGAGTAAACTCGTCCGCCAGGGGTCCCCACAATTCCAGCAGGTTCGCGCTGGCGCCGTGGATGAGGAGCAGGCGCGGCGCGCCAATCGGGCCCGCCTCACGCACATGCAGACGCACGCCATCGGCCTCGATAAAGCGTCCCGTTGGCGGAAAGCGCGCTTCGGTGCGCCGCACATAGGCGCGCGCATGAAACGCAAGCGCCACAGCGGCAAGCGCGATCGCAGTTGCGATCGCCAACACCCAGACCATCATGCGTCGCGGCCGTCGACGCGCGGTTCGAGGCGGCGCACGCCCTGCAGGGCGGTCTCGTAATTGGGATGAATGACGAGCGCGGCGCGGAAGGCTTCCAGCGCGGCGCGCTGTTGGCCAAGCTCTTCGTAGATCATGCCGAGCGCGGCGAGGGCGGCGAAGTGACGTGGCTCGCGCTTCAGGGTTTCCTGGATGGCGGCGATCGCGCCCGGATAATCGTCGATGCTGTAATAGAGGTTGGCGCGCCGGTTCCAGGTCTCGGCATAGTCGGGCGCGAGATCGGAGGCCTGATCGAGGAAGCGCTCGGCCAGTTCGGCGTCGCCGGCGTCCTCGGCGGCTGTGGCGCGCTCGAGCAGAATGTTCACAGTCGGCGAGCCGCTATCGGCCCAGCGGCCCCAAATCGCGCGTTCGAGCGCCTGGGCCGAGCCCGCATCCTCGGCTTGCGCCAATTGATCGAACAGGGCGTCGAGTTCCGGGTCGGCGCGGCCGGGCGCGCTCGGTCCGGCGTTGCAGGCGACGAGCGTGAAGGCGGCTGCGAGAGCGAAAACGAAACGACGCATGGCGAAAATGAATCGACCGCAGCTTACCTGAAATTCATAGCGCCCGCGAGGGCTTCGCGGGCGCCTGTGAGCTTCAATTACGGCCTAATTCAGCCCTGCTTCGCCTTGTAGCGGGGGTCGACCTTATTGATCACATAGACCCGGCCCTTGCGGCGCACGACCCGGCAAGCCCGGTGACGGGCTTTCAGCGACTTGAGCGACGACTTGACTTTCATGGCCGTAATTCCGGGGCGAAATGGAAGCGGGGCTTCTAAGGGGGCGCCTGCGCCAAGTCAATGCGGGAACATTGAAGCGGCCGGCGACGCACAATAAGGGGCGTCGGAAGCTGATGACGAAGGGGATAAGCATGGCGCGAGCCTTTTTTCTTGCCGCGGCGGTTTCGCTGGCGATCGCCTGCGGGCCGTCCTCGGTGGGGGCCCAGCCGGCGCCGCAGCCGCCGTCCTTCCAGTCCTCGGGCAACCCGGCCTTCGACGAATGGCGCGACGATTTCGCCCGCCGGGCGGTGCTGCAGGGGCGCGACCCCGCTGTTCTGGGGCGGCTGCTCTCTGGGCTGACGCCGGACGATCGCGTCATCGAACTGGATCAGCGCCAGCCGGAGTTCGTGAGTCCGGTCTGGGACTATGTCGGCAATCGCGTCACCACCCGGCGCATCAACGATGGCTTGGTGCTGAAGGACGCCATCCGCCCGACCCTGGACGCGGTCGAGCAGCGTTATGGGGTGCCCACCGGCATCATCCTCGGGATTTGGGGATTGGAGAGCAATTACGGCGAAGCGGACCTGAATTGGGATGCGCAAGCCGCGCTGGCGACGCTCGCCTATGAAGGCCGCCGGCGCCAGCAATTCGAAGGCTATCTGCTGGCGCTCACCGAAATGGTGGAGCGCGGGCTCGCCGATCAGCAGCAATTGCGCTCGTCCTGGGCCGGCGCGCTCGGGCAACCGCAATTCATGCCCGACGTCTATCTCACCACGGCGGTGGATTGGGACGGCGACGGCCATCGCGACATCTGGACCAATCGCGGCGACGTCGCCGCGTCGATTGGCAATTATCTGCAGGATCGCGGATGGCGGCGTGGCGAACCCGTGTTCGACGAAGTGTCGCTGCCCGACGGTTTCGACTACGCGCTCGCCGATGGCACGCGCCGCAGCATCGCCGATTGGAATGAGCGCGGCGTGCGCCGCATCGATGGCGCTGCGTGGCCCGGCGAAGTCTGGGGACTGCAATCGCAATTGTTCTTGCCGGCGGGCGCCAGCGGCCCAGCCTTGATGCTGCATCCCAACTTCTCGGTCATTCGCCGCTACAATAACTCAGATCGCTACGCGCTAGTGGTGGCGCTGCTGGCGCGCGCGTTCGATGGCGGGAGCGGAACTCTGGTGCGCGATTGGCCGCGCGCTGCGGGCTCGCTCAATCGTGAGCAAATTCTGGAATTGCAGACCCTGCTCAACGGGCTCGGCTTCAATTCCGGCACGCCCGACGGTCTATTCGGTTCCGCCACGCGCGCGGCGGTGCGCGCCTTCCAGGCCGAGCGCGGCTTGGCGGCGGATGGTTTCCCGACCGCCGCACTGCTCGATCAGGTGCGCGTGCGTGCGGGCATTGTGCCTGAGCCGGCGCGTGTGCCGCGCGGGCTCGGCAGAAGCGGCGTGCGCGAATTGCAGCGTTTGCTCAATCGCCTGGGCTTCAGCGCCGGCCGCGCCGACGGCGTCATCGGTTCGCGCACACGCGACGCCATCCGCGCCTTCGAGCGCGCGCAGGGAATGGAGGTGCGCGGCCGCGCCACCGATGTCGTGCTGGAACGCGCGCGAGCGGCGGCAAGTTAACTGGGCGTCGTCGGTTCGCTCGGCGGCGGCTCGATCGGCGCGATGTTGCGCAGACGCCGGCTGCGCAGCGCGAACGCCATCATCGCCACCAGGATCGCAAACGCGATCAAGAGCGGCGCGTTCATGCCGACGGTTTCGTAGACAACGCCGCCGATCAGCGGCGAGAACACGAAGCCCGCGCCGTTAGCCGCGACCACGAGGCCGGCGGCGCTGCCTTGTTCTTCAGGATCGACCGCCACGGAAGCGCCGCCGCTGAAGCCTGGCCGCGCCAGCCCGGCGCCTAGGCCTTGGATGGCTTGCGCCACCAAGAGCGCGGCCAAAGTATCGGCGATGATCTGCACACCGACGCCCAATGCCAGCAGCCCGGCGCCCCATGCCATCAGCCCGCGCGGTCCTAGCCGCAAGCGCGGCAGGATCGCCATCTGCGTCGCCAGCAGCGCCAGCGCATTGACCATGAAGCCGGCTGCGGTGAGTTCCGAACCGTGCGCGCCCTGGGCGTTCAGCCGGTCCATAGTGAAGAGCCCGAACACCTGCACGGTGACGCCGGCGACCACCGAAAGCGCGAAGCCATAGATCAAATAAGCCGACAAGCGCCGGTCGCGCATCAGCGCCAAGGACTCGCGCCAATCGCCGCGCGGGCGTTCGGTTTTCGGCGGCGTGTTTTCAGGCAGATAGCGCCAGATCGCAAAGGAAGCGCCCGCCGCCAGCACCGCGATCAGCCAGATCGGAAAGACAAGGCCGAACTTCGCCGCCAGCGCCGCGCAAATCGCCGGGCCGAAGGCTTGCCCCAATGCGAACGCGGCGGTGAGGCCGGCGAGTTGCTCGGTGCGCTCGAAGCGGGTGGTGCGGTCGGCGATATAGGCCTGCGCCGCCGGCGACGAAGCGGAGCCAAACGCGCCGAAAATCGCGCGCGCCAGCATCAGCCAGGTGAAGAGCCAGAGCCCGCTCAAGATGTCGTTGAGCCCGAGCAGCACCACGGCGCCGAACGAGGCCATCGATACAGCGTAGGCGGCGAGCCCCAAAGCCGCGATCGGCTTGCGCCCGACGCGATCCGAAAGCCGGCCCCAATACGGGCTCGCGAACACCCACAACAAAGCCGAGAGCGAGAAGATCCAGCCGACGCTCGAATCCGCCAGCCCCAGTTCGCGCACCAAAGGCGGCGCCACGGCGAGCAGCATCGAATTGCCGGCGCCGATGACGAGCAGGCAGATGAACAGCAACCGGAACTGGCGATTGCGTCCGATCGGTGCGCGCGCGTCGGCGCGCACGCCTTCGGGTAGAGGTGGCTGGGTGTCGGGCATGGGCCGCGCGTCGTATGAACCGAGACCCGCGCGGCGGCAACCGCGACCCTTGGGGAAGGTGTGACGCTGTTGCCGGCCGCGACCGCTTACGCCGCTCGCCAGCCCATGATGGCGAGCGTATGGCCCTCGGGGTCCTTGAACGCGCGCAGCATCAGTTCGCGCCCCGGCGCTTCCTGCAATTTCTGCGCGGGGTGCGCGAAGGCGATGCCCTTGGCCTCGAGCGCGGTTTCGGCGGCGCTCCAGTCGCGCGGCTCGAAATAGATCACGGCGTCGCCGCCGACCTGCTGGCCTGGGTGCGCCGCGCCGATCATCAGCCGCGTCGCGCCCGACTGGAAGAAGGTCATGCCGTTGGTTTCGAACAGCACCGAGAAACCCAAGGTGTCGCGATAGAAGGAAACGAGCGCGATCGGATCGGCGCTGGCCAAAGCGATCTGACAAATTCCGGACAGAAGCGGCGGCGCTGTGTTCATGGTGCTGTTCCTGGTTGCGGCTCTGCTGGGTGACACACACCCATGGCGCTGTCGTTCGCCCCATCTTGCGTGTTGCGGAGCAATGGGTGTGTGTCACCCTCCGGGTACAATAATTAGTTTGACGAACTAAATAAGTCAAGCGATGCTGCATGCATGGCCCGACCGGATTCGCTCGACGTCGCCGAGGCGCTGCACCGCGCCGCCATCCGGCTCTTGCGCGCCGTTCGCGTCGCCGACGATGAGACGGGCGTCTCCGCCCCCAAGCTCTCGGCGCTTTCGGTGCTGACCTTCGGCGGGCCGATGAGCCTCTCGGCGCTGGCGCGGGCCGAACAGGTGACGCCGGCGACGATGTCGAAACTGGTCAGCGATCTCGAAGCGGCGGGTCTCGCGGCTAAGCGCGTCGACCGCGCCGACAAACGCGGCGTCCGCATCGAGGCGACGGCGAAAGGGAAAGCGTTGATGGAGGCGGGCCGCAGGCGCCGCTTGGCGTTGTTGCAGCAGCGCCTGACCAAGCTGACGCGCGAAGAACGGGCGCAGCTCCAGCAGGCCGCGGCGTTGATGCTGCGGGTGGCGGACACAAGCTGACGCGCAAATGAAAACGCCGCCGGCGCTGGCCGACGGCGTTTGAGAAATCTCTTGCCCTGGATTTACCGCGTCGGCTGCGGGCGCGGCAGCAGGCCTTCGCGCTGGGCGCGCTTGCGGGCGAGCTTGCGGGCGCGGCGCACGGCCTCGGCGCGTTCGCGGGCGCGCTTTTCCGACGGCTTCTCGTAATGGTTGCGGCGCTTCATCTCGCGGAAAGTGCCTTCCCGCTGCATCTTCTTTTTGAGCGCCTTCAACGCCTGATCGACGTTGTTATCGCGGACGAAAATCTGTACCAGGACCGTCTCCCGTAACCCGTATGTCAAACACGAAACGAGCCGCCAGCGCTGGCTGCGCCGGGCTGTCGTTTTGAAGCGAAGGCGGGCTGATAGCAAAAGGCCGCGGCCATGTCCATTGCTGGAAGCGCGGGCAGGGCTTAGCTTTTTCTCATGTCAGCGACCCCGTCCGACCGGTTCCGCGCCCGGATTCTGGAGGCTTTTCCGGCCCACGCCGCCCGGGACGGCTGGACCGAGGCCGCCTTCAAGGCTGCCGTGGCCGAGGCCGGCCTGAGCGAGGGTGAGGCGGCGCTGGCCTGTCCGAAGGGCGCGTTCGACCTGTTCGACGCCTTCGCCGCCCGAGCCGACGCCGCCATGCTGGAGCGGCTGGAGGCGCTTGATCTCGCCGCCATGAAGGTTCGCCAACGGGTGCGGGCGGCGGTGCAGCTGCGGCTGGAGGCGCAAGCGCCTTACAAAGAGGCGGCCCGCGCCATGACCCGGGCGCTGGCGCATCCGCTGCGCGCGCCGGAGGCGGCGCGGCTCCTGTGGCGCACCGCCGACCTGATCTGGCGGGCGCTTGGCGATGTCTCGACCGACGAGAATTACTATTCCAAGCGCGCCATTCTCTCTGGCGTGCTCGCAAGCACCTATGCGCGCTGGTTCAGCGACGACAGCGAAACCAGCGAAGCCACCTGGGCCTTTCTCGATGCGCGCATCGAAAACGTCATGCAGTTCGAGAAGCTCAAAGCGCAATTGAAGCCGGTGAGCGAAGGCATGCAAAGCGCCGTCGGCGCCGCCGCGCGCTTTCGCTACCGGCGCTGAAATTTTCGCCATAAGCTGACAAGCGCGGCCCCCCGCGCTAAGACTGACTGCGTCTGAACCTGTGTGAGGAGGCGCTTCATGGCAGCAGCTCCGGTACGGTTCCTCAACGCCGCGGCCTGGCCGCTGACGATCTGGACCTCTTTGACTCATTTGGACGAGCACCCCGCCGACGATTATGTCGAGCGCACCAGCCCGATTGTCGCCACCGCTATCGCCTTCTGGATTTGCCTCATCGCGCTGATCGTGCTGGCCAACCCGACGGTCACCGCGGTCAGCGGCAGCATCGATGGCGGCGAGGAGATGGTTGCTCTCATCCGCCGCACGCCCGGCGCGATCGTGGACGTTTTGTGGTTCATGACGCCGGTGCTTTATGTGATTGGCTTCTGGCTGTTCACGGCGCGCGACGAGGCCTTCCCGCGCTGACTGCGGCCATTCAGAGAATGAGCTTCGTCACATGCCCCATCTTGCGGCCGGCGCGGGTGTCGCGCTTGCCGTAGAGATGGAGGCGCGCCGACGGATCGGCGGCAAGCTGCGGCCATGCATCGGCATCTTCGCCGATCAGGTTGAGCATCTCGATATCGGCGATGCGTGTCGTCGGCCCGAGCGGCCAGCCGGCGACGGCGCGGATGTGCTGCTCGAATTGCGAGGTCAACGCGCCTTCGATGGTCCAATGGCCCGAGTTGTGAACGCGCGGCGCCATTTCGTTCGCGATCAAGGTCCCGTCGCGCATGACAAAGAATTCGATGGTCAGCACGCCGACATAGTCGAAGGCCTCCAATACGCGCCGCGCCGCGTTCTGCGCGCCGACAGTGACGCTGGCCGAAACCTGCGCCGGCAGCGTCGTGCGCGAGAGAATGCCGCCGGCGTGCTCGTTCTCGTTCAAATCGTAGAAGGCGATTGCGCCGTCGGCGCCGCGCGCGGCGACGATCGAGACTTCGCGCTCGAAGGCGCAGAAGCCTTCGAGAATGCCCGGCGCGCCCAGCTTTGCGTAAGCGCCGCGCGCGTCGTCGGCGCTGTCGATGCGGATCTGTCCGCGCCCGTCATAGCCCAAGCGGCGCGTCTTCAGGATCGCCGGCGCGCCGATCTCAGCGATGGCGGCGTCCAAATCCTCTTGCGAGCCGATGGCCTTGAACGGCGGCGTGGCGATGCCGGCGCTTTGGAAATAGCTCTTTTCGTCGAAGCGATCCTGCGCCACCGCCAATGCGCGCGGCGAGGGCGCAACGCGCGCGCCGGCGTCGATCAAGGCTTGCGCGGTTTCGGCGGGAACGTTTTCGAACTCGGTCGTCACCACTTGGACGCGGCGGGCGAAATCGGCGAGCGCGGCGCGATCGAGATAATTGCCGACGAAGGTGCGCGCCGCCACGCGCGAAGCGGGACTGTCGGGTTCGTCGGTGAAGATGTGGACGTCGAAGCCGAGCTGCGCCGCCGCGAGCGCCAGCATTCGCCCGAGCTGACCGCCGCCCAGGATGCCGATGGCGCTGCCGGGGGCGATCATGGCTGCGGCCATCTCACCGCGGGTCTTCCTGCACCGCCGCGGTTTGCGCGGCGCGATAGGCGTCGACCCGCGCCGCCAGCGCCTCGTCCGAGAGCGCGAGGATTTGCGCCGCCATCAGTCCGGCATTGGCGGCCCCGGCTTCGCCGATGGCCAACGTCCCCACCGGCACGCCTTTCGGCATCTGCACGATCGAGAGAAGGCTATCGACGCCCTTCAGTTCGCGGCTCTTCACCGGCACGCCCAGCACCGGCAGCGTCGTCATCGAGGCGGTCATGCCGGGCAGGTGCGCGGCCCCGCCGGCGCCGGCGACAATCACCTTGAGCCCGCGCGCCTTGGCGCTGGTGGCGTAATCGTAGAGGCGTTGCGGGGTTCGGTGGGCGGAGACGACCTTGGCTTCGTAAGCGACGCCGAGCGCATCGAGCACGTCGGCGGCGGCCTGCATCGTCTCCCAGTCGGACTTCGAGCCCATAATGAGCCCTACCTGGGGGGTAGCCATGTTTCGGCTGCTCCTAAAAAACGGCCCAGTAATGGAAGCCGGGCCGGTCGTCTAGGTGTCAGGCGGTGGTCGTTTGGGTGACACACACCCACGGCGCCTTTCATCAAGCTGGCGCGGCGCGGCGCAATGGGTGTGTGTCACCCTGCACCACCGCGTCCTGGGTTAAGGCGGCCTTTACCGCGCTGGCGCATGCCTGTGAGCCAGAATGCTGTTCGGACCGTCCAGACTCGACGCCGAAACGAGCCAGCTTTTGCGAGAGCTTGGCTTGCGCCGCCGCGACGTGTCCGAGGCTGGCCTGGCCGCCTTGGCGCGACTCAGCGCCGAATTGGCTGAGACCAAAGCCAAGCTCGCCCGCGCCGAGGAGTTGGCCGACCGCGACACGCTGGCCCCAGTGCTCAATCGCCGCGCCTTCCTGCGCGAACTGCATCGGACCATGTCGGAGGTCGAACGCTACAAGACCCCGGCGGCGGTCATCTATATCGACCTCGACGGCTTCAAGGCGGTCAATGACGGCTACGGCCATTCGGCCGGCGACGCGGTGCTCCGCCATGTTGGTTTGCTCCTGCTCGACAGCGTGCGCGAAAGCGACGTGGTCGGCCGCATCGGCGGCGACGAGTTCGGTATCATCCTGAACCGCGCGCCCGCCGACGAGGCGCGCGTCAAGGCGCAGTCGCTCAGCGACAAGATCAATGCCAGCGCCATCCTCTTCGCCGGCCAGCCGCATCGCGTGCGCGCTTCGGTCGGCGTGCATCCGATCGCCGTCGTCGAGGATCCGGAGACCGCCATCGCCCGCGCCGACGAAGCGATGTACGCGGAGAAACACGCGCGGCGTGCGCAAGGCCAAGCGTTCGCCGGCTTCTAAAGCGTCGAGTCTGGACCGCCGGCGCCCTCGCCGGCATCCCCCGCCAAACATACCTCAAGCTGTTCGACTTCAAGCACCGCTGCCGGCGAGGGCGCCGGCGGTCCAGACTACATCCTGGCCCGGCATGTGTGCTTCATCCGTGAGCCTCGCCCCTAAGGCGCGCGGCCTGCTTCGCGCATGGCTAGGTCGTACTGCACGGAGGCGCGCAAACGCTCCATGTACCGGATGCGGCGTTGTGACGACACTGGTAGGCGTTGATCGCGGAGACTGCCGCGTGCGCCGCAATGCGCCGCTCCGCATTGGCTTTCCTCGGTCTCGTCGATGCGCATCTCCCCGCCCACGCGATCGAGAGTGACAATGCACTGGCCGCGATGCGCCGGCGGATTGGGTTCGCGATAAACGAGCCGATCGCCTTCGACGTTCATGACGACGTAGAGCGAGCAGCTATGTCCGTTCGCAAATTCCAAATGCGCCCGCACATAGGCCGACTGCACGTCCAGGGGGACGACTTCCAACACGTTCTCGGACTCGTACTCTTCACCGGTCACGAGTGCGTTCTGAAAGCGGAATTTGTAAACGCCTGCCCACTGCGTGGTGATGTCGGTGGCCAGCGCTGCGCCAACGCCCAAAGAGAGCGCTATTGCGAAGACGAGTGCGGCGCGCAGCATTACATCCGCACGCTGATCGCCAGCGCGCCGAAGTCCTGGCGTGTCGGCTGCGTCTCGAATTCTTCCGTACGCCAGACGTAGGTGTAGGCGAGGCGCCAATCGCCGGCGCTGATGGCGAAGCCGGTCTGGAAATCGCCGACATACGGATTGCGTTCGACCGAGGCGCTGTCCTCGAAGGTGTTGCCATCGAGAAAGAGATTGTGCGCGACCGCCCGGCCTTGGACGCCGGCGAAGATCTGCCAGGACAGCGCGCCGCCGGAGAAATGCTCGATGCCGGCCAGCGACGGGCGCACCCGCGGCGGGCCGTAATCGTTGTCGAGCCGCCAGCCGATCCGCGCCGCCACGCCTAGGCGCGCTTCGGTGCGCAAGGTGCCGAGCGTGACGCCGGCATTAGGCGTGAGGTCGAACTCCAAGCCGCCGACATCGGTCGAGAATTGCGCCCAGGGCGGACGCCAGCGGCGGTCGAACGAAAGCGCGAAGGCGACCTCGTCGTTGAGCTGGCTATCCCACCCCTGCGGATCGGGCGCGCCCAGCCATTCATGAATGCCGCGCTGCGCTTCCTCTCCCATCGCCGAGGGACCGACGATGCCCAGTTCCAATTCGTACGTATCGAGATAGCGCGGCTCGCGCCCGTCGGCGCGATCTTCTTCGGCGCCGACCATGATCTGGATGTAGAGCCAGCCGGCGTAAGGGTGCTGATCGGCTGGCGCCGGATTGGCGGTGATGTCCTCGGGCGTGAAGATCGATTGGCCGAGCGCGATGCCCCAGAAATCGGGGTCCGAACCAGAGAAGGTCCGCGTCAGGCCGCGCGCGCCCGAGAGCCAATTGGGTACATCCTCGAGTTGTGAGACGTAAGCGAGCTTGATGCCGGAGGTGTAGTTGCGGTCGGCCCCGGAGGAGAGGCTGTCATTCTCGACCGCGAGCGAGAACACGCCCTTGTCGGCGGCGTTGGCGTCCTGCGCTAAGGCGGCCCCGGGCGCCAACGCCGCGAGCGCTGCGGCGCCGCCCAGCCAGAGTTTCAGGCGATGATGTCCGGCGTCAGCCGATCCTCGATCCATTTGATCTGGTCCCTCAAGACGAGCTTGCGCTTTTTCAGCCGGGCCAGCTGCAGCGCATCCCCACCACTTTGTTCTTGAAGGGCAAAAATGGCGGAGTCGAGGGCGCGGTGCTCCTCGCGGTATTCCATCAGGCGGGCCTTGAGCGCGCGCCGCTCGGGCGTGTCGTTGATGTCGAAACCGGTCCCGTCCTCGGAATCCATCGCTGACCCTAGGTCTCCGCGCGCCCCGCCGCGCGAAAGCCGAGCTAAGACACGCCTAACCGGCGCTGTAAAGCCGCCGGGCGGCCGGAAATTTCCCGGCAGAATCAGGCGCCAGGGAGAAAGTTTATTTTTGTTGATGATGTAAGAAGACAACACCAAAAAAGAGGCGCATGCTCGGACTCGCCCAAGCTAGAGGAGGCGCCTTCGATGGCTATCGAGCAGCGGCTGCGTGAACTGGACGCGCGGCATCGGGATCTCGACATCATCATCAAAAATGAAGCCCTGCATCCTTCGGTCGATGCGACGCGGCTCACGGCGATGAAACGCCAAAAACTCAAACTCAAAGAAGAAATCGAACAGCTCCGACAGAGCGTCGATCATCATTAACCCACCACCGTATTGACGCGCTTGAGCTCGCTGGTTTCCGCTAGTGGGACGTGCGGTCATGCGTCCGTACTGCGCTAGTCGCCGTCGACGATTGCTAGGTAGCGTCCGTAGCCTTGCGCTTCCATTTCGGCGCGCGGGATGAACCGGATGGCGCAGCTATTGATGCAAAACCGCTGGCCGCCGGAGCCGCGCGGCCCGTCGTCGAACACATGGCCCAGATGGTGATTGCCCTCGCGCGAGCGCACTTCGATGCGGCGCATGCCCAGCGTGTAGTCTTCGCGGAGCGTAATGGCGCCGGGATTGATCGGGCGCGTGAAGCTCGGCCAGCCCGAGCCGCTGTCGTATTTTGTGGTTGAGGCGAAGAGCGCCTCGCCGGTGCGGGCCTCGACATAGATGCCGGGCTCGTGGTGATCCCAATATTCATTGTCGAAGGCGCGCTCGGTGCCGTTGCGGTCCATGACCCAGTCGCGCAGGCGCTCCAGCGCCGAGGGTTCGCGCGGCGCGGCTCGCTCAACCTGTGCGTTGTGTTGCTGGGCGTAGGCCAGGACGCCGGCGCCGGAGGCGGCGAGCAGGGCGACGGCGAGAAGTGGGGCGATGCGCATGCGGGCTCCTAAGGTATTGCCACATGAATACGGACCGAGGCCGCTTTAGGTTGCGGCCACGGTCGGCAACCGATCGGCGATGTCATACGTATCACCAGCCATGATCCGCCGCACCCTGATCGCAAGTCTTCTGTTTTTCGCCGCCGCCTGTTCGCCGTCGCCGTCCTCGGCGCAACAGCCGCGCCAAGAGCCGTTGCCGGCGGGCCAGCAAGAGGCGGTGTTCGCCGGCGGTTGCTTCTGGTGCATGGAGCACGACATGGGCGCGATCCCGGGTGTCGCCTCGGTGATGAGCGGCTACACGGGCGGGCGCAACGCCAATCCGACCTATCAAAATCATCCCGGCCATTTCGAAGCCGTGCGTGTGCGCTTCGACCCCTCGGTCATAACTTACCGGCAATTGGTGGATCGCTATTGGCGGTTCACCGACCCGACCGACGATGGCGGTCAATTCTGCGATCGCGGCTCGAGCTACAGGCCGGCGATTTTCGTCACGCCCGAACAACGCGCCGACGCCGAAGCCAGCAAAGCCGCGGTGATCGCGAGCGGGCGGGTCAATGGCGAGGTGATCACGCCGATCTTGCCGCTCGGCCCCTTCACCGAAGCGGAAGAATATCACCGCGACTATGCGCGCCGGAACCCCAACCGCTACGCCATGTACCGCGCCGGCTGCGGACGCGACGCGCGCTTGCGGCAAGTGTGGCGGCGCTGAAGCCCGACGCCAAACGAGAGTCTTACTCGCCGCGCGGCGCAGGCACGTGAATGCCGACAACGGGGCGTTCGCTCAGGGTGTCGCGGCGCGCACGGAACAGCTCCGCCGGCCGCCCGCCGGCGCTTGAATCGAATTGACCGGCGCCCTCGACCAACCCGGTGCGTTCGAGCAGGCGGCGAAAATTCTGCTTGTGCAGCGCAAGCCCAGAGATCGCCTCGACCAGGCGCTGCAGGTGCAGCAACGTGAACAAATCCGGCGCCAGTTCGAAGATCACCGGACGGTATTTGATCTTGGCCCGAAGGCGGCCGATGGCGGTGGCGAGAATGCGGCGGTGATCGGAGGCCATGGGCTCGCCGAGCCCGGGGGCCGGCGACATTGACGGCGCGTCCTTGCCGTCAAATCGCGCGCTGTCGCGCTCAGACTCCGGCGCAAGCCCCGCTTCATACAAGAGTTCGTAACGCTCCAATGCGCGCTCTTCGTTCCACACCGCGCCCTCGAGTGCGAAGGCCAAGCGCGCGCGGGTGCGGCGGGCGTTGGCGGTTTCATTGTCCTCAGCGATGTGCGCCCATTCCTTGAGGCGCGGTGCGATCACCGTGTCGATGATCGGCGGCCGGCCGTTGCGCCAATCCTCCCATGGAAAGAAATTGTACCATGAGCGCCAGCGTGCGCCGGCGCGGTCCAAAACCGCGCGCGATGGCGTCAGTGCGAGATAGGAAATCGAAATCACCCGGTCGGCGCCGGCGCTTCTCATGTCGGCGAGAGGCATTTCGCGGCCGCGGTCGCCGAACGTGTAAAGTTGCTCGACATAGCCGATGTCGAAGCCGGTTTGCTCTTCGACCCAGCCGCGCAGCGAGAGTTCGAGCGTGCGGTCGCCGGCGGGATCGAAGGGTCCGAACGGCAAGCCGGTGGCGCCGCCGCCATCCCGCGTCACCACCACATAGGGACTGTCCTCGGTGGCGGCGACGATCACCGCAGAGAGGCCGATGATCACCTTGGCGCCGCTCATGCGGCGAATCGCGAGGGCAGCGAAAATGGCTCGGCCTCGGCGATGTCGGGCCAGCGTGGAGAACCGCGGCCGATGGCTTCTATGGCGCGCGTCATGCGTCCGCTGCGGCCGAGCTCGGCGTCGGCCATGGCGACGAAGCGGCGGTTAGGGCTGGCGGTGGGCGAGGCCTGGCGCAGCGCCAGCGCGATCTCCTCCTCGTCGGCGCGCGGGTTATGCGCGCACGCGGTGATGAAGGCGGTCGCGGTCGAACGCGAGATGCCGGCATAGCAATGGATCAAGATCGGCTGGCTGCGGTCCCAACCGCCGACGAATTCGAGAATGCGCTTGATGCGCGCGTCGCAGAGCGGATCGAGGCCCTCCAGCTCATGCTCGATATCATGCACCTCAACCTGCAGATGCCGCTGCCTGACGTTTTCGATCGCCGGAAAAGGCGTCTCCGGATCGAGCAAGCTGACAACGTGCGAGACGTTGTGTTCGCGGACGAGGCCGGGCGCGCGAGAGAGGGGGCATACATAGATGGTCATTGTGACTCGTCTCTACGCCGGATCGATCAGCGACCGGAAGCGCTTCAGGAACGCCTCCTGCACCTGGGCGGTCGCTTGCGGCTTGAGGCTCAACGAAAAGCCGCGCGGCGGCGCGCCAAAGAAACGTTTGGCCTCCGCCTCCGAGAAACCCGCCAGCTGCACTGCTTCGAAATAGGCGCAGATGATGTCGGCGCGCTTGATCACGCCCTTCACTGCCGGCGGCGGATGCGGCGGCAGGCTGAAGCGCAGATGGATCGCGGCTTCGAGCTTGGCCTCGAAGGCTTTGTAGTCGAGCCCGAGCGCGGCTTTGAACGGGCTGATCATGTCGCCGATCACGTATTCCGGCGCATCGTGCAGGAGCGCCATCAGCCGGCGCTTGCGGTCCCAATCCGGCGCCAGCTTGCGGCAGACGTCCTCGACGACGAGCGAATGCTGCGCCACCGAAAAGGCGTGTGCGCCGATGGTCTGGCCGTTCCAACGCGCCACCCGAGCAAGCCCGTGCGCGATGTCCTCGATTTCGATATCGAGCGGCGACGGGTCGAGCAGATCAAGCCGGCGCCCGGACAGCATACGCTGCCAGGCGCGGGGCGCTTCGCCCTTGGCGGAAATCTGAGCGCGCGGCGCGCGGGGCATACCGGGTGATCTTCCTGTTTTGAGTCGCCTCAATGTAGGGCGATTGCGGCTCTGCGATAAGCGGGTTCGCCGGAAGGAGCCTCCCGACATGACCGAATTGACGCGCGTGATCTTGCGGCTCGGCCGCAACCCGGACGCTGGCTATCCCGACGGGCACGACGATTATGGCTATGTCATTCAGGCGCCGCTCGACGCCAATGGCAAGCTCGACCCCGCCCTTTGGCGTGAGAAGCGCGATCAGTGCACGGTGCGGCGCTTTCATCCGCATGAAGCGCCGTCCGACGGCTGGCTCCGGCACCGCGGCAAGTCCTGGTACTTCTGGTATGACGAAGCCGACGAAGGCGATGAGGAGCCGCTGTTCAAGCTCAACACTCACGAGCTCCGCCCCGGCGAATACGTCACGCTGCGCGAGGGCGATGGCGACGTGCTGACGTTCCGGGTGACGGAGGCGCGGCGGGTTTAGGGGTCTTCCCCATTGGTCTCAATCAGTAGAATCTCCACGCGACGATTTCTCGCGCGCCCTTCCTCAGTGTTATTTCCAGCGATTGGGCGGCTTTCACCGTGGCCGGTTGTCAGTACGTCAATAGGAAAGGTGCTCTGGGTGGTTATGAAGGCCGCAACCGCTTCAGCTCGCTCGCGCGAGAGCAGCAGGTTGTATTCGTCGCTTGCCACATTGTCCGTATGTCCTTCGATGACCAACCGAGCTGGGCGTGACTGAAGAACCTGACTGACAACCGAGCTGAGCGTCTCTGAGGCGTCCGGGCGCAGCACGGACTGATCAACATCAAAGAGGACTTGGTTTCGAAGTGTAAGGCGCCGCGCTGCGCCAATGGCGCCAACCGCATTGATGTCGGCTCCGGGTGAGCCGCCACTGCAGGAAGTCTCAAGGTCAAACAATCGCACGTAGCTGAACGCCTGACCTGCGGTTTCGGACCCAGCAATGTCGACCTCGGCAGTTCCGCCGCCAATTTCGCCGACCTGAATCCAATGGCTGTTATCGGAGGAAATTTCGAGTCGGGTTCCTTCAATTCGTCGGCCAACCTCGTAGACGTAGAGATCAGGTCCGGGGACGTCGATCAATGCGTTGTCGATGAACCTCAAGGTGAGGCTGCCACCGCACCCTAGAGAAACATAACCACGTGCCCTATGGGGCTCGCCGATCGCGACAGACGGATTGCGCCGTGCTTCGCTCGGCGCTCGACGTCCGCTGTTGTAGTCAACGACTTCGTCCGCAAATGAAACGGCGCCCCTCGGAAACAGAATGGTCCGACCGCGAGTGTCGGCATAATGATAGCGCTCTTGCGCGGCCGCCATCGACGCGGCGCTGAAGGCCAGGATGCCCGCCAGAAGTCGAGTGGTCATCGAGCAGCATGTTACCTGGTCATGGGCTTGCCGCCAATGTTGCCCGATAGCGCCGACTGCCGACGACCGTGCGCCCATCGCTCAGGGTGATCTCCAAATCGCCCGAGGGCGTGGGCTTCAGCGCCGCGATCTTGGCGCGGTTCACCAGCCGTGAGCGATGCACGCGGACAAATCCGCGCGCGACGAGCCGCGCCTCCCACGACGCAAGCGTACCGCGCACCAGGTGCGTCTTGGCCGCCGTGTGAAACTCCACGTAGTTGCTGGCGGCTTCGACATGACTGATGTCGCTCGGCGCCAGGAAGACCGCCGCGCCGCCGTCGCGCACCTCGATGCGTTGATCGGTCGGCGGCTGCGCCGCTGTCTCCTTGCGCTCGGCGACGGAGTGGAAAATCCAGTAGGTCGCCGCGATCGCGGCGTACACCAGCACGTCTTTTCGCCACTCATAGAGCAGGGTGATGGCCACGCCGTCGTCGAAAAACCCGTACCGGGCGCCCGCGGCCATGTAGGCCGCCTCCCTGGTCACGAAGATGAAGAACACGTGCGCCAGCGAAAACGGGACCGTCAGCGCCGCATGAACAAGTGCGAACTTGGGAAGATTGTCCGCCCGTGGCGGCCACCGTCGCAGAGCGCGCCCGATCAGGGGCGCAAGGCCGATGATGACGAAGGCGCTCGTGCCCTCCCACACGACGGGCTCGATCCAATGCTCGCCCGCGCCCTCGATGATCCCCGACGTGGCGTTCACGAAGCCCACCGCCAGGCCCACCAACAGGACCGCCAGCCACGCGTGCCGCTCGGCCCGGGCCCATCCGCTTGTCCCTTTTTCGTCGCCGGTGGTCACCGCTGGCTCCCCGTTCGCCCCCGCAGGCTGCCGAATATGGCGCCAACGTAGCGGCCGAAGGGGAACCGCGAAAGAAGCGGGGCTGATTAGGAGACGCTCCGCTTATGACCGACCGCCGCTATGATCTCGACTGGCTCCGCATCATCGCGTTCGGCCTGCTCATTCTCTACCATTGCGGCATGTTTTACGTGACCTGGGACTGGCACGTGAAATCGAGCCGCGCCAGCGACGCCATCGAGCCGCTGATGATGCTGACCAGCCCCTGGCGCCTCACCTTACTCTTCCTGATCTCCGGCGCGGCCACCCGATTCATGGCGGATAAAATGAGCGCCTGGAAGCTCACCGGTTCGCGCATGGGCCGCCTCTGGCCGCCGCTGCTGCTGGCCGTGTTCGTGATCGTTCCGCCTCAGAGCTATTACGAGATTGTCGAGGCCATTCAGGCGCTGCCGCCGGCGCAGGCCGCTCAATACCCACTGGCCCTCGACAACTTCTATGTGAAGTACGCCACCGCCTCCGGCAATTGGTGCGACGCCGACGGCTGCTTGACGACGCCGACCTACAACCACGCGTGGTTCGTCGCGTACCTCATTCTCTACACGTTGGCGCTCGTCGCGCTGCTGCCGCTGCTGCGCCGCATCCCGAAGGCGGCCGGCGTTCTCATCGCGGGACCCTTCTTCATCATCACGCCGTGGTTGGTCATGGCCGGCCTTCGCATCACGCTGCTGCCGATCTTCGGAGAGAGTCACGATTTCCGCGAAGATTGGTATCTGCACGCTCTCTATTTCGGCGTCTTTCTGTTTGGCTTCGCCATCGCCAAGCATCAGCCCTTCTTCGATCGTTGCACGCAACTGCGCTGGACCGCGCTCGCCATCGCGCTGATCAGCTGGGCTGCGCTCATCGTCTACTTCAACTTGCATCCTGAGGGCGTCGATCCGCCGGACTGGCTGCGCGCAATCATGCGCGGCGTGCGCGAACTCGACGCGTGGTGCGCCATCGTCGCCGCCATTGGCTTCGCCCACCGCCATCTCAAGGGCGCCGACGGGCCCATGCGCCGGATGCTCACCCAAGCGATCTTCCCCTTCTACTTGATCCACCAGACCATCATCGTCGTTGCCGGACACCATCTGGACGAGCTCCGCCTCCCGCTTTGGCTGGAGGCGCCGCTCCTGATCGCAACCACCGCGCTTGGCTGCTGGCTTTTCTTCGATCTGGGGCGCCGGGTTCCCTGGCTGCGCGTGTGGATCGGCTTGCCCTCGAAACCGGCGCGTGAGACGCCTATATTGCCGGCAGAAATAGCGCAGGAGGCCCGCTAGCCTCCCGGCGGACTTGGAACAGCCCGCCGCATCGGAGTGGTCATGTTCTTTTGGTTTCTCGTGATGGTGGGGCTGGTGGTCGGGCTGACCATCCTGGGCGCGTACATGACCCGCCGCTCGGGCGGCTGGGATCATGACGACGGCCCGATGGGGCCCTGGCCGGACCACTAGGGATCCTCGCTGACATTAGCGCCGGCGCCGGCTTTTGCTTGCGTCGCGCCCCGGCGTGCGCCTTACATGGGCGCGCACATGGAGCGGCCCTTCACCATCCGGCGCGCGGTCCCGCGCGATGCCGAAGCCATCGCCCGGCTGGCTGCCGAGGCGGCGGGCGAGGAGGGCGGCGCCTCCAATCTTGAGACCGATCGGATCAAGGCGCACGCCTTCGGTTCGAATGCGCTGTTCGAAGCCTGGGTGGCTCAGGAGCGCAACAACGCGCCGATCGTCGGCCATGCCATCATCACCAAGAGCTATGACGTGCGCCGGGCCGCGCCCAACGTCGTGCTTTGCGAGCTCTATGTCGTGCCGGAGCAGCGCCGGAGCGGCCTGGCGCGCAAGCTGATGAGCGCGGTGGCGCGCCGCGCCCGCGATCTCGGCGCCCGCGAACTGGCCATCACCACCGGCGTCGAGAACGAAGTGGCGCAGAGGTTTTTCAACGCCGTCGGCGCCAAACGGCGCGAGGCGGCGGTGTTTATGATGTCGGCGGACGGCATCGAGTGGCTCGCCGCCGAGGGTAATTAGATAAGGCAAGGGGACGAAGAGATGATCGCCAAGTCGTTGTTGCGGAGCGCCGCCTCCTGGATCGCCATCGCCGCCTTGGCGGCTTGCGCCACCACCTCGGCGCCGGCTGCCAACAATGCCGCGCCGGCCGCGCTTAGCGCGGAATCCGCGGCGGCGTTCGTTGAGGCGGCGGAAGCCGAGCTGATGCGCCGTTCGGAGTACGAAGGCCGCGTCGCCTGGGTCTATAACACCTACATCAATTACGATACCGAATGGCTGCTGCAGCGCTCCGACGCCGAGGGCACCGAAGCGCGCGTGCGGCTGGCTTCCGAAGCGGGCCGCTACGCCGATGTCGAGATGCCGGCCGACACGCGTCGCAAGGTCGATCTCTTGCGCCTGAGCCTGGTGCTGCCGGCGCCGCAGCGCGAAGGCGCAGCGGGTCAGCTCTCTGAGATTACCACGCGGCTGGCTTCGATCTATTCGACCGGCCGCATCGATTATCAGGGCCGCCAAGTCACGCTCGACGAACTCGAAACCCTGATGGGCACGGAGCGCAATCCGGCGCGGCTCGAAGAAATCTGGACCAAATGGCACGCGGTCGCCGCGCCGATGCGCGACGATTATGCGCGCATGGTCGAGATCGCCAACCAAGGCGCGCGCGATCTCGGCTTCGACAATGTCGGGCAGATGTGGCTGTCGAATTACGACATGCCGGCCGACGACATGGAGCGCGAGGTCGAGCGGCTTTGGAGCCAGCTCTCGCCGTTCTACGAACAGCTGCATTGCTACGTCCGCGCCCGGCTGAACGATCGCTATGGCGACGCCATCGTGCCGATGGATCAGCCGATCCGCGCCGATCTTCTGGGCAATATGTGGGCGCAGGACTGGTCGACTTTGATGCCGATCGCGCGGCCGCCCGGCGGGCGCGCCACCTACGACACGACGCAATTGCTCACCCGCGCGCGCACCACGCCGGTGCAGATGACCGAAACCGCCGAGCGCTTCTACACCTCGCTCGGCTTCCCGGAACTGCCGGACACGTTCTGGGAGCGCTCGCTGCTGACGCGCCCGCGCGACCGCGACGTCGTCTGCCATGCCTCGGCTTGGAACATCGACAATGTCGACGATCTCCGGGTCAAGCAATGCATCCAGGTCAATGCCGAGCACTTCCAGACCATCCACCACGAACTCGGTCACAATTTCTATCAGCGCGCCTACAACCAGCAGCCGTTCCTGTATCGCAACGGCGCCCATGACGGCTTCCACGAAGCCATCGGCGACTTCGTCGCGCTCAACATCACGCCCGAATACCTGACCGAGATCGGGCTGTTGCGCCGTAATCAGATCCCGCCGGCGTCGGCGGATGTCAGCCTGCTGATGGAGCGGGCTTTGGAGAAGATTTCGTTCCTGCCGTTCGCCATCACCATGGATCAATGGCGCTGGCAGGTGTTCGACGGGCGCATCACGCCCGATCGCTACAACGCCGCCTGGTGGGAGTTGCGCCAGCGTTATCAGGGCATCCGTCCGCCCAACGCGCGCGGCGAGCAATTTTTCGATCCCGGCGCCAAATATCACATCGCCAACAACGTGCCGTACCTGCGCTACTTCCTGTCGTACGTGCTGCAATTCCAGTTCTACGAAGCCGCCTGCCGGCAAGCCGGCTGGGAAGGGCCGCTGCATCGCTGCACCATTTACGGCAACCGCGAAGTCGGCGAACGTTTTCAGCGCATGCTGGAAATGGGCCAATCGCGGCCGTGGCCGGACGCGCTCGAAGCCTTCACCGGCACGCGGCAGATGGATGGCGGCGCCATGGCCCGCTATTTCCAGCCGCTGATGAGCTACATGCAGCAGCAGAACCGCGGCCGCACCTGCGGCTGGTGAGCTGACACGCGCCGGCGCCCGCGGCGAAGCGTGGCTTCGCGCGGCGCGTGGCTCTAAGGAGCGCCGGCTTCCAGCCGGCATGAGCTAGATTGACTGGACGCTTGTGCTTGTCGGTAGCAGCTGCGCCGTGCCGGCTGGAAGCCGGCGGTCCTCGGAGGGTGCGAATGAAAAACGAGGCGCTCGCTTGAATAACGAACGCCTCGCTTCGGTTCAGCATTATCTCATGTGTTCGCGGCGGCCGCCTTCGAGATCGTACTCGTTCCAGCGGCGGTCGTTTTCGTCCCAGCGATAATCGTCGCTGTAGCGCCATTGATCGTCGAAGCGGCGGTCGTCGCGGTCGTAATAGCCGTACGAGCGATAGCCCTGATCGAAACCGCGCTGCCCGCGCCAGGCATAGGTTCGCAGCGGCAGGTGCGGCGCGAAAATGCGGTCGATCGGGCGACGCATGCCCGGCGCCGTCACGAAGGCGACGCAGCCCCAACGATTGCAGCGGTCGGTGTAGGAATAGGTGAGGCCCGGCACGAAATTGTAGGGCCGGTCGATCAGCCGGTAGAATAGGCGATCGCCGCGCGTGAAGGTGAACACGCGGCCATCGTTGCGAATGGTGATCGCGCCCATGTTGCGCAGATGATCGCCGCGGCGCCAATTGCGGTCCCAGTCGCGGTCGCGGTCGCGTTGGTAATCGCGATCGTAATCGCGGTGGCGATAGTCGTCGCCGTAACCGCCATTGCGGTAATCTCTATCCTGCGCGGCCGCGAGCGGCGCCGCGGCGAACGCGGCGATGGCGGCCAAGGCGGCGGCAAAAAGCGTCTTCTTCATGATCCTTGCGCTCCCGGGACGGCTCCAGGCGTCCCAATGGCCCTCTTGAGAGCACCATGGCTCGGCGCGGCTGAACCTGACGTGAGCGCCATGTTTGGATTGGGCGGGGAAAAGCTGCGGCGGCGGCTTGACCCGTGTTTACCAGAAACTAACCCTCCGCGCCGACCGTTCGGGGTTCTGAAGAATGGACGAACAGAAAGGGGCGAGAATGCCCGCGCGCATCATCTCGGTGATCAACATGAAGGGCGGCGTCGGCAAATCGACGACGACCGTCTCGCTGGCCGAGACCTTGGCGCACCATCAGCGCCGCCGGGTGCTGGTCATCGATCTCGATCCGCAGACCAACGCCTCGATCATGGTGGCGGGGCCGGACAAGTGGAACAGCATGCGCGAAGCCGAGCGCACGCTCGATTTCTACTTCGAAAGCTACATCGTTCAGCAGAAGCCGAAGCCCTTTAAGCAGCTGGTCGAGAAGAATGTCAGCGATCTGAAGGGCAAGGTCGACGTGTCGCTGTGCGCTTCGGCGCCGGAATTCCGCATCGTCGAGCGCGACATGATCGAGAGCTTCGTCAAGCGCGGCTTTCAGATCGACATGATCCAGAAATGGATTCTCGAGCGCTTCGCCAATGGCATCAAGAATGTCATCAACGAGTACGATTACATCCTGATCGATTGTCCGCCGGGCATTTCACTGTTCGCGGAAGCGGCCTTGATCGCCGCCGACACGATCCTGGTGCCGTCGATTCCGGACTACGTTTCGCGCCTCGGGCTGATCGCCTTCCGCAAGCGGGCGCTGCGCCTGATCAACGAGCGCCGTGGCGGGCCGTCGCAACTCATGGTGCTGGCCACCAAGTATGAGGACGGCTTTTCGCTCCACCGTTCCGAGGCGTCGCTGCTCAAGGATAATCTCGGCGACGCCATGTTCGATGTACGCATTCCCCAGCACGTCGATATCGCCAAGGCGGCGGAATGGTCGGAAACGCCGCGCACGTTCGAACAGAAATATGGCCAGATGGCCGCGACGATCAAAAAGCTCGGCGAGGAATTCCAGAGCAAGGTGGAGCTCGCGCCCGCCTTATGAGTCTCAACAAAACGCTCGACCGCTTCTTCGATGAGATCCGCCGCGAGGCGAAGCGAAATCCCAAATTCGCCGATCGCCTCGATGCGGTGCTGCGCAATCACGAGAGCCGCCGCGAGGTGCCGGACGAGGTGCTGGAGGCGGCGGCGCAAGATAACGCCTCCCCCGCACGCGGGGGAGGTGGCGAGCGTCAGCGAGCCGGAGGGGGCAAGGCCAACTCAAATCGCGGCGCCGCTCCCCCTCAGTCGGCTCCGCCGACGGCTCCCCCGCAGGCGGGGGAGCAGTTGCTCAATCCCGCCGGCCTCTACAAGAAGGATGGCGAAGAGGCGCTATCGGCGGCGCTCTCGTCGCACGATCTGAGCGCGCTGCGCGCGCTGGTCGCCGAGCATAATCTCGACCCCAGCGGCGTCACGCCGGCGCTGACGCGCGACGAGCTTGCCGCTCACATCGTCGCCCAAGCCAAACGCCGCGCCGAACGCGACGAGAAGATGTTCGATTATTGAGGGCATAGCGCCTGATCGGGGATCATGGCGCTGACCGCGCGTAGTGTCGCGTCAAGAGCGAGTTCTGCTTCGGTTAGGATTTGTCCATCGGCGGGCAGTATCTTCTCGCAAGCGTGACGCACGGCGTCGTCGCGGGACAGAAACAACGCGCCTGTATCCATGTAGAAATTGGCGGTGTCGCTGTAGCCAAGCACGAGCCGCAATAGGTTGCCCGATGCGCTGAACTGCGCATCGACGATCGCTCCGTCATCGCCTTCAAGGCTTCCCAGCCGACGGCCGCTGTTCACATCCCAGAAGATCGTGAAGGGGGACCTGACAATAACCAGGATGGCGCCGTCCGGACTGATGTCCGCGTCCGAGCCGCCATCGGTCAACGCGAGCACCAGCTCCCGGCGTCGCAAGTCCCAAACCTGCACTTGGTCGCGGTCAGTGGCGATGACGGCATGGCTGCGCGAGGGCGTTACGCGCAGCGTTTCAATGGCGCCCTCCACGGAGATCGCCAGCGGCGCCATGCCCGGCAGCTCCAGCATGCGCGTACCACCGCGCTCAACTAGGGCATCGATCACATCGCGATTGGGAAACTCGCCTCTAGCATCAGGATAGCGACCGCCGGAGGCAAATTGCTCAGCGTATGTCTGTGGCTCCGGCCAAGCGCTCAAGACTTCCGGGTCATCAAGGCGCCAGAGCCTTGCCGTGCCGTCCGCTCCAGCTGTAAGTATTTGCGTGCCCGTTGCATCGAACGTCACCGCAGTCACCGTGCCTGCATGCCGCCCGAGCGTGCGCGCCGCGACATAAGAGCGGCTGCGACTTAGCGCGGTTGGACTGACCAGGACGTAACCCTCTTCGGTTCCAACAGCAATCGTCGCACCGTCCGCGCTGATCGCTGTGGCGCTTGGCGTGGCGTTCAAGCCCATAGCTGACGGCTGCGCCGCTTCGGCAAGCGATGACGCTCGCCGATCCGCTGCCGAGAAGAAAGCCAGCGGCATGTCTTCGCAACTGGTCGCCACGAGGTCTCGATCGCGTGCCTGCGCCAAGCCGGCGCAAAAGTCGCCCAGCGTTGCGACTTCACTCTGCGTGCCGTCGTTCCAGAGCGCGCGTATCTGGGCGGCAAACGCGAACAGGACGCCCCCTGACACATAAGCGACATGACCCGGAGGGTTATCGTCGATAATCATATCGAGCCGAGACAGTTCCGATCCGGTCGCCACCTCGTATTCGTGACCGACGGTCCAGCCGGCGACGCCGAGACGGCTGCCGTCGGGACTGAATGCGATTGAGGCTGCCTCCGAGGACCAGCCGCGCAGGCGCTCCCCGTCGCGACGCCACAGCGTGATTGCGCCCGCACTGCCCGCAGCGATGACCTGGCCGTCGGGAGAGATTGCGAGGCTTTCGATCGCGCTTTCGCTATGCGTGAACGTGCGCAGCACGCGGCGCTCGGAGATGCTCACGAGACGCACTGCGCCGTCGCGACTGCCAATCAGCACTTCTTGTTGATTGGGCGCGAACACGGCGCCGGTGACCATTGTGTTTGGCGCTGCTAGAGTGACCCCTCCGCGGGTCTCATGAGCATGCCAGCGCAGAATTGGCAGGAAGTCCGCAGCCCGATCGGGGAAGGCGTTCAAGCCAAGTAGTGCAGAGCGTACGCTCAGACTGACGTCGCCGGCTTCACGCGCGTCCAGCGCACGTTGCGCCAGCGCTGAGGCCAACCCCTCACGTGCGATGTCGCGTTGACGCATCGCCTCGTTTCCCTGGACGAAGGCAAAGCCGCCTGCCGCCACCGCGACGATGGCCAGCACGCTCATTGCCGCCGCAAGCATCATCGCGCGTCGACGTCGGCCACGCTCCGCCTGCTTTTCTCGTTGCACAAGTTCGTCGAGCGGTACACCAAGCAAGCCGGCAATGAGCTTAAGAGCGCCATTTTCGCGCCCGTCTTTGCCCTCGCGAAAATCAGCGGCGATGGGCTCGTTCGCCTCGGGAATCTCCGTCAACACGCCGGCGCCGTCGACTCGGTAGAGCAACGCGCGCGGGAAGCACTCGTCGGCGGCGGTTGCATTCGGCTTACCGGCGGCGTGAGGCTCGCCGTCGACGATGGCAGCCAGAATACGCTCGCTCTTGCCGAGTGCTTTGAAGATGCGAATTTCATCGTTCACATATTTGCTGCCGCAGGCCCGCGGCGAGCAAAGGATGATCAGCGCGTCGGCGGCCTCCAAGCCGGCGCGAATCTCGGCGCCGAGGTCGTGTGCGGCCGAGAGGTCGGCCCGATCGCGGAAGACCTTTCCGATGCGCTTACCGATGAGCCCGTGCGAGCCGGTTTGCCCCACCAGCGAGGCAGGAACCGCATAACCCTCCAGGTGCTTGTGCAGCCAGTCGCCGAACTCTTCATCCGCGTGCGAGTACGAGATGAAGGCGGCATAGCGTTGCCCCTCGCCTTCGGCTGCATCATTCATTGGCGTCCCCCACGCTGAGGCCCGAATGTTCGCTGCAATGCCATGGTCCGACAAGCGGAATCGAACGTCAACCCAACGAGAGGGCTCGACAATCAACGTCGGTTTCGCCATTCGCTTCGGCCAATGTTCGAGAAAATCCTGATCGCCAATCGCGGCGAGGTCGCCGTCCGCATCATCCGCACCGCCCGCCGGATGGGAATCAAGACTGCCATCGTCTATTCGGAAGCTGACCGCGATAGCCTCGCCGTCGATATGGCCGACGAGGCAGTGTTCATCGGCCCGCCGCCGGCGGCCGAAAGCTATCTGGTCATCGACAAGATCGTGGCGGCCGCCAGGGAGACCGGCGCTCAGGCCATCCATCCGGGCTTCGGCTTCCTCTCCGAGAAGGCCGAATTCGCCGACCGGTTGCTCAGTGAAAATATCACGTTCATCGGGCCGAATCCGCACGCCATCCGCGCCATGGGCGACAAGATCGAGTCCAAGAAAGCGGCGGCTGAAGCGGGCGTCTCGTGCGTGCCGGGCTTCATCGGCGAGATCGAGGGCGTCGACCACGCCGTGCAGATCGCCGAAGAGATCGGCTTTCCGGTGATGATCAAGGCGTCCGCCGGCGGCGGTGGCAAGGGCATTCGCGTCGCCTTCAACAGGAAAGACGTGCAGGAAGGCTTTCCCGCCGTGCGCGCCGAGGCCAAGGGCGCGTTCGGCGACGATCGTATTTTCATCGAAAAGTTCGTCACCGCCCCGCGTCACATCGAAATCCAGGTGATGGGCGATAAGCACGGCAATGTCGTGCACCTGTTCGAGCGCGAGTGCTCGATCCAGCGCCGCAATCAGAAGGTCATCGAAGAGGCGCCGTCGCCGCTCCTGGACGAGAAGACCCGCATGGCCATGGGCGAGCAGGCGGTGGCGCTGGCCAAGGCGGTCAATTACGACAGCGCCGGCACGGTGGAGTTCGT
>LWDN01000039.1:38796-65243 GCA_002083515.1 Proteobacteria bacterium HN_bin10
CCTGCAGGTCGAGCATCCGGTTTCGGAAATGATCACCGGTCTCGATCTGGTCGAGCAGATGATCCGCGTCGCTGCCGGCGAGAGGCTGGCGTTCAAGCAGAAGGATCTGAAGATCAAGGGCTGGGCGATCGAGAGCCGCATCTACGCCGAAGACCCGTATCGCAACTTCCTCCCTTCAATCGGGCGCCTGCGCGTCTATCAGGCGCCGGCGGAGGGGAGGACCGGCGACATCACGTTGCGCAACGAAACCGGCGTGCGCGAGGGCGACGAAATTTCGATGTTCTACGATCCGATGATCGCCAAGCTGGTCACGCACGGGCCGACGCGCATCGCCGCCATCGATGCGCAAGCCGCAGCGCTCGACAATTTCCTCATCGACGGCATCGCCGACAACATACCGTTCCTCGGTGCGGTGATGGAGGAGAAGGATTTCCGCAAGGGCGATTTTACCACCGCTTACATCAAGCAGAAATTTCCCGACGGCTTCGATGGCGTGCCGCCGACGGCCGAGCAGCAGGCGTTGCTCATCGCCACCGCCGCGGTGACGCGCTCCTTCACCGCCCGCCGCGCGCGGCAGGTCAGCGGTCAGGTCAATGGCGCCGGCAATGGCTGGCAGCGCGATTGGGTGGTGATCCTCGACAAGGTGCATCATTTGACGCACGTCGACCTCGACGCCGCCGGCGCCGATGTCGTCATCGACGGTAAGAAACATCGCTTCGATACCGCCACGCGCCCGGGCGCCCGCATCGTCAGCGGCAAGTTCAACGGCAAGCCGTTCGCGGTGAAGATCAAGACGGCGCCCGAGGGCTACACCATGCGCCTGCGCGGCGTCACAGCCCGGGCGCTGGTCGCCACCCCGCGCGGCGCCGATCTCTACAAGAAGATACCGGAGAAGCAGAAGGCGGACACGTCCAAGCTCATCGTCTCGCCGATGCCGGGGCTGGTGATTTCGATCGACGCAAAGCCTGGCCAGGAAGTGAAATCGGGCGAGGGCGTCGCGGTGGTCGAAGCGATGAAGATGCAGAACATCATCCGCGCCGAGCGCGACGGCGTCATCGCCAAGGTCCACGTCGCCGCCGGCGCGTCGGTGGCGGCGGACGAGGTGATGATCGAGTTGGCGTAGAGCTTCGTGTCAGAACTCGAAACTGACGCCCGCTTGCCACAGTCGCGGGGCGCCCGGCAGAATTCCGCGGGCGCGATCGACGATGTAGAGTTCGTCGGTGACATTTTTCACGGTGACGAAGAAGGTTGTGTCGCCGCCACCCGGGCGGAGATTGGCGGCGAGGTTGAGAATAGTCGCGTCCTCGATCAGACCGCGCTGGCCATTGGCGATCGGCGCCATTGTGTTGAGATCGTCGGTGAACATCTCGCCCGTGTGCTGCACTTCCGCTTCGAGTTGCAGCCACTCGCCGCGTTCATAGCCGATCGCCAGCGAGCCCAGCCATTCCGGTGCATAGGGCAAGCGATTGCCGCTGACGGACACGGCGCCGAAGCCGGCTATGTTGGAGAAGCGCGTTCCGGTGAACTCGGCTTCGCCTACCCAGGTCAGCGCCGTGCGCAGATAGACATCGTCGTCCTGCATCAGCCCCATGTCGCGCAGCGAGAGGCGCGCGCTGGCCTCAGCGCCGGTGTGACGGGTTTCGCCGGCGCTGGTGAGAGTGGCGCCGACGCCGCCGGCGACCGAAGCCGGGACGATCTGATTGGAGAAATCCATGTGGAAGGCGGTGACATCGAGATGGAGGCCCGGGCGCACCTCGCCGCGCAGACCAAGCTCCCAATTCACGCTCTCTTCGGCGCCGAGATCGACGGTTCCGCCGCTATTGGTGACGATGTCCTCGACGCGCGGGGGAGAAAAGCCGCGATGCACGCCGGCGTAGATCACCACGTCGTCGGAGAGCTCGAAGGTCAGGCCAAGGCCTGGAATGATTTCGGTGAGATCGGTCGAGCCGCTTGCGCCGGTCAAGCGATTGGTGCGTTCGAACGCGATCGACTCCACGCGGACGCCAGGGCTCAGTTGCAGACGGCCGAAATCGAGGTTGGCGAGCACGAAGCCGGACCACGCATCGACGCTGCGCACATTGTTTTCCGGCGTGCCGCCATTGACGGACACCCCCGGCGTGCGGCCGGTGGGCGTGTCGGCGTTGATCTGCAGCCGGCTCTGCCGCTCCGTGTGCCAGCGCGCGCCGGCTTCGATTTCGGCGTCGGCGCCCAAGACGCGCGTGTCCCAGTTCAACCGGGTTTCGATGCCGTACTGATTATATTCGCGCAGCCGGCCCTCGGTTCCGCAGGTTGTGCTGAGATTGGCCATGCCCGCGCATGCCGGATCGGAGGCGTCGTTCGGCCGCTGCGCCGAGTTGGAGGACTGGCGCCACCAATCGCGATTGAAATAGAGCGCGTAGACCGAAGTGGTGAGCGATAGCGTCGGCGAGACTTCCCAGCCGTGGGTCAGCGCGCCGGTGTAGCGCTGGGTCTCGAAGCGGTCGTTCGGAAACGGATTGCCGAACGGGTTTGCAGCGAATTCCGCTTCGGTCAGCCCCGAGTAGGAAACCTGACTGTTCTCGCGATTGACCGCAAAGCGCGCGACCAGTTCGTGTCCTGGCGCCAAAGTGCGTTCCGCGCGCAGGCTGTAATCGGCGAATTCGAGATCGTGATTGTCGCGAACGCCGTCGAATTGTGTGGTGCTGGCGTGCCCGAGCCAACGCACGCCGAGCGCTTCGCCGCCGAGTGAGGCCGCGATCTCGCCATAGCCCAGGTCGCCGCCGGCGACGAACAGGCTGCCGCCGAATTCAGTCGGCGCATCGGGCGAAATGTAGTTCACGACGCCGCCGACGGTGTGGGGCCCGAAGCGGATTTGGCTGGCGCCTTTCAGCACTTCGATACGCTCGAAACGGCGCAGCGGCGGGTGCGAGTAGGTGGCGTTGTCGCCGTACGGGCCGTACGTGAGCGGAAGGCCGTCTTCCAGCAACAGCGTTTCGCTGGAGCGCGTCGGCGCCAACCCGCGGATGCCGATATTGGGGCGAAGGCCCAAGCCTTCTTCATCGCGGGGAAATACGCCGGCGGCTTGGCGCAGCGCCTCGTTGACGGTGAACACGCGCGAGCGTTCGAGGTCCTCGCTCTCGATGGTGGCGCCTGAGCCCGGGATATGGAGCAGGTCTTCGCGGGCGCCGATAACGACGATTTCGGCCTCTTCATAGAATTCGCCCGCGCCCTCGGCGTTGGCGGGAACCGGCGCCAGCAACGCGAACGCCGTGCCCAACAAAAAGGTCTTGCGAATCTGCTTGTTGTTCCGGCGCGCCATCTCTCGTTTCCCACCTTCGTGCATGAGGGAAGGCGTCGGTAGATTAGTTGCGAACGACTCGCAAGTGCAAATAAGTCGCAGCGGGACCCACAGCATCGTGCGTCAAACGCGACCCGACGGGTGGGGGCGGACGCTTGTCGCGTTTGACGCACATAAGATGCTGTAGGACCCGGGGGCTTTAGCGCAGCTTATGGACTTGAAATCGGGAACAGAGCCCGCCCCCAAGACGACCCCGATTTCAAGTCCGCTGCGCTAGTATTGGCAGGGCTGGACCCGGGTCAGGCAGTCCTCGCAGGCCTGGTTCCGCCAGGCGGGGGCGCCCGCCAACATGGCGGCCAGCCACTCGGCCAGCGGCGCGCCGGCGCTGCGCTCGGTGTAGAAACGCGGCGTCCGCAGGATCGAGTGGGTTTCGCCGGCGGCGACGTAGGACCGGAAGTTGCCGGCGCCTTGGCGGCGATGCAGCGCCTCCGTCATCGCGTTCGTCCAGGTGGCGCAGGCGTTCTCGGCGCCCATCAGCGCATAAAAGCTCGACTGGGTGATGTCGTGCGTCGTTGTGTATTGCGCGAAGCGATCTTCGGGGAAGCGCGCGGCGAGCAACGCCACGAGATCGGTGTCGGGCGTAATCGCCGCATTGCGCGGCAACAATCCGCGCGGCGCGGCGAAACGCCAGCTGCGTTCGCGCTGATCCAGAAACGCTTGGGTGGTGACGCCTTGCCCGGCGTCTCCGAACATCATCGTGCGCGCGTCCGGATAGGCTTGGCGAATGCGCGTGTAATGGGTTGCTGCGCCATAGGCGCCGGCGCTCGATCCAGCGACCAGCAAACGTTCCGGTTCCGCGAGACTGTCCTTCATCCAGCGCAGCACGGCGCGGAAATTGTCGGCGCCGCGATGCTCGATCGTGTAGGCCTCGCCCGTGTCGGGATCGGTGTAGTGGGCCGTGTTCGAGCCGGAGTGCACGTCGCCCGTGCAATAGGGGACGTAGACGAAACTCCAGTCGCGAACCGGGTTGCGCGGATTGCCAAGATCGAAGATGCCGCTGAAGCGGTTGGGGTTGTCGCTGTCGATCAGCTCCGCCTTGTAGAAGCCGTCGTCGTCGCGCGCCGCGTGGCGGAGACGGGGAATGGCGCAGGTGACGTCGTCCCAGCAGGCGCCGCCGCCATCGAAGAAGATCACGAGGCCGTCCGAAGCGCCGCGCCGGAACCAGAAGCGATAAGCGGGGTCGGCGCCGCGCGCCTGCGAACAGGTCGGCGTGAACTCACGCCCGCCGATGCGGATGGCTTGCGGCGTGACTTGGCGCCATTCGCTCGCGGTTTCCGCCGGTGCGTCCGCGGCGTTCGCCGCACCCGAGAGTGTCAGCGCCGCCAGCGCAGCCAAGACCTTCAAACGCAAACTCACCCCCGAAGCCAGTTCGAGGGCGTCATTTCAGTGTGCGATTGCGGCAAGCGCGAGACCAATCCGCCGCCATTGTTTGATCGTTCGAAACGCAGCTGGCCGGAAGCGGGGGAGCGCCTCCGGCCAGTCACACACATCGCCATGCGGGGAATTACGAGGCGCGCCGCTTCGAGGCGTAGTCGATGATCGAGAGCAGCAGGAAGGCGACGCCGACCGAGCCCAGGATGACGGCGGGGATCCACATGCCGTGGCGGGCCTCGCCGCCGGGATCGAAGCCGTCCATCAGATAGCCGGCGGTCACGAAGCCGCCCGCCAGCGCCAGCAGCACCACCGCATTGCCCAACGTCTTGCGGGCGCGATTGCCTTCTTCAAGCATGCTCTGCGTAAGCTGCTGAACCAGCGTCGGGTCGATGTTCTGGCCGCGCGCCAGCGCCTGGGAGACCAAATCGTGGGCGGAACGCTTGGTGCGCTCCTTGGCCAAGGTCGGCACCAAGATGATCGCCGCCAGAAATCCAAAAAACACAAACGGAACAAAAATGTCGGCGTCCATCGCGTCAGCTCCATAGCCGGGGCGTTTGCCCCATTGCCGACACAGATGCCGGGGGCGAGGGCTTTGGACGCAGGCGAGATCAGGAAATCGTGCGCGGCTCGGTTCCGGCGTCGATCCACAGGGTGAAGGTCGAGCCAGCGCCCTGCGTGCTTTGGCAGCTGACATCGCCGCCCATCAGCCGGGCTAGGCGGCGCACCAGCGCGAGCCCAAGCCCCGCCCCCTCGGCGGTTCGCGCCGCGCCGATGTCGGCCTGAACGAAGGGCTCGAAGATGCGGGCTTGATCGGCCGCGGCGATGCCGATGCCGGAATCCGCGACCGTGAACACCAGGTGTTGGCGCCCGTCCCTGTTTTCGCGGGCGGCGCTGACCGTCACGGCGCCGTTGCGCGTAAACTTGGCGGCGTTGGCGACAAGCTGAAACACAGCCTGATAGAGACGCCCATGATCGATCTCCGCGTCGCCCAGCGCCGACCCGTCGCCAATGATCAGCGTGTTGTTGCCCGCTGCGACGAGCGGCGCGGCCGCTTCGCGCAATTGCTCAAGAATGGCCGAGACGGCGCCATGCTCAGACTGAAGCTCGATGCCGCCGGTCTCCAGTTTCGACAGGTCGAGAATGACGTCGATGACGCCAAGGAGCTGGCGGGCGGCAATCCGGATCTTGCCGGCGTCCTCCGCCATCGGTTTGCCTTCGGCCTCTTCTTCGATCAGCTCGGCATAGCCGATCACGGCGTTGAGCGGCGTGCGCAGCTCGTGACTCATCGTCGCCAGGAACTGCGACTTGGCGGCGTTGGCTTGCTCGGCGGCGAGGCGCGCAGCTTCGTGTTTGGCGATGTTCTCCATCAAGGCGTGGCGATCGAAGCCGAACATGCCGGCGGCCAGCATCAGGGCGCCCAGCGCCGCGATCCCGATCGCACTTTCAGTGCTCACGCCCGTCGTGGCGAAAGGCGCGCCGATCGCCATCGCCGAGAGCGGGATCGCACCTGAGAGCAGCAGCCAGCGGTTGGTCGACGCGTATACGAACAGATGGTTCGCCGCGCCGCACAGCCATGCCGTCGCCACCACCATGCAGGCCGGATCGCCCGTGGTCCAGATGGCGGCGGGATAGGATGTGTACAGGAGCGAGCCGATGAAGTTGATCGTTGCGAACCAGCGAAACCCTTCGTGCTGGGATCGCTGCGCCGCGGGCAGCGCCAAGATGTTTTCGAGCGCGGGCCGAAGCGCCAAGTCCCAGCCCACGATCGCGATCAGCCACGCAATGCCCATCCACACAGGCAAGGCGCCCAGAGACAGCGCAACGACAAAGGCGCTGAAGCCGACCCGCGGCCAGGTCGCGCGGCCAACGTTCTTGGCCACCTGCTCGACCGTCTGTGAGCCGAAATGCGCGGAGCGCCCGAGCGAGAGAGAATCATATCCCATCGAACCGAGCCTAGCCGGTGTAGTGCGCCGCGTATTGTGCGTGCTGTCTAGGCCGGCGGAGCGGCGGACGCCGTTGGTCCGAACACGCTCTCGAACGACGCGCGCAGCGCCGCATCGGCGTCATGCATGGTCACCGGCAGGCCGAGGTCCACCAAGCTGGTGACGCCGTATTGCGGTCCCGAAATGCCGCAGGGCGTGATCCCGGAGAAGTGTTCCAGGTCCGGCTCGACGTTGAAGGCGATGCCGTGGAAGCTGACCCATTTGCGCAGGCGCACGCCGATGGCGGCGATCTTGTCCTCGCGCGCCCAGCCTGGGCCTTTGCGCTCGACCCACACGCCGACCCGTCCGGCGCGCACTTCGCCCTTCACGTTGAACCGCTGCAGCGCGCCGATGATCCAGCGCTCCAGGTCGGCGACGAATTTGGTGACGTCGCGGCCGCGCGTGCGCAAATCGAGCATGACATAGGCCACGCGCTGACCGGGGCCATGATAGGTGAACTGGCCGCCGCGCCCGGTGCGGTAGACGGGAAAGCGGTCGGGCGCGAGCAGGTCGGCTTCTTTGGCGCTGACGCCGGCAGTGTAGAGCGGAGGATGTTCCAACAGCCAAACGAGCTCGCCGGCTTCGCCGGCGGCGATGGCATTGGCGCGCGCCTCCATCGCCGCGACCGCCGTCTCGTAATCCGTAAAACCCGGAGACACCGCCCATCCGATCATGTGTTCACGACCTCGCAACCCTTTCCGGTTGGACTAGAGCAGAATCAGATAGGGCCGTCGCGTGCCGGGAAAAAGTCAGGTCCATAATGTCGACATCGAGCTCTCGGTGGTGCTGGGGCGGTGCTCCATGCCCATGCAGCAGCTGCTGCGCATGGGCCGGGGGGCGGTCATCCCCCTCGACACCAACGAGACCGACGAACTCTGGATCCTGGCCGGCGGCCACCCGATCGCCCGCGGCGAGATCACCATCCAGGGCGATCGGCTGTGCATTACCGTGACCGAGCCCGCCGACGTGCACGAATTCAACGCGGCGGCGTGAGGCGGGAGGGGACTGGCGGCCCTTGTTCGTTGCGGGCCTGTCTGGTAACCCCGCGCCCCTGGAAATGCGCTCGTGGCGGAATTGGTAGACGCACTGCCTTGAGGTGGCAGCGAGTAAAATCGTGGAGGTTCGAGTCCTCTCGAGCGCACCATCCTACGCTTGCGAAGCGAGGGTAGGATGCCCTCCGACCTACGTCGGCCGAAGCCGACTTCGGTCGGTGAAGGCCGAAGCCTTGGCGAAGGAGGGCCTTTGGCTAATCTTTGCGGACAGAGCCGTTCCCAATGATCCCGATCATCGAAACCGAGCGCCTGCGCCTGCGCGGGCATGAGCTGCGCGATTTCGAAAACTCCGCCGCGATGTGGGCGGACGCGCGCGTCACCCGCTTCATCGGCGGCAAGCCGTCAACGCGCGAGGAGTCATGGCGGCGGTTCGCGACCTTTCCCGGACAATGGCAATTGCTCGGCTTCGGCTATTGGCTGATCGAGGAGAAAGCCGGCGGCGCCTATGTCGGCGATGGCGGGTTCGGCTCCTTCAAGCGCGATCTTGAGCCCGCGCTCGACGCGCCGGAGCAGGGCTGGGCGCTGACGCCGTCCATGCAGGGCAAGGGCTACGCCACCGAAGCGGTGCTGGCGATGCTGGGTTGGGCCGAGCGCCATTTCCAGCGCACGGATTTCGTTTGCATGATTTCGCCCGGAAACGCGCCGTCGCACCGGGTGGCGGAAAAGGTTGGGTATCGGGAGTATGCGCGCACGACCTACAAGGGCGAGCCGACCGTGTTGCTGCGCCGACCTTAAAGGTAGGGCGACAGCGCCAGGCGCACGCGCGATCCCTGCACCAGCACTTCCTGATACGTCGCCGGATTTTCCGGCGGTTCGCGCGACGGCCAAAGCGCGACGAAGCGGTTGAGCTCGCCGGTGGCGCGGCTATAGGCGATGAGATTCTCGCGGCGCAATTCATTCTGATGCAGATGGATCGCTTGCTGGGCTGCGAGCGCGGCGCCCATGCTGTGCTGGTACTCGACCGGGTCGGCGACGCCATCGACCAGAACGTGCTGATAGAGGCCGGTCGAGATGTCGACCATGCGGACGATGAGTTGCGCCGCATCGAACTGCAAACCGCCGATGGCGCGCGACATTTCTTCCTGGGCGTCGCGGAGACGCTGCATCATCTGCGCGCGCGTGAAATTCGTTCCCGCCGCCGCTTCGCGCAGCGCCGTGACGTCGAGCGATCCGAATTGATCTGCGGCTGGCTCGTAGACTTCGAGTAAGCCCTGCTGCACCAGCACCGCTGCGTCGGCGGGTTCGCCGCTGAACGCGCCGCGATCTTCGACGATTCTAGCCGCCGCCATGACGAAGCCGCGCAGGTGCTGGATGCGCAGCGCCGTCAGCTGGTCGCCGGAGAGCCCGGCATAGGCCGATACGACGCCGGCTTCGCCGTGCTCGCCGCCCGCCTCGCCCATGGCGGCTTCACCGGCTTCGCCGCCGCCGGGCGTCGCGGGGGCAGCGCCGCCGCCTTCGCCCTGCGCCGCCTCGCCCCCCTCGCCGTGGCCGCCTTCGCCGCCTGCCTCGCCGCCGCCTTCCCCGCAGGCCGCAAGCCCCAAAGTCGTGGCGGCGACGCCGAAAGTACGCCAGCGCTTGAATTTCCACGTGATCATGCGTTTCTCCGGCTTTCGACGGCGCGCGACCCTGGACGAGTTGCGACTAATTCGCAAGAGAGCGGCATGAGCGTCATACTGCAGCAGGTCTTGGGGCCCGAGGATCTGGGGCGCGTGCAAGCCGAACTGGCCGAGTTCAGCTGGGTTTCAGGCAAGCGTACGGCGGGCGCCGCGGCGCGCGGGGTGAAGGAGAATCTGCAGGCCGACGGCTCGCTGCCGCGGGTGAAAGAGGTTGAGCGCTTCGTCGTCGAAGCGCTGCGTCGGCATCCATTGTTCGAGATCGCGGCGCGGCCGGCGCGGATCTCGCGGCTGCTCTTCTCCCGCTACGAGCCGGGCATGACCTACGGCGCTCACACCGACGACGCGCTGATGGGGAAGGGCGACGACAAGCTGCGCACCGATCTTGCCTTCACGATTTTCCTGGCGGCGCGCGAAAGCTACGAGGGCGGCGCGCTTGTGATCGAGTCTGCGCTCGGCGAGCAGAGCGTCAAGCTCGAGGCGGGCGACGCCATTCTCTATCCGGCGGGCTCGATCCATCATGTCGCGCCGGTTGCGAGCGGCGTGCGCCTTGCGGCGGTGGGCTGGCTTCAGAGCTTCGTTTCCGACGCGTCGCAGCGCGAAATCCTGTTCGACCTGGCCGTCACCCGCACGCGACTGGCGCAAACCAGCGTCGCGCGCGAAGACCTGTTGACGCTGGACAAGAGCATCTCCAACCTCCTCCGCATGTGGGCGCGGTAGGGTCTACGGACTCCCAACGTTGCGCGAGCGTTTCGGCGTCCGCGAAAAGTGGTCCTCCGATCCGGTTTGGGGTTGACACTCACAGAGCCGGCATTTGAATCTTCAGTCGACTGGGGTGGCGCTGAGAGGGGAACCTTCATGCGCATCCATTTTGTGAGCGCCGTGATAGCTGCGGCCTTGATCGCGCCAGGCGCAGCTTTGGCGCAAACCGGTCACGTGGATCTCTCTTACACGGATCAGACGTACGATTTCGGCGGCTTCGACTTTGAGGCCGAACTGACCAGTCTGGGCGGGCAGGTCGCGTTCGATTCAGCGCCTATCGGTGTGCAGATCGACGGGCGCTACACCAGTTGGGGCGGCGACGCGGATTCAGACGCTTGGAGCCTGGGCGGGCACGTGTTCACGCGCGGCGACAGATGGCTGTTCGGCGGCTATCTCGGCTACGAAGACATCCAAGACTTCAACGTTGAACTCTGGACCGGCGCGCTGGAAACGCAGTTCTATCTGCCGAACGCCACCATCAGCGGCGTTCTCAGCCACAGCATTTGGGACGGGCCTGATTATGAAGTCACGATGCTCGAAGGCGAGTATCGCCATTTCATCAATGACAATTTCACCCTCCACGCTGGTTTGGGATTCGGCGAGGGCGACATCGGCGGAACCGATCCGGATGTCTGGAGCGCCGCGCTCGGCGGCGAATACCTGTTCGAAGGCATGCCTGTCAGCGTGTTCAGCCAGTATCGCTACAACAACATGGACTTCAGCGGCACCGAACTAGAAGTTGACTCGCTGAGCATCGGCGTGCGCTATAATTGGGGCGGCACTCTGAGAGATCGCAGCCGTTCTGGAGCTGGCCTCAACCGCGTTCCCACGGTATTCGATCGCTTCGTGAGCTGATCCAACAGCAAACGCGAAGGTCGCTGGTTTTGCCGAAGCCGTGGGCGCTTGGCTACTTCTTCTCCGCGCCCAGCTGCTTGGCGTAGCCGCCGGCCACCAGTTTCGCCATCAGATCGAAGAGCGCATTGGGATCGGCGCGGCGCAGGCGCGCCATTTCGAGTTCCATGCCTTCGGCCAGAATCAGTTCCCGCTCGCCGCGGCGCAGGGCGTCGAGAATGCGCCCAGCCGCGACGTCAGGCGCCATGCCATTGTCGATGACGCTGTCGCTGAAGCCGCGCGTCTGGGCATTGGCGTCGAGCGCATTCTTGGAGACGTTGGTCCGCACCGATCCCGGCGCAACCACGAGCACGCGCATGCCGAGATGGGCAGTCTCAGCGCGCACGCTGTCGCAATAACCGATCAAGCCGGCCTTGGCGGCGCTATAGGCGCTGCGCAGCGGCGGGCCGGCAATACCGGCGACGCTCGAAATGGCGACGATGTCGCCGCCGCCGGCCGCGGCCATGCGCGGCAGCAGCGCTTGCGTCAGCGCGATGGGCGCCATGAGGTCGATGTCGACAATGCGGCGATAGACGTCGAACACCGTATCGATGGCCATCGATCGCTGCGAAATGCCGGCATTGTTGATCAGCCCGTCGACGCGCCCGTTCCAACTCCATGCTTGCTCGATCAGCGCGGGCAGGCGCGCATAATCGGTGGCTTCGAACGGCAGAACCAGTGCGCCCGCCGGGCAGCACGACGCCAGCGCGTTCAGCGCCTCGACATTGCGGCCGGATAAGATGAGGCGCGCATTCTCCTTCGCCAGCGCTTCCGCAAGCGCCGCGCCGATGCCTGACGACGCGCCCGTGATCCACCACGTTTTGCCAGCGAACATGCGATCTCCCTCGAAGCAATGGTCTTTGTCGCCAAAAAGCGAGACCGCTTCAACCGCTCAACGGAACGGCTGCACGTCGTGGCGATCCACGCCGCTTCGGGTGTTCCTTGGCCCCGGTCTCAGCGCGATCCAGACGAAGACAATGCCCGACGCCAGCACCACCGGTAGACCCAGCATCAACGCAAGTGGCGTCGTCGCCAGCGATGCGGCGAGCGAGAATTGCTCGGCCGATACAGACGGCGCCGCCAGCGCCAGCAAGTGCGTCAACAGGAAAGGCGCCGCCGCCGCGATCGCCACGCCCGCCGCCACCAAATGCAGCACCGCGACGCGGCGCGAACGCGGCGGGCGTCGCAGCGCCCAACTGGCGCCCAGCGACACCAGCGCCAGCGCGAACACCGCAAACAGCGCCGCGATCGCCAACCGCTGCGGGCCCGGATCGTCGTAGAACAATCCGGCGGGCCAGCCGATGGCCAAAGCCAACGCCAGCGGCGTCCAGATGAACGCCGGTTTCCGCCACGCCAGCGGCGGAATGCGTTGGGGAATGGGCGGCGCGGCCATGCGCGGGCGACCTTACGCATAAACCTCGCGGCGTCACGGTGGCGCGTCTCCGAACGCGAACGGTTTCCCCAGACGGGCAGGCATGTTTCAAAGCGTTCATGGACGCCCGCCAGACCTCGCCCTCCGTCGCCCGCAACCGCGATCCGATCCTCGACGTGTTGCGCCGTGTGCTGGCGCCGCGGGCGCGGGTGCTGGAGATCGCTTCCGGCACGGGCGAGCACGCGGTCTATTTCGCGGCGGCGATGCCGGGCCTCTCGTGGCAGCCGAGCGATCCCGATCCGGCGGCGCGCGCGAGCATTGCCGCGTGGATCGATGCCTCGGGGATCGCGAATGTCTCGCCGCCGCTCGCCATCGATGTCAGTAGCGAGGACTGGGGCGCGGGGCGAACCTTCGACGCCATCGTCGCCATCAACATGATCCACATCTCGCCATGGGAGGCGACGCTTGGGCTGACGGCGGGCGCCGGCCGGCTGCTGAGCGAGCGCGGCGTGCTCTACACTTATGGCGCCTACAAACGCGGCGGGCGCCACACCGCGCCATCGAACGAGAGCTTCGACGCGTGGCTCAAGGAGCGCGATCCGCGTTTCGGCGTGCGCGATATTGAGGACGTTGAAGCCGCGGCGAAGCAACACGGCCTGCACCTGCGCGAGGCGATCGAAATGCCCGCCAACAATCTCTCGCTCGTCTTTCGGCGTTGACCTGTGGCGTGCGTGACACGTGCTGTTTGCGCACGCGCGTTCGCGAAAGTCCGATTGTCACCGCGATTTAATGCGCACGCCATGTTCGTGTCGCGAACGGCGCCTATCTCGCGGGCTGCGGACACCTCCCCGTCCGCGTAACCGAGGACGATCATGCGCAGTTTCATTTCGCTGCTCGAGCTTGCGATCGGCGGCGCCTTCACCATCGCCGTCGCGGCGTACGTGGCTCAAGGCGTGCTGCTGATGGCAGAGTTCGCGCTGTGAGGCGCATCGCGCGCGGAGCGTGGGCAGAACGCCCGCGCTCCCGCGCACCCTTGGTGTTGGAATAGCGCCTAGCGCGTCGGCGTCGGCGGATCGGTCCGGTAGTCGTAGAAGCCGCGCTGGGTTTTGCGGCCAAGCCAGCCGGCCTCGACGTACTTTACCAAAAGCGGGCAGGGGCGGTACTTGGAATCCGCCAGACCCTCATAGAGCACCTGCATGATGGCGAGGCAGGTATCGAGGCCGATGAAGTCCGCCAATTCCAACGGCCCCATCGGATGGTGCGCGCCCATGCGCATCGCCTTGTCGATGGCTTCGACCGAGCCGACGCCCTCGTACAACGTGTAAATGGCTTCGTTGATCATCGGCACCAAAACGCGGTTGACGATGAAGGCGGGGAAGTCCTCGGCGTTGGCGATCTGCTTGCCGAGGCTTTCGATGAACTTGACCGAGGTGTCGTAGGTTTCCTGGCTGGTGCCGAGGCCGCGAATGATCTCGACCACTTCCATCACCGGCGCCGGGTTCATGAAGTGGAGGCCGATGAACTTGTCGGAGCGGTCGGTGGCGGCGGCGAGGCGCGTGATCGAGATCGAGGAGGTGTTCGAGGCGAGGATCGCGTCGGGTCGCAGCACCGCCTTCAGATCGGCGAAGACTTTGCGCTTGGGTTCGTCCTGCTCGACGATCGACTCGATCACCAGATCGCACGGCCCGAGATCGCTCAACTTCGCGGCGCCTTTGATGCGCTTCAAAGCCGCATCCATGTCGGTCTGCTTGATGATTCCGCGTTGCACTTGCCGCGACATGTTCTTGGTGATGGTCTGGATGGCGGCATCGATGCGGCTCGCATCGGCGTCGTTCAGCAGAACCTGATAGCCGCCCAGCGCGCACACATGCGCAATGCCATTGCCCATTTGCCCGGCGCCGACGACGCCGACCGTGGAAATCTTGCTCATCTTAACCGTCATAGGCGCTCAGGCGCCGCTGAATTGCAATTCTTGTTGCAGTGCAGCATAGCGGCGGGCCGGGCGCAAGAGGAAACCGGCTAGAGCCCCGCCTTGGTCAGTTCGTCCATCAGCTCGGGCACCGCCGCCTTGTAGTCGGCGACCAGGCCGTAATCGGCGACCTGGAAGATCGGCGCCTCCTCGTCCTTGTTGATGGCGACGATGACCTTCGAATCCTTCATGCCCGCCAAGTGCTGGATGGCGCCCGAAATGCCGATGGCGACGTAAAGCTCCGGCGCCACCACCTTGCCGGTCTGGCCGACTTGATAATCGTTGGGCGCGTAGCCCGCGTCGACCGCTGCGCGCGAGGCGCCAACGGCGGCGCCCAGCTTATCGGCCAGCGGGTCGAGCACTTTGTGGAACTCTTCGCTCGAGCCGAGCGCACGGCCGCCGGAGACGATCCGCTTCGCGGCCGTCAATTCCGGGCGGTCCGACTTCGCCATTTCTTCGCTGACGAACGCCGATTTGAACGGGCCCGTGGGCGCGGCGATGGTTTCCACCACGGCGGCGCCGCCATTGCCGGCGGCCTTGAACGCGGTCGGCTGCACCACCAGCACCTTCTTCGGTTGCTCGTCCTTCACCGTGATGATGGCGTTGCCGGCATAGATGGGACGCACGAACGTGTCGGGCCCTTCGACGCCGATGACGCCCGAGACCTGCATGACGTCGAGCTTGGCGGCGACGCGCGGCGCTGCGTTCTTGCCGGTGGTGGAGGCCGGGAACAGCACCGCGTCGTAATTGGCCATCAACGGCGCGATCAAAGCTTCCAGCGGCTCGGCCATTTGCTTGGCGAGTGTCGCGCCGTCGGCGTGCAGCACTTTGCGGACGCCCTCGATCTTCGCGGCGGCCGCAGCGGCGGCGCCGGCGTTCGAACCCGCGACCAGCACGTCGACATCGCCGCCCATCGCCTTGGCGGCGGTGACGACCTTGTTGGTGGCGTCCTTCACGGACGCATTGTCATGTTCGGCGACAACGAGAACGGCCATTTCAGATCACTCCCGCTTCTTTGAGCTTGCCGACGAGTTCGGCCGTGGTCTTCACTTTGACGCCGCCGGCGCGCTTGGGCGGCTCGGCGGTCTTGATCGTTTTCAGGCGCGGCGTGGTGTCGACGCCGAAGTCGGCCGGCGTCTTCACATCGATCGGTTTCTTTTTCGCCTTCATGATGTTCGGCAACGAGGCGTAGCGCGGCTCGTTCAGGCGCAGATCGGTGCTGACGATCGCCGGCAATTCCACATCCAGCGTCTGCAACCCGCCGTCGACTTCGCGCGTCACCGTCGCTTTGCCGGCGCCCAGCACGATCTTCGACGCGAACGTCGCCTGCGGCCAGCCGAGCAGGGCGGCGAGCATTTGCGCGGTGGCGTTGTTGTCGTCGTCGATGGCTTGCTTGCCGAGGATGACGAGGTCCGGCTTCTCCGCCTCGATCACGGCCTTCAAAATCTTCGCCACCGCCAGCGGCTCAACTTCGCCGTCGGCCTTCACCAGGATGCCGCGGTCGGCGCCGATGGCCAACGCATTGCGGAGCGTCTCCTGCGCCTGTTCGGGGCCGATCGACACCGCGACGATTTCCTTGGCCGCGTCCTTGGCGTGGCCGCCGCCGCCTTCCTTCATCCGCACCGCTTCCTCGACCGCGATTTCGCAGAACGGATTGATCGACATTTTGAGGTTCGAGAGATCGACGCCCGACCCGTCCGGCTTGACCCGGACCTTGAGATTGTAATCGAGCACCCGCTTGACCGGGACGAGGACCTTCATCGTTGAAATCCTTGAGGATTAGGGGCGTAGCGCCCACGCCCAATTCGCGGGCGCACATAAAGCCCGTAAGAAATGCCGCGTCAATGCGACTATCGGGGCAAAGGGCCAGGGTGTGAGGCGCGGCGCTGATGAACGCGGCGGCGGTGGCGCAATCTCTTGGACCGCCGGCGCCCTCGCCGGCGGGTTGCTTCGTTCTGAAAAGACTTGAGTCAACTTGAACACCGTCGCCGGCGAGGGCGCCGGCGGTCCCAGACTTATCGGCTCAGCACGCCTGGCCAGTTCGCGTTGGCGTTCCGGATGTGGCCGGGGATGTCCTGTTCCCAGCGGGCTTGGATTTCGTCGTTGTAGTTCAGATAGAGTCGGCCATCGACGATGCGCCAATTGTTGGGGTTGCCGGCGGCGGTGTAGCCCTGGCTCACAGCCCAGGCGCAATAGCCGCCATACTGCGGCAGGTAGCGCGCCGGGTTGGCGCGGAACGCAGCCAGGTGTTGCGCCGAAGCAAAGCGATACTCGTAGCCTTGGTGATTGATGCGGAACTGCTCCGAACCGCGCACCGGGCGCCCGTCGGTGAAGTACGCAACCGGGTCGTAGCCGCTGACGGCGACGCGCGAGAGCAGGCCGGTATGGACCGGCGCTTGCTCGGCGTAGGCCGGAGCGGAGAGCGTGAATGCGCCAAGCGCGAATGCGATGGCGATGAGAAGTTTCTTGAACATTTGAGCCTCTATCTCCCACTCCACTAGAGTGGGAGGGGATAAGGGGGTGGGGTGAATAGGCGGACTGAGAAGTTGTACGAAAAAAGCGAGGCGCCGAGCTACACCCCCACCCCTGCCCCTCCCCCCTCTACGGGGAGGGGAGCGCTTTGCCGTCTCGTCTGGTTTGGCGGCACAAAAGCGCGGCCGAGATCGCTGAGCAGAGCCACGACTTCGTTGCGGCGGATGAAAAGCAGCACGATCGAGGTGAGCCAGATCGTGACCGCCGCGGCGAACAAACCGCCGCCGTCATTGTTCGGATCGATTCCGAGCGGCGTGAACAAGTGAAAGCTGACCGCGCCGGTCATCACCGCCAGGCCGATCAATGCGCCCAAGGCATTGAGGCGAACAAATCTTGACATCAGCCCGATCAGCAGCAGCGATGAGGCGAAGAGTTCCGCCGTGCCGATCACGTACTGGCTGAAGAGGCCGGTGTGGGCGAACAAACCGGGCAGCCCCAACGTGCCGGCCCAGCCGTCGAGGCGGCCGAAGATTTCCTGCGTGTTCGGGTGATCGGTGAATTTGTAGCGCAGCGAATCCAAGAATACGGCGGCCGCGAACACCGAAATCGCGGCGGGCGCGTAGCGTTTGATCTGATGGAGCATGGGGCAACTCTGAGGACCGCCGGCTTCCAGCCGGCAACATAGTCGATGCAGGCGAAGACGTTTGACGGTGCGGGCCGGTTACAATGCCGACTGGAAGCCGGTCTTTGCAACTAGATGCGACGCCAACGCAGCGGCTTGCCTGGATCGCGCGCGACAAGCCCCTTTGCCTCAAGGTCGAGCTGCACGGTCTTGGTCCACCACGTTGTCGTCGTCCCGGGAAACACCTCTAGCGACAACGCATCGCGCATCGCGTGCATCATTTCGTGTTGCGTCATGCCAGGCGCGCGCTTCGGAAGCACTCTCAGCATCGCCGCGCGGGCCAGCTTGTATTTTCTCGCATCGACGCGGGAAACCTGACCGGGATGGTTCACGTTTTCGACGACGATCATTTCCCTCGCCACTCGCTGCTCCCATCTGTTAGGGACACCTAGCGCGCATTCGCCTCGGCGCGCGCCAAGTCGATCTCGATGGTGCGTGTCCACGTAGCGCCCGCATCCCGCGACATCTCGCCGACTTCACGCCAACGCGAGTCTTCAATTGTGAGCGTGTAGCGCACGATCACCGGCGAAAAATTCATCGTCCATTGGAAGCGGCCGTGGTCTAGGAAACGCGCCTCGGCTGTGACCGCTCGCCCTTCGTTGTAAGCCCGTATCTCGTAGATTTGCCGCTGGTCGTCGTAGGAGATGACGCCAAACGCCCGGAAGACAGGGTCGCCTGAATGACCAGCGTCGGCGTAGCCGGCGCCATGGATAAACAACAACAAGCCATCCGCGCTGCGCTCGACGCGTTCGGTCTGATAAATTGTCCGCTGCGCCGGAAACTCTAGGTCGGCCGTGCCGCTCCATTGCCCAACAAGGCTAGAGAGCCGTTCGATCGCCGCCCTTTGCGTGGCAAGATCGGGACCTCGATACGATGGTGCGGCTGCAGGCTGCGGCTGCATTTGCGCTGCAGCCGAAGCGCAGCCTGAGGCCAGCATCATCAGCGCCACGAGCAAGAACCGCATGCAACTCTCCACTGTCAGAGTACTTTGGAAAATAAAGTATGATGAGGAGAAAGTCAAGCGTGGAGCCAAACGCGGCCCCTACCACCGCAAAAACCGTGACCCCACCAGCGCCCCCAGCACCGCGCACACGGCGATCGCCAGCGTGTACCAGGTGGTCACGAACGCGACGGAGTCGGTCGGGCAATACATGGCGTACGCCATCGCAGCGACGCCGCCGGCGAGTGCGCCGATGGCGGCGCCCGCCATAGTCAGTTGCGTCGGCGCGAACGAGCGCATGAACCAGGTAAGCAAGGCGGCGACTGGCGCGGCCAAAATAGGGATCAGCACCACGCACCAGGGCGCGCGGCCCTCGCCGCCCATCCAGGCTTGCCAGCGTTGCTCGGGCATTTCGCCCATCAGCGATATCCAGGCGGCGATGGCGCAGAGTGCAACGAACAACCCGATGGCGACCAGACGCCATCCCAGCGGCCGGCCGGGTTTCATCAATTGCATCGCCGCCGGCAAAATCACGGCCGCCGCCAGAGCGGCGAACATCGCTTTCATCATCACCGGCATGCGCGCGGCGCCGATGTCTGGGCGCACGCCCAAGCCGATGGCGACCAGCAGGCACGCAACCACCAGCCCCGCCGCCAGCGTGATCGCCAGGTTGAGCCGCCAGCGCGGCCGCTCCGCCGGCTCGACGCCGCGCGCCAGCGCGTTGATGAGGTCGTCGGTCTTCACGTCGTCTGCTCCTGGCCCATCAGACGCATGAGCGTCTTCAGGCCGCGATGGATCGAGATCTTGATGTCGGATTCGCTAAGGCCGGTTTCGTCGGCCGCTTCGCGCACGCTCTTCTCTTCGAGCTTAACCAGGCGGATGGCGGTGCGTTGCTTTTCCGGAAGCTTGCCCAGCAAAGTCGCCACGTCGCGCTTGGCGTCGCTGGCTTCGTAGTCCGGATCGGGCTCGCCGAAGTCGACGCCATCGAGCGAGGCATGGGCGCGATGCTTGGCGCGGCGCAGGAAATCGATCAGCCGATAGCGGGCGATGGCGTAGAGCCATGCCGTCAACGGGTAGGCGGGATCGTAGCTTTGGCGGCGTGTATGGAGCGCCACCAGAGTCTCCTGCACCAGATCCTCCGCGTCTTCGTTGCGCCCGCGCAGGCGCGCCCGGAAGAAGCCGCGCAACAGCGCCGCCGCTTCGGTCAGAAACGCGCGATGCGCGGCTTCGTCGCCGGCGAGGCCCTTGAGCAGCAAGGCCCGGAGTGCGGGTTCGTCGGCCATTCTCCCCTTGAGACTGGACTACGCGCCTCAGGCGCGCCGGTTACACGTCGTCGTTAGCAAGGTGAGCACTGAAATCCATGTTGGCGTGGAGAACACGGACCACATCCAGCGTCGTTCCGCTTACCAGATAGAAGATGACGTGGCTGCCGGACCTTCGTTTCAGAAAAGGCGCCTGCATGTTGTTGACCGCTCGGCCGAGCGCCGGCTGCCGACAGAGGCGTCCGATCTCGGCCCGAATCGCAGACACATACTTATCTGCCTGTGCTCTTGACCAGCGGCGCTTCGTGTAAACCCAGATGCCGGCAAGGTCTCGCCGAGCATCCGGCCGAAGGCGAACCTCAAGCATTCTGTTGGGCGTCGTCTTCCGCGTGCATCTCTGCGAGGAACTCGTCGAAATCGAATGGCTCAGGTTGGCCGCTATCGAGGCCGTCTTGCAAGGCTTTGCGTAACGCCCGCACCTTTGCCTCCTGTTCTTCCAGCAGGCGCAGGCCAGCGTGCACAACGTCGCTTGCCGAAGAGAACCGGCCCGCCGCAACCTGCTCTTCGATGAATGACGTGAAATGCTCGCCAAGCGAGATGGAGGTGGTCTTGCTCATCGCCACAAAGTACCAAAAATTGGCGCTTGCCGCAACTTACGTTCGCCGGAACGGATCGGCGGGATAGACGCCCAGAACTTTCAGCGAGGATGAGAAGAAGGCAAGCTCTTCGAGCGCCAAGCGCAGGCTTTGATCTTCGGGATGGCCCTCGACCTCGCAGAAGAACATCGCCGCCGAAAAGGCGCCGCCTTCGATGTAGCTCTCCAGCTTGGTCATGTTGACGCCGTTGGTGGCGAAGCCGCCGAGCGCCTTATAGAGCGCCGCCGGCACGTTGCGCACGCGGAAGACGAAGCTCGTCATGCACGGCCCGTTGTTTGCTGGCGCGCGGCGCTCTTCGCGGGAGAACACTAGAAAGCGCGTGGTGTTGTGGGCGGCGTCGGCGATGTCGGCCTTTAGCACTTTGAGGCCGTAGATCTCCGCCGCCAGCGACGAGGCGAGCGCGCCCACTTTCGGATCGCCGAGTTCTGCAATCTCGCGCGCGGCGCCGGCAGTGTCGGCGGTCTTCACCGCGGTCAGTTTCAATGCGCGCAATTGTTTGCGGCACTGACCCAGCGCCTGCGGATGCGAGCGTACGTGCGTCAAACTCTCAAGCGTGGCGTTCTTCAAGCCAAGCAATTGGTGCCGGATCGGCACGAAGCGCTCGCCGACGATGAAGAGGCCGCTGTCCGGAATCAGGTGGTGCACGTCGGCGACGCGGCCGGCGACGGAATTCTCGACCGGGATCATCGCCAGCCGCGCCTGGCCTTCGCTGACTGCCGCGAACGCATCCTCGAAGCTCGCGCACGGCAGCGGTTCAAGCTCGGGATAGGCTTCGCGTGCGGCGATGTGCGAGTTCGCCCCAGGTTCGCCTTGAAAGGAGATACGCTCGGTCATAGGCAGCGAGCGTTAGCGCAAGCGGCGCCGACAAGGAAAGAGCCCACGCGCCATGAGCATGGCCCTAAGCGCCGAGCGCGCCATTCTGGAGCAAACGCGCCGCGGGCTGCGTACGCTGCTCGCCGTGCCGGCGGCGCGCGCCGGCGGCTTGGCGCGCGTGAAGGACATCGAAATAGCAGGCCCCGCCGGCCCGCTGCGCGCGCGCTATTATCAAGCGGCGGACGCGCTCGACACGCCGTTGATGCTGTACTTCCATGGCGGCGGTTTCGTCTGCTGCGATATCGATACGCACGACTCGATCTGTTCGTGGCTGGCGAAGTCGTCGCAAGGGCGGGTGCTCTCGGTCGGTTACCGGCTGGCGCCCGAGACGCCGTTTCCCGGGCAGATCGAAGACGTGCGCGCGGCCTGCGCCTGGGCGTTTCAGAACGCGCAGAGCTTCGGCGCCAAGTCTCACCAGATTGCGCTCGCTGGCGACAGCGCCGGCGCCTATCTCGCCGCGACCATGGCGCTGGAGATCAACCGCGCGACGCCGGGCGCGGTGGCGCTGCAGGTTCTGCTTTATCCGCTGGTGCATGTGCGGGATTCGCTCTGGGCCGACGAAGAGCTGCGCAATTTCCGTTTTCTCGGGCGCGTGGCGTGTCTCTACATTGCCCGCAGCCTCGGCGCGGAGGCGCTGCCGTCATTGCTCGATGTCGATCTCTCGGCGGCGCCGCCGACGATTGTCGCCGGCGGCGGACCATTGGACCCGGTGCGCAACGACGCCAAGGCGCTGATCGATGCGCTGCGCCGCGCCGGCGTCCGCGTCACCGAGAAAAAGTATCCGGTGCTCATGCATGGCGGACTAAATTTCACCGCCTATTCGAAGACCGCGACCACCGCCTTGCAGGAGGTGGGCGAACTGGTGCGGGCCGAACTGACACGCTAGGGTCGGCCCCGAAAAGGGGAGAGTGTTTCATGCGTGTCTTTGCGATTGCCGCATTGGCGGCGTTGGTGGTGGCGTGTCAGCCGGCGGAAGAGCGGGACGTCATGTCCGCGGGCTGCGAGGCGCGCGCCGCCGCGCAATGGAGCACGGAGGCCGATCCGAACGCGTCGGTTGAAGCGATCACCACCGGTCCCGATTGCGCCCGCGCGATCGCCACACTCATTATCCGCAACGGGTCAGGCGAACCGCTCTACGCCATGACCTACAATCCCTCGCAAGTGATGACGCTGGCGCAAGCGGGCGACGCCGCCGCCATGCAGGCGGCGCTCGCCGAATGGATCGATCCGGGCGCCAACACCACGATGCAGACGAGTTCGGCTCTGCCGGAATGGCCCGAAAACGCGATGAGCCCACTGGGCGGCGAGTTCCCGTTCTATCCGGAAGAAGGCTACGGGCGAGAAAACTACGCCGAGGTGCGCGCCGCGAACGCGCCGCTGTATTGCTACGTGCAGGGCATGGAGAGCATGGCGTGCCTGGCGCTGCGCGAGGGCGCGCTGGAGTTGGTGGGCGTGCAGACTTTTCCGGGGTGATCGGCGCCCTCTCCTCACGGGGAGGGAGACACGTCTGCGCGCGCGCCCGCCGAACCCAACACCAACCGCGCTGCATCCAGATCCGGCGGGCTGTCGACGCCTTTCGGAAAATCGGCGATCGCGTCGGCGCGGATGAGCATGCCCATTTCGAGCGCCCGCAATTGTTCAAGCTTCTCGCGCTGTTCGAGCGGCGAGGGCGGCGCGGCCACAAAGCGCGCCAGTGCGTCGCGAGTGTAGACATAGATGCCGACATGGCGCTCGATCGGTCCTTCGCCGTGCGGTGAAGCGGCGCGGGTGAAATAGAGGCAGCGTCCGTCGGCGGCGCGGATGGCTTTCACGACGTTCGGATTCTCGCGGTCGGCGGGATCGCTTGAGGGCGAGACCAAGGTCGCGATGTCGGCGCCGTCGCGCAGCGCCGCCACCGCGCGCGCAACATCTTCGGCGCGCATGGTCGGCATGTCGCCCTGCAAATTCACCGCGACATCGTAGCGGCTGGCCGGATCGAAAGCCGCGAGCGCGGCGTGCACGCGGTCGGAGCCCGAAGGCAGGTCCGGATCGGTCAGCGTGACGTTGCCGCCGGCCTTCAGCACCGCTTCGGCCACTTCTTCCTCACAGGCCGCCACCAGCACCGGCCCGACATTGGCGCGCTTCGCCAGGTCCACCATCCAGGCGATCATCGGCCGGCCGTGAATGTCCGCGAGCGGCTTACCCGGCAGGCGGGTGGACGCCATGCGGGCGGGGATGACGACGACGGGGTTCATCGCGCCCCAGTGCCGTGCGGCGGTTCGACGCGCAAGGGCCGCGGAGGGCTCAGAGCGGCCCCGCGCCCGCTTGGCGAGCCGCCCGACGCAGGCCATAAACCCGCGCAACTTCGATAGCGGCCGGCAGGGCAGGGCGATGAGCGATCTACGGATGAATTCGATTCTCGGTGCAGGCTTGGCGGCCGTGCTGGGCGTGATGGTCGTCGGCGTCGGCGCCGAAACTCTGATCCATCCGAATTATCCCGAGAAGGCGGCGTACTTGCCGGAGGTCGTGGCCGAAGGTCCTGCGCAAGAAGGTCCGGCAGGCCCGCCCGACTTCGGCCGTCTGTTCGCGGACGAAGCCGGGCTCGCGGAACTGATCGCGCGCGGTGAGCGCGTGCACGCGCAGTGCGTGTCCTGTCACACCTTCGAAGCGGGCGGCGCCGAGGGCATCGGCCCGAATCTGCATGACGTGTTCGGCCGCGCCGTCGGCCGCCACGCCGGCTATTCGTTCTCCGAAGCGATGGCGGCTCATGGCGGCGCATGGGATTATCTGGCGCTCAACGAGTTCCTGACCTCGCCCGCCTCGGCGGTGCGCGGCACCAAGATGGCGTTCGCCGGCTTGCGCAACGAGCAGGATCGAGTCGCGATCATCGCGTATTTGCGTTCGATCTCGCCCAACAGCGTGCCGCTGCCGGCGCCGTTGCCCGAAGCTGCGCCTACCGAAACGACCGAAGGCGCGCCGGCTGAAGGCGAAGCCGCGACGCCGGGCTAAGCGCTAGATCACTCGCCAACAAAAACGGCGTCCCGCGTGAGGCAGGACGCCGTTTCATGTTTGCGCTTTCGCCTACGAAACGGCGGCGAAGGCCTGACGCTGCTCCTGCATGTCGCCCGACAGGATGGTCGCGCCGAGCTGTTCGAGGAAGGCGTCGCCCTTTTCGGTGCGCTCTACGAACACGTTGCGCCCGTCCTTCGGATCGCGGCGGCGCTGGACGAAGCCCAGGCGCGACAGCGTATCCAGAGCGCGCGTGATCGCCGGCTTGCCGACATTGAGCGTGCTGGCCAGGCCGCGCACGGTGTGTGGGGCCGGTTGCAGGCGCACCGTCATCAGCACCGCCAATTGGCGGGCCGTGAGGTCCGGGGCGTCCGAACGAACCGTGGTGACGGTAACCCGACGCCACAGGTCTAGAGCTTCTACTTGGTTATGGGCGAGATCCATGCCGCTCCCTCCAGTTGAATCGCAAGCGGAAGATTCGCTGATTTGGTGGTCAGTGCAAGCTCGAAACCACAAGATGTTGTGGAATGGCCGAAATGATTAACCAAATCTTGATCGCGCAGGCCGAAACGACCCGTCTGGATCAAGGCCGGCAGGGCAGCCAAGAAAATCGCAGCTCAGGTCGAACCGGTAAGGCCCCGGCGCCGACCTAAAGACCGGGAAGGGCGAGTGAAGCGTTGCGTCGCGGACTTGAACATGCGCTCGACGATTATCTCGTCCTGCTGGCCCAAGGCGGATCGCGCGAGGCGTTCGCCAGGCTGGCCGCGCGTTGGACGCCGAAATTGTTGGCGTTCGCCGCGCGCGCGTTGGGAACGACGGAGGCGGCAAAGGATGTTGTGCAAGATACTTGGGAAAGCGCCGTGCGCGGTCTTGCCCGGCTCGACGATCCGGCCCGCTTCCGCGCCTGGCTCTACACCATCGCGGCGCGCAAGTGCGCCGACGCGCTGCGCGGCAAATATCGCCATGCGCGCATCGCCGAAGCGGTGCAAGCGATGGCGGCGGATGCGACGAATCCCGAGCGCGAGACCAACGATCGTCTCGACCTCGCCGTTGCGCTCAAATGCTTGCCGTCCGAGCAGCGCATCGCCGCGAGCTTGTTCTTCGGCGAAGACATGAGCGTTGCAGAGATTGCCGCCATCACCGGCGCGCCCGCCGGCACTGTGAAGTCCCGTTTGTTCGCCGCGCGCAAAGCGTTGCGCGCCGCACTTGGAGAAACCCATGACCAATCTTGACCATGCTATCCGTGAGGCGCTTTCCAAGGAAGACGCCGAATTTCTGGACCGTTTCGAAAAGACCACGCCGATCGGCGAGGTGATGGATACATTTAGGGGGCGCTGGGCGTTGCTCAATGCCTTCGCGGCAATCATCACCTTCGCGGCGTTCGGATTCTTCGTCTACGCCATGCTGCAGATCATGAACACTGACGATCTGCGCATGACCGTGTTGTGGGCGGCGGCGGCGGTGACGAGCGCTTTCTTCGTCGGTCTGCTCAAAATCTGGTTCTGGATGGAAATGCACCGGAACCAGGTGTTGCGCGAAGTGAAGCGCCTCGAGTTGCAAGTCGCGCGTTTGGCGGCGCGTTAGCTCGCGAACCGTTTCTTGATCACGCTCCAGCTTGCCCGCAACGCCTGCGCTTCACCGCCGGCGGGGCGGGCGGGCTTTTCCTTCGGGGCCCAGGCGAAGATGTCGAAATGCGCCCAGGCCGGGGCGTCGACGAAGCGGCGCAGGAACAGCGCGCCGTAGATCGAGCCGGCGAAGGCGCCGTCGCCGGTGTTCTTCAGATCGGCGATGGGCGACTCCATCTCGCTTTCGTACGCATCCCACAGCGGCATCCGCCACACCGGATCGCTGGTTTCGTTGGCGGCCTGCGCAAACTCGCCGGCGAGCGCATCGTCGTTTGAGTAGAAGGGCGGGATGTCCGGCCCGAGCGCAGTGCGCGCGGCGCCGGTCAGCGTGGCGAAATCGAGCAAGAGCGCCGGCTGATCTTCGCAGGCGCGCGCGAGCGCATCGGCGAGGATCAAGCGGCCTTCGGCGTCGGTGTTGTCGATCTCGACGGTCAGGCCCTTGCGGCTCTTGATGATGTCGCCGGGACGAAACGCATCGGCGGAGATCGCGTTTTCAACCACGGGCAGGAACACGTCGAGGCGCGCATTGAGCTTGGCGTCCATCACGAGCTGCGCCAGCGCCAGAGCGTGCGCGGCGCCGCCCATGTCCTTCTTCAT
>LWDN01000040.1 GCA_002083515.1 Proteobacteria bacterium HN_bin10
GACCCTCTCGGTGTAAACGAGACGCTCTACCGCTGAGCTAACCGCCCGTGGCCCGTTTCGGGCGCACTCCTCTGGCCTTCCGCGCGCCGCGATGCAAGGGCGCCGAGAGCTTGCCGCCGCAGCCCTTGCAATGGCGGGCGTCGGTGTCGTGCCGGTCGAGGCCGCAGCCAGCGCATGTCTCGATCCTCTGCCCCGGCATGAACACCTTTTGTGCAATCGAAAAGAAAAGGCTGATGCCGGTGAGCATGAGCGCCACAGAGAAGATGCGGCCGAGCGCGCTATCGAGGGTGATGTCGCCGTAGCCGGTGGTCGTCAGCGAGGTGACGACGAAATAGATCGCATCGACGAAATTATTGAGCTTCGGATGTTGGCCAAGAAACAGAGCTTGAGTGGCGCCGGCCGCTAGGAAAATGAACGTGACCAGCGTGGCGATCGACTTGGTCAGGTCCTCAACATAGGTGTCGTCGAAGCGGCCCCGCGCCAGCACATTCCAAAAACGCTCGCTTTGCACGACCGCCCAGAGCCGCAGGATGCGCAGGAAGCCCCAATTCGCCAGCAACGCCGGAAACAGCAGCGTCGCCAGGATGAAAAGATCGATCCACGTGATCGGGTATTTGAGCCAGCGGCTGAGCGTTCCCAATGCAAACAGCCGGGCCAAGAGATCGATCGCCAGGAACGCGGCGATGGCGGCGTCGACGATCCAGAACCAGCTGAGATGATCGATGAACTGGCTGACGATGAAAAATCCGATGATCAGCAGGTCGAGCGCCAGCAGCACGCCCTGGAAGCGCGCGGCGCTTTCACTGTGGCCGAAATAGAGCGCCCGAACCCGTGAGCGAAACGAGGCGCTCATGAACCCTGATTGCTCGTCATCGACGCGAAGAACGCCGCCGACTTAGGATCGTCGCCGGTGCGCTCTCCCGGCACGTCCTCGCAGAACTTCACCCAGGGGATGCGGCTCTCAATCCCGTACTGAATGACGATGGGCGCGGCGCCCGGATCGTCGAGCGAGCCGATGGTCACATAGAACCGCGCTTCAGGCAGGTCGTAGCTGAACGAAAGCGGCGTGCCGCAATCGCGGCAATAGGCGCGCTTGGCGAGATTCGAGCTGGTGAAGAAGGCCGGCTCGCCCTTCGTCCAGGCAAACTCGCTTTTCGGCGCGCCAGCCAACGCTGCGAACAGGCCGCCAGTGGCGCGCTGACACATGCGGCAATGGCAGACGTGGGCATTCTGTGGGGCCACGTAAAGCGCGTAGCGGACCTTGCCGCACTGGCACCCGCCTGTGGCGATCGGTGTTTTGACTTCACTCATTGCGCCGCTCTACCAGCAGTCCAGCTGAGTGCAAAGCGAGGCAGTCCAACCTTATGACCAACACATCCAATCCAAAGGCCGCGCTCGCGGGCGTGCGTGTGCTTGATTTGTCGCGCGTGTTGGCCGGTCCGTGGGCGACGCAAATTCTGGGCGACTTCGGCGCCGACATCATCAAAGTCGAGAGGCCCGGCGCCGGCGACGACACCCGCTCCTGGGGGCCGCCCTTCCTGCCCGGCGCCAATCGCCACGGCGACGCCGCCTATTATCTCGCCGCCAACCGCAACAAACGCTCGGTGACCATCGATTTCGCCAAACCGGAAGGGGCCGAACTCGTGCGCCGGCTGGCGCCGCACTGTCAGATTCTGGTCGAAAATTTCAAAACCGGAGGCTTGAAGAAATACGGTCTGGACTATGCGAGCATCGCCAAACTCAATCCCGCGCTCGTCTATTGTTCGATCACCGGCTTCGGCCACACCGGGCCCTACGCCAAGCGACCCGGCTACGACTACATCATTCAAGGCATGGGCGGTTTGATGAGCCTGACCGGCGAACCCGAGGGCGAGCCGATGAAGAGCGCCGTGGCGGTCGCCGATCTTTTCAGCGGCATGTATGCGGTGACCTCCATTCTCGCGGCGCTGCGTCACGCCGAGCGCACCGGCGAAGGTCAACATCTCGATGTCGCTTTGCTCGACTGCCAGGTCGCCATGCTCGCCAATCTCGGGGCCAGCTATCTTGTCTCCGGCGAGACGCCGCAGCGCCTGGGCAATCAGCACGCGTCAATTGCGCCCTATCAGGTGCTCGCAACCGCTGACGGTCACATCATCCTTGCGGTGGGCAATGACGGTCAGTTCCGCGACTTTTGCGCCGCCGCCGGGGTCGCGCTGCATGAAGATGCCCGCTTCGCCACCAACGAAGCACGCGTGGTTCACCGCGCGGCGCTGACCGAGGCGCTACGCCCGATCCTTGCGTTGCGCTCGACTTCAGAGTGGATCGCGGTGCTAGAACGCGCCGAAGTTCCGTGCGGGCCGATCAACACGCTGCCGCAAGTCTATGCCGATCCGCAGGTGGCCGCGCGCGGGCTCGTCCAGGAGGTCGCGCGGCCAAACGGCGAGAGCGTGCGGATTACATCCAATCCGGTGCGCATGAGCGAAACGCCGGCTGACCTGCGGCTGGCGCCGCCCGTCTTGGGGCAGGACACCGACTCAGTGTTGCGAGACATGCTCAACGCCGACGCAATCGACATCGCCCGGTGGCGAGACGTCGGCGTGATCTGACACGAGATCTCGTTCGCGCAACGGCAGTTGCAGAATGTTGGAGGCGCCTTTGCCCATCTCTCCAGGCCGGACAATCTGAGCGATGGAGCGGGTAGAGGGAATCGAACCCTCGTCTTCAGCTTGGAAGGCTGCGGCTCTACCATTGAGCTATACCCGCACGCGCGGTGCACTCCTGGCGTAGCCATCCGAAGCTCGCTTCGCGAGCGTAGGATGGTGGAAGGGGCTGGATTCGAACCAGCGTACGCTCGCGCGGGCAGATTTACAGTCTGCTGCCATTAACCACTCGGCCACCCTTCCGGCCATGCTTCCGCAAAGGCTGAAGCGCCTGTAAGCCAAGCCCCTCGATTTGCGGAGCGCGTCCTATACCCAAGCCACCTCCCCCACTCAAGTCTGGCCGCGCGCGCCCGATCAACCCGCTGCCGCGCCGCGAGTTTGAGGAGGAGACCGGCGGGCCGTCCTGGATTTGGGGCGTCCACGCCTCGCTTGCGGCGTTGGCCAATTCCGCCCGCCGCATCGAGCGTGTCGTCGCGACACGCAACGCCGCCTCGCGGCTGCCAGAGGGGCTCGAACCCCAGATCCTCGACCCTGACGCCATCGATGGCATGTTGCCGCCCGGGGCCGTGCACCAGGGCATCGCGGTCCGCGCCTTCCCGCTCGAACCGCTCGCGCTGGAGGCCGCGTGCCTGCCGCCGGACGGGCGCAGCGTGCTCATTCTCGATGGCGTCACCGATCCACAGAATGTCGGCGCTGCGTTTCGCTCAGCAGCCGCCTTCGGCGCGCGCGCTGTGATCCTTCAGGATCGAAAGTCGCCGCCGCTGACCGGCGTGCTGGCGAAGGCGGCGGCTGGCGCGATCGAAATCGTGCCGCACGTTCGCGTCGCCAATCTCGGACGCGCTATCGAGACGCTGCGTGCACATGGGTATCTCACTGTCGCGCTTGAGGGCGAAGCTGAACTTGGCATCGCTGACGCCCTCTCGCCTGGGCGAGCGGCTGCGATTGTCGTTGGCGCCGAGGGCAAGGGGCTGCGCCCGGGCGTGGCCGAAGCCTGCGAGAAGCGCGCGCGCATACCTATTGCGCCATCGATGGAGAGTCTGAATGTCTCGGTCGCTGCGGCGATCGCTCTCTACGAAGCGAATCGCTAAGCTAACGCTCCGCCGCCAGCGTTCTGATCCCGGTCGCGAATTGAGCTAGGCTGCCCTCAGCAATGGCGCTGCGGAGCCGCGCCATCAAGAACTGGTAATAGGCTAGGTTGTGCCACGAGAGGAGAACTTGGCCCAGCAACTCGCCCGCCTTGAAGAGATGGTGCAGATACGCCTTCGAATACTCGCGGCTGGCGGGGCAATCGATGCGCGGATCGAGCGGTGATGTGTCCTCCGCATAGCGCGCATTGGTGATGTTGAGCGGTCCTGCGTCGGTCCATGCCTGACCATGGCGGCCTGAGCGCGTGGGCAGAACGCAGTCGAACATATCGATCCCGCGCACGACGGCTTCGACGATGTCGAGCGGCTTGCCGACACCCATCAGATACCTGGGGCGGTCTTGCGGCAGCAGCGGCGCGGTTACGTCGAGCGTGGCCAGCATGGCCTCTTGGCCTTCACCGACGGCTAGCCCGCCAATGGCGTAGCCGTCGAAACCCTCGTTCACCAGCGCTTCAGCCGAGATACGCCGCAACTCCGGATCGACGCCGCCTTGCACGATCGCGAACAAGTTCTGCGTCTCGCGTGCGCCGAACGCCGTCTTGCAGCGCGCCGCCCAATCGAGCGAAAGCCGCATCGCCTTCTCAACATCGGCGCGCGGCGCGGGCAGCGCCGGACACTCGTCGAGCTGCATGACGATATCGGCGCCAAACTGATCGGCTTGTAGTTCGATTGCGATCTCAGGCGTCAGCCTATGTTGGCTGCCGTCCACGTGACTACGAAAGGTGACACCGTCTGAGTCCAGCTTTCGCAGCTGAGCCAACGACATGACCTGGTAGCCGCCGCTATCGGTGAGGATCGGCCTGTCCCAGCGCATGAAGCGGTGCAATCCGCCGAGCCGGGCCATGCGCTCGCCGCCGGGGCGCAGCATCAGATGATAGGTGTTGCCGAGGATGATGTCGGAGCCGGTCGCGGCTACCTGCTCGACGGTAAGCGCCTTCACCGTGCCCGCCGTGCCCACCGGCATGAACGCCGGCGTGCGGATGTCGCCGCGCGGCGTGCGCAAGACGCCGGTGCGGGCGGCGCCGTCGCGGGCCGCAATCTCAAATGTGAAGCTCATTCAGCGCGCCATAACAGGCTCGCGTCGCCGTAGGAATAAAACCGATAGCGGTTGGCGATGGCATGAGCGTAAGCGGCCTGCATGCATTCCAGCCCGGCGAAGGCCGACACCAGCATGAACAGCGTCGAGCGGGGCAAATGGAAATTGGTCCAAAGACCATCGACAACACGGAACTTGTAGCCGGGCGTGATGAAAATGTCGGTGTCCCCGGCCTCGGCCCGCACGCGGCCGTTTTCATCGGCGGCAGATTCCAGCGAGCGCAGCGTCGTGGTGCCAATAGCGATCACACGCCGGCCTTCCGCCTTGGCCGAGTTGATCGCCGCCGCCGCTTCCTGCGAAATCTCGCACCACTCGCTGTGCATCACGTGGTCGGCGGTGTCCTCCGCCTTTACCGGGAGGAACGTGCCGGCGCCCACATGCAGCGTTATCTGCGTCCACACGACGCCGCGCTCGTCAAGCCGCGCGAACAACTCCTCGGTAAAGTGCAGGCCCGCGGTTGGTGCGGCGACCGCGCCGTCCTTCGCGGCGTAGATGGTCTGATAGTCCGACGCGTCCTGCTCGTCGGGCGCCCGCTTGCCCGATATGTACGGCGGCAGCGGCGGGGCGCCGATCTTTCCAATCGCTTCGTCGAGCGCCGCACCCGAACGGTCGAAGCGCAATGTGAACTCGCCCTCGCCGGCCTTGCCCTCAATCGTCGCGAACAGACCGTCGTCGAAGAAAAGGCCGTCGCCTTCACGCAAGCGCTTGCCCGGCCTCGCCAAAGCGCGCCAACGATCGGCGCCGAGGCGTTCGATCAAGTTGAGCGACACGCGCACCACGGGTCCTTGTGGGTCGCGGCTCGGACGCACCGCCTTTAGAGCGGCAGGGATCACGCGCGTATCGTTGAACACCAAAAGATCGCCGGGGTGAAACAAGGCCGGCGCATCGCGGACACTCTTGTCTTCGAAGTGCCCCGCCGCCGTTACGTGCAGCAGACGCGCGCTGTCGCGCGGCCGCGCGGGACGAAGCGCGATCAACTCTTCCGGCAACTCGAAATCGAACAGATCGACGCGCATCAGCGTCGGCCTAGCACATCACTCTGCTGTGGCGCGGACAATCTTGCCGGGATTGCGCGGCGGCTCGCCCTTCGGCAACGCGTCAACCGCCTCCATGCCCTCCGTCACCACGCCCCAGACGGTGTATTGCTTGTCCAAAAAGCGTGCGTCGTCGAAGCAGATGAAGAACTGGCTGTTGGCCGAGTTCGGATCGTTCGTACGCGCCATCGAGCAGACGCCGCGCACGTGGGGCTCGGGCGAGAACTCTTGCTTCAGGTTGGGCTTGCTCGATCCGCCGGTGCCATTGCGGCGGCCGCCGTCGCCGCCCTGCGCCATGAAGCCCGCGATCACGCGATGGAACGGCACGTCGTTGTAGAATCCCTCGTTAGCCAGTTCGCCGATGCGCTGGACATGGTTCGGCGCCAAGTCGGGCCGGAACTTGATCTTCACCGTGCCGGTGTCGAGTTCGAGCGTCAGGGTATGAAAGGAATGATCGACCACCAGCTTCTCTCTCTATCTGGATTGCGCGGCACCCGCGCGGGAATGTCTACATCGCAAACGCTGAAATCGGCGCGGCGCTCTCGGCGCGTGTCTTCGATCAGATCGCGGAACCGCGGCCCGTCCGTGCGCAACACGAAGATCGGCGCGCGCTCACTCTCGGGCAAATCGGCCGCGATCCGCACCGCAATCATGCGATCGGGAACCGGAGGCGGATTGCCCACCGCCAATTGCATGACCGCCTGCTGGCCCCAGACCACGCGTCCAAAGATGCTGTAGCGCTTGTCCAGCGACGTGTTGGGCTGGCGCATGATGAAGAATTGGCTGTTGGCCGAATTCAATTCGGAGCCGCGCGCCATCGAGACGACACCCTGGCAGTGCAGCGCATTGGCTGCGACGCGGCCGTCGGCGGTAACCTGCATCTGGGCGTCTGGCTGGCTTTCGATCGGCAGCGCCTTGTAGAAGCCCAAACGCGCCCGGTTTTGCTCCGCCGCTTGTATGAACGGCATATCCGGGCCGCGCCGGAACATGAACTCACCGTTGAGATCGGGCAGCGACGAGGCGCCTTCGCCGGTGCCCTGCGGATCTCCGGTCTGGGCCATGAAGTCGTCGAGCACGCGATGGAAGATGAGCCCATCGTAGAAGTTCGCGCGCGTGAGCGTCCTGATCCGCTCGACGTGCCGCGGCGCCACCTCTGGATAGAGCTCGACCACAATCCGCCCGTGGACAGTGTCGATATAGAGCGTGTTCTCCGGATCGAGTTGGCGCCAATTGCGCGGATCGGGCGTCTGCGCGGACGCCACGTCGAACAAGCCGATCAGCCCCAGCGCCAGCGCGCCAGCAGCCAACATTCCACCCAAGCGTCGCATCAAGACACCCCGAACTTTGCCTTCAGTCGTCCTTCTACTTCTTTGGGCACGAATTGCGCGACGCTTCCTTGCAGTCGCGCGATTTCCTTGACCAACCGCGACGCGATCGCCTGGTGCGTCGGGTCAGCCATCAAAAAAACCGTTTCGATTGCGGGATTTAGCTTCTGGTTCATCCCGACCATGGCGAATTCGTACTCAAAGTCGGCGACCGCTCGAAGCCCCCGGACGATGATTTGCGCCCCTACGCTTTCGGCGAACTTCATCAGCAATGTGTCAAAAGGTTGAACGACAATTTCGGCCCCGCCTTTGACCTTGGCGCACTGCTCCTGGACCATCGCGACCCGCTCGGCGAGGGTGAACAATGGTCCCTTGTCCTGGTTGATAGCGACCCCGATGACCAGCTTGTCCACCAGCGTAGCGGCGCGCGCGATGATATCCACATGGCCGTTGGTGACGGGATCGAAAGTCCCGGGATAGAGGCCGACGCGAACCCGCTTCGTCACTTGCCGCTCCCCTCGCTGTCGCCGCCTTCGCCGCCCAGCGCCTCGAGACGCTCGGCCGCCACCACGTGTTCGTCGTCGCTGACATTGATCAGGATGACGCCTTGGGTGGCGCGCCCGGCAATGCGGATCTGATCGATGGCCGTGCGGATGAGCTGCCCCTTGTCGGTGACCAATAGCAACTCTTCCTGCTCTAAGACCGGGAACGACGCGACGATGCGCGCGTCGCCAGTGAGCTTGTGGGCGATCAGGCCTTTGCCGCCGCGATTTGTAACCCGGTACTCGTAGGCTGAGGCACGTTTGCCGAGGCCCGCCGAAGTCACGGTGAGGATGAACTGCTCCTGCGTCTTGAGCCAAGCCAGACGCTCGAACGGGGTCGGCTCATCGCCCTCGGATGCAGGCGCGTCGTCCGCTTCGACTTCAACGTCGCCGCGGGATTGGGCGTCCCATTTGAAATAGTCGGCGACCTCCTTGGTGGTGACATCGATATGCTTGAGCACCGCCATGCCGATGACGTGATCGCCGTCTTGCAATGTCACCCCGCGCACGCCGGTGGAATCGCGCCCCTTGAACACGCGCACGTCGGTGGTGCGGAAACGGACGCACTGGCCATTTGCGGTCGTGAGCAGCACGTCGTCGTTCTCCGTGCAGATTTGCACGCCAATAATGCCGTCGCCCTCGTCGGGCTTCATGGCGATCTTGCCGTTGCGGTTGACCTGCACGAAGTCGCTCAGCTTGTTGCGGCGCACGCCGCCGGATCGGGTCGCAAACATAACGTCGAGCGTGTCCCAGTCGCGCTCATCCTCGGGCAGCGCCATCACCGAGGTGATCGTTTCGCCCTGCTCCAACGGCAGCAAATTTACGAGCGCCCGGCCCTTGGTGCGCGGATCGCCGGCGGGAATCCGCCACGCCTTGATCTTGTAGACCATGCCCGACGACGAAAAGAACAGAATCGGCGCGTGTGTTGAAGCCACGAACACGCGCGTGACGAAGTCTTCGTCCTTCATCGCCATGCCGGCGCGGCCCTTGCCGCCGCGGCGCTGCGTGCGGTAGGCCGCGAGCGGCGTACGCTTGACGTAACCGCCATGGGTGACGGTGATGACCATGTCCTCGCGCGGGATCAGAGCTTCGTCGTCGATCTCGCCTTCGGACTCGGAGAACGTGGTCCGGCGCGGCGCGCCGAACTGCTCCTTCACCGCGATCAACTCGCCGCGAATGATGCTCAAGATGCGCTCGCGCGACGCCAGGATGGAGAGCAATTCCTTTATCTCTTCGGCGATTTCGTTGGCCGCTTTGGCGATGTCATCGCGCCCGAGCCCCGTCAGACGCGAAAGCGTCAGGGCCAGAATGGCGCGCGCCTGATCATCCGAAAGCCTGACCTTGTCGCCATCGCTGACCACCGTGCGCGGATCCGCAATCAACGCGATCAACGGCATCATATCGCCTGCAGGCCAGTCCCGTGCGACCAGCCGCTCACGCGCCACGCCCGGATCGGGGCTCTCGCGGATGAGCCTGATAACTTCGTCAATATTGGCCACGGCGATGGCGAGGCCGACGGTTTCGTGGCCGCGCTTGCGCGCCTTCGCCAAACGGAATTTGGTCCGGCGGGTGACCACCTGCTCACGGAACGAGAGGAAGATGTCGAGTATCTTCCGCAGGCCCATCTGCTCGGGCTTGCCCTGGTTCAGCGCCAGCATGTTGACGCCGAATGACGTCTGCAGCGCCGAATAGCGATAGAGTTGGTTCAGAACTACGTCGGCAACGGCGTCGCGCTTTAGTTCCACGACCAAACGCACGCCCAGCCGGTTGGATTCGTCGCGCACCTCGGCGATGCCCTCGATGCGTTTCTCGCGCACCTGCTCGCCGATCTTCTCCACCATCTCGGCTTTGTTCACCTGATAAGGAATTTCGGTGAAAACCAAGGCTTCTCGGCCGCGGATGGTCTCAGTGTGATGCTTGGCGCGGATCGTCACCGAGCCGCGCCCGGTCATCAGCGCCAAGCGCGCGCCGGCGCGGCCGAGGATCTCTCCGCCGGTCGGGAAGTCAGGACCCGGCACGATGTCGAGCAGGTCGAGATCGGCGATGCTCGGATTGTCGATCAGCGCCACCGAGGCGTCGATCACTTCCGACAAATTGTGCGGCGGAATGTTGGTCGCCATGCCGACGGCGATGCCGCCGCCGCCATTGACGAGAAGGTTCGGAAACCGCGCCGGCAGAACCGTGGGTTCCTGCATCGAGCCGTCGTAATTGTCTTGGAAGTCGACCGTGCCTTCGTCGATATCGTCCAGCAGTGCGCGCGCCGCCTTCGCCAGGCGCGCCTCCGTGTAGCGCATTGAGGCGGGCATATCGCCGTCGATCGAACCGAAATTGCCTTGGCCGTCGACGAGCGTCAGGCCCATCGAGAATTCCTGCGCCAAACGCACGAGCGTGAGGTAGATCGCCTGGTCGCCGTGCGGGTGATAATTGCCCATCACGTCGCCGACGGACTTCGCGCTCTTGCGATAGGCCTTGTCGTGCGTGTTGCCGGCCTCATCCATGGCGTAGAGGATGCGGCGGTGCACGGGCTTCAGTCCGTCGCGCGCGTCCGGCAGCGCGCGCGAAACGATGACGCTCATCGCGTAATCGAGATACGAGCGCTTCAGCTCGTCCTCGACGCTGATCAGCGATATGCCTTTGGGAAGGGATGGCCCGCCGTTCTCGGCGGGATCGGACGTGTCTGACACGGGACCCGGGATCTAATCTCTTGGGCTCTTGGGCGAGCCGTGTTGGGATGCGGCAAAGACTAGAAAAACTAGCCTCGATTCCGGCAGAAACTAACATCGCGCCGGCTCCGCCGCAAACGAAGGACAGCCCCATGCGTTCTCTCGCCGCTCTCATTTTCGCAGGCCTGCTGGCAGCTTGCGCCGGCACGCCGGACGGCGCTCAGCTCGCCGCACAAATGCAGCCGCGCACGGCTTGGATCGTCGGCAGTGACGGCCAGGCGGTCGGGCAAGCCACGTTCACAGAGGCGCCGCATGGAGTGTTGATTCATTTGGAGTTTTTAGAGCGACGCCTGCCGCCCGGCTGGCACGGGCTGCATTTGCACGAGCGCGGCGATTGCAGCGATTTCGCCAATGGCTTCCAGGCCGCGGGCGCTCACATCAGCTTAGGCCACCGGACCCAGCATGGCCTCTTGAATCGCCGCGGGCCGGAATCCGGCGATCTTCCCAACATTTTCGCCTCACCCGCCGGCGTCCACGGGGCCGAGGTGTTTTCGCCGCACGTTACGCTGCACAACGCTCGCATCGGCAATCGCCTGCCGCTCTTGGACAGCGATGGTGCGGCGCTGCTCATCCACGCCAGCCGTGACGATCACAGCACTCAGCCCATCGGCAATGCCGGGGCGCGCATCGCCTGCGCGGCGCTCACGCCGCTGCCCTAAGCCGCCGCTCAGCCAGCGCCACCAACAGCACGCCGCCGATGGTCAACGCGGCGCCAAACAGAATTTGCGGCGTGATCTGATTGTGCAGCACTACGGCGGCCAGGGTGAAGGAAATCACCGGCGTCAGCAGCAGATAGGGCGTGGTCCGTGACACTTCGTATTTCTGCACCAGCCGGAACAGGAAAGCGTTGGCGACGATAGAGGAAATCAGGCCGCCGAAGATAAGCGCCGCCCAAACGATCCAGTGCGCATTTTGCGCCGCTTCGACCTGCCCGATCTCGAACAACAGCGACGCACTGACCATGGTTGGCACGATCGAGAGCGCTATCCAGGCTTGCGTCGACCACACATCCATTGCGCCCAGCTTCCGCACCAGCACCGCGCCGAACCCATAGGACACGGAAGCCAGAGCGACGAGCGCGAGCGCACCGCCTTGCGCGAACACGGCCGGATCGAAATTCATCGACGCTGTGCCGAGAAACGCCACGGTGACGCCCGCCCAGCGCAGCGGCGAGATGCGCTCCTTCAGCAACAGCGCCGCAAACACCACCGAAGCCGGTGCCCAGAGCTGCATCGCCACCACCATCGGCGCGATATCGGTCGCGAGCTTCAAGCCGACATATTGAATGCCGAAGTGCACGGGTCCGATGAACGCCAGCATCAGCGCAAACAGCGGCCACTGGCCGCGCGGCGGCGGACGGATGAACATCGCCAGCACCGCCAACACGAAGATGAAGCGCAGCGCCACCGTCATCATCGCCGGCAGCGCGTCGACCGCGATCTTGGCGAGAATATTGTTCACGCCCCAAATGAGCGCGATGGATAGGAGCTGCAGAAGATCAAGCGGCGCAAACGCGCGCGAAGGCGGGGTCACGCCGCTCTCTTAGCGGGATTCCATGCGGTGGAACCCCGCGTTGTTGACGCGCCTCAGAACGGAATCTCGTCGTCCAAATCCTGATTGAAGCTCTCGCGCGGGCCGTCGCTGACGCGCTTCTTGCCGCTCGACGAGGCAAAGCTGTCGCCGCCGTCGTCATAGGAGCGGCCGCCGCCATCCCCCTTGCCGTCGAGCATGGTCAGTTCGCCGCGATAGCGCTGGAGCACCACCTCGGTCGTGTACTTTTCGACGCCGCCTTGCTCGTATTTCCGCGTCTGCAGCTGGCCCTCGATGTAAACCTTGGCGCCCTTCTTCAAATACTGCTCGGCCACCTTGGCGATATTCTCGTTGAAGATCACCACCCGGTGCCACTCGGTCTTTTCCTTGCGCTCGCCGGT
>LWDN01000041.1:0-832 GCA_002083515.1 Proteobacteria bacterium HN_bin10
GCTACATCCCGGGCGAAGGCCACAACCTGCAGGAGCACTCGGTGGTGCTGATCCGCGGCGGCCGCGTGAAGGACCTGCCGGGCGTGCGCTATCACATCCTGCGCGGCGTGCTCGACACGCAAGGCGTGAAGGACCGCAAGAAGCGCCGCTCGCTCTATGGCGCGAAACGACCGAAGTAAGGAAGAAGCAGCATGTCCCGCCGTCACCGCGCCGAGCCGCGCCAAGTTCTGCCCGATCCCGTCCATGGCGATCTCGTGCTCACCAAGTTCATGAACTACGTCATGTACGAGGGCAAAAAATCCGCTGCCGAGCAGATCGTTTACGGCGCGCTGGACACGGTCGAAAAGAAGATGAAGCGCCCGGCGATCGAAGCCTTCCACGACGCCCTCGCCAATGTCGCCCCGGCGATCGAAGTGCGTTCGCGCCGCGTCGGCGGCGCCACCTATCAGGTGCCGGTCGAAGTTCGCCCCGAGCGCCGTCAGGCGCTGGCGATCCGTTGGCTCGTGGGCGCCGCCCGCGCGCGCAACGAAAACACGATGCAGGAGCGCCTCGCCGGCGAACTCATCGATGCATCGAACAACCGCGGCAACGCGGTGAAGAAGCGTGAAGACACGCACCGGATGGCCGAAGCCAACCGCGCATTCTCACACTACCGCTGGTAATCCAAACGGATCGCCGGCGCTTCCGACGCCGGACCTAAACCCGGCGCCGCCAAGACGCCGGGCGATCGAACACACGGACAGAATTGTCATGCCTCGTCAGTACAAGATCGAAGACTACCGCAACTTTGGCATCATGGCCCACATCGATGCGGGCAAGACCACGACGACCG
>LWDN01000041.1:965-96732 GCA_002083515.1 Proteobacteria bacterium HN_bin10
ACGACGTTCTGGAACGGCAAGCGCCTCAACATCATCGACACGCCCGGCCACGTCGACTTCACCATCGAAGTCGAGCGCAGCTTGCGCGTGCTCGACGGCGCCGTCGTCGTGCTCGATGGCAACCAGGGAGTCGAGCCGCAAACCGAAACCGTGTGGCGCCAGGGCGACAAGTACAAAGTCCCGCGCATCATCTTCGCCAACAAGATGGATAAGACCGGCGCCGACTTCTACATGTGCGTCGAAGACATCAAGAAGCGTCTGGGCGCGCGCCCGGTGCCGCTGCAGCTGCCGATCGGCATCGAGTCAGGCTTCAAAGGCGTCGTCGACCTGGTCGAGATGCGCGCCATCATCTGGAAGGATGAGAGCCTCGGCGCCAAGTTCGACTATGTCGATATTCCCGACGATCTGAAGGACAAGGCGCAAGAGTATCGCGCCGCCCTCGTCGAAGCGGCCGTCGAAATGGACGACGCGGCGATGGAAAAGTACCTCGAAGGCGAGGAACCCTCGAAGGAAGAGTTGAAGCGCCTGATCCGCCTCGCGGTGCAGAAGGCGGCCTGGTATCCGATGCTCTGCGGTTCGGCCTTCAAGAACAAGGGCGTACAGCCTCTGCTCGATGCGGTCGTCGATTATCTGCCGGCGCCGACCGATCGCCCGGCGATCAAGGGCGTCGACATGGACGACCCCGAGAAGGAACTGGTGCGCGAGTCGAGCGACAGCCAGCCGCTATCGCTGCTCGCCTTCAAGATCATGGACGACCCGTTCGTCGGCACGATCACCTTCTGCCGCATCTATTCGGGCGTGCTCAACGCGGGCGACAGCCTGTTGAACTCGACGCGCGACAAGAAGGAGCGCGCCGGCCGCATGCTGCTGATGCACGCGAACAACCGCGAAGACATCAAGGAAGCCTACGCCGGCGACATCGTGGCGCTCGCGGGCCTCAAGGAAGTGCGCACCGGCGACACGCTCTGCGATCCGCAGAAGCCGGTCATTCTCGAGCGCATGGAATTCCCGGAGCCGGTCATCGAAGTGGCGGTCGAGCCGAAGTCGAAGGCCGACCAGGAAAAGCTCGGCGTTGCGCTGGCGAAGCTCGCTGCGGAAGATCCGTCCTTCCGCGTGTCGACGGACCAGGAGTCCGGTCAAACCATCCTCAAGGGGATGGGCGAACTCCATCTCGACATCAAAATCGACATCTTGCGCCGCACCTACAAGGTCGAAGCCAATGTCGGCGCGCCGCAGGTTGCGTACCGCGAGAAGCTTGGCCGCGCCGCCACCATTCTCTACACGCACAAGAAGCAGACCGGCGGTTCAGGCCAGTTCGCCGAAGTGAAGATCGAGTTCGAGCCTGGCGAACCGGGCTCGGGCTTCAAGTTCGAGAACAAGATCGTCGGCGGCAACGTGCCGAAGGAATATGTGCCGGGCGTCGAAAAGGGCCTGAACATGGCCAAGGAAAACGGCCTGCTGGCCGGCTTCCCGGTCATCGACGTGGTCGCGCGTCTGGTCGACGGCAAATACCACGACGTCGACTCCAACGTGCTGACCTTCCAGATCGCGGCGCAGGCCGCTTTCCGCGAACTGAAGGAAAAGGGCGATCCGCGCCTGCTCGAACCGATCATGAAGGTCGAGGTGACGAGCCCGGAAGAGTATGTCGGCTCGGTGATCGGCGATCTGAACTCGCGGCGCGGCATGATCCAAGGTCAGGACATGCGCGGCAACGCCACCATCATCAACGCGATGGTCCCGCTCGCCAACATGTTCGGCTACGTCAACACACTGCGTTCGTTCTCACAGGGCCGCGCTTCGTACGTGATGGAATTCAGCCATTACGAAGAAGTGCCGAAGGCAGTGAGCGCCGAAGTGCTGGCTAAGCTGCGCGCCTAAGCGCCGACGCGATACCAAAATGCGAAAGGGCCGCTCGCGAGGGCGGCCCTTTTTGCTTGCCGGTTTGTCTGCGCTGGCTACCCTAGCGTGTGTGCGACGGAGCTTGGCGGGACAGGGCCATGGCGGGGGAAGCGATCTTTATCGGCTATCGGCGCGACGACACCGCCGATGTTGCAGGGCGCATCTATGACGCCATGGCGCAGCGCTTCGGGCGCCAGCGCGTGTTCAAGGATGTCGACAATATCGGCCCCGGCGTCGATTTCGGCGATTACATCAAGACCGTGCTCCCGCGTTGCCGCGTGGCTTTGGTTCTGATCGGGCCGCATTGGCTCGACTCGCGCGACGAAAGCGGCAAGCGCCGAATCGATGACGATCACGATTGGGTGCGCACCGAGATAGAGACGGCGCTTGCAACGCCTGGGCTGCTTGTGGTGCCGGTGCTCGTGAACGGTGCGCGCATGCCGCGCGGCGAGGAAGTGCCGGAGAACATGCGGCCGCTCTTGCGCCGCAACGCGGCGATCATCCGCCGCGATCCGGATTTTCACGATGACGTGGAGCGCCTGGCGGCCGCGATCCGCGCCAGCGTCAACACCGGCATCATCGATCTGAGCAAAATCGGCGGCAAGAGCGCGGGGTCAGCGCCAGCGCCCACGCGCGAACGCGGACCAAACCGCGCACCGCTCTGGATCGGCGCCGCACTGGCGCTGCTCGCTTTGGGCTACGGCGCCTGGCGCTTCGCACCGGCGTTGCTGCAAGGCGTGCAGCAGGAGCAGGTGGCGGCGGAGGGAGGTGCGGCGAGTGTGCCGCAAGAGACTGATGTGGCGGATGGTTCAGCGCCGGCGGTGGAAGGGCAGCACGATACGGCGCCGCCTTCCGCACCAACTCAGACGCCGCCGCAGCAACCTGTTGCGCAAACCGGAAACATCATTCGCGATTGCCCCGACATTTGCCCGCAAATGGTGCGCATCCCCGGTCAGTCCTATGCTGTAGGCCGTTACGAGGTCACGTTCGCGCAATGGGATGCGTGCGTTGCCGCAGGTGGCTGCAATGGCTACAGGCCAGATGATCGAGGCTGGGGCCGCGGAAACCGCCCGGTGATCAATGTCAGCTGGAACGACGCGCAAGCTTACGTGCAATGGCTGAGCCAGCGCACCGGCCAGCGCTACCGCCTGCTTAGGTCCGAGGAATGGGAATACGCGGCGCGCGCTGGAACGACGACGAATTTTTCCTGGGGCGATTCCGATCCGGTGTGCGACCAGAACGCGCGCAACGGCGCGAACTTCTCCGCTTGCACCGACGATAGAACCCGGCCCGTCGGGTCGTTTCAGCCCAATGCGTTCGGGCTCTATGACATGCATGGCAATGTCTGGGAATGGGTCGAGGACTGTTACTATTCAAGTTGCTCGGCGCACTTCCTTCGCGGTGGTACTTGGAACAGCGATCCGGAGATTCTCCGTTCTGCGAACGCTGGCGGGTACGAGTCTGTGCACCGCGTCAGCAACATCGGGTTCCGCGTGGCCAGGACCGTCTAAAATCGTTTCACTTTAGCTGTGTCGGCGTGCAGCAAGCTCACGCCCGCCCCACCTTCTCCCGCTTCGCATCTTTCCGCGCTTTGCGCTTGCGCGCCTTCGTAGACATCGGCGCGTCTTCGCCGTCGGTTTCGTACGGGGCTTTGATGGCTTGGAATTTGTAATCGGAGAAGTCGTGGATGAGCGCGGGCGTTAGCGCGCCATCATCGGGCAGTGGTGCGCGATAGAGTTTGCCGTGCTCGGCCCACACCAAAGCGCCGCGATCCCATTCGGCCCATTCCCAGTCCGGCAGGTCGATCTCCGCGCCGCTCTTGGTGTTGCGCAGCTGGTGATAGTCCCAATAGCAGCCCTTGCCGGGCGGGTGATCGACTTGCTCGTTGGCGATCTTGCGCAATACCCAGTCGCGCGCGAGCGGCTTGTCGAAAATGGTCCACTTGTTCCAGCGATCGCTGCGGTCGCGCTCGACCAATGTCCAGCCGTCGCGCAGGAGCCGCGGATAATAGACGCCGGTGCATTCGGCCCCGAATTGCTGCGCCGGGCGCGCGTCGGAATCGCGGATGAGGCCGCTATTGTGGCGCAGTATATCGTCGTCGCCGAAATAGCGGTTGTTCTGCCAATAGCGTTTGTCGTCGATGAAAAGCCCGCCGCCTTCCCAGCACCCCATCGCGCTATAGAGATCGAGCGCAGCGAGATAGGGCGCGCGCGACACGCCCGTCCATGAGCCGCCGGTTTCGCTGCGGCGTTTTCCGTTGAAGGCGAAATAGATGAGGTGCTTGCCGTCCGGCGAAAGATCGGCGCGACGCTCATAGATGCGGCCCTTCAGCCATTGCCCGACCTTGATCTCATCGGTGGCGCGATCCCAGCCAAACGTGGCCATGCGCTTCGATGGCCCGCGCCGGAAGATTACCGCCGTGTTGGCGCTGCGGGCGAGCAGCACATGCAGGCGAGGCGCAAAATCCTGGTCAGCCATGCCGAACCACCTTGGCTGGTCATTATGACCGGCGCGCCCTCCAATGTCTTCCTCGCATTCCAAAAGAAGAGGGCCGCTCTCTTGCGAGAGCGGCCCCTAATCTGCAACCCCTGTTGAGGCTTAGCGCGGCGTGTAGTTCGAGTTGCCGCCGCCGACGAGCAGTTCGAAGAAGCTCGGCACCGCACGGCGATAGCTCGCGCCCGAGCGATTACGCTCGAGCAGGGTGCCGCCGCCGAAGTTCCAGCGGACGCCAGCGCCGAGGGTGTCGACGTCGCCGCCGTCAAAGTCGACGTGCTGCCAGCCGCCATAGATGCTGATCGGCGCGCCGGTGAATTGCCACTCGGCGCCCACGCCGCCGCTCCAGAAATCGCCGTCGCCGCCGCCGCTGATGTCGATGTTGCCGAAGCCGAGGTTGGCCTGGGCTGAGAAGTTGTCGCTGAAGAAGTGACGCGCTTCGCCGTCGAGATGCAGAATGCTGATGTCGCTCTCGGTATCGGCGTAGCCCAATTGGCCCGACCAGGTGGTGTTGCCGGAATACATTTGGCCGAGCAGGCCGATGTTCCAGCCATCGGCCGTCGAGCTGCCGCCCAGGTCGAGAGATTGGTAGCCGATGAAGCCGCCGAAGGCGCCGGTTTCGCTGCGGTTGAACAGGAAGGCGTCGATGCCCCAGGCGTCGGCGTCGCCTTCAAGCGAGGCGTAGGCCGCGTTGACCTGGAAATTGTCAGTGAACAGGAAGGCGCCATCCACGGCGGTCGAGTCGACCTCCGAGCCGCCGCCAGCGTCGGCGGTTTGGAAGCCAACGCCCACATGGCCGCTCTGCGCGTGAGCGGCGCCGGCGGTCATCAGCGCAGCAATAGCCGCGCCCGCAAACATCTTGAATTTCATGTAATTTTTCCTCTAGTTCCCGCTCGACCACAGCCGGCCGATTTCCCGAATCGCAACATAGTTTTTCTGGCCGCTACGCTTCAATGGGGTGCTGCGGCCCGGGCGACTACGCAGCCTCAAGCGTGGCTGGCCAGCAACGCTTTTGGCTCCGGTTTGCGCCGTCGCGACATGCATTGTACCGGACCCTGGCCTAGGCTGGTCACGGGAGGCGCGCGATGAAGCCAAGAGAGCTCGGGAAGTACTACGTTGTCGTGTTCTGCAAGGGGTGCGGGGCCGGATATCGGGTCAAGGATGATCCGGTGCCACAAGAAAGCAAGATTACGATCTCGACGCCCCAAAGTTTGACCTGCCCTGGATGCCGTTTTCGAGCGGAATACCTGCCAGCTGAGATTCGAGTTGCTCGATTTCAGAAGGAGGGACTCGGCCGCCGCAAGCGCAAGGCGACGTGAATGCGCGCATCATGAGTGACGCGGAAGTTGCTAAACTGGTTGGCCGGTTCGCAGCCATGCGCTCGCTTGCGGCGCATGCGGTCAAGGAGAACCCAAACGACGCGCGCGCCGTCTATGGCGCCGCAATGGCATATCGCATTAGCGGCGATTATCCATCCGCGCTCGCTCAGTTCGAACAGGTTTGCAGGCTTGACCCCGGACAAACGCATTTCCGTTTCGAACTGGGCGTGACTCAGGAATATATGGGCGAGTTTGAAGCGGCGGCGCGAAATTATGCTGACGCGCTCAAGATCGAAGGCCTGAACTTCCGGGCGCGTCATGCGCTCGTGCAATTGCAAAAACAGAGCGTCCTCCAGAACGACATCCCCGAACTTGAACGCCAATTCGCGCTGCCCGATCCGGACGGGTGGCGCACGCTCCATGTCGGTCACGCACTCGCCAAGACGTACGAAGATTTTGGCGATTTGCCGAGATCATTCCATTGGCTGGATCGGGCGAAACAGCGCCGCCGGCAGCTCCATCCCTATAGACCCAAAGACGATGCGGCGCTCGCCGATGCAGCCTTGGCGGTGCAGCCGAGCCAGAAGCCAGGTTGCCCCGATCAGGACCCCATCTTCATCACCGGTTTGCCGCGATCGGGCACCACGCTGGCGGACAGAATTCTCTCCAGTCACCCTCAGGTGACATCGGCCGGCGAGATCGGAAACTTCGTATCTCTGTTGAAGTTGATGTCGGGTTCGAAGACGCCTGCAACCCTCGATGCAGATATGCTAGCGAAAGTGGGAAATGTCGATCCGGCTAAGCTGGGGCGCGCCTACATCGACAGCACGCGTCCTCTTACGGGCGCAGCGCCGCGTTTCGTCGACAAAGCGCCCAGCAATTTCTATCTTGCGCCGGTCATCTTGAGCGCGCTGCCGAATGCGCGGATCATCGTCATGCGCCGCCACCCGCTCGACTCGGTGCTTAGCAACTACAAACAGATTTTCCCATTCGACGACCGTTATTTTGACTATGTCTACGCTCTGGCGGCGACGGCTGAAAAGTTCGTCGTCTTCGATCGCGTGATCCAGCGTTGGCGCGACAGGCTTCCGCCTGATCGCTTCATGGTGCTGCAATACGAGGATCTTGTTGCTGCGCCGGAGCTGCGCATACGTGCGCTGCTCGAGTTTTGCGGGTTGCCCTGGGACGAGCGAACGCTGGCGTTTCACGAAAACGCGGCTGGCGTCTCCACACCGAGCGCGCGGCAGGTCCGCCAGCCAATGTCGAACGCCGCCGTGGGCCGCTTCGCCAAGTACGGAGCGCTCCTCGATCCCGCGCGGCAGGTGCTGGAGCGCGCCGGTATCGATCTTGGCTGAAAGAAAAAGCCCCGGCCGAAGCCGGGGCTTTGCAAGTTTAGTTGCCTACTCAGAAAGCTTAGAACACCGAGCTCACGCCGGCGACGCTGGCTTGGCTGGCGCCGTTGCGATCGCGATCGCGGAGCGTGCCGCCCCAATTGTAGCGAACGCCGATGGTCCAGGTGTCGACATCGCCGCCGTCGAAGTCGGCGGTGTTGTAGCCCGCGACGATCGAGACCGGGACGGAAGCGAACTGGTATTCGCCGCCGACGCCGTAGAGCATGACGTCGTCGTCGCCCGCGCCGGCGTCGACGCTGGCATAGCCGATGTTGCCGTTCAGGCGGAAGTTGTCGTGGACGAAGGCGCGCGCTTCGACGTTGAGGCCGTAGCCGTCAGCGTCGACGTCGTCGTTGTTGCCGTAGAAGATGGCGCCTGCGAGCGTCCAATTGTCGTAGTACTTGTTGGCTTCGAGGCCGGCGACCCAGGTGGTGCTGTCGTCGGAATCGGAGACGCCAACAAAGCCGCCGAACAGGTGGCTGTCGTTGCGGCTGTAGACGTGGCCGGTCAGACCGGCGGCGGAGTCGGAGTCGTCGCTGTCGGTGAAGGCAGCGTTGACTTCGATGACGATGGAGCCGGAGCCGGCGAAGGCGACGGCGCCTTCAGCGCCGTAGAAATCTTCGTCGGCGGCGCCGCCGGCGTCGGCATTGCCATATGTGACGCCGACATAGCCCGTTTGGGCTGCGGCGACGCTCGGCGCCGCAACGGCCAGGAGGGCCGCAGCGCCGATGATCCAGTTACGCATAGGTATGAACCCCTTGTGTGATCACCCGTTCTGGGAGGACCCACAAATGGGCCGCCCAGCAATAATCCACAATTCCGCACCCCCCGCCGCATTCATGATTACCGCCGGACGATGCACGGAAGACACAGCTTAATCCATGAAATCAAAGGTAAAATTCGCCTTTCAGGGGAAATGCCGCGAGCCGCGGCGAGGCGCTCGCAGCGGCGGCGCGGGGCAGCGCCGGCGCGTCGCGCCGGACGGACCGCAACCCGTCTGCCGACGCGACGGTGGAGAGCGGGCCCAGCCCGCCGTGTTGCGCCTTGTGCCCCTCGCCAAATCGATTCACTCCTCGATGCGATGGCGCACAACGCGTCTTTGGAGGTGAGGCGATGCCCGCAGCGATTTCTTGCGTCACGATTCCGGTCGACGATCTGCAGAAGTCGATCGCATTCTACCGCGACGGTCTTGGCCTGGCGATCGAAGAGCAGGACGAGGACCATGCCGCGCTGGATCTCGATGGCGTCTATCTCGTGCTGCTGAACCGCAGCGAGTTCGGCACCTATGTCGAGCGCCTAGGCCATCGCCCCGCCGCACGCGGCGCGGCGGAGACCATCATCAGCTACTTCACCGAAAGCAAAGGCGAGGTCGATGCGGTGATGGCGCAGGCGCAGCGCGCCGGCGCGCAGACCGTGGCGGCGTCGGACGATGATGGCGTCTATTCCGGTTATTTCACCGATCCTGACGGCCACACCTGGGAAGTCCTTTACGACGGCGAATAGCCGGTTCGCACGGTCGGCAACATGAGCGGCGGCCTCACAATAGGGGGCCGCCGCTTTGTTGTTCAGGCGTTCACGATCGTCTCGAAGCCGCCGACGATCATGCGCTTGCCGTCGAACGGCATCGTGGACATGTCGCTCGGCATGCGCGGATCGGTCATCACCTTGGCCATGCCGGCATCGCGCGTGACCTTGTCTGGCCAGACGATCCAGGAGAACACGACCGTCTCGTCGTCATTGCATTTCACCGCCATGTAGAAATCGGTGGTCTTGCCCTTCGGCACGTCGTCGGCCCAGGTTTCGACCACCGCCAGCGCGCCGTAGTCCTTGAACACGGGCGCCGCTTCTTCGGCGATGCGCCGGTAGTCCTCTTTCTTGGCTTTTGGCACGGGTACGACGAACCCATCGACATAAGTCATTTTGCTTCTCCTCAGTCAGGTTATCCGCGCGCCGCCGCCTCCAGCGCGGCAATGTCGATCTTGCGCATCTTGAGCATCGCCTCGCGTGCGCGCGATGCAGCAGCGCGATCTTCGCTCATCAGCAAGCGCGGCAGAGCTTCAGGCACAATCTGCCACGAAACGCCAAAGCGATCGACCAACCATGCGCACATGCTTTCTTCGCCGCCGCCTTCGATCAGCGCGTTCCACAGGCGATCCGTCTCGGCCTGATCCTTGGTCAGCACGCTGATCGAGGCCGCTGGCGTGTGCGTGTAGTGAGGGCCGCCGTTCAAGATCATCATCGGCGCGCCGGCGAGCGTGAACTCCACCACCAGCGGCGGATCGCCGTACAATTCCAGCTCGATGAAACTGTCGGGCAGCAGCGAGACGTAGAACGCCGCCGCTTCATGGCCGTTGCCGTTGAACCAGAGGCAAGTTCGCACTTTCTGTTGCAGGCCGGTCATGGTGGACTCCTCAGGCAAGTTTCAGAGTCTTGGCGATTTCGCGATTTTCCGCGCTTGGTTCGTTGATCGCCCACTCGATGCCGAAAGGATCGAGCAACTGGCCATAGCGGTCGCCCCAGAACTGTTTCTCGAAGGGCGTTTTCACAGTGCAGCCCGCCTGCACGGCGCGATTCCACCACAGATCGCCGTCGTTGACGACGAGTTGCATGGTGAAGCCATGTCCCGCCTTCGCCGGCGCATGGCCCATTTCCGGGAACGTATCCGACAGCATCATCACGCCGCCATTGATCACGAGACTCGCATTGGCGACGCGCTCCGTGCCCGGCATCAGCGCCACATCGCCGTGGCAGAGCGCGCCGAAGGCCTTGCGATAGAAGGCGATGGCGTCCTGCGCGCCGTCGATGGAGAGGTAGGGGATGACGCCTTGCATGAGGCGTTCGTTGGAATCGGTCATCGTTTTCTCCTTCAGAATTCCGCTGGGCGGCTTCACGCAGGCCGATAAATCTGTGCCACGGCGCCGCCCGGAAATGGTCGTGAGCTGATCAGCTTGAGCGGCTTCGGCGTCGGCAAATCAGAAAACAGTGGCTGCCCTTTGCCCAACGCCACGGGGATCACAAGCAAAACGAACTGATCAATCAATCCCCGGGCGACAAGAGAACGCGCGAAGCTCACGCCGCCATGAGCGATTATCGCCTTGCCCTCTTGAGCCTTCAATGTCGCGATTTCATCCGCGAGGTTGCCGCTTGCAACATACGCCGCCGCCCAACTCTCAGCGCCTGGCTGCAGCGTCGCCGTCTGCGCGCTGGGCGAATTGCTCGCACGTTCAAGGATCGACGCCCCTTGGCGCGAGAAGACGGCTTTGGGAATCTGGTTCATCGGCGGCGCGAACTGATCGACGGAGGTCGGCCACCAGGAGGCCATGCCGAGGAAGGTGTTGCTGCCCATGATGTGCAGACCGGCATTCCAAAGGTAATCCACGCTCCAGGCCTTCGCCTCTTGATCGGCGCCGAACATCCACGTGTTGCGGCCGTCGATGTCGCTCACGAAGCCATCGAGCGACATCGACATTTTCAGGATCAGCTCTCTCATTGCTTGGCCTCCCTCAGCCCGGAATCTCAGGCTCGACGAGCTGCGCCAGCAGCGTGAGGGATTCGCCCCAGCCGAGATAGCAGGCCTCCGGCTGGATGAGGTCGGGCACGCCGGCTTGTTCGATGTTGAGTTCGGTTCCGACCGAGACTTTCTTGAACGCGATGGTGACGCGCATTTCGCCGGGAAGGTTCGGATCGTCGAATTGATCGGTGTGGACGATGCGTTCGTTCGGCGACAGCTCCAGATATTTCACCGTGAATGAATGACTGCCGCCGGTGGTGAAATTGGTGAAGCTCATCCGATAGCCGCCGCCAACCTTGGCGTCGAAATGGTGCATCTTGGCGGTGAAGCCATGCGGCGGCAGCCATTTGCACAGTGCGTCGGCGTCCACGAAGGCGCGATAGACCCGCTCCGGCGGCGCGCGCAGCACGCGGTGCAAGCGGATGGTGTTGGGCATAAGGGCTTCTCCTCAGGCTACTAAGCGTTAGTGCGCCGTCTTGGTTTCAACATGGCGGGCGAACCTATCGAGGATCGCCTGCCAGCCGCTTCGTTGTTGCTCGACCGGATGCGTGGTTTCCGCGTCAAAGGTGACGCGCAACGCAATGCCACCTTCGCTCGGCGTGAATTCGACTTTCGCCTTTCTGTCGCCGAAGTCATATTCGATCAGCTTCTCTGCGACGATGTTGGTGTAGGTTCCCGCGAAATCGAAGCCGAAGCTCCCGTCCTTGGCTTCCATGCGCGAGCTGAAAGCGCCGCCCACGCGCAGGTCAACGCTGGCGGCTGTGGTGTGCCAGTCGTCCGACGCCGCGTTCCATTGCTTGATGTCTTCAGGTGTCACGTAAGCGCGCCAAACTGCTGCGATCGGCGCTGCGACGGTGGTTTCGACTGTGATTATCTCGGTCATTTTCTCTCTCCCTTGGATTGCCTGAACAACAGCTGGACGTAGCGTTTGAGGTGCCCCGCCATCTCGCGCGCGATCTCCGGCCCACCGTGCGCCTTGGCGAGAATGAACGCGCCTTGCAGCACGGCTTGCGTGTGCAAGGCGAGGCTGCACGCGGTCCAGTCGCCGTCTATTTTGTACTTCACACGCGCCGCTTCGATGTCGGCTTCGAGCGTGGCGGCGTGACCGAAGATGCTGGCTTCGCAAGCGGCGCGGATATCGTCGCTGGCGGCGTAGGCTTCCTGCACCATGGTGCCGGCGAGACAGCTGAACTCAGCCGGCGCGCCCTCGATCAAGGCCGCGCGGAAGTCGATGTAGGCCAGCACGCGCTCCAGCGGGTCGGCGTGGTCGTGATAGGGCGCGGACGCGAACAGCGCGCCGGTCGTCTCCGACCAGTAATCCGCAGCGGCTACAGCCAGCGCGTCCTTCGACTCGAAATGATGGAAAAAGGCCCCCTTGGTGACGCCGGCCTCGCGGCAGAGGTCGTCGACGGTCGTGGCGGCGTAGCCCTGGGCGCGCACCAGCTTCACGGCGGCGGCCAGAAGCTTCTCGCGGGCGGAAGGTTTTTCCGGTGACGGCATAAATGAACATACCAACTAGTCGGTATGAGTCAAGCCCCCGATTAAATTAGTCGGCGGGGGAGGTCGGCGGGGTTCGTCTTGCTGCGCTTCAAAGCTTGGGGCATAAGCCCCGCCTTGGATTTGCTGGCCGCGCGAAGAAACTCAGCGCTGCCGCTGCTCTCATGCCTGCCAGCAAGCTTTGCCTGCCGCGCAGGCGGCGGGCGGCATAGGAGTGTAGCTCAGCTGGTAGAGCATCGGTCTCCAAAAACGCTGCTGAGCCCAATTTTTCAATGACTTAGTGTGCAAACTGCACTCAGTTTGCTTCACGAAAAATCAAGCACTTAGTTTTGGAACTGCAAACCGCGTTTAGCTGCTGAAGCGCACGGTTCGCGCAGCGCTCTGTCCATCGGCATGCGCGGCAATGCCGGGCAACATTCGGGAGCATCAGCCAACTTGGCGCCACCGGCCGCAGCCGACCCTTTTGCACCGCATGCCGGACCACGACCAAAGGCGTCTGAAGTAATCCCAAGCCGGCGTCCCCAGAAATATTCACTGCCCCGTCGATTGTCTTCGGCGCGCCTCCACCCATGCGTCCAAGTCTTTGGGGTCGTATCGAACAGCCCGATCCGTGGACTTGACGAATTTGGGGCCGGCGCCGCGGCAGCGCATTTTGTCGAGTGTGGATTTGGAGAGACCGAGCCGCGCCGCGGCCTGACGAACATCCAGGAGTACGCTTGCAGGCGGCTGTGTTGTAGCGCGCCGCCTGGCTGACGCCGCCTCCAATGCCTTGGATGCATGGACGAGCCTCGTGGACGGCAGCGCCTCGAACAAATCCATCTGATTGATTGGTAGGCCTTTGCGTGGGCGGAAAGGTCTCTTGGAGCGTTTCATTGGTGAACCTCCGAGCCCGCGCCTGAAAGCAGGCGTGCCTCAGCCGTGGATGTCGCCACACGGGCGTCGATGTAGGCGACCACATCGCGATAGCGGTACTTGATTGCCCTGGTTCCGAGCTTGACGAAGGGGAGGTCGACCCGGCCGGTTTCGCGCCACTTCTCAAGCGTCGTGGCTTTGACGTCGAGCAGAGCAGCGACATCGGATGGTGAGAGGAGCCTGTTTTCGTCGGCAAGCATGAGGGCGGCTCCTTCAGGGCGTTCGCGCGATTAGGATGGGATTGTGCTCGGCGCGTACTGCGGGCGGCGCGTCCTCACGGCATTCGCGAACGCTATGGACAGTGCGACCGGCGGTGAGATCGAGAAAGCACTCGACCACATCACGCACATAGCCTTCGGTCTCGGGGATGGAGGGGACGCGGCCCAAGCGGTCGACGCGGCCGGGACCTGCATTGTAGGCCGCGAGCGCCAGACGCACGTCTTGGTAGCGCTCCAACATGCTGGCGATGTAAGCGCCGCCCGCAGCGACATTCTGTTCCGGATCGAACGGGTCATCGACGCCGAGATCGCGGGCCGTGCCGGGCATGAGTTGCGCCAAGCCTTGCGCGCCAGCGCTCGACACAGCGTCGGGCCGGTAGGCGCTTTCGACGATCAGGATCGCATGCAGCAGATTGGGATCGAGATTGTGTTCGCTCGCAACGCGCCGCACGATCGCATCAAACGGTTGTTCTGAGGCGCGCGTGTCCGCTGTGCGTTGCGGCGCTGGCGCTTCCTCGGCGACGCCGGCAAACAAGCCGCCGCCAGCAATGCGCCAATCCGCGGATTGGGCGAAAGCAGGCGAGGCGGCCACGCTCGCCGCGAACAGCAAGGCGAATGCTCTCACCACGTCACGATGCTCCGATAGACGCCGAGCACGTCGGAATCATGAACTGGACCGAAATAGCGGCTGTCGAAACTCGATGCGCCGTGACCGCCGAGCGCGAAGATTTCGTCGCCGCGCAGCATCCGGCATTCGCGCCATTGCGGGAGAGATGCGCCGCGTGGGTCTCTATCCATCACTGGACGCAAGGCGCCGCCGACACGTACGCCCGAGGCTTCCCGGCACGCGCGATCGCCAGGACCGGCGGCGACCAGTTTGAGCAGCGGCGCGTCGCTCGGAAAGCCAAGCGTATCGCCGAGGTAGTGACGCGCCGCTGGCGGTTGGCGAAACGCGACGATGACGCTTGGCTCTACTGAAGCGCTGTAGTCGCGCATGTAGAGACCGGTCGGCACGCTCGGCGTCGTGTTGATGAGAAATATCTTGCCGAGCGCGTGCGGCGTGACCGCGAGGAGCGCGAGCACGATGAAGACGGGGCCGAGCAAACGTCCCGCGCTGGCGAGCTTTGCTTTCATTGGCGCGGCGCTCCGTACTCGTCGAGGATCACGTCGCGGGTTAGCAACACGCGGACGGGCGCACCGGCGCGGATGCGGATAGTCGGACGCACTTGCAATTCGCGATCGACCAGGCGGCTCGTGACTTGCGCGGCCTCTGCTGCAGCGGCGTCGCCGGCATTGGCGATTAGCGAGCGCTCATCCTCGTCCTGGTCGCGCGCCAACTCGCCAATCGTGGTGATGGCGCCGCCCAGCGCAAGCGCGGCCAACAGGCGACCGGAATGATAGTCAACGCGATCGCGCAGGCCTGTGGCGCCGGACGCATCGACTGCTGGCATGCCGCCCAAAGTGAGGCTGACGCCGTTCGGAAAGAGGATGCGGTCCCAGACCAGGAAAGCGCGGCGTTGGCCATAAGCGACGTCGCGCTCATAGCGGCCGAGCAGACGCGCGCCTTGCGGCACCAAGAGCACGTCACCCGTCACCGTGTCATAGACGTTGGCCGTGACGCGCGCCGTGACCGTGCCTGCCAAGTCGGTATCGACGGCAGTTTCGAGCGCGGCCGGAATAATCGTGCCTGCCTTGAGCTCGTTGCGCGACAGCGGTGAAAGAGGGGCCCGATCGAGATAGACGGCGGCATAATCCTCGGTGCGCGTGAGACGCTGAGGCGGCTCTTGCGGCGGTGTGCGCCGTTCGTTCTGCGCGAACAGCAATGGCGAGGAGACTGCGGTTTCCGCTTCTTCCGCGCCACGGCTGCGCTCAGGTCGACGGCGCGCGCCTTGAGCGGCTGTGGCGTCAGCCTCGGTCGGCGTGCTGCTTTCAAGACGGGAGGGTCCGAGCGCGTCGGGCGAAGCGCCTTGTAAACGATCATAGGACGCAGGCGCCTCGCGGATGTGCTCGCCTGGCTGAGCGCCGCCTGGACGCGCGCGTTCGGCTTGGGCTTCTTCCTGCCGCGCCAGCCGCGCTTCTTCTTTCCATTTCGGCGCAATGATGAAGCCGAAGGCGAGCGCGCCGGCGAAGATAGTCGCTGCAATTGCGCCCAGGATCATGAACGCCTTCTTGCGTGCCCGCGGCGGGGTTGGCGGATTGGCGCGCGCGTTGAGCGCGTCGTCGATCGGCCATTTGTTGGGAGCGGTGCTCATGAGCGTGCTCCCGTCCGTGTAATCCGCACCACGATCTGGCGACGGGCGCCAAGACGCAATTCGGCGCGATCGAACAATTGATCGACCACATAGGTGAGCCCGCGCACGCGATAATTCACGAGCTGAGCGTCGCCGTCCGGACCAATAATAAAGAGCGGCGGCAATTCGCTGTGCGCGGCGGCGGCTGGGAAGCGAATATAGGTCTTGGCCCCGTCGTCAAACACAGCCTCCGGCGTCCAGACTGGCGCGGTCTGACCAAAGCGCGGCGCGACGCGATAGCGCGTCTCCAGCCGGTCAAGCGGCAGACGCGATGTGCTCGCGCCTTCTGTGACCAGGAGCGTCTCTAGGTCCGCTTCGTTGAACGCGTCGGGATATTCCCAAGCGACGGCGGCGTTGAATGCGTCGGTCTGCGCGGTGGCGCGGAGCGCGATCATGTAAACGCGTTCGCTGGTCGTCAGCACTAGATTGGTCGTGAGTCCCTGACGCAGCGGCTTCAACACGACATGCGAGCGCGCGTCGGCGCCAGAGCCGGATGTGGTTTCCGCGATCTGCCAGCGCACAGTGTCGCCGGCGACCATGGAGACGATCCGCTCGCCGGGCCGCAGCGAGATCACTGTGACACGCAGCGGCGTTGTGTAGATCTCGTAGATGCGGCCAGGTTCGTAGGAGAACACCTGCACGCCGTTGAGGAAGGAATCCCCGCGTGATGGCGCCAATGCGTCCGCGTAAGCGGCGCGGATAGCGGGCAGACCGCGCGGCTCGCGCCGTTGCGACGCGCCACGCTCGGGCGCCGGTTGCGGCGGAGGCGGGGGCGGTTGCACCACAGCCGGCGCCGAGGTTTCGACGATACGGCCGCGAATGGCGTTCGGATCCTCGATAGGCGTGGCCGTGGTTTCCGCCACGGGCTGAATGGTTGCTGGCGCGTGTGCGCAAGCTGTGAGTGCAAGGGCGAGCGCCAGCGCGCTCGCGCCATTTACGAAGCGTCGATCGACCATGACACGTCCTCGATGTGAAGGCCCAGGGGATTGGCGCGGAGCTGCGCTTCTGTGCGCGGGCGATCGATGCGCACGGTGATGAGAGCGCGCCAGCGTTCGCTGCGCGCGCGTTGTCCATTGACGAACGTGTCTTCGCGCCATTGCAGATCGAAGGTGCGATCCGAGCGCGGGATGACGTTCAACACTTCGACCGTCACCGCTTCACGACCGACATTGGCGAACGGATCGCGTTCCTGGGCGAAGGTGTTTAGGAAGCCAGCAACGCGGGGCGTGGCGAGATCATAGGCGCGCAGCCAATTTTGGCGGATGACGATCGGATCGATCGATTTCGACCGCACGAGGCGCACCCAATCGGCGAGGAAGTAGGCGGTCTGCGCTTCGTTGGGGCGATACGTCCCGTCAGCGGCGGTGATGCGCGCGGTTTGTCCGTATTGATCGGTCTCGACGATGAAGGGCGTGACCGTTGCGCGGCTCGCTTGTGCCCACCAGCCGGCGCCGAGAAACACAGCGACGCCCAAGGTGGCGAACGCCATACGCCGCCAATTGCGCGCGTGCGAGAGCGTGAGGCCCATGCGGTCGTCCCACATTTGTTGGGCCTGCTGGAAAGGCGTCTCCACGGCGATCGAAGCGCGGTGGGTGCTGCGCGACTTAAACGGCGACATGAGGCTAATCCTCTTTCTTCAGATTGGGTGGAAGCGATCCGGAGTGTTCTTGGCTGGGCAGGAGCTGACGCGCCGTGTTGGCGACGAGAAATGCGCGTAGCGCTTGATCCTGGCGTTTCGCGCGCGGTGTTTTGCGCCTGGCGCCGGGTGCTGAGACGGTCGCCGCGCCGGAAAGCGGAGGCGACGCCGATGATGATGTGGATGATGCTGCGGGAGCGGATGCGCCGCCCGCACCCGAAGGTGATGCATTTGAGCCGGCGGGCGAAGACGGCGTTCTAGACGGCGGTGAGTTCGCGCCACTACCGCCTGATGAAGCTGGCGGCGTTGGCGGCGGAGATTTCGGCGGCGGCGGCAGATTGGGGCCGCTGCCGCCACGAGGGCCGGAAATGGCGCCGGCTGCGGCGCGCGTGGTCTGCGCCATACCGCCGGCGATGCTGCGCATAGCGCCAAAGCTCGCGCCCAAAGCTCGACCCGCGCCATAAGCGGCAAGCCCGCCCGCGCCAGCCATGAGGATGCCAGACGTGATCGCCGCGCCAGCGCCCAGATTGGGTCCGCCAGTGATCAGCGACGCCGCGAGGTTGGGAATGAAGATCGCGAGCATAGCGAGCATGAGGGCCGCAGTCAGCACCGTGAGCGCCTCATAGATGTCTGCGCCAGGGCTGGGCATAAGCTGGTCGAAGACGGCCTGCGCGCCGGAGACAATGATCGCGAGTGCGAGAATCTTGAGCCCAGCCGAGATGACATAGCCAAGTGGGCGTTCGGCGAGGAAGGCGGATTTGGACCAGATGCCGAAGGGGAGCAGCACGAAACCGGCGAGCGTGACGATTTTGAATTCGAGCAGCGCCACGACGATCTGGATCGCCAGGATGGCGAAGGCGATCATGATGCCAAGCATGGCGAAGGCGAAGATCAGCGCATCGACCATGTTGCCCAGCACATCGAGCGCCGAAGAGGCGTTCTGCGGACTTTCGCCGATGGCGCGTACGATCTCCCAGCCGGTTTCGATGATCTTGCCGGGATTGAGGAAGTCGCTGGCCGTGAGTGACGAGCCACCGGCGAGGAGCCCCAGCTCGATGAAACCGGCATAGAGCGTTTCCGACAGGCCCTGCCAATCATTGATGAGATAGGCGAAGAAACCGATCAGCAAGATTTTCGAGAACCCGGCGGCGAGCGAGGCGCGATTGTCGGAGAGCGCCCAATAGATGCCCGTCAGCGCGACCGTCAGCACGATCATGATGCCAAAGAGGCCGTTGACGGCGCCAGTGATGTTGGCAAAGCCCGCCGACACGGTGTTGGAGAACACCGTCATCAGATCATTGGAGACGCCGCTTGTGACGGGCATAGGAGTTCAGACCTCAGCGCCGGGCGTTGGGAAGCGGATCGAAATCGGGCGGCGGCACTTCGGTCGCTTCCCGGCGCCAATTGCGGTCATGGCTTTCGCGCGATTGCGCTTCCCGAGCTGCGCGAGCGGCCGCTTCCGCACCTGCCATGCGGGTCTGCGCCGCCATCAGAGCTTCAAGGCTCTCCAATTGTTCGGAGAGCGCGCCGATTGCCTGGGTGGTCGCCTGGATCGCACTGGTTTGGCCTTCCGCGCCGTGCGAGGCCGCAAGCGCGCCGCTCATGCGGCCCGAACGGTCGCCACGGCGGGCTTCGATCTCAGCGGCGATCTCTAACGTGTCGGCGACGGTGTCGCGTGTGGCTTGGACGCGCGATTCCGCGTCCCCCACCATGTCCATCAATGTTCTGGCGGAGAGATCGCCAGGATAGAGAGACTCGAATTGCTCGCGCAGGCGCCCGGCTTCCGCGGAGATGCCGCGGATTTCAGATACAAGCCCGTCAATTGCTTGAAGCGCTGAGCGAATTTCGTTGGCCTGATCGAACGGCGAGCTCGCCAACATGCGCGCTTGCGCTTCCAGTTGCGAGGTCAGCAGCGTCACCTGTTCGATGGCGTGCTTCACTTGTAGCAGGTTCTGCACAAGATTGGTCGGATCGATCACCGCCATTTGCGCATGCGCTGGCGCGGCGGGTACGGTAGCCGTCAACGCAAGCGCGCCGGCGGCGACGCTAGAGAGCCAGAGCGATGTCTTCGGCATTGTCCTTCTCCGTGGAGGGCGAAAACGCGTCGATCAGAGCGTCGACGTGGGTGAGGCCTTGGGCTTTGAGGAATTCGGCGGCGAAGCCGTCGCGACCGCTGCGCGCGAGCGTGGAGTCTATGAGGCTCTGATCTTGCGGCGCCGACGCGCCGCAGACCGCGAGCGCTGCGCCATTCAAGCGGATGTCGATAAGGCGGCGGCCACCGGGCTGACGAACATAATAGGCGCGCTTCGGCGCGGCGAAAGCGATGAGCTCCAACTGGCGCCGGGTGAGACCGAAGCCGTGATAGAGCTCGGCGCTTTGCGGTTCGAGCGCGCGTGGGTTGGGCAGGAAGATTTGCGTTGGGCAGGATTCGATCAGTGCCGATGCGATCGACGATCGCGCCACGTCATCAAGACTTTGCGTGGCGAAGACGACGGCGACGTTCTTCTTCCGCAGCGTCTTCAGCCATTCGCGGATTTTGGCCGCGAAACGGGTCTCATCGAGGAAGAGCCAGGCTTCATCGAGCACCAACAGTGTGGGGCGGCCGTCAAAGCGCCGTTCGATTTCATGGAAAAGGGCGGACAGCACGGCGCTCATCGCAGACGGCGCGGCCATAAGGCTTTCCATCTCGAAACAAACGAAGGGTGAGATGGCGACGCGCGTCTCGGCGGCATCGAGCAAGCGTCCATGCGGCCCGCGCAGCGTGAAGGGCTCAAGCGCCGCGGCGACGGCGCGATCCTGTATGAGGGAGGCCAGAATGGTGAGCGTGCGCTGCGGCGGCGGCGCGGTGGCCATGGTCTGGAGCGTCGCCCATATCTCTTCGCGGGCCTTCGGCGTAATCTCGACGCCAGCGGTCGCCGCGAGGTCGGCAATCCAGTCGGCGGCCCAGACCCGTTCGGCTTCCTCGTCAACCCGCGCCAACGGTTGCAGCGCGACCTTTGTTGTCTCTTCGGCATCGGGGCCGAGCGCGAGCCATTCGCCGCCGGCGCACAACGTCGCCGCGCGTGCGGATCGGCCCTTGTCGAAGAAGAGCACTTGGGCGTTGCGATAGCGAAAGAATTGCAGCGCCAAGAACGACAGCAACGCGCTCTTGCCTGCGCCAGTCGGTCCCACAATCATCGCGTGACCGACATCGCCGACATGCAAAGAGAATCTGAAAGGCGTGGCGCCGGCGGTACGCGCCAACAAAAGCGGCGGACCGCCGAGATGAGCGGTGTGGCGCGGCCCGGCCCACACTGCCGAAACGGGCATCAGGTCCGCGAGATTGAGGCTGGAGACGATTGGGCGACGCGGGTCAGCATAAGGCTCGCCGGGAAGGGAGCCGAGCCAGGCTTCAACCGCATTGAGATCTTCGACCTTGGCGATAAAGCCTTGCGCGTTGAGCGCGGCCACGACAGCCCGCGCTTTGTCATCCGCGATCGCGGTATCGGTATCTGTCACCGTGACGGTCAGCGTAAGATAGCCATAAGCGCAGGCATCCGAGCCAAGGCATTCGAGCGCGCCATCGCACTCCGCTGCCTTTACTTCGGCATCGGTATCGACTAGCGGCGCTTCTTCCTTGGTGATGGCTTCGCGCAGCAGCGCGCCCATGCCCTTGCGCTTGGCGAACCATTGCTTGCGCAGACGTATGATTTCTTTTTCGGCCGCGGCCTTGTCGAGGGCGATCCAACGGCAGACCCAGCGCAGCGGGAAGGCCAGTTCGCCGACCGCATCGAGCACGCCTGGCGCCGTGTTGGCCGGAAAGCCGCGCACGGAGACAATGCGCAAATGCTGTTCGCCCAGTTGCGGCGCGAGACCCGCCAGGATTGGCGTGTCGGCGAGCGCGACATCGAGAAAGGTTGGCCGCGAGCCCGATGCAACCCTGTGCGGGCGCGTCGAGACGCAGGCGTGGAGGTAGGTAAGTGTTTCTGCCTCATCGAGGAGCCGCGCTTCCGGCAGCGCCGTCGCGAACACGTCCACGAGGCCGAGGACATCGCGCTGAAACTGATCGAGATGCCGGCGCCAGTCGCGGTCTTCAGCGCCCCGGTCAAACAGCATGCGTTCGATGCCGCTGGTCCGATCGAGCGGCGGCGCCCAAGTAAAGGTGGCGAAATAATCGGTCTCGAACGCGGCGCCATGCGCGCCAAAGCTCACGCGGCGTTCGGCGTCGACGATGGCTGAGATGGCGTCGGGAAAGTCGGAGTCCGGATATGGATCTGCGGGCCTGCGGCGCGCTTCGACATGTAGGCACCAATTGGAGCCAAGCCGTTTCATTGCATTGTTGAGACGCGCGCGTGTCGCCATCAGCTCTTCGGGCGCTGCGCTCTCAAGGTCGGGCCCGCGAAACGCGACCGTCGCCATCAGGGAGCCGTCCTTGTTGAGCACGACGCCATTCGCGACCATCAACGCCCAGGGCAGATGATCGGCGAGGTGGGCGGGTCGTTGGCGAAACTCGTTGAGGAAACGCAAGGTCGTTTCTCCCTCAGGCGTCGAGAAAAGCGGGTAGGTTGAGATGGCGGCGCAGCACTTCGAGGAAGCGCGCGTCCTGACGGGCGGCCCAAAGACCGACGGCTTGCGCGATCGCCCACCAGAGAAGGCCGAGCCACCAAAGCTTGAGCGCGAGCCCAAGGATGGCGGCGATCGTGCCCATCAGGATCGCGTATTCGCGCGGCACGCCGGCCATCAGCACAGGCTGCGTCAGCGAAACCGCGACTGGCGCCTCGTATCCTTCGGGGCGATCATTGGTGAGGGCGCGCTCGGTCATGCCGCTTCAAGCCGCCGGGATGACGAAGCCGCCGCCGAAGCCGAACCAATCCAGAAAGAACGACGCAGCCGCGAAAGCGATGGCGACGCCGAACAGGATGGAGACGCCCCGCCGCATGCCCGATCCGCTTTCGGAGAAGGCAAGGCCGAGACCAAACACCGTCACAGCGATGACGGCGGCGGCCTGCGCGACCGGACCGGTGATGGAATCCACCACGTCCTGCATCGGCGTTTCCCACGGCATGCCAGAGCCGGCAGCGTGCGCGGGCGCGATGAGGACGAGAGACAAGGCGGATGCGACAAGCGCGATGCGCGTGCGGCGCTCAATCGGGCGAGACATTGGTGTAGCGACCTCCGTTCATGAGCGCGGTTCGGCTCGCACGGAGAGGCAGCAATGACGGCGCCCATCGACCTCGATGTGCCGGATGCTTTCGTTGAATAGTATTGTGGGTCGTTGAATCGAATTCAACGAAAGTCGCTGATCAGCGGGTTGACTCGCACGCTTCTCCCAATCGCCGCGAAAACAGCGTCAAATCGCTTCGCTTGGGCGCGTGTTTGACGACGATGCGGAGTGTACGATTTTGGGTCAGTGGATTTTCCCCTCCAATCGCCGGGGCGGGCGCGTCATTCAAAGAGCTTCGTGGGGTGAAGCTTCAGCGCGCGGGCCAATCGAAAGATGGCGCGGATCCCGACATTGCGCTCGCCGCGTTCGATGCCGCCTATGTAGTTGCGATGCAACCCGCTTTCCTCGGCCAGCTCCTCCTGAGAGAGGTTTTGGCCCTCGCGCAGACGCTTGATGGTCTTGCCCAGCGCAACGAGGTCTTTGTCTTTCCGCACTCGCGGGAAAGTTGCTGCGCCGCCCCATTTGCTCTACACACTATCAGTGTGATTTCCGAGCAAGGTTGCACGCTTGGGTTAGAGGAGCTGGAAGCTGGCGCCGTTCACGCCCCCGAGAGCCAGCACGCTCCTGGAGCGCCTGAGGGATATCGAGGCGCTTGAACTCATTGTGAGCCAGCGGGTGGGGCCAAGCGCCGCGCGGACGTATGACCTTTACGATCTGCCGCGCCTGACAGCGTGCGCACGCTCTGCATGCAGGGGCGGCGGGCTGGATCTGCACGCGACGGCTGCTTATTTCGAATCCGGCAAGCATCACTTCAACTGCCTCGGCCATGTCGGCAACGGTCCAGCCGCGAGCCCCTGCGACAATCACTTCGAGGTCACATTAACGATCAAGCGCTCGCCGAACACAGTGGGCGCGCCCTAATTAGGGCGCGGCCGCGCTGCGACGGAGAGTCCCGGCAAACTGAAGGCAGGACACTCGCAGCATGGGCGATGTGCGATCAGCAAATAGCGTGGATGTGCGTCTCGGCCAGCGCGTCCGCGCCCGTAGACTCGATCTGGGCATGAGCCAGGAGAGGCTTGCGGAATTGTTGGGCGTAACATTCCAGCAAGTGCAAAAGTACGAAAAAGGGGTGAACCGTATCGCAGCGAGCCGCCTTTATGATATCTGCATCGCGCTCGAGACGACGGTCGCGCGGGTCTTCGAGGACATTGGACGAGGCGCCATGACAGGCGCGCACGGTCGCGCAGAAACATCTAGCGCGGTCGATGGCGTGTTGGCTACCTCAGAAGGCAGTCAACTCATTACGCTCTTTGCCAGCATCAAGAGCCCAAAGGTTCGCCGACGGGTCGTTGAACTGGTGAAGGCGATGGCGTCAGGAGACCGGTAAGTCAAACTGCAACGATGTTGGTTCGGTATCATTCGCGGCGCAGCGTGGCGTAATCGATGATCGACTCGACGCGGCGCCCGCTCCGGGTGCGGCGTATGAACACAACCAGATCGATCGCATGCGCAATGGCGCGCTTGGGAATTTGCGCTGTCACTTCGGTGATCAGATCTTCCAGTCGATAGAGCGCATCTTCGGCGGAATTGGCGTGGATTGTCGATAACCCCCCGGGGTGCCCAGTATTCCAGGCCTTGATCGTCTCAAGCGCTGCTGCGCCATCACGGATTTCGCCGATTACGATGCGATCCGGGCGCATGCGCAGCGCGTCGCGCACAAGATCGGCGACGCCAATCGGCTTCGGCGCCCGCCGCGTCAGCGCCGGCACGCAATCCCAGGCCGAGCATTGTAGTTCGGGCGTGTCCTCAATGAGAAAGACGCGGTCTTCGGCGAAGGCGGGAAGCGCAAGCACGGCGTTAGCGAGCGTCGTCTTGCCGGAAGACGTGCCGCCGGCGATGAGAATGTTCTGCTTGGCGACGACGGCTGCCTCGATTTGCGCGGATTGCGTTTCGCTCATCACGCTGTTGCGCACATAGTCCGCCAATGTGAAGATGACGGCCGGACGCTTGCGGATCGAGAAGGTCGGCGACGTGGTGATCGGCGGTAGGAAACCTTGAAACCGCTCACCCGTCTCCGGCAGCACGCCGGACAAACGCGGCTCTTCGCGTGTGACGGTTTCGCCGACATAGTCTGCGATGAGACGAATAACCCGTTCGCGCGCCGGTGCGTCCAACGTCGTGGCGGTGTCCGCCCGTCCCGCCTTCAACCGGTCGATGACAATGCGCCCATCAGGATTGGCGAGCACCTCAATGACGTCGGGCGCCGCCAAGGCCTCCAGGATGGTTGGGCCAAGCGCGTGCCGCAGCGCCTCTAGCCGGCGTTCGACAATGATGGGATGTTCGCCTGAGCGCCGCATTAGCCTTGTCCGTCTGTTTCGCTGGCGGCGGCAACATCGCGGACGCGCCCGGCGGTGATGTTGGCCAGCACGCGCGCCAGCATGCGATCGACCATGGCGTCGGCGCGCATTTCCATTGTCTCGGTCGCATCTTCCTCAAAGCCGCCATGCAGCAATAAGGTGCGCGCGACTACGACCAGCAATTCTTGTTGGATCATCGCGTCCCGCGCCGACGCTTTCATATGATCGCCTAGACGCCGCTCAAGCTTGAGCAGCCGATCCTCCGCATCTCCCTTCCCGGCCAAACCCCGGGCCAAGGCGCGGACGGCTGTCGCTGAGACGCTGGCGCCGCTTGCAGTCGCTTCTCGCTTCAAGCGTTGCAGCAGGGGCCCGCGCGGCATGTTGACCGTGATGCGCTCAAAGCCTGGCTCGCTCGCGCGAGGCTTGGCTGCGAGGGGCAAGCTCTCACCCGTGCTCATGGCTTCTTGCGCCTCTTGGCTTTGAGGCCTTTCAAGATCTTGTCGGAGACTTCCAGCGCCGATTGCACGCGCTCGGCCGCTTCGGCTTGGTCGCGCTCGGCCATGGCGCCGCGTTGTTCCTTGAAGAGCGGCAATTCCACTTCATCATCGACGCCAAGGGCGCTGACATAATCCCAGGGGTGCGGCGGGCGTCCCGGCGTATCGACCAGCTGACTTTGGTCTGGCGCGGGAAATTCGGCGCGTTGCTTGAAGGGCTGTTGCTGATCGTAGCGGACTTTCTTCATCCGAAACGGCCGCCGCCCGGCGACGAAGACAATCTGATCGTCGTCGGGAAGGCCGCGTACTTCGCCTGGTTCGAGCAGCGGGCGATCCTGCTCGGCGACGGCGCGCGAGCTGCGGCCAAGCGAAAAAGCGCCCTGCGGCGCGCTCAACGTGGTGCGCGTCTCGGTGACGGCGCCGGTCAAACGCGAAACCTTGTCTTGCGTCATCGGATCGAGCGCGGCGAACGCGGTGTAGATCGAACAATTGTCGAGGATGCCGTTATAGGGCCCGTAGGTCTCGGCGATGTCATTGAGGCTCTGCGCCACGAACATGGCCTTGAGGCCATAGGAACTCATCAGCCGTAAACTCTTCTCGAAGAAGTCGAGCCGGCCCAACAGAGGAAATTCGTCCATCACCATGAGCAGCTGGCGGCGCTTGGGGCGTCCGATTGTGTCCTTGTGCTCGTCGAGCGTCAGCGCTTGGCTCGCGGCATAGAACATCATCCGCACGAGGGGCCTGAGCGCCACGGAATCGGCTGCCGAGACCTGCACGTAGAGGCTCATCGGCGCTTCCGCGCACATGAGGTCGCCCAAGCGGAAATCGCTGCGCGAGAGCGCGCGTTCGATGTCGCCGCCCGCCAGCCATTTGAAATAAGAACGCGCCGTGCCTTGCACGCTGGTGCGGAAACGGTCGTGCATCGAGACATAGCCGGTCGCTGCATCGCGAATGAACGGATGGGTTTCGGGTTTGCCGTCAGAGCCGGCGCGATGCAGCGTCTTCAACATCTGCGCGGCGGTGGCGTCGAGATCGGCGAGCCGGCGCTTGACGGTGAGCAGATTTTTCTCGCCGGATTTTGCCGTGTAGCAGGTGTCCAGCATGACGGCTTCGACGATTTCGGCGCCGGCCTTGTCCCAGATCGCTTCGTCTTGCACGCGGCCGGAAGGGTCGGCGAGGATCGCCACCAAACGCTGCACTTGCGTCACTTCGTTGGCGCCGTGCTCGATTTCGGCCAATGGATTGAAGCAGGCCGAGTGCCGATCGCGCGGATTGAAATAGAGCGCGTGTGAAAACTTTGCGCGCCAGCCAGCGGTGAGCCGCCAAAGCTCGCCCTTCGGGTCATGCACCAAAACCGAGTCGGTCCAATTGAGCAGTGTCGGCACGACATGGCCGCGTCCCTTGCCGGAGCGCGTGCCGCCGGTGACAAGCGTTGGGCGTAAATCCTTCGTCGTGATCACGCGTCCGCCAAGCTTGCCGACCACGCAGCCTTCGCGCCCGAGCATGCCGCTGCGCCAAGCCTCTATCCAGCTGCCCCAGCCGCGCCGTCGCCGCCGATCGCGCGCCGTATCATGGCTGCCGCCCAAACTGGAGGCGAGGGCGGCGCCGATCAGTATCCCAGCGAGCATGATGCCGAGCGCGGCCTTGAACTCTTTGGGGTGAAGCTCGCCGAACTCGTTGCGCCAAGCGATGAACGCGGTTGGCGGATAAAGCGCGACATCGCCGATGGTCCAGCGGGCGCCCAAGGCCGGCGCATCATTGAACGCCCATGCGACAAACTGAGTTGCCGCCATGAGCCCAAGGAAAAGGCCGACCAAGAGCGCGAGGAACTTGACGAACATTGTTTGACGCGGTGCGTGTCTGCTCGCGGCGCCCATCGCCGCGCTGCACGGCGCAGCACGGACGGGGCCATTCGGTCAGGTCGGGCGTCGTCGGGCGTGGTCGGGAAAGGTGAGGGCGCGCCGCGTGCGCCATCGCGATCAAGCACGTCCTGCCTAGAGCCAAATTGAAACAGCTAGGGGTGCTGGGGCCTTCGCTAGCGAGTCAGGAGGTAGCCGGCTTCCAGCATTTGAAAGCCAACCCACGCCGATGCGCCGGTCGTCACGAGAAGCGCGGTCGAACGAACGGCGACATTTTGAGCTTCCATCGCCAATTGGAGCACCGCGCCTGTAGCGATGAAGGCGAACATGCCGGCGCCAAGTGTTTCGACGGGTCCCCAGCCGCTGCGGAGGGCCTCGCCGCCATAATAGAGGCCCACCGCGATCGGGATCGGATAGCGCAGCGCCGCGCCAATCATCGCCGCTAGGTTCAACGCGCCGAGATATAGAGCGAGAAGCATTTACTTAGCCTGCCGGCGCCCAATTCGGCCGCTTAGCACGATAAGCTATTTTAAGCGCGACGCAATAAGCGACTTATCGCGCGACATGAAAAGCGATTTAGCCTACAAGACGGCTCAGGAGGTCAGAATCGCGTGCCGCCCCCTCATGAGAAGCTGGCCCAAGCACTGGAAGCGCTGCGCGTCCTCCAAACTCAGGGCCGTCAGGCCATCCGATCCGCAGACCTCAGCCGGACGACAAGAGAGACCCTGCAAAGAAACGGCTTCCTCCAGGAAGTGATGAAGGGCTGGTACATCGCGGCCCATCCCGGCGTGGGGGAGGGCGAGAGCACCGCTTGGTTTACCTCGTTCTGGGGCTTTTGCCTCGACTATTTGACGGAGCGATTTGGGACTGACTGGTCACTCTCGCCGGAGCAATCGCTGATCCTTCACGCTGGCAATCTGAGCGTGCCGCGTCAGTTGCTGGTGCGCGCGAAAGGGGCGCGCAATCAGACGACGCATTTCATTCACGATACGTCGCTGTTTGAAGGAGACCATACGCTTCCGGACGCCGCTGATGCTGTAGAACGCAACGGGCTGCGGCTGTTCGCTATTGAAGCTGCCTTGATCGCGGCTTCGCCGAGCTTCTTTGAACAAAATCCGACAGAGGCGCGGACCATCATGTCGATGCAACGTGACGCGTCGGCGTTGCTCGCGCGGCTGCTAAAAGGCGGCCACACCACCATTGCGGGACGTCTGGCGGGCGCGTTTAGAAACATTGGCCGCGACCGCGAAGCCGACGAGATATTGGCGGCGACGCGCGCGGCGGGATACGCGCCGCGCGAAACCGATCCCTTCACCGATAAATTCGAGCGCGTACCATACAAGCGAGAGCCATCGCCCTATGTACATCGCATCCGTTTGCTGTGGCAGGCGATGCGCGAGCCTATCTCAATCGCGTTTCCGGCGCCGCCAGCGCGGGTCAACGACATCGATGCGTATCTGCGGCACGTCGACGGCCTCTATGTTACCGACGCATATCACTCACTCTCGATAGAGGGCTATCAAGTCAGCCCTGAGCTGATTGAGCGTGTTCGGAGTGGAATTTGGAACCCTGATGGCGACCAAAGCGATCGCGAGCATCGCAATGCGCTCGCAGCGCGTGGCTATTGGCAGGCTTTTCAGGCGGTCCGAACGAGCGTGCGCAACGTGCTCACGGGCGCCAATCCCGGCGACATCGCCGAGCGCGATCACAATGTCTGGTATCGTGAATTGTTCGCGCCGAGCGTGGCGGCGGGTATCCTAAAGCCGGAGGATTTAGCCGGGTATCGCAACGGACCTGTCTATATTCGCGGCTCCCGCCACGTTCCGCTCAATGCCGATGCCGTGCGCGATGCAATGCCGGTCTTGTTCGAACTTCTGAAGGGGGAGAACGACCCAGCGGCGCGCGCCGTTCTCGGGCATTTTGTTTTTGTTTTCATCCATCCCTACACCGATGGCAACGGGCGCACAGGTCGTTTCCTTATGAATGTGATGCTGGCCTCGGCAGGCTATCCGTGGACAGTGATTCCGGTGCAGTCGCGCGCTGCCTATATGGCCGCTCTGGAAGCCGCCAGCGTCGATCAGAATATAACGCCGTTCGCCACCTTGATGGGCGATCTTTTGAAACGACCTCCGCCTGTCCTGCCAGGCGCCTGATTGCGCCCGGAACGGACATGCGCTCAATTCAGCACGACGCTAACGCCTAGCCTTCCAGCGCGCGCGTCGGATCGACGCCGACTTTCATCAGCCCGTGCGCCGCCGGCGTCAGCTCTACCGCCGCGCCCAAGGCAAAGCCCGGCGCTTCAGCAACACGGCCGACGGCGAGACCCGCGCCGCGATCAACCACGGCGTAGATGCCTGAAGCGGTCGAGATCGCGCCCGCATAGGTCCCGCTCATCTGCACTTTGGCGACGGCCAGAAGCGGCTTGCTGGCGCCGAGCTGATCTTTGAGTGCGCCGCTGAGGTCGCGGTCGCGCAGCGTGGCATAGCCCGCGGGCGTAAAGTGCAGGCCTTGCCCGTCCTTGACGGCATGCTTGTTGGCGAGGAGATAGTCTGCGCGTCGCTCCAGCATCTTTTCGATCTTGTCGTCGAAGCGTTCGGGCATTCGCCCCGCTTCGATCTCACGGCGCCGATAAGTCAATTCGCGGTCGAGCGGCGTCAGCCGGTCGCGATCGATCTGGCTCGACGCGCGGCCGAGATCGATGAGGCGTGCGCGGCCGCGTGCAAACCGGGTCAGGCGCGCCGCGCTTTGCAACGCCGGCGGCTCTGTGCCCTTGGGCAGGGCGGCGTAATGCTCGCGGCCATGGCGGTCGCGGATGATGGCGAACGGCGCCCGTCCGATCTCATCATGATGGCCGGCGCTGACGACGCGCCCGGCGACACTCTCCGCCTCGATCGGGCCGACCGCGAGCGCGCCAGCCTTCATGCGCGTATGCAGGCGCTTCAGCACATCGCGGTCGAGATCCATCTGCCGCAACTTCATGTCGAAGTCGCCAGCCAAGCGCACGCCGGCCAAGGTCCGCTCGGCCAAGCGCAAGCGTTCGAGGTGGGCGATGCGCTTGCGCATCACGGCGCCGTAGCTGTCGGCGCGCGCCAACTCGCCTCCATGGGGGATGACGCCATCGGCGTTTGCGAGGGTCCTGAGTTCGCGGTCGAGCGCGGTCCAGCGGTCGCTCTGCGCGTCGCGGTGCAGGCGTTTCTCGGCGAGGTCGCGTGACTGATCGCCGAGACGCTCTTGCGCGACTTCCTGCGCGCGGCCGCGAAAACCGTATGAGATGTAGGCGCGTGGGATGACGAGATCGCGACCGTCCGCGCGCTTGCCGCGCACCAGGACGTGAGCATGTGTCTGCGCGGTGTCGGCGTGTACAACGGCGATCCAGTCGAGGGCTGGTTCTTCCAGATCGCGGGCGACGCGGGCCATGGTTTCACGGACATAGGCTGGCATGTCGGCGATGCGGTCGGCGTTCTCGGGCGAGATGATGAAGCGGAAATGATGCCGGTCGCCGGCCCAGTCGCGCGCATGCGCCTTGGCGTCGAGCTGATCGTCAGTGGCGTTAAAATGACGCGGCTGCTCGCCGTCAACGCCTGCACCGTTTCTCTCCAAATAGGAGATATGCGAACTTAGCGTCTTCTTCGCGGCGGCCGCTGTCCCGTGCCGGGCGACGTGGGCCTTCACGATGACACGTTGCTTGGTCTGCACCGGCAGCGAGCGGGCATAGGCGCTACTATTGCGCAGTGATCCCGCGCGCATGCCGCGTGCGAACTGTCGTGCGACGCCGAGACCCTTGATGAGGCTGGTGCGCACGTCGTTACGCGCATCGCGCTTTAAACGATTTGGCAAGGAAACACGCAGACGATCATCCGTGATCGCAGCTGCATAGCCTTGGTGCAGGAGATCGCGCGTCAACATCGAACAAGTTTTTTCTGTGCTGCATGGTGCAGCACAACTCTCACTTCCAGACTGCGCGTTTCCCTATGTGAATCAAGGAAAAACACGCGACAAGAAGAGCGCTCTTTTATCTTGCGCCTCCACGTCGACTTCCTGCTCCCGCCGTTTCACTACTTTGAGATCGTGCCAACGACTCGCGCTGGCGGTTTGCCGAAGGCGCAAGCGCGCGCGCCATGGCCGAAGCGGCCCGGCGATGTGGTGAAGTTTTTCGCGTCACGGCCCTCGCCGGACACCATCTACAAACCATCGGAGAGCGTGCGCTCGATTTCAGTAGGCGCCCTCAACCCGCCGGGCGTAGGCCAAGTCGATTTCGCGCCGACGATCTACACGACGCGCGGGCCGGGCCTGCAGGTCGGCGTCAAGCCTGATGTGTGCGCAATCGGCGGGGCGGGCGTCACTACATTGGGCGACGCCACGGGTTTGATGTCGATTACGCCGACTGGCGTCGCGCAGGATGTTTGCGGCACGAGCTACGCCGCGCCCCTGGCGGCACGCGCCCTGGCCGGGCTCGATGCGGCGACCGAAGGTGGCCTCAGCGTAGAAGCGCTGCGCGCCATGCTCTTACACCATACGGCGACGCCGGAGCCGCTGACCAAGCGTGGTTTGAAGGATATCGCGCGTCAGTTTGCGGGCTTTGGCCAGATCGGCGCCGTCGCCGACATGCTGGAGACTGACGATCACCAGATCACGTTGTTGTTTCAAAGCCGGCTCTCCATCGGCGAACGCAAGCCCGTGATCCTGCGCTTTCCGTTCGCCTGGCCGCAGAGCTTGGTCGACGCCAACGGCGCGTGCAGCGGTCGTGCGCGCATCACGCTCGTCTACGCCCCGCCGCTCAGCGGGGCTCTTAACCCCAAGTGGCGCCGATGACGGATCGGCGGGACCGAGCTTGAGTGCTGTGCAGAGGTTCATTGCGCTTGATGTCTGCGTGCTCGCGGCTCCTGGCCAAGAGCGCTCCGTAGAAATGTGTCCGAGTCCGGCGAGAGGGGGCGGCGAACGTCCGCTTAGGTCCCGAAATCGCGCGTCCCTAATCAGTCACTTGGGACGCTCGAAAGAAGCAGCTTGATAATATCCTCAAAAACTTGCTGTTGCACAGAAACAATTTGCTGCTAAATAGGCAGCGTGGCGTTGGAGACGCTGATGGCCGCGATCGAGCAGCTTTACGCTGAACCCAAACAGGAAGCACCTGCGCGGAAACGCATCAGGCGGCTGAGCGCGCCGTTTGAGCTGATCTTTGCAGTGCTCGCAGCACTGGTCGCCGCGATCTATTTCGCGACACTGTTCGTCGCGCTCTTCTACAGCGGCGAACATTTCCGCCTGACCGATCAGGGTCCAACGCTTTATCTGGGCCAAGACACGTTCGCTCCGGGCAGCATCGCCATTTCGGATGTCCCTCTCGCATCGCGGCTTATTGGCTTCATCCCACTGACCATTATTCAAGGCGCGCTAGTCGGTGCGTTCTATTGTTTGCACCGGCTCTTTGCCGCGTATAGGCGCGGTCTTGTCTTCGACGAAGCGCCGGTGCGCTGGATGCGCCGCGCGGGCGCGCTGCTGATTCTGTTTGCGCTGGCGCCGGCTGCCTTTCAGCCGCTGGTTCGGGCGGCTGGTCTCATGGATCGCGCTTGGCTGCATGGCCACACGATAGCGGCGTTGCTTGTTGGCGGCGCGCTGTTCGTGCTGGCGAGCGTAATCGCGCTTGGGCGCGAGATCGAAGAAGACGGCGAGGGATACATCTGATGGCGATTGTCGTGCGTCTCGATTTGGTGCTAGCGCACCGCAAGGTGCGTTCAAACGATCTGGCACGCGCAGTCGGCATCACGCCGTCTAACCTGTCCTTGCTCAAGTCCGGCAAGGTCAAAGGCGTGAAGTTCGAAACCCTCGATGCGATCTGCGAGTATCTCGACTGCCAGCCGGGCGACATTCTGGAACGCGTACCAAACACGACCAAGAAACAGGCGCGGCGCAGCGTCTAAAGACCGAAGTCAATCGCAAAGCAACACCGCGCGGGCTCGCTGCCGCGCGAGCGAAGGAGGCTGTCCAATGCATCGCCGGTCGTTTCTCGCGCTCACAGGCGCAACCGCGCTCTGCGCCTGTGCTACCCGTCTCAACACGACGCCGACGGAGGCCGCCGACTTGGGGACACCCACGACGTCGGAGTTCATCATTGAACAGATGTCGCGGCCGGGCCGTCTCGGATTCGAGAAGGTCGTGGTCGCCGATTGGCATTTTCCAAACACGACGCGACCACCGGGCGACAGCGATTGGATGACTCGCGAACTCGACGCGCAGATTTACTTCTATGCCATCCGCCACCCTGAGCGCGGTCTATATCTTATCGACGCTGGCATGCCGGCGAACTACGAGCGCCACATGGGCGCAATTCTGCGAAACGCTGTGCGCGACACATATGATTTCTCGCTACGCGTATCGACGGACGCCTGGGTGCGCGAGAACGGCGCGCCGCTCGCCGCGTTCATCACGCATCTGCATTACGATCATGTGCTCGGCGTCGCTGTGCTCGATCGCGCGACGCCAGTCTATATCGGCCCCAATGACGGCGCGCATCGAAGCTTCTTCTACCGCTTCATCAATCAGCCGACGAGGGAGGCGCTTGAAGGCCATAGTGTCCGAACTTGGCGGTTTGGGCCCGCGCCTGAGGGCGGACTTGCTGCGCTCGATGTATTTGGAGACGGTTCGCTCTTTGCGTTGCACGTCCCCGGTCACACGCCGGGTTCCACAGCCTATCTGGTCAACTCCACGCAGGGCCCACAGCTCGTCACCGGCGACGCCGTGCATAGCCGCGAAGGTTGGACCGGTGAACTCGAAGAAGCGACAGGGTTTGAAACCGACTTGGCGCAAATCTTCGCTTCGCGCCGTGCGCTGCAGGCGCTGGCCGCCGGCATCGCAGGCCTCACTGTGCATCCCGGCCATCAGAGTCTACTCGCGGAGATATCGCGCGAGTGACGCATTCCGGCGACTGCGCGCCTGAGCGTGCGCAGCATGACCAGCGGCAGGACTGGAGCGACCAGGTCACTCGCTTAAATCACCGCTACGGTTCGCGGTGGCCCATCGCGGGCGTTGGCTGTCTCCCGTCAAAGCGTTAGCCTGACCATATGCGATCACTCGGCCCTCTCGAAATCCGCCCCGCGCGGCCTACGGACACGGCCGACCTGACCGCGATCTTGTACGACACCTTTGAGAGCACTTGGCTGCCCAATATCACTTCCTCGGCCGCCAAGGCATTTCGCGAGGACCGCGTACGTTGCTCGGCGCGGACACGAGTTCTGGGTTTGTCAGTGTGGCCAAGACATCGCTGGTTTCGTGGATTGGCAGGGTGATTTCGTAAACGCGCTGCACGTGCGCGGCAGCTACTCGCGGTCAGGTGTCGGTTCGCGCCTCATGGACAAGGCGGAGGCCGAAATCAGCAAGTCAGGGTTCACGGCGGCGCGGCTGGAGACGGACACTTTCAACAGCGTCAGCCAGCAGTTCTATGCAAAGCGCGGATACACGGAAGCTGACAGGTATCCGGACGCGGAGTGGGGCAGCGATCTCGTGACAATCCTGCTGGTGAAGGCTCTGCAATAGGGCAGCCTTCGGCGATTGCGAGACGCATTGGCGAGCAGGGCACGAACGGCTCGATCGGAGCGCTCCAGCCACTCGGTAAAGGCGCGACTGACCAGCCTCCCGCGTTGGCCGTCAAATCAGTGCGCCGCGCCTTGCTGTCGCGCCAGCTCCGCTTCGAAGGCAGCCTCAAGCGTCGCATTGAAAGCGCTTAGAGCATTTGCATCGACAAATGCGTTCAGGTCGCCTGCGCGCAGGCGTTCGCGTTTGGCGTCCAAGTCGAAGAAATTCTCGTGATTGCCCAAGAAGACGTCAGCGCGCATCTCCCGCACGCGGGCGAACGTCGAGCGAAACGCCGCGACCATTCCCGGATAGGACTCTGGCACGAGCAATTGCCCTGCGACCGTCGCGCTGCAATGGAAGAAGGCCGTATGACGTGCCCCGTCTGCGCCGGTGACGTCCATGCTCCATGAGGTGCATCCCTCGGTGTGACCAGGCGTTAGATGCGCGGTCAGCGTCACACCGCCGAGGCTCAAGCTCTCATTGTCGCCGATCACGCGGTCGACACGTATGGGTGGGAACCGCATTCCTGTGCTTGGCCCATAAGATATGTCGCCCGCTTCCAGCACCGGCCTGTCTGCGGCGCTCGCCACCATTGTCGCATCGCTCAAATGCTGCAGCCCCGCGAGGCCGCCCGCATGATCGAAGTGCGCGTGGGAGTTCAACAGGTACTTCACGTCTCGGATATCATATCCGATCGCGCGGATATTGGCGGCAATCTGCGGCACGCTTTGCGGCAAGATGCCATCGATCAAGAAATGCCCTTCAGGCGTTGTGATCAGGAACGAACTCACACCAGCTGTCCCAACATAGTGGATATTGCCGATCACCGTGAACGGCTCGTAGGGCTCGTTCCAGCGGCCGTTAATCGCATACCCATTCAGCGGCGCGCGCTCGGCGGCTTCAATTTCGGCGTCGCTCGCCAAAGGCGGCGGGGCAGACGCACAGCCAATAAGCGCAAACAAGGCGGCGACAAGGATCAATCTCATGCCGGCGGTCTAACAGCTCTGCCGCACCGGGCAAACCAACGATTTGCCATACGCGCGCGATTGTTGAGCGGGAGGCAGCGCGACAGGGGGTGCTGTAATGCTCGCGCGCTTCGGAGGGCGCGTGCCTGCCTCACGATTACAGTCACACGGCCGCCGCTCCGCCGTCAATCGGGCGGCGTGTAAGCGGCGAGATCAGCCTCGAACGCGGCGTTGAGCTTTCCTTGTTCGGCAATGAGTTGCGCCAGAGTGACGTGCGCCGCGACGCGCTCGGCGTGGCTGAGAGCGCAGTCGCGCAACTCGCGTCTCAGCTGGTCAATAAGATCGTAGATCGCAAGCATCGAACTCTCCTTCATTGAAGACGAGAGGTCGGGATCGCTGAGAAGCGCTCGGGTCCAGGCTCGCCGAAGGCGACTTGCATGGCCTGGAGGCGAGCGCTTCTCAGCGATAGGCTGGCGGTCTTGAATGAGAAGAGACTGCACCGTCCGCGCTTGGCCATCGCCCAGAACGTGGGCCAAGCGCTCGAAGACACGCAAAGCTTGCCCCCTTGTGTCGCGAGTTTTCAGTTTTTATCGGGCTTGCTGCGCATCGCCCTCGCAGCGGCGAAACGCGCAAGGGTGGTCTGATCGGCGCCTGGCCCTGGGCGGAAGCGAAGGTCGTTTATCGATAGCTTGCGACCATCTCTTGAGGAGACGACGATCTGTTCGATCGGCGAACGCGTTCGTGCATCGAGGACCCTTAGGGGCTCTGCGCCGCGCCCGAAGACCCAGCGGTCGGCCCACTGCATGAGCGCGACCAGAATGGGCAGGAGATCGCGCCCTTTGTCAGTCAGGACATAAGCATAGCGCTCGGTCTCGGGTTTTGTCTGGCGCCGCTCCAATACGCCGTTCTCGACCAGCGCGTTCAAGCGGTCAGTAAGGATGTTGCGGGCGATGCCGAGCTTGTCCTGAAAACCTGAGAACGAGCTCGTGCCGTAGAGGGCCTCGCGAACGATCAGCAATGTCCACCAATCGCCGATTTCATCGAGCGCCCGCGCTGCCGGGCAGTTCATTGCTGTGAAGCGCGTGCGAGCCATAAGTCGGAATTCCATAAATGGAGTTGCATAAAGCAACTAAATGCTCTAGTCGGTAGAAAGTAGCGTAACGCAACTCATTGAACCAAGTAGCTTCACGTACCCAAATAGCGGAAGACTCGCCATGCCGATGATTGACGTCACCGCCCCAAAGGGCGCGTTGTCTCCACCAGTTCGCGACAAGCTGGTCAAGCAACTCACGGACTGCCTCCTAAAATGGGAGGGAGCGCCTGAGGGCAGCCAAGCCGCGCAGGAGATTGCGTGGGTCTATGTACATGAAGCGCAGGAAGGGACTTTTTATGTGGGCGGCCGGAACCCGGAACGACCGCGTTTTCGCATTCAAGTGACGACGCCGGAGGGCGGTCTTGACGACGAGCGTCGCGCCGGTCTGGTCGAGGACATATCTGGGATCGTTGAGGCCGTGATTGGACCAGCCGGAAGTGGGCTTAATCATTGGGTTCTACTGAGCGAGATCAAGGACGGCTCATGGGGTGCGGGAGGCCGCATCTTCCGGCACGCCGACATCAAGGCGGTAGTGCGCACCGGCAACCCAGCCTAAGGGAGAAACGCCTATGCCGATGGTGACCGTGCAATATCCGAAGGGCGCGCTGACGCCCGACCAGAAGGCGCGCTTAGCGGAGGACATGACGCATGTCCTCCTCGTCATTGAAGGCGGCCAGGACACGCCGGCGACGCGGTCAAATGCCTGGGTGCGCTTTCAGGCAATTGACCCGGAGGACTGGTATGTGGGCGGCGCCAATGACGGCGCCTATGTGTCGGCCGCAGGGAAATTCCTAGTCGAACTCAATGTCCCAGAAGGATCAATGGATCAACTGCGTAAGAGCGAGGCGCACAAAGCCATCACAGCGGCGTTCCTCAAAGTGACTGGGACGACGACTGTTGAGGGCGCTGCACGCTCTGTCTGGATACAAATCTTCGAGTGGCCGGAAGGGCTCCTCGCCACCAGTGGACGCACGTCCAGCCTGCTCGGCATCGCCAAGCTCGCCGGCATTCCTTCGGATCACCCTTTGCTGAGCTTTCCACGCGCCTACTTCGCGGCCAAGGATCGGCTTTATGACGCCCATGGCTTTCCCGAGCACACCGCCGGCCGTTCGTTGGTTAGAGTAGAGAGCGTATAAGCGCCTGGACCGGTAGCGCTGGTCGCAGGTTGCGAGGAACGCGCGGCACCCGGCGGGCCGGGCGCCGCGCGAGCGATCAATCGCCGTTGGTTTTGCGGTTGCGCGACCAGATGAGCGCGTGGGTCTCGCCGTCTTCTTCCTCGAACAGGTTGGCGTAGATCGGCGCCATGAAGCTCGGGTCGTCGAGCTTGAGCGAGAGATAGTCGCGGCCCTCGCTGGAGCGTTTGGCCCAGGCGGCGCCAATTTCGGCGCGGCCGACGAAGATGCGATGGCTGGGGGCTGCATCGTTGTTGCGCTCGGTTTCAGCGACTATGCGTACGCCTTTTGCTTGGACGCCGAGGGTGACGATCTCGCCGACGAGCTCAGCGCCGGATTTCCTGAAGGTGCCAATATTGGCCATTGGTGTTTCTCCTGTCGTGTACTCGAACGCCGCGCCATCGCGGCCTCGATGGCGACGGATAGGGCCGAAGGCGTGCGGGCGGCGCACCCCGACAGGGGCCGCAGCGTCAGCGGAGGACGGCGGGGCCAGCGACTTTGTTGGCTTGCGCGAGGAATGCCGCGCGCGCCCCGCGCGGCAGGGGAAGAAAGTCGCTTGGCCCGCCGTTGCGCCTTCAGCCCGCCGAGGCGAAGCCGTCCTTCGGCCAAAGTCGCCATTGACTTTGAGGTCCGCGTTGGTGCGACGTGACATGGGCGCGGGAGAAGCCGAGGCAATGGTGGGACGTTGCGTGAAATACGTGCGCGCTCGCCGGTGCGGGCGGCGTTCGGCGCATGGAGAGTGCTGCGCTCGACACTGCGTTCGAGCGCGTCAGCAGGAGGCCCCGCTTGCTGCATCTCGAAGAGGCGGCGTGGGGCTGCCGGCAAATCGATGCTGGAGCGACTGCGCAACGAGTGATGCCGCAGGTGCGGAAAATCACGCTCAGACTGCGCGATGGGAGGCGCGGACGAGGACGCGCCTCCGAGCGCGCCGCCGCGATCACGGAATCGGCGCTCTTCGGGCGTCAGCCTTCGCCTTTTCGCGCTCGTAGTCCCAGGTGCGAAGCCCCATGGCGCGGGCTTTGTCATAGAGGTTGGCTTGAATGCCTCCGCCTGGGAAAGTGATGACGGCCTTCGGCATGAGCGCGAGCGCGAAGTCATTGCGTTTGAACGGCGCCTGCGCGCGTGAATATTTGCGCCAGTCGGGGTGGAGAGGCATGGCTGTGATGTTGCGATTGGCGGCCCAAAGGCCGGCGATGTGGTCGCCGCCGGTTTTGCCGGCCGTGTGCACGAGCACCATGTCGGGATATTTGGCGCGGACCTGATCCAACAGGCGCCAGATGGCGTCGACGTCGTTGAATTTATCGCCGCAGCTGAACAGGATCTTCGCGCCGGGGGGCATGAGGAGCTCTTTGTCGGCCCAGCGTTTGGCGTTAATAAAGTCGCGGCTGTCGATCGTCGCCGCGGTCATGGCTCGATGATTGAGCATGGAGCGCGTGCGCGCCCGCCACGGCGCGCCAGTGTGGCGCTCGTAGAGGCCGGCGGCGATATCGCGCAGGCTTTCGAGGACATTGCGCCGCTCGATCAAGACGCCGCCATCGGCGATGAGCGCTTCAAGCTCGACCGAGCGGATCTCCGAGCCGTCCTGGGCTTCCTGACTGCGCCGTTGCGCCTGTTCGTTGTCGTCGAGGCGGCGGGCGAGCCGGTCGATGGCGCGATGAAAAAGATCGACTTGGCCCCAGAGCAGGCCTTCGAGATCGGGTTCGAGGCAGGTGTCGCTCAAGGTGGCGATGTGGGCGTCAAAGATATCGGCGATGGCGCCGGCGGCGCGCTCCGCGTCGGGTGCGGGACGCGGGTCTGGTTCGTCGTGACGGGGACGATAGCCGTAGAGTTGAAGCGCGTCGGTGACCTCGGCGGTCGAAGACAATGCATGCGCAGGTTCGTGAAGGTCGTCGCGATCGAGGTCCATGGCGAGGCGGTCTCCCAAGCAAGGCCCAGCGCCCATCGGGGCCTTCATCGGCGATCACTTCAACGGCGCGCATCGAGCCGGGCCAGAACCGCGCGGGCGGCGCCCGCGCGGCCGGAGCGAAGGCGGAGGACGGCGGCGGGGCGGCTATTTTGGTTCGCGATGCAAAGCCGGGCGCGAGAGCCCCGGCGGCGGAAAATAGCCGCCCCGACGCCGTTGCCGGCCCGGCGGCGCGCCGTTCAATCGCCGCTTGAGAAGGCTCTGAGCGGCGCGCGGGTNNGGGTTTGATCTGGGAGCACACCACGGACCTTGGCGCGCCGGCCGGGACGGGGCCGCGCGATCTGCTCAGCCCGCCACGAGGTTCCGCGCATCGGCGCGTGCGAGCTGCGCGCGCACGAGGTCGCGCACATGATCGGGTCCGCGTGCACAGAGATCGGAGTTGAAGTCGTCACGCAGAGGTTGGAGCCCGATGATTTCGACGCCGGCTTCGCCGCCGCGGGCGCTCAAGCGTTCGAATGCGTGCTCGCCCGCGGCGTCGGTGTCGCGGGCAACATAGAGGCGGCGCAAGCCGGGCCAGAATAGAAGTGCGCCGAGATGGGCTGCCGAGAGTGCCGCGATCAGCGGCAGTGCGGGCAGCGCGCCGCGCAGCGACAGCGTCGTTTCGATGCCTTCACCGGCGGCTGCGACCGCGCCGGCTGGCCCAAAGCATACGCCATGGCCGAGCAGGCGCCCCAAGGCGCGGCGGTCGAGCACGGCGGGCGGCGTCTGCGGTGAAAGCCATGTGCGATGAACGCCGGTGACGGCGCCGGCGGCATCGGTGACGCGCGCAATCATGGCGGGGAAGGCCTGTTTCGGCGCGGCCTCGTCCAGCCGATAGAAGCAACGCGGATGAAGGCGCAGCGGACGCTGGTCGTCCCGCGAAAGCACGATCCCGCGCGCGCGTAGATAGGCGTCGCCGAGAGTGCCGCGAATGGGTCGCGACGCCGCGAAGAGGCGCCGCGCAGCTTCAGGCGAGCCTTGCGGCGCAGGCTGATGTGGCGCGCGCGGGGACGGATCTGGGCGCGGCAAGGCGAGGAAGCGGACCGCCTCGGCGAGCACGTCGCGAAAATCGGTTAGCCCGCGGCTCTCGCGAATGACATCCAAGAGATCGCCGTGCTCGCCGGTGGCGGCGTCGCTCCATTTGCCGGCGCGGCGGCCTGCGCCATCAGGGGCAAGGCGCACATACATTGAGCGCCCTGGCGTGTTGCGCGCATCGCCCACACGCCAGACTCGCCCCTCGCGCACGCCATTGGAGAGGTAATGGCGGCAAACCGCTTCGGCGCTCTCAGCCAAGCGGCGCGCTATATCAGACGCGTCCATCATCCATCTCCTCGCTCCGAGATGCGTTCGACCGGGAAGCGGAGCAGCAGGCGCTCAAGCACCGCTGCGCCGTTTGCGTCGATGGGGACGAACAGCCGCAATTTCCATGAGATGATCTCGTGGAAGAGACCATAGGCGGTGAGGCGCTCGCGCATGGCGTCCGGGAAATTCAACAGCTCGATGCGATGCGCGTGCATGACGCGCACGCGGCGCAAATGCAGCCCTTCGGCAAGATTAATCACCGCGTGACCGTTCGCCAACAATGTGTGCGCATCGGCAGCTGACAATTGGGCGCCTGGCGCGCCGGCTGCGGCGGCCCAGGCCGCCGGCACGCGGCGCCCGATTATGCGCTCGCCCGCATCGGTGGTGAGCCGATAGACGCGCGCGCCGTCCGTGGGCAGGCGTTTCCACACCGGTAGCAGAAGTCCCGCCACAATGTGCAGCTGGCTGTCGCTATGGCTGGGGATGGTGATGAGTTCGCTCTCCCAGGCGCGCGCGAACGCGTCCTCGTCGCAGGCGCGCCATTGCGTCTCTGTCAATGCATCGAGCGCCATCGGCGTGCGTTCCATCGGACGCGCCAGGCGGATGCGCCGCTCAACGCCGCCATCGTCGCGCATGATGCTGGGCGCTGGCAGAAGCACCGCGGCGCGGCCCGATTGGGCGTTGAGCATGAAGGCGGCGCCGCGCGCGGCTTGCAGGGCGAGCGCTTCCTCGGTCGAAAGCGGCTGGTTGCGGTCGCGGCGCAGAATGGTGAGGAGCTCTGTTTCGGCGCCGCTTGCGGCGTGGGTGTGGATGGCGCGCCGGGCGGTGACGACAAGGGAGTCCGCGATCAGGGTTTCGAGGCCCGCGTCATAGACGCCCGCGGCGATTGCCCCTTCGATGCGCGCGGCCAGCAAGTGCTCGAATGCGGCGAAGATGAGGTTCTGCAAGCCGATAGGCAACGCCAGCAGGCGATTGAGAAAAGTGGTGATGGGCGGCAGCTCATCGCGCATGCCGTTCGAATCCATCAGCGAGAGGCCCGTCGCTGCTTCGAAGGCCAGCAGCGTGCAGCCCTCAACCTTGCCCGCGACCAGCAGCGCATAGAGTTGGCGCAGCGCATCGCGCGCGTAGGGGCTTTCGAGATTGTCTTCCGGCCGGAAGAGATTTTGGCCCCCGGTCTGACGCTGGCCGCGCGTCAACGCGCCCAGCGTGTCGAGACGGCGCGCGATGGTGGAGAGAAAGCGCTTTTCGCCTTGCACATCGGTCGAGATCGGCCGGAACAGCGGGGCTTGCGCCTGGTTGGTGCGATTGGTGCGTCCCAAACCCTGGATCGCGGCGTCGGCTTTCCAGCCGGGTTCGAGCAGATAATGCACGCGCAGGCGCTGGTTCTTGGCCGAGAGTTCGGCGTGATAGGAGCGCCCGGTGCCGCCCGCGTCGGAGAACACAAGGATGCGCTTGGCGTCATCCATGAAGGCTTGGGCCTCGACCAGATTGGCCGCACCCGCGCGGGTCTCGACCATGAGCCGGTCGCCCTTACGCACGATGCGCCGCGAGCGGCCGGTGACTTCGGCGACCAGATGCGCGCCGAAATGCTGCACGATCTGATCGAGCGCGCCGTGCACTGGCGCCAGCGCCCCGAGATCGGCAACCAGGCGATCGCGCCGGGCGACCGCGTCGCGGCAGAGCACGGGCTGGCCGTCGCGCATGACCGGGCGCGACAGGAGATGGCCCTCGGCGTCGGAATAGGGCTCATACAAATGGACCGGGAATGAATTGATAAGATAGTCGCCAATGGCCTCGCGCGGGGTGATGTCGATCTGGACGTCGCCCCAGTCCTCGGTTGGGATTTCGGCCAGCCTGCGCGCGGTGAGCGCTTCGCCCGTGGAGACGATTTGCACCACGGCGGCGTGACCCACGGCCAAATCCCGTTCGATCGAGGCCAATAGGGTGGGCGTTTTCATGCCCGTGATCAGATGATTGAAGAAACGCTGCTTGGCGCTCTCGAACGCCGAACGCGCCGCCGCTTTGGCTTGACCGTTCAATGTGGCGGTGTCGCTGGTGATGTTGGCGGCAGTTAAGGCGGCGTCGAGATTGTTGTGGATGATCGAGAACGCGTGCGCATAGGAATCGTAGATGCGGATCTGTTCATCGCTCAGCTTGTGCTCGACCAATTCATACCGCACGCCCTCGTAGGATAGCGAGCGCGACGCATAGAGGCCGAGCGCTTTCAAGTCGCGCGCCAGCACCTCCATGGCCGCGACCCCGCCGGCTTCAACGGCTTCGACGAATTCGGCGCGCGAAGCGAAGGGAAAATCAGCCCCGCCCCAAAGACCAAGCCGTTGCGCGTAAGCGAGATTGTGGACGCTGGTGGCGCCGGTGGCGGACACGTAGACGACCCTGGCATTGGGCAATGCGTGCTGGAGCCTCAAGCCCGCACGGCCTTGCTGGGAAGCGGCCTGGTCGCCGCGCTCGCTCTTGGCGCCCGCCGCATTAGCGAGCGCGTGCGATTCATCGAACACGATGACGCCGTCGAAATCGCGCCCCAGCCATTCGACGATCTGGCGCACGCGCGAGGCTTTGTCGCCGCGTTCTTCGGAACGCAAGGTGGCGTAGGTCGCGAACAATATCCCCTCGGCCAAACGGATTGGCGCGCCTTGTCGAAAGCGCGAGAGCGGCGTCACCAAGAGCCGCTCCATGCCAAGGGCCGCCCAATCGCGCTGCGCGTCCTCGATCAATTTGTCGGACTTCGACACCCAGACGGCGCGCCGCCGGCCCTTGAGCCAATTGTCAAGGAGAATGCCGGCGACCTGACGGCCTTTGCCCGCGCCGGTTCCGTCGCCCAGAAACCAACCGCGCCGAAAGCGGACGGCATCATCTGCGTTGTCGGGTGCGGCGGTGACCAGATCGAAGGTCTCATCGACACGCCAGGCGCCCGCGAGCAGGTCCCCATGCGCCTCGCCAGCATAGACGACGCTTTCGAGTTGCGCGTCGGAGAGCAGGCCCTCCGTGACGACGCACGCCGGCAGGTGCGGGCGGTAGCGAGGCGAAGGCGGCGCCACCGAGGCCATGGCCGCCGATTGCACCAATTGCGTGGGATGGGAGTGCGCGCCGGCAATGCGGATCGTCTGCAGCCGATAAGGCTCGTAGAGCGCATCGGTTGTGCGCGCGCCGCTCTCATGCGCTTCCGGCGGCAGAATGTCGTACTCGAGTTCGATGCCGTCAGGCGCCGTGGACGCAGAGGTCGGTCGCGGTCGGGACGCCGGAGCCAACCGAGCCGGCGCCGCTCGGGGCGTGGCCGGCGCCGGCTGTGGCGCAACTGGCTGCCGCGGCGGCATGTTTGCCTCGATCCAGCCGAGCAATTGCGCGATGGTGCGCGCGCGTCCGAGCGAGGGCGGAAATTGCGTGGGATCATCGGCTGCAACCTTGTCGATGACGATAAGGCGCGTTTCGGTCGTGGTTCCATGCTTGGCGTAGAGGGCGCCGTCCATGGCGGCGCTGAGAACGAGCCGGCCGCGGTGCTGTAGGCGCACGAAAGCGCTAGTCCAATTTGGATTGTCGGGCGAGAAATTCGCGCCGGTGATGGCGACCAGACGTCCCCCGGGCGCAAGCCGCGCCAATGCCGAGGATAGGTGGCGCAGCGCCGCATCGCGCATGCGCCCGTCAACGTGCGCGAGCGCTGAGAAGGGCGGGTTCGTGAGAATGACGCTGGGCGCGAGGCCGGCGGCTAGATGATCGTCGATCTGAGCGGCGTCGAAGCGCGTGACGGCGATCCCTGGAAAGAGCAAGGACAACAGATCGGCGCGCGTGTCAGACATTTCGTTGAGCGCAAGCCGGGCGCCGGCAAGTTCAGCGAAGATGGCCAGAAGCCCCGTGCCAGCCGAGGGCTCCAACACCAGATCGCCAGGGGTAAGCGCCGCGGCGGTCGCGGCGGCAAGGCCAAGCGCGACGGGTGTCGAGAATTGCTGCAACGCTGCGCTCTCCGCGGAGCGGCGCGTATGCGTAGGCAAGAGCGCAGCGATCTTCTCCAGCATGCCCGCAAGGGCGGCGGGTGAAGCCGCGCGGCCGCGCATGGAGGGGCCAAACTTGCGCAAGAAGAGCAACGTCGCGGCCTCGCAGGCCTCGTAGGCGGTCTTCCAGTCCCAAACGCCTTCCGCATCGGCGCCGGCGAACGCCTGTTCCATCGCCGTGCGCAGCTGGGTTGCGTCGATGCGCGATCCGCGTTCGAGGTAAGCAAGGATAAGACGCGCGGCGTGGACGATGCGCGCTGCTTTTGTGGGTGAAGTGTCAAGTGCGGCCGCGGCCGCGGCTGATGCCGTGTTCATGGAATGCCTCGAAGCGAAAGGGGTGAAGGAAAAGAGCGCGTGGCTCAGGCGGCGGTGGCGCCAGGCTGTTGGGCGTGCATCCAATCAGCCGCTTGCTGGGCCTTGGAGGCCGCGCGGAAGATGGCTTTGGAATCGCTTTGAAGGGCGGCCAGCCACGAGGCGATGTAAGCGGCGTGATCTGTGCGCGGATGATGGGCAAGGCCAAGATCGGCCAGGATCATGCCGCTCAGGATCTCGACGATGATTTCTTCCTGCGCATAGGCGGGCGCGCCATAAGCGGCGGTCAGATCGCGATCGAGGCGATGCTTTGCGCCGCTGGCGTGACCATGTTCATGAAGCCAGGTCCCATAAAATGCTGTCGCGTCGGCGAACGCGCCGAAGGCGGGCATGCGGATGGTATCGTCGGCCGGGCTATAGAAAGCGCGCGCGCCGCCAAATGCGGTTTCGACATTGAGATTGGCGATGAAGGCCTCGGCGTGCGCCAAGCGCTCGGTTTCTGGCAGCACGTTGACCGCGGCGAGCGCATAGTCGTCGACTTGGGCGACATTGAAAACCGAAAAGGCGCGCGCGAACATACGCTGTCCGCGTGTGGCGTCTTCCGCCGTGGTTCGTTCGCCCGTGTCGTCGTCATTGGAGTTGATGGGCTTCCAAAAGACCACAGTCGCAGCGCGCTCGCCTTTGCGCACCTGAGCGCCCAGCGCGCACCATTGCCGGTAGGTGCCCCAAAGACCAACGTCGAAACCCCTGGCGAGCGCGGCGGTCCAAAGAGCGAGAATGTTGATGCCGCGATAGGGCTTGGCGCTGGCGACATTGATCGGACGCGCGGCGGTTGCGCCGTCATGATGCCAGGGCATGCGCCAATCGCCGGCGCCCGCTTCAATCGCGGCGGCGATTTCAGCGGTGATGCGCGCATAGACGTCGGCACGTCGAGACGTGGACATGAAGAGAACCTCCGCGACGGACGCCCGCGAGACTTCTCTCGGGTCCATTTCCGTCGCGGAGATCGCTGCCCATCTCTTCCTCTGGAAGCGCTGGATCAGGGCGCGTGTGACGCGGGCGGTGGCGGCGCTTCATCGCTCAAAAACGCGGGCAGGGCGGCGTCTGCTGCGCCCGCGCCGCTCGGCCGCAAAGGTTCAGGCAGCCAGCCGCTATCGGCGAGCAAGCGCTCGGCCTCCTTGGCCATGTCGGTTTTCTTCAAATGATCGATGAGCTGCGCAGCGTGCTCATCCTTGCCTTCGCGCACCGCCTCCAGGATGCGCGCCTTCGGCACGCGGCCTAGATAATTGTCGACCGTAGGGCGCCAGCCTGCTTCGGCCATGTCGAGCCCAACCGAAGCAGCGAGCCGGTCGGCCTGCGCCAGCCGTCGTGACACCGCGCTCTGCGAGGGTCCCGCGCCATAGCGGTCGCCACGTTCGTAGAGCGCGTTGACCCCGAACGACACGCAATGGGCGAGAAGCGACGCGCGGCCGGGCTCGTCGAGGGCGGCGAGCCAATCCCAGAGCGTGTCCTCGTCCTTGGGCATGTCGGCGCGCCATGCTTCGTGACGCGCGCCGATCGATTGCGCGGGGGCGCAATGTTTCAGGTCCTGGGTCTGTGCGGGGAGGGCGACGCGCGAAATCGAGAGTTCAAGGCATTTGCCGCCAAACGAGGACAGGAACGCGTCGGTGCAAAAGCGATGCAACAGTGCGGTGAGCGCCACATGAGGATTGCCCGCGAGCGCGTCGCGCAACGCCAGCGTCCGATAAGCGGTCAGTTCGCTGAGCAAGCGATCCGGCAATGGCTTGAGGCCGTCTTCGTCAGCATCTTCGCTGTCTTCTTCGCCCGCGATAGTGATGACGGCGCGCCGCTCGCTATTGGCGGCGCCGTCTTCGTCCGCGACGGCGCCGTCGGCGTGTTCATCGGCGCTGTCGTCAAAGGCGTCGTCTTCGGCGCGGATATAGCCGCGCTCGACATGGAGGCCGCCGTCAGCGCGAATGCTGATAAATACGCCCGCGCGCGCCATTTCGGCGCGATCGTAGATCCTTGGCCGCGCCTCGAACGCCTCAAGTGCTGTCTCGATTTCGCCAAGGCGCTGATCGACGGCGGCGGGAAGCTCGTCGGCGTCTTCGTACTCGCGCTCAAGCCTTTCGTACTCTGCTTGGAGCGCATCGAGCGATTGCTCTTCCTCTGACGTCAATGCCGGTTGCACGCCATCGATCTGACGCATGCCGTCAGTATGGCTATAGGGAAAGCTGGCAGCGGCTTCGACCCATTTCCAGCCTTCGGCCGCGATCCTGCTGGCTTCGGTCTTGAGCTTTTCCGTGACCAGGCGCTCCAGCAGCACGACGTCCTGGAGCCAACCCTCGCCATTTTCGCTGAAAAGGTCACGCAGCACATAACCAGAGGCGGCCTCATAGGCCTCAAGCCCAACAAAAAGGGCGCGCCGGTCGCTGCTGGGCACAGTGTCTTGCGTCAATTGCCGGCGGATGCTCCAGGGATCGTTATTGTAAGACCGGCTGACAGTGTCCCAGACCTGCTCCTGACGCGCTTGATCGGTGGTGACGCTGAAGGCCGTGAGCTGCTCCAGGGTCATGGCGTCCTCGCCATAGAGCTGGAGTAGTTTCGGCGACACCGCGGCGAGACGAAGCCGCTGCTTGACGATTGTTGGCGGGACGAAGAAGCGGGCGGCGATGTCTTCTTCGCTCAAACCCTTCTCGCGTAGTTCCTGGAAGGCGCGAAACTGGTCGAGCGGATGCAGCGCTTCACGGCAGAGGTTTTCGGCAAGTGAATCCTCCTCCGCCAGTCCATCGCTCTTCACGACGCACGGGACGGCTTGGGTCTTCGACATCCGCTTTTGCTTCACCAGCATTTGCAGTGCGCGATAACGGCGTCCGCCGGCTGGGATCTCGAACATGCCGGTCTCGGCGCCTTCCGCGTTGAGCACTGGGCGAACGTGCAGGCTCTGCAGCAGGCCGCGGCGGGCGATGTCCTCGGCGAGGTCCTCGATGGAAACGCCCGCTTTGGTGCGGCGGATGTTGGATTGCGACAGGATGAGTTTGTTGAAGGGGATGTCGCGCGCGGAATTGAGCGACACTTTCGATGTAGCGTTTGCCATAGTTTCAGTCTCCGCGACGGCCGATCGAGACCTCTCTCTCGATCCCCAACCGTCGCGGATGACCGATCTTTTCTCTCACTCTGGCGCGGCGAACGCGCGCTACGGCTGGCCAAAGCAGATTTTGGTGTTCTGCCTCAGCACGCGCGCCAATCGCTTGGCGCGGTCGACGCCAACGGACTCTGCCGGATGAAGCAGCGCAAACGAGGCGGCAAGATGCGGTTTGCCGGGGAACACTGGTGCCAGGCGGTTGGCGCGTTGCTCCGCGCGGGTCAGTTCCTCCGGTAAAAGGGCAATTCCGGCGCCCATTGTGCACGCAGTGTGGGCAGAACTCAGGCCATCGGCCAAAAGCAGTTTCGACGGCGCGATTTCGACGTTGGCGCAAGCGCCCCAAAGAGAAAGCCCGTCGCGCCATTGCTCGCAGACGATCCAGTGGACCGCGCCGCCGCGATGCAGCACGTCTCGAACTTTGTGCGTGGCGAACGGCTGGAGCGAGGCGGCGTGAATGATCTCCATGGCGTGGTGATTGGTGGGTTCTGTGATTAAACTGAGCGTGGCGTCAGCATCATGGCACGACGACAAGGTGGGGCTGGGCGTAAGCTGGAAGTCGATCGCTTCGCCGAACGAATTCTCGATGGTTTCCCACCGCTCGGCGATAAGCGCCGACGCAAGGAGCGGACATATCCTGAGGCGAAATGCGCCAAAGCGGCCAAGCCCCGCGAGACCGTTTCTTATGGTTTCAAAAGCGGGAGAAAGTGACGCGGCCAGCGCCGCGCCGGATGCTGTAAGTTCGACGCGGCGGCCTTGCGAGACCACGAGCGTGGCGCCGAGAGACGCCTCCAATTTGCGGATCTGATGACTCAAGGCGGAGACGCTGACGCCAAGTTCCGCGGCTGCCGCACGATAGTTCTTCTCGCGCGCCAGAACATCGAACGCGCGCAGCGCGCGCAGAGACGCGCGCTCCAGTGGATTATCGAGTCTTTTCCGATGCGCAGAAGACAATCGAAACCCCGGGCGTTAGGTGGCGCGCTCACGGCATGCGTTGCGGCCGGAACCGTTCAGCGAGGCGACTCTGGGGCAGAGTCGGAATTGTGCTCTCGCAGGCGTCCAAACGATCGGAGGCAGACGCGGGTGCTTGAACGGGCGATCATGTTGTCGTTCACACACGGTCGTCCTCGTGCGTTCGCGCGGTGTTCGCGGTAACGGGAGCGCGATGAATCAACGCCTGCTCGTTGGCGAGCCGTGGGGCGACGACCGGTACCGTCAACATCGTGCTTCCAAGAGCCATGAGCAGGGTGGCTGTAAAGGTTTCGCTGGTGATGATCTCCTTATCGAGCAAGATATTGACGAAGATGATCATGATCAGCGCCTTGGTTTGAAGGAGCCAGCCAATGACGCCAGCCTCGCCTTTGCCCCAACGCAATATTTTTCCGGCCAGCTGCAAGCCGATCAACTTCCCCGATACTGATGCAATGAGCAGCATGGCGGCGGCGGCGAAGACCATTGCGCCGCCGACTTCCCAATTTGTGCGCAGTCCCGTGCTCAAGAAGAACACTGGCATCAACGCGAGCAGCAGATTGTGCCGGAATTGATCCATCTGCCTCTGGTCGAACAGATCGGCATCCAGGACAGCGCCAGAGAGAAACGCGCCAACCATATAATGAAGACCGGCCCAGTCGGCGGCAAAGCCGGCAAGCGCCAACCAGATGAGCCCCGCATACCAGCGGTCGTTCTCAGGTATTTTGCGCATGACCCAGCGCACGGCGATCGCTGCCAGCGCAAACGCGACAAGGAAGCTGACTTGTCGCCCGACGCGCTCCCAGTCGAGCAGGATGAGGGCGAGCACCCCCCAGATCGCCACGTCGTCGAGGCTTGCGTAACGCAGAACCCGTTGGCCCAGCGGCGTCCTTAGGATGTCGAGTTTCTCCAGAAGGAGGACAAGAATCGGCAACGCCGTGACCGCGCAGGCCATGCCGATGCCTAGCACGAACTGCCATGTCCGCCCGCCTCCGCCGATCCATCCGCCGCCTGTAGCGAGCATGATCATCGCCGCGACGCATCCGAAGGCGAGGGGGACGGCCAGTGCAAGGCTGGCGGTGACGCCAGTTTCGGCGCGGTAAGCCCACGCCTTCTTTATGTCGAGCTCGATGCCGGCAACCCAGACGAAGAGCATCACCGCCCACCAGGCGATGCCATTCAGCGCGGCGATGACTTGGGGGGTGAAGACGAAGTCGTAATATTGCGGGAGCGCCGCGCCAAGGACGCCGGGCCCCAGAAGAATGCCGCCAAATATCTGCACCACCACCAAGGGGGCGTAGTAATCCGTGCGAACTACCCGCCAGAAGAGGTACGGAATGGCGAAAATGATCACCATCGCCAGGAGGAACAGTTCGGTGGTGCTGACGTGCATGATTTGACCTTCCTCCTCTTTCAGCCTCGTCGCATCGCCCCCGTCCGACCCCAAGGGGCGCCCGAAAGGCAACCCAATTGACAGGGCTGTCATATATACAGAGTCTGTTGGACCCTGCCTATGTCAGTCGGGTTCGATCTGGGCGGGGCCAGCGAGCGGGCGAAAGATGTCTGTTACGATTAACGATGTCGCGGAATTGGCGGGCGTCTCGATAAAGACCGTGTCTCGCGTGCTCAATGGGGAGCCGCATGTGCGTCCGGCGCTGCAGCAGCGCGTGATGCAGGCCGCTGAGCAGCTGGCCTACACGCCCAATCAAGCCGCCCGCCGGCTGGCCGGCAACAAGTCGTTCCTGATCGCGCTCATGTATAACAATCCCTCGCCGAGTTATGTCGCGGGCATACAGGAGGGCGCCGCGCGGCGTTGCCGCGCCTTGGGCTATCATCTGATCGTCGAGCCGTTGGAGCGGGAACAAGACAACGATCCATTGCCGGTCAACGTCATGCTCCGGACGCTCGCGCCCGACGGCGTAGTCCTCATTCCGCCGCTTTCCGACGACCTCTCGCTGTTGGAGCAATTGGCGCGTTTCCAAACGCCCGTGGTTCGCATCGCTGGCTACAAGGACGGGCCCGGAGCGATCTTGGCGACGCCCGAGCGCGAAGCCGGACGCATGGCGGTGGCTCACTTCGTCGCCCGTGGCCATAGGCGCATCGCCATGGTGGCGCCGCCGGCTTCGCACCGCGCGGCGGCGGAGCGCCTGCTCGGATATCAGGACGCAATGGCCGATGCGCGTTTGCCGGTTGAGCCTGACTTGATCGTGCGCGGCCGCTTCGATGTCGAATCCGGCCAGGAAGCGGCGGCTCGACTGCTTGGCTTGGATGCGCCGCCGACGGCCATTTTTGCTGCCAATGACGAAATGGCGCTTGGCGTCATGCAGGCGGCGCGCAAACGCGGGCTACGGGTGCCGGAGGATGTTTCGGTCATCGGCTTCGATGACACGCCGTCGAGCCGCAGCGCCTGGCCGCCGTTGACGACCGTTCGCCAGCCGTTGTCTGAGCTGGGCGCGACCGCGGTGGACTTGATTGTGTCCGGCGACGGTGTGGATGGTTTGGAATGCCGCTTCAGCTTGATCGAGCGTGCTTCCGTGGCCGACTTGCGCAAGCGTCGCCGTTAGAGTGAGAGAGCTCGCCAGGACAGTCGCGACTAAGTCTTGGCCGCGTAGCGTCCGAAGAACACGATCCAGAAGTAGCCCAAGATGGGCACGATGAGGGCGACCACGAGGCTTGCGCGATCCGCGACGGCGCCGGTCGCCACAGGCAGGAGCGCGCCCCCCACGATCGCCATGCAGAGCAGTCCCGCCGCTTGCGGCGCGTCTTGGTTGATGCCGCGTAGCGACTGCGAGAATATCGTTGGGAACATGATGGAGTTCATCAGCCCGACGGACAGAATGGCGGCTGCGGACAAAAGTCCGGTGGTTAGTCCGCTGACCGCGGCTAGCGTGATGGCGCCCAGCGCGCAGAAGCTCAATACATGGCCAGGACTGACCTTACGCATCACGAACGCGCCGATAAACCGGCCTACCATCGCCCCGCCCCAGTAGAGGCTTACAAGCTGGCCTGCGTCCTGTTCGGTGACGCCCAGCCGCTCGCTCGCCGAGAGGTAGTTGACGAGAATGGAGCCGATGGAGACCTCCGCGCCGACATACGCGAATATGGCGATCACGCCGAATAGGAGCCGCGGTTTCGCGAGCAGATTGAGCCCCAACCCTTGTGCCGGCTTGGCGTCGTGACGGGGGAGTAAGTCGCGCTTGAACCAGAACACGAGAACCAGCACGACGAGGAGCGCGGCGATGCCAAGATAAGGCGCCTGCACCTGCGCGGCTTCCGCCGCGCGCATAGCGGCGAGTTCGGCGGTCGTGAGCGAGGAGATATCGGGCGCTGCGCTGTCGCTCAGAATGAGACGGGCGCCGACAAATGGTCCAATGAAGGTGCCGAGGGAATTGAACGCCTGGGCCAGAGTGAGGCGCGAAGAACTCGTCGCTTGCGGTCCGACGATTGAGATGACCGCATTGGCGGCGACTTGCAGGATCGTGATCCCGCCGGACATAATGAAGAGCGCAAGCAGAAAGCCCTCATACACGCCCAGCCGCGCCGCCGGCGCGAACATGAGGCACCCCGCCGTCATCACGAGCAGGCCAACGACGATGCCGCGCATGTAGCCGAGGCGTCCGACGATCGCGCCGGCGGGAAGCGAAAACACGAAATAGCCGATGAAGAACGCAAACTGCGTCAGCATCGCTTCGGCGTAATTGAGGGTGAACAGCGCCTTCAGCTTGGGCACGAGGATGTCGATAAGGACGGTGGCGAAGCCCCAAATAAAAAATAGTCCTAAGGAGAGCACGAACAGGACGGTGTCCGCTTTCGGTGCGATCGATTGCGCGCTGGCGGCCTGCGGGGTCTGCGCCATGTCGTTCTCCCTAAAGCGTCCGCGCCGTCATTGGCAGCGCTGTCATTTTTCTCGTGACAACGGCCTACACCACGAATAAGCGGGTAGGCAATCAGATTTGTGCCCTCAAACATGGCCTGGGCGTCAGAGTCCTCTGATGGGAAAGGGCGCGCTCGGGTTCTCGGCCTTTAGAGGCCCTTCTGGGGAGATTTGCCTTGAACCAAGCGCCCGCCGATTCGAGTGAAGTGCTGGTCGCTGATATCGGGGGCACAAATTGTCGCCTCGCCCTTTACCAGCGGCGCGGCGGGGGCGTGGCCGCCCTCAAGAGTGGCGCCTATCTGACGGGCGAACTGGCGAGCGTCGCCGACGCCGTGCGCGATTTCCTTGGTTCGGATTTGAGCCCCGAATACGCAGCCTTCGCCGTGGCGGCGCCCGTGGAGGGCGACACTATCGCGCTGACCAATTCTCATTGGGGGTTCAGCATTTCGGCGCTTGAGCATGCGTTCGGCTTCAAGCGACTCCTGGCAGTCAACGATCTCGTCGCACAGGCGGAAGCAGCAATCCGCCTGAGCCCCGAAGATATCGCCGGCATCGGCGGCGACGTGACGGCGGCCAAACGCATTGCCGTAGTCGGGGTGGGAACAGGGCTCGGCGTGGCGAGCGTGACGCGCGGCGAACATGATGCGGCGCATATCGCGCCCACCGAAGCGGGCCATGCGGGTTTCGCGCCTTTCGACGAGCTTGATCTCAGGATCGTCGAACAATGGCTTGGCGAGACCGGCCGTGTGGTGGACGAGCATGTAGTGTCCGGACCAGGCCTGGTGCGCTTGCATAATACATTGCGGGCCTTGCGTAACCTCAAGCCCGAACCGGGCTTGGACGGCCGCGAGATTGTCCGCCGCGCTTTTGAGTTGGAAGACGCCCCGTGTGTCGAAACCGTGCATCGCTTCGTCTTGGCTCTCGCCAGCGTGTGCGCGGATGTAGCGCTTGTGCAAGGCGCGGAAGGCGTGTTGCTGGTGGGGGATGTCGTCAACAGCTTGCTGCCGGAATTGCAGGCCGCGCCGTTTCGCGCGCGCTTTGAGCAACATGGGCCAAAGCGGGGCTTCTTAGCGGAGACGCCCATCGGCGTAGCTCGCGCCAAGGATTTGGGCCTGACTGGCGCCTACTTCGTTCTGGAGCGCAGCTTGAGCGACAGCCATGGCTGAATTTATTCCGGCCCCTCCATTTGATTTGGTGGTGTTCGGAGCGACCGGCGATCTCTCGTTGCGCAAGCTGTTTCCGGCGTTGCTGCACCGTTTTATCGACGGACAGATCCCGGCTCAGTCGCGTATTATCGGGGTGGCGCGAACGGAGATGGGCGCCGAGGGCTTTCGCAGAATGTTGCAAGAAAGCCAGGCGAAGTTCGCCGCCGATGCTCGAGTCGACAAGGCCAAACGCGATGAATTCCTGCGCCACATCGAGTACGTGCGCATCGATGCGAGCGCGCCAGCCAGAGAATGGAAGGGGCTTGGCGAAGCTTTGGGCGATAGTGCAGGGAAGGTGCGCGTCTTCTATCTCTCCACCGCGCCGAGCCTCTTTGTAACGATCGCCCGGCGCCTGTCGGAAGCTGGGCTCGCCACGCCTGGCTCGCGGATCGTGCTGGAGAAGCCGATCGGCCGGGACCTCGCCAGCTCGCGCGAGATCAATGATGGCGTCGGCGCGGTCTTCGATGAGCACCGCACGTTCCGGATCGATCACTATCTCGGCAAGGAGACCGTGCAGAACCTGCTGGTGCTGCGCTTCGCCAACATGCTGGTGGAGCCGATCTGGTCGCGCGCCACCATCGATCATGTGCAGATCACCGTCGCCGAGCAGATCGGCGTGGAGGGCCGCGGCGACTATTATGACAAATCCGGCGCGCTGCGGGACATGGTGCAGAACCACATCCTGCAACTGCTCTGCCTGGTGGCGCTTGAATCGCCGAACTCGATGGATGCCGACGCAATCCGAACCGAGAAGCTGAAAGTGCTTTCGGCGTTGCGCCGGATCGAAGCGAAAGACGCCGCGATCAAAACCGTGCGCGGACAGTACAAGGCAGGTCTCGTCGATGGCAAGCCGGCGCCGTCCTATATCGAGGAGTTGGGCAAACAATCGAAGACGGAAACTTTCGTCGCGATCAAGGCCGAGGTCGATAATTGGCGCTGGGCCGGCGTGCCGTTCTATCTGCGCACCGGCAAGCGCATGGGCGCGCGCCGCTCGGAGATCGTGATCCAGTTCAAGGATACGCCTGTGTCGATGTTTGGCGTTGGCGGCGCGCCGAACAAGCTGGTGCTGCGTTTGCAGCCTGACGAAGGCGTGCGGCTGTGGCTCAACATGAAGGAGCCGGGGCCTGGCGGTTTGCGTGTGAAGACGGCGCCGCTCGATCTCTCATTCGCCGAAGAATTTGGCGGCGTTCGCTACCCAGACGCTTACGAGCGTTTGTTGATGGACGTGGTGCGCGGCAATCTCTCGCTGTTCATGCGCCGCGACGAAGTCGCCGCCGCCTGGACGTGGGCTGACACGCTGCTTGCGGCATGGGCGGAGACGGGTGCTGCGCCCAAGCTTTATGCGGCGGGCGAAAACGGTCCGGATCAATCGACGCTGTTGCTCGCCAACGAGGGCCGCGCCTGGTGGGACCCGGAATGAGCGCGCTGCTCAATCCGTCGATCGCCGATGTCACCGAGCGTATCCGTACGCGCAGCGCTGCGCGGCGGCGGCGTTACCTCGATCTGATTGAGGCGCGTGACGCCAGCAAACCGGCGCGGGTGCGGCTCGCGGAAGCCAACCAAGCGCATACATCCGCAGGCTGCGTCGTGCAGGATAAGATCGCCTTGCTTGGCGGCAAGTGGCCGTCAATCGGCATTGTGACATCCTACAACGACATGCTCTCGGCGCATGCGCCCTATGCGCGCTATCCCGATCTCATTCGCGCGGCCGCGCGCGAGGCAGGCGCCATCGCGCAAGTCGCGGGCGGCGTACCGGCGATGTGCGATGGCGTCACCCAGGGCTTTGAGGGCATGGAGCTGTCGCTGTTCTCGCGCGATGTGATCGCGCTTTCAACAGCTGTGCCCCTTTCGCATGCGACGTTCGATGCGGCGCTGTTACTGGGCATTTGCGACAAGATCGTGCCGGGCTTGTTGATTGGCGCACTCAGGTTCCCCTGGCTGCCGGCGATTATGGTGCCGAGCGGGCCGATGCCTTCGGGTTTGCCGAACAAGGAAAAAGCCGCGCGCCGTCAAGCGTTCGCCGAAGGCAAGATCGGGCGCGAGGAATTGCTGCAGGCGGAGGCGGACTCCTATCACGCGCCGGGGACATGCACGTTCTACGGCACCGCCAACTCCAATCAGATCATGATGGAGTTGATGGGGTTGCACCTGCCGGGCGCGGCGTTTGTCCCGCCAGACACGCCTTTGCGCGATGCGCTTACGGCTGCGGCCGTTAAGCGCGCCGCCGCGATCAGCGGCCTCGGCAATGAGTATCGCCCGATTGGCCGTGTCGTCGATGAGCGCTCGATCGTCAACGCCATGGTTGGCTTGATGGCGACGGGCGGCTCGACCAACCACTTCATACATCTGCCCGCCATCGCGCTCGCCGCCGGCGTCGAAATCACCTGGGACGATTTCGCCGACGTCTCGCGGGTCACGCCGCTGCTGGCGCGCATCTACCCCAATGGCTCGGCGGATGTGAATCACTTTCACGCAGCGGGCGGCGTCGGCTTTCTCGTGCGCGAACTTTTGGATGCGGGCCTCGCGCACGCCGATGTAATGACAGTGAGCGGCGAGGGCTTGAGCGCCTATGCGCAAGAGCCGGTGTTGGCCGATGGCGCGCTCGCGTGGCGCGCGGCGCCGGTGGCGAGTGCCGATGCGAGCGTTCTGCGCGGCGCGGCGGCGCCATTTGCCGCGGAAGGCGGCCTGCAGCTCCTGAGCGGCAACATCGGCCGTGCCTGCGTGAAAGTGTCGGCGGTTGCGGATGATAAGCGTGTGGTCGAGGCGCCCGCGCTCGTATTCGAGGATCAAGCGGACGTGCAGGCGGCGTTCAAGCGCGGCGATCTCGATCGCGCCTGCGTGGTGGTCGTGCGCGGCCAAGGTCCGCGCGCCAATGGCATGCCGGAACTGCACAAGCTGATGCCGCTCATGGGCGCGCTGCAGGATCGCGGCTTCAAGGTGGCGCTGGTGACGGATGGGCGGCTCTCCGGCGCCAGCGGCAAGGTGCTCTCGGCGATTCACGTGACGCCGGAGGCGGCTGAAGGCGGCGCAATTGCGAAGCTGCGCGACGGTGATGTTGTGCGTGTCGACGGCGCGCAGGGGACGCTCAATGTTGTCGCGCCGGGCGATTGGCAAGCCCGCGCTTCGACGCCGGTCAATCTCAGTGCGCACGCCCGCGGCGTCGGGCGTGAGTTGTTCGCCTTGTTCCGCGCCAACGCTTGCTCCGCCGAGCAGGGCGGCTCAGCCTTTCCCGATTGCGATCCACCGCCAGCTTGACGCATACACGAGGTGAAACAGCGTTGCGGTCCTCAGATAGGCTAACCCGTTTGGTTTTCTCCAACGTGTATTCTCGATAAGGACGGCCCGTGAACGGCAATCTTCAGGCCCGCGACGCACTCACGCTTTCGCCTGTCATTCCTGTCGTGACGCTGGACGATGCAAGTGACGCTGTGCCGTTGGCCCAAGCGCTGCTCGCAGGCGGTTTGCGGACCATTGAAATCACGCTGCGTTCACCGGCGGCGCTGGCCGCCATACGAGCCGTCGCCAAGGATGCGCCCGAGATGATCGTCGGCGCGGGAACGGTGCTCAACGTCAGCGATTTGGATGCCGCCATCGCCGCTGGCGCGCGCTACGCTCTCTCGCCCGGCGCCTCGGCAAATCTGTTGCTGGCGGCGAAGAACGCCGCGATCCCCTTCATTCCCGGCGTCGCCACCGCAGGCGAAGCGATGCAAGGGCTCGATCTCGGCTACACCTATTTCAAGTTTTTCCCGGCTGAACAGCTTGGCGGCGTGGCGGCGCTTAAGGGGATCGGCGCTCCGTTGGCGGCGGCGCGCTTCTGCCCCACCGGTTCGATCACGGAAGAGAAGGCGCCCGCTTATCTCGCCCTATCCAACGTGTTGTGCGTCGGCGGCTCTTGGATTGCGTCCATCGAGCTGATCAAGGCGCGCGACTGGAGGGCGATCGAAGCGAACGCCCGACGCGCGGCGGGCCTAAGATGATTTCGCTTTTGGATAGATTCGCACCGCATTTCTCTCGCCGCTTGCGGAGTTGTCAGGCACGGGAGACGAGCTGACGGCAAGGGCGATGTTGTTTCTACGAGTGAGCGCGCCTTGCGTGAAGGGCTCGATCGCGAGCCTTCGGCGGGTGGGGACATTCTTCACGCGGGCGTGTTCGCCAGTAAGCGGCGGTTTCACGTCAAGGTGACAGCAGCCAATTTCGGATAGCCCCACCCAGCTCGGCATGGCGGCGAAAACTCCGGCCAAAAACGGCCACGATGGGTAGCGACTCACTCCCACACGCCCCGATGGTCCCCGGCCGCCTCAGACGGAGAACTTGCCCGCGATGGACGCTAGGGTTGAAGATACTGGGTCAACGCAAATCCACCGGGGAAGTCCCTCTTGATCTAGAGCCCGCTGAACTGGTCTTCTTTCGACTACCCTGTCTGTGAGCAAAGACCAGGCAGGAAATTCTGTCCTCATCCTCACACCGATAAGATTTCCCCATATGTAGAACACCAGCAGGAACGGATCGACGCACGAGTAGCTTTCGCCAACACTCCACGTGCGTCCCTTGACCTGCTGCTCGATGTAACGATAGGAGTCGAGGATGTTCTCTTTGCCCTTCGCCGAGACAGCAGCATACTGCGCTTGATTGCCAATGAACCTCTGTGGACGCCAGTATTGCCCATAGCCGACCGAATGGACGGTGCTCGTCAGCCAGTTGAGCCACTCCAGGCAACGGAAGTGATTCATTGGATCGTTGGGCAGCAGCAACTTCTCCGGATGGGTCAACGCCAAGTACACTAAGATGGCGGGCGCCTCCGTGAGGAGGTGTCCCTCGGCTAGTAGGGCGGGTACACGACCTTTCGGGTTGACGGTCAGATATTCGGGAGACTGTGTGCGGCCCTTCTTTACGGAAATCTCTTCCAGGGTGTAGGGATCTCCAATCTCCTCAAGCAAGATGTGCACGGCCAATGAACAAGCGCCGGGGGAGTAGAAGAGTTTGTACATTGCAATTCCGGTGGATGGTGCGTGCGGACACGTTACTATCAGAATGAGAGGATTGCTTGCCTAAACGGGCTGCGAGGGCGTGGGCGAATGGGTTTCAGGTCGCGAAGTTCGCGCACCGCGTTACGACGTTGCAACTTGAAGCACCCTTGCGCGAGACTTGAGGGCGCTAGAAGCGGATAACCCAAACATCGCCTTAAACTGTGGCTAAAATGTGCCGAGTTAGCAAAGCCCGCACCGAGCGCTGCGGCTGTAAGCGAGGCGCCACGGGCAAAGCTCTCCACCGCGTGGCGGACGCGGATCCACATTCTCAGGCGTCGGAGCGGTACCCCAGTTGCTTCGGACATTAGGTGCCGCAATCGGCTTGGCGAGAGCTTCACCACTGCGGCGAGTTGATCTAGCGATTGGTTGTCGGTCAGGTTCTGGCCTATCGTGTCGATGACGCGGCGAACACGGTGGTCCATTCTTGGCGCGCGCGAGTGCACGCCGAGCGTCTCGTTCGCGACGCGCTCAAATTGCGCCAATGCGGAAGTCACCGCGGGGGGGCGCGGCAGCATGGAGAGACCGCAACACGGCAATCATCCTGTGCTCTTCCCGCGTGTCCAACTCTGCTGTTCCCTCCTGCCCGTGCGCAGTTAGCCGACGATAGTGAGGGCGGTGAGGGTCACTGTAAATTACCGCAACTAGAGAGTTGCGCATAACCAATGGATGCGAGCGGCCAGCGGGGATCAGGGCGCTCCGAGCAATCTGCGGTACTGCATCTGGCGGCGAGCGGACGCGGACGACGCCGTCCAGCGCGAGCAGACACACAGACGAAACGTGTCGATGCGGCGCTACATCGCTCAGCCGGCCGATGTAGAGTGCGCGCTCAGGCCAAAGGCAAAGGAGCGGCTCTTGTGACGACATATTGATTTAATGTGTCCTGAACCACGCCGGGAATTTCGTGGGGCTGTGAGCTTGAGTCACGCGCTCATAGCCGGCGCCTCCAAAATTGCATAGTAGCAAGGAGCATTTGGTCGTGTCCATTGAGGTGTAGGGGCCTGCGGGCATAGTGATCGTCGGCGGTTTCACTAGATTTGCGCGGCTGGGCAAGGCAAGTGTTGGCGTCAGTGTAGCTCTCAATTTGCACCTGGAGACAATGGCGATGGAGATTGTAGCGTTCTCGGTGGTTGCGACCTTCCTGTGCCTCTCTCTGGTGCATTTCTATTGGGCGTTTGGCGGCCGGATTGGGGTGGCGGCCGCGATCCCTGAACGCGATGGAAAACCCGCGTTTCAGCCCTCGACATTGGCGACGCTCGCCGTCGCGGTTGGTTTGGCGTTGTGCGCTGTGGTGGTCGCGCACGCCGCGGGGCTATCGTTGCCGTTTCCCCGGTCAGTGAGCGTGTGGTTGACCCGTGCGTTAGCGGTTGTGTTGTTCCTGCGAGCGATTGGAGATTTCCGGTTAGTCGGCTTTCTAAAGCGCGTTCGCGGCACTCGATTTGCGCGGCTGGACACCGCTGTATACTCGCCGCTTTGCCTCGCTTTGGCGATCGGGCGTTGGCTAGCGTCGGTGGCGCACGCTGACTAACCTCAGCCGCTCAGGTCCCACGTCCAGATTGTTCTGGCCAATTCCGCCAGCACGCCAACCACGCCGGCGATCGATGCGGCCCATCCCCACCTGCGTAGGCCTCGCAGCGGCTTCACCGACAAAATCAAATAGGACCCGCGGCCTGCGGCATAGACTACGGCGCCCTTGAGCGACCAGGGGCCGAATCCTTCCAGCATGGCGAGCGCAATTACGCCTGCAGCGAAGAGGTAGAATGTTTCTGAGAAGTTGCGGTGGATCTGTTGCAACGTTTCGCTGAATTGGCCGAGCGGCGCTTGCACTGCGCCGTAGACGCACGCGCCCAGCAGAATCGCGATCTCAACGACCATATCGCCTTCCTCGCCCAATATCGAATGAGCTTCCTCAGGTCCTACGTAGAGCTGTAGAAGCGTCGCGCCCGGTTGCCGCTCCTACCGGCCGCACCCGAACGCCTCATGTCCTTGAGACCGCTGGCGCGGCGGCTTGGCTATCGCCCACGGTGCGGCGGAGTAGGTAAAGCGCCAGCGCTATCGCCGCCATCGGTCCAAGCGTCAGATAGAAGGCGGTTTCCCCGCCGACGCGCGCAAAGGTCTGGCCGGTTATGAACGATCCAGTGGTGCCGCCGAGCGCTGAAAAAACGACGATAAGTCCGGCCATGCCGGCATGACGCTCCCTGGGCAGCGAGGATAGGATCACCGAATTGATCGCCGGATAAATGGGGGCCATGAACAGTCCGATCATGGGGAGCAGGAACGCGGCGGGCGGTGCGTTCAGCCATGTCATCGCGGCGCTTGAATTGAGCCCGCGCGTCAGCGGCAGTGTAAGCAATATCAGCAGCGCCATCGCGGCAACGCAGATGTTCAATAGCCAATACCAGCTCAAACGCTGTAGGATGAAGCCAGCGCCCAATCGTCCCATCGCCAGCGCTCCGGCGAATATGCTTGCCGCCTGTACGCTCATGGCTTGCGGTAGGTGCAACACTTCATTGTTAAAAGTGGGCAGCCATGTGCCGATTCCCTGTTCGATGAGTACATAGAGAAAGGCCGCGATTACGAATACGAGCACCGCCGGGCGCGCCACGAGTCTCAACATTTGCGCGATATCGGTGAGGGACCCGGCGCCAGTTTCGACTGGCGCTTGCGGGAAGGTGACGAAGCTCAACAGGGCCACATTCGCCAGCGCGACCGCCGCGAGCAGCCAGTAGACATTAAGCCACCCCAGCGACGCCGGAGCGTCTGGTTGAATGAATGCGGCGAACACCCAGTAACCTGAGAGCACACCGATCATGAAGAAGCCTTCAATCGTGTTAAGCAAACTCGCGTGATGGTTTTCGCTTTTGGCGAGCAGTCCGATCGTGGCGTAAACCGCGACCTTGACCAGTGCGAAGCTTGCGCCAACGGCCAGGAACATGATCTTCGTTGTCAAGAAACCGGGCGCGAGCGGCATGGCCAGGCAGGCGGCCATCACAATGGCGAACGCGAGGGTCATGGCGCGGCGATAACCGAGGCGGGGCAGGAACGAGGCCACCGCGAAAGAAACCACCGCGATGGGGAGATCCTTGAACGCCTCGAGAATGCTTGCTTCCGACTTGCTCACCCCAAGGGTGGCGATCATCTGCAAGATGACCGTGCCGACGCTGTTCAACAAAATGGCGAACAAAAAGTAGGCGGAGAAGAGGGCGATCCGGATAGGCAAAGGGTTCATGCTGGCCTCTCCGGGGCGTCCGCTGCCGGCAGCCAATAGCAGGCGCCAAGACATTGCGCAATGGATTGCGCAATCGCCCCGGCCATGCTTACGATGGGCCCAGATAGATCAATGGAATTTTGCTCTGATGCGAGAAGGCAAGGACGATTGGTGGCGCGGCGCGGTGATCTATCAGGTCTATCCACGCAGCTTCTGCGATAGTAACGGCGATGGCATTGGCGATCTGCCGGGTATCCGCGCACGCCTGGACTACCTCGCCGAACTCGGCGTCGATGGCATTTGGTTGTCGCCCTTCTTTCGGTCACCGATGCGCGATTTCGGCTATGACGTGAGCGACTACAGGGCGGTTGATCCCATTTTTGGAGCGATCGAGGATTTTGACAGCTTGTTGCGCGCGGCTCGATCCAAGGGCCTCAAGCTCATCATAGACCAAGTCTATTCGCACACGTCCGACCAGCACCCCTGGTTCAAGGAGAGCCGCGCTTCGCGCACGGGCCCAAAAGCCGACTGGTATGTGTGGGCTGACCCAAGGCCGGACGGCGGTCCGCCGAACAATTGGATTTCGCTGTTCGGCGGACAAGCCTGGTCCTGGGACACGCGCCGGCGGCAATACTATCTGCACAACTTCCTCGCCGAGCAGCCCGATCTCAACTTCCACAACCTGGAAGTTCAGCGCGAAGTCTTGGACATTGCAAAATTCTGGCTCGATAGGGGCGTCGATGGGTTTCGTCTCGATGTCGCGAATTTCTACTTTTGCGACAAACTCTTGCGTGACAATCCGGCAAAGAGCGCTTCAGGCGGCCTCACGCGCCCTTACCAGCATCAACGCCATCTCTACGATCGCTCGCAGCCCGAGAATCTCGCCTTCATGGAGACGCTGCGGAGCTTGGTCGACCAATACCCCGACCGTATGACTGTCGCCGAAATCGGCAGCGATTCCTACATCGCTCGCAGCATCGAGTACTCCGAGCCTGGCCGGCTGCACACGGCCTACAATTTCTTATTGCTTGAGAACGGCCCCCTCAGCGCCGCCCTTGTGCGGGACGCGATCGAGAGCTGGTCAAGCGCCAGCGCCTGGCCCAGCTGGTCCTTCTCCAACCACGATGTCGTGCGCGTGCGAACGCGTTGGGGCGGCTCTGAAGCGAGCGATGCGTTGGCGCAAGTGTTGCTCGGGGTGCTCATGTGCCTGCGCGGAACGATCTTTCTCTACCAAGGCGAAGAGCTGGGTTTGCCGCAAGCGGATGTTCCATTCGATCGCTTGCGCGATCCCGAGGGCATTCGGTTTTGGCCCGACAATCTTGGCCGGGACGGCTGCAGGACGCCGATGCCTTGGAAGGCGCGCGCGCCAAACGGCGGGTTTTCCTCAACTGATCCTTGGCTGCCGCTTGACCGGCGCCACCGCGAATTCGCCGTGGACATGCAGGAACGGGCGCGGTCTTCCACGCTCAAGCTCACGCGCGCCTTCATTCGTTTTCGGCGCGAGCATCGCGCGCTGAGGGTTGGCGCGATTGAGTTCTTCGACGCCCCCGAGCCAATTCTCGCATTCGCGCGTACGGAAGGGGCGACACGCCTGATCTGTGTGTTCAATCTTGGTGCGGCGCCCATTGAATTTAGGCTGCCGTGCCGTGGGCGCGCGCTCGACTATGGATTGCCGGGGAGGTTAGAAGGAGATCGAGCCGCGTTGGGTCCATGGGGCGGTTTGATCGTTGAGGCCGCGTCGCGTGAGGAAAAGTAGAGCAACGGGCGATGCGCCCTCCCGCGCCGGCGCCAGAACGATGGCGGAGATTGCAAGGCTTGCAGGCGTCGCTGAATCCACGGTCTCTCGCGCCTTAGCCGGAAGCACGCGTGTGTCAGGCGACACGCGTCTGCGCATTGCCGAGCTGGTGAAGGAGCATGGCTACCGCATCAACAGCAGCGCGCGTAATTTGCGGACGCAGCGCTCTCGCACCATAGAGGTCGTGATCGCGATATCCGAGGCAACCCGCCAACACTTCTCGGACCCGTTCTTTAGTCAGATCATCGCTTCGCTTGGCGACGCGCTCGCGGAAAATGGCTATGACATGCTGCTTTCGCGTCAGCCCCCATGGTCGGACGTAAGCGGCGCCGACGCCCTGACCTCAAACCGCGCCGACGGTGTTATCGTCATCGGACAGGGCCGCGACCCGGCGCCGCTGGAGACCTATGCGCGAGAGCGCAAGAATGTTGTGGTTTGGGGCGGCGACATAGCGGGGCGATCTTATCCGGTGGTGGGCAGCGACAATTTCGAAGGCGGCCAACTTGTTGGGCGTCACCTGATGTCCCTGGGGCGGCGGCGCGTCGTCTTTCTGGGCGATGTCGGTCACACCGAGATTGGCCTTCGTCATCGCGGCTTGGTCACCGCCTTGACGTCGATGGACCAAGCATCGACGCAAACACTCACGCTTTCCATGCCGTTCGACGGCGCCTCGGCCTATGAGGCCACGCATGAATTGTTTCGCGATCGCGCGTGGCACGATGCGGTGTTTGCGGCCAGCGACATCTTGGCGATCGCTGCGATGCAAGCGCTCGCTGACCTTGGCATTCGCGTCCCTAACGACGTGGCTGTGATCGGTTATGATGACATCGCCGTTTCGGCGTTGGTTTCGCCCGCGCTCACGACCGTTCGCCAAGACACCACCGCAGGCGGCCGGGCCTTGGTGAGCAAGCTGCTTGAAATTATGGACGGCGAGACACCCAGCGATCTGATTCTGCCGACGCAGCTCATCGTTCGCCGCTCTTGCGGCGCTCCCACCCGCTGAACCGGCGGCGGACCACGTCTTGCGCAATCTTGCGCATTCTTGCACATGCCTTGTCTTGCAGAATGTACCCTTGGTGCAACGCTTCTCCATGAAAATCGTGCAAATTGCTAAGATGGCGATTGCGCAATGGATTGCGCATCGGTTAGGGTTCCAACGCCAAAAAAAGGGGCGAACCAAGGTCCCTCCGGCCTGATATTTGGGGAGGTTGATTTGAAATCGAAGAATTTCGCCTATCGGCACTGGCTCTTGGCTTCTTCGGCGCTGTTCTTGTGCAGCCCGCCTCTGAGCGGGGCTGCGTTCGCGCAGACAACGGCGGCGGCCGAGGACGCCGCTGAGACCGGCGAGGAAGACGAAATCGTTGTTTTCGGCACCACGTCGCGGAACCGGTCGTTTATCACCTCGTCTGTTGATGCGACATCCGCATCGGCCGAGGACATCGTACGTCTTGCGCCCAATTCCTTGGCTGACACGCTTGAACTTGTTCCCGGCGTCTTCGTTGAAGGCACGGCTGGCGCGGTCTCGAACAATTATTCAGTGCGCGGACTCCAGGGCGGCGCGCAGCGGTTCATCGCGCTTGAAGAAGACGGCATGCCGATCGTGTACCGCGGCGGCGGCGCCGACGAGTTCTTCGCGCACGACATCACGATCGACGGACTTGAAGCTATCCGTGGCGGCACATCCGGCATTTTGAGCGTCAATGGCGCGGCGGCGGCGATCAACTTCATTCCGAGAACGCCGAATTTCGACGCCAGCGAAGCGATCGCCAGGCTGACGGTGGAATCGTATGGCGAACGCCGCGCCGACTTCTATTACTCAGCGCCGCTTAGCGCTGATCTCGCGTTCAATGTGGGCGGCTATGTAAGTTCGAGCCCTGGGGTTCGTGAAAACCCCTTCACTTATGACACCTACCATATTCGGGCGGCGCTAGAGCGGCGGTTTGAGGGCGGGTATGTCAGATTGACAGCCAAGGTCGGCGACCAACACGACGCTTACTACGCCGATTATCCGCACACCTTTGTCAATGGGGAGCCGGGCAGCGTTGCCGGTTTCGATCAGTCGTTCGACAACATCGGCGGCACGGCCTTTGGCAGGATCGATGTGCCGGTGTCGACGTTCGTTTCGCCGAGCGGGTTCAGGACCTTTGCACTCAGCGAGGGCATCCATGCGGAAACAAGCCAGATAAGGCTCGATTTTGAAAAGCGGATCAGCGACGAGTTCGACGTATTCGCCCATGTTCGTTATTTGGATCTCGCGTGGGACTTCAACGGGCTGTTTCCTGGCAGCGGCGTCGGCAACGCTGGTCTGACCACGGCGGTGAACTATCTGACGCCTGGGCCAAACTCTCCAATCAACGGCATGCTCACGGCGGGGCAGGCGGCGTTCCCATCCGCCGTGCGTTTCGGGTTCAGGAACCTCACCACAGGCGTGGTGACCCCTTCCACTGATACGGCCACGCTCAATGCGCTCAATGGCAACGGCCTGATGCAGCAAACCTGGCTCAATCACGATCAACAAGAAGGAACTGATTTTGGGTCGAACTTCGGCGGCCGTTGGGAACATGACGGCGCCGGTTTCGCCAACTCGCTCACAGTTGGGTTGATGTATTACGATGAGAGCCGCTCGCAAAATCAGGCGGGTACGGCGCATGTCATCAACGACGTGACGAATGATTCGCGCATCTACGACGTGGTCGCGCTCGACGCCTCAAACAATGTCGTGGGCACGCTGACCAATAACGGACTTGTCTCCTACGGCGAGTGGGGCGTGGGCATCAATACGACCGACACGCAGTCATTGTCCGTTTATGCAAATGACGAGTTGAGGATCGGAGAAAATCTGCACCTCGATTTCGGCGTGCGGCACGAGACCTTGGATGTCACGCGCCGTGATGGAAACGCGGCCGCGGTCAATCAACCGGTGCCGCCCGGCACGACCGGTCTCACCCAGAATGTCGGATCGACATGGGACGGGACCTACACAACGAGGGAGGCGAGTTGGGATCGGACCGCGTGGACGCTCGGCGCCAACTATCTTTTCACGCCGGATTTCGCGGTCTACGCGCGTTACGCCAAGGGGTTCCAAACCCTAGGCGTGGATGAGCCGGTCGATGTCACGCTCTACGAGGCTGGCGTTCGCTATCAGGGTGAGAGGCTGACCGCCTCGGCCACCATTTTCCGGACAGAGTTCGACAATCAATTCTATGGGTTCATCGATCCCATCAATCCCGCCATTCAGGGCGCCTTCCGCGCGGACCTGAGCACCGATGGGTATGAGATCAACGTGACCTACAGCCCGATCGACGATTTTGTTATCGAGGCGGTCGGTGTCTTCCAAAGCCCCGAGCTGTCGAACGTGTTCATCAACAATGTCGCGACGCCGGCGTTTGAGGGCAACAGACCTGAGAGAACGCCGGAGACGCTGTTCACGATCACGCCCCGGTATACGCTCTTCAACGGCTTAGCGGAGGTCTATGGGCGCTACAAATTCGTTGGCGATATCTTCGCGGACTCCGGCAATGGCTTGGCGCTTCCCGAGTATGGCGTCACCAGCGTGGGCCTGATCCTCGATCCGACGGAGCGGCTGCGCATCACCCTTAATGCCGACAACATCTTCGATGAGGTCGGGCTCACCGAAGGCAACCCGCGCCAAGGGCAGACGCAAAACGCCTCATCTGGCTTCTTCTACGGTCGGGGCATTGTGGGCAGGACCTATACGGCGAGCGTGACGTTCAGGTTCTAGGTGTTACGTCAGGCGGTGCGTTATGAACCGCACGGCGGCGGGCTCGGTCACGGGCCCGCCGCCACATCGCTCGGGGAGGCGTCACTCCATGACACGCTATGTGCGAGCGCTGCTCGCGATCACCTTCTTGGCTTTGTTTCCCGCCGCCCACGCTCAAGGCGACGGCTCTGACGCGTCGGGGAGGCTGAGCTATCAGGTCAGCGAGGGACAAAATCTGAACGCCTTCCTACGGGAGGGCAATGTCGCGGCGCATTTGTTGCTGCGGTCGGGAAGGGATCCCCGGATCGTGGTCGCCTTCCCGGCTGGCAATTCCGGCGTCGGCCTATGGTTCGAGCGCGTTCCCTGCGAGGTCAGCTGGCGCCTGGAAGGTGCGCCAGAACCCATCACATTGGCCGATCGGGCGGGGCGGCCGCTCTACGGCATTGTCGCGCGGGTGACCGTCGCCGCGCCGCGCCTCGCGGTAAGACAAGCCGTGCTTTCGAATGTGCGCTTTCTGCGCGACTATCAAGCCGTGGGTACGTTTCCCACTGAGGTCGTCGCGCCGATGCGCCGGCGTGGGCGGACGTTCAGCTTTAGCCGCGACCGACTCGATGGCGCGCCGGGCTATCTCCTGACCGTCACGGTGGTGCGAGGCCGTCTGACGCGAACGGGGATCGTCGCGGACGGCGATGGCGAAATCGGACTTGAGATTAGGGCGGCGAGCGGCGATCGGCCGCTGACTCCGCTCGACGAAAGGGATCTGCTGAACGACCGCGCCGCGCCTGACCAAAGCGCGCGCGACACGCTCAGTTTTCTAAGTTATCGCGAAAAATTTCTGGCGGGATCCTGGCGATTCAACACCTATTTTGGTCGCGACACGTTGATGTCGCTGCGCTTGCTGATGCCAGCTCTGCAGCCCGACGCGGTGGAGGCGGGTTTGGGGTCGGTGCTTTCGCGCCTGGCGCCGACGGGGGAAGTTGCCCACGAAGAGGGTTTGTCGGAGTTCGCATTGGTCGAGCGTCAACGGCACAGCGAACCGGGAGGCGACGCCGCGACGCTTGACTATGGCATGATCGACGATGATTTCATGCTGGCGCCGGTGATGGCGAGCTACCTGCTCGACACCGCCGATGGACGCGCGCGCGCAGGCGCATTTCTCGACCAACGGTTTGCGCCGGAGAGCAATCCACGCTCCAGCGTGAGCGCGGGCGCGATGCTTGTCGCCAACCTTCGTTTTGTCATCGCGCAGGCAAGACCTTTTGCCGCCAATCCTGAAGCTACGTCGCTGGTTTCGATCAAGCCTGGACGGATGTCGGGTAATTGGCGCGATAGCGACGAAGGTCTGGGCCGCGGGCGATTTGCCTATGACGTGAATGCCGTGTTCGTGCCAGCTGCGCTCGCGGCGGCGGACCGCCTGTTTCGCGCAGGGATGCTCGACCCATACCTGACGAGCGCGGATCGAGCTGCGCTGGGCGAGGCCGGCCGGATGGCGTCGGTATGGCGCAGACGCGCGCCGCCGCTCTTTACCGTATCGCTTCCCTCCGCTGAGGCCCGCGCGGCCGTCGCACGCTACGCCGAACAACTCCGTGTGCCAGCGGACGCCGCGCTTGCTTCGGTCGGACAACGGCCGCTAACTTTCCATGCGCTGTCCCTCGACGAGCATGGCGTTCCAATCCCAATACTGCACTCCGACGAGGGCTTTGCGTTATTGTTCGGTGCGCCGCCGCCTGAATATGTTGACATGGCCGTGGCGGCTACGATGCGTCCCTTTCCCGCCGGTCTGATGACAGACATCGGCCTCTTGGTGGCCAATCCGGTGTTCGCGGACGGCGACGCCCAGGCGCGGTTCACAAGAAACCACTACCATGGCGCGGTCGTGTGGTCGTGGCAGCAAGCAATGCTCGCGGCCGGTTACGAGCGCCAATTGGCGCGCACGGACTTGCCCGCCGGGACACGCCGCCGCTTGGTCGAAGCGCAAACAGCATTGTGGCGCGCGATTGCGGAATCGCGCGTGGTGCGGAGTTCAGAGCTCTGGTCGTGGAATTATCAGGATGGGCGTTACCGGGTCGCGCCGTTCGGGGCGTCCAGCGCCGATGTCGATGAGTCGAACGCAGCCCAACTTTGGAGCACGGTTTATCTTTCCGTGCAGCCGCCGCGTTAGTCACTCACTGGGCGGACAAAAAACTCGTCACGGTCAATCGCCCGATCGCGGGATCGGAGAAGAGTTCGCGATCGGCGCGGATGGCGCCGCTGTGGAGCAGACGGCCTCGATAGATAAGGGCGCGGTTGAAGCGCCCCTCGAAGTGCGCGGTGCGCTCGAAAATTGCGCTGTCGCCATTGATATAGGCTGCCGGGGGTGGGCCATGTTCCGCGAGATCTGCATTGAGGCTATCGAAATAGGCGCCGCTCCGTTCGGCGGTCAGGGTCTCGAACTGCGTTGAGCGATGACGATAGAAGCTGGTGCCGTCATCGTCATCCAAGGCGAGATAGTGGAGGATGGCCATCCGGCCGGGCTCCAACGCATCCACATGCGGCAGCCTTTGTTCAACGGAAAGGAGATCAGGAGGCGTAGTGACAAGCGAATAGGTCGCGCGCAATACGCTCGCGCCTTGGCGAAATCCGAATAGCTCGCGCATCACGCTCGCTATGATTGGCTGCACGGCCTCGAAATAGTGCGCGGGCGCTGGGGATTTGACGCCTGGATAGTGAAGCTCGTCACGCGCGAACGCAGCCTTGGCAGCTTGTTGGCGGAGGCTGTGCGGATCCGGTGCGAAATCGTCGATCACGACGACGGTCTCTCGCTCTTGTCCGACGCTCGCAACGCTGACCGAGGGGCTGGTCATCACGCGTGGTGGCCGGGCGCCGGTTGGTCCTGGGCGCCTTGGCGCCCGGCGCCAATGACGGCCAGGATCGCCTGCTCGTGCACGGGGAGGGTTGGCAGGCTACGCGCGATGACCTGTTCGATGTGTTCGAGTTGCGCGAGGTTAGAGTTTGTGTCGAGCATATCGGCGAGGGGGTTGTAGTCGCCGGGGTCGATGCCCTGGCCACTGAGGACGGCGATCCAGCTGGCCTCTTTGAACAAATCGTCGGTTCCGACAAGCACGCGCCCCGATCTCCGATACACCGACTCTTTTTCAACGAGACTGTCGGGCAAGGGCATGTGCCGGCAATACTCCCACAACGGCTCATGTCTTCCGCTGGTTGCATGATAGTGCAGGATCAGGAAGTCCTTGATGTTGTCCATGTCGAGCGCGAACAGGCGATTGAACTGCCCGGCCAAGCCAGGATCGCAGTCGCTATCGGGAAACAAAGCCAGCAATTTCGCGATGCCGCTTTGGATCAAGTGAATGCTGGTCGATTCAAGCGGCTCGAGAAATCCAGCTGACAAGCCGATCGCAACCACGTTGCGGTCCCAAGTTTTTCGCCGCCGCCCCGCCGTGAAGCGAAGGAACCGCGGGTCGGCGAGCCTCTCGCCGTCGAGATTGGCGAGCAACAGTTCGGCGGCGGCTTCGTCGCTCGTGAAATTGCTGCTGTAGACGTAACCGTTCCCTGTCCGGTGGCGCAGCGGGATGCGCCATTGCCATCCCGCGTCCCGCGCCGTCGAACGGGTGTAGGGCGTGATGGCCTCGCCGCGCGCGCAGGGAACGGCGGCCGCGCGGTCGCATGGCAACCAGTGCGACCAGTCGTCGTAGCCCGCGCCCAGTACGCCTTCGATAAGCAGCGCGCGAAATCCCGAGCAATCGATGAAGAGATCGCCCTCCAGACGATCGCCTTTATCGGTCGTGAGCGCCGTGACGAAGCCCGTTTCGGGATGTTGATCGACATGCACCACTTTGCCCTCGTGGCGCACGACGCCTTGCGCCTCGGACAGGGTGCGAAGATGGCGGGCGTAGAGCGCCGCATCGAAATGGTAGGCATAGCCTAAGGTGGACAAGATCGACTTCGGATCCAGCGCGGGCTTGGCGAAGCGGCCATCGAGCGCAAGTTGCGTGGCGAGAGAGTAGGCCGAGAGCGGAGTTTTCAAGCCGTCGCGACGCGCTCGCAGCCAGCGGTGGTGAAAGGACACCCCAGGCAGTGTGGCGCCAAATTGGCCGAAGGGATGGAAATAACGATGATTGGGCTCGGTCCAATCGACAAATTCGATGCCGAGTTTGAAGCTTGCTTGGGTGGCGCGCATGAACTCGGCTTCGTTGAGCTCGATCAGTTCATTGAACCAGTGGATCGTGGGGATGGTGGCCTCGCCGACGCCGACAATCCCTATCTCGTCGGATTCGACCAGCGCAACCTTGATCCGAGGACTGAAGAGCTTGGCCAGGGCGGCGGCAGTCATCCATCCGGCCGTGCCGCCGCCAAGGATGACGACCTTATCGATGCGCTTGTTGTGCAAGAGCGCCTCCGTGTCGAACTCGTGAACCGCGCCAACCTCACACTAGCGCGACGGTGGGGGCTGGCTCAAGAAAAACGCGTAACAAATGCATCACCCTCGGCCCACTCCATGGCGCATGTAGCGCCCGGGCGATGGCGGGCGGGGCGGGCATAAATACTGGGCTCAGGCGCAACCTGTCGGCGTGCAGGTCTCGTTGCCCACGCTTGACGAGGGGAGGCGCCGAGACTCCACAAGCGTCATCAGGTCTGCGCCCAGCTGCATGTCCGCGATATGACCGAAATTGTGCCGGTAAAGCCGTCCTGAACGGTCGTAGAGCAAGAGTGTGGGCGTCCCGCGCATCTGATAGGCGGCCATTGTTTGCGGTATGGCGCCTGCCGGGCTTGGTTCATCGACGCCGACAGGGAAGCCAATGCGATATTCGTGAATGAACGCCTTAAGCGAGACAGGCGCCATGGCGTCGTGATGCTCAAAGACCGTGTGAAGGCCTATGACGCAGACGTCTTTCTCAGCGAAGGACTCACGCACCCGCTGCGCTTGCGGCAATGCCTGCGCGACACAGCCGGGGCATAGCATCTGAAACGCCACCGCCATGACCACACGCCCCCGCAGAGCGGCGAGCGTCAGCGGCGCGGGGGTATTGAACCACTGCGCCACACGCCATTCCGGCGGATCCAAATCGAGGGCGCTCAAAAGTCGCCGTCCTTGGCATAGGGTCTCGACCACAGAATGGCCTGCAGCAGTACAGCCTTGGTCCAAGCTGCGTGCATTTTGTCGACTTCCGCGGGACTCGCGCCCTTCTTGGCGAGGAATGGACGCATCGTGATCGAGATCGGCATGACCAGAGCCAGGAGATGGCGCATCGGAATGTGCGGCGGGGCGTTCGCGCCGTCGGTCTTGTTCTTACCGACGCGGTGATGCCGGCGGCCGATCTCGTCCTGCCAGGCAAGCCACGCGCCGTCGAATTCGGCGCGGCAAGTGTCGAGTATCCATTGTCCGAAGCGCTTGCGCACGGCGCTCAGATAGTCGCCGATTGGCTCGCCCGTGCTTGCATCGGCGAAATAGCGCACAAGATGGGGCGTCGCCGCCACCAAGCCGTACCAGACGTCGAGGATTGCTTCGATCTGATCGGCGACAGCGGCCCCAGCTTGTTTCAGCGCCGCGCGGTCCTCCTCGCCAAACAACAGCGAGCCTTGGAGTTCAGCGAATTCCTCGGCGGAAATGGGCGATTGCGGCAGGGTTGCGTCGCCCAAACGATATCCCGGAATAGACGGCATAGGCTCTCGCTCCAAGGTCTAGTTGCTGTTGGTGTCGAGTCCATACTATAAACCCGGGATGGGCAGTCAATGAAAAAGAGCGACTCGCTACCATCTGCGATGGCCTTGCGCGCCGTGCTCTTGCTGGAGCGGCTGGCGCGATTGGTGCGCGCCGAAGCACATGCGGGCGGCATCGCGCCCGCTCAATGGGAGGCGCTGCGATATCTCTCCCGCGCCAACCGCTTCTCGCGCACGCCAGCGGCGCTCGCCGATTATCTCGGCGCTACCCGAGGCACGGTGTCGCAAACCTTGATCGCGCTCGAGGACAAAGGGCTAGTGCGCAAGGCGGAGAGTTCTCGCGACCGCCGTTCGGTTGAACTCAGCCTAACCCCCGCCGGCAAGGCAATGCTGGAGCACGACGCAGCGAAGGACATCGCGCGCGACGTCGATGCCTCCGGGGAGGCGCGTGCATTGGCGCAGGCGCTGGAGGCGGCGCTTCACCAAGCACTCGAAAGACGCGGCGGCCGCGCTTTCGGCGTTTGCCGCACCTGCCGGCACTTCAGGCCTGGTTCAAAAACGCATCATTGCACGCTGCTCGACGCGGCATTGTCGGACGCTGACGCCGGCCAGGTCTGTTTCGAGCACGCATGATGCGCGCCTATATCGTCACCTACTTTGACCGCAATGGCGGCGTTGAGAAGCAGGATGCGCTGAGGTTTGCATCCGACGACGCCGCCATTGACGCTGTTGGCGAAAGCCCTCACAGGCATGCGATTGAGATCAAGGACGGTGAGCGCCTCGTCGCTCGCTTTCCGCCATGGTTAGCTACGCCTTGAAGAGAGGAGGGGCGCGTCATGGACGCCAATGCCAATGTCGAAACCGTAAGAGCGTTCATCGGCGCCTGGTCGCGCCTCGATGTCGATGAACTCGTGGCTTACTTTGCGCCCGAGGGCGTCTATCACAACATGCCCTTGGCGCCGGTGGCGGGACACGAGCGCCTTCGATTATTCATCGCTGCGTTCCTCAAGAATTGGACCGCGACCCAATGGGACATCCTCAATATCGCCGCGGCCGGCGATGTCGTCTTCGCTGAGCGGATCGACCGCACCATGGTGGGCGACAAGGCCGTCGAACTTCCCTGCTGCGGCGTGTTTGAGCTAAGGAACGGCAAGATCGCCGTTTGGCGCGACTATTTCGACATGGCCACCTATACGCGGGCGGTCGGATGAAGAACGACTTGGCATTGTCGGCGTGTGGCGTTGTCCTGACATGACGCAGTCCAAGCGGCGCCGGCAAGTGGAGGCTGCCCTGATTGACGCGGCGCGCGAACTCGCACCCTCCGGCAAATATTCGTACGAGGAGCTTGTCGCAAGACTCGGCGGCGCCGGGTTCGCTGGTGGAGAGGATTTCTTACGTCGCCCGCATTTGGCGGATGCGTTGCGGCGCCTATGCGACGCCGCGCGGCGCAAGGCTGCAGCGCGGGATTAGCTATGAACGCACCGATGGCCAGCCGCTGACGATGGCGGCGGTGGTCGCGCGCGGTGCCCGACGGCAGCGCGAACAGGCTGTAGTAGGCGCGAATTGCCGGGCCGAACCTCCGCGCTCTGCGCGCGCCCGCGGCGAAGAAGCGCGCCATCGTGTTGCACGAGCTCGTGATCGCTGGTGTGACCTCGATGAGGCTGCTAGACTAGTGTTGCAGAGTGCGAACGCCTTCACCGGGCGGCGTGACGCGAAGCAAAGCGCGGCAGCGCCGCCGGTCGAATTGCCGAGCAGCATTGGACGCTCGATCTCTAAGGCATCAAGCAAGCCGGCGAGGAGCTCGCCATAACGCGCGGCCGAGACGGGCTTGTGGTCGCGACCCGAGTGGCCTTGATCTGAACCGCGCCGGGAATCTCGAAGGGCTCCGGGATTGAGTCACGCAGCCATAGCCGGTTCCTCTTGGGCTGCATTGTAGTTGGCCTCGGCTGCCGCCGGCGGGATGTTTCCGGTCGGCTCCAGCAGCCGGCGATTGTTGAACAGTCCACCCATTCCAGCGGTCACGAAGCCGCCGCTCCGCTTTGACACGGAGCGGCGTGCCCGACCGAGCGTACCGCGCCTCCGCGGTGCGGGCGGTTGGCCGTTGCTGTGCGCGGGGCGCGCGCTGGACTTGAAGCCAATCACATCCCACGGCGCGTGCGTTTGACGGACGTCAAACGGCGGTGCGGTCGATTGCCGCAACCGACCTGAGCGCCTCCGCGCGCGGGGGATGTTTGAGCAGCCTCAAGCCCGCAAGGCGGTCCGCGAAGTTACGTTCATGCTGGGGAGCTTGCGGATAGAATGAGCGACGCCTCGGCCATCTCGCTCTTGCGCCAGTGCGAGGAAGCGCGTGGCGCCGGCCGCGACTTTCCTACAAGCTGGAGCACAATCCTGAAGCGCCACCCGCTTGTGAACGGCTTGCCTGGGCATGAAATTCGCGAACGGGAGGCGCTGATCGTCGTGCATTTGCTGACGGGTCAGAGGCTCGCGTCTGGTAGGCAAGGATTTTTTCTGCTTTAGCGCGTCGGTCATGCTGCGCTCCTCTCCAGGCTGAGGCAGCGAGGCTAGCCCGCCGGCAGAACTTGGCGAGGGACGATTACCCGACGGACTCTAGCCATTCTTGGAGGAGCATTCAGGTTTCAGACCAGTTCGAATGGCGTCACGCTGAAATGTCCGCTCGTCGCGAGATCAGGCGACGATCGGACGGATCAAGTCCTCTCGGGAAGTCCACGCTTGGTCTACCGGACTGGTGCAAAGCGCGCGGCGCGTGGGCGGAAAAACTTCGTCACCCAATGAGCCGAAGGACGCTTTCCAGCGACTTAAGACGTGCTGACTGAATCGGGGGTGCTCATGATCGAGGTGAATGATTTGTCTTTTGCCTACGGCAGTGGGGGCCCGGCGGTAAGCGCACTGACGTTCTCAATCGCCGAGGGCGAGGTGTTTGGATTTCTTGGGCCCAGCGGCGCTGGGAAGAGCACGACGCAGAAAATACTCATCCGATTGCTCAAGGGCTACCGCGGCGACGTACGAGTGATGGGGCGTCCGCTAGAGTCGTGGGGTTCGGATTATTTCGAACGCGTCGGCGTCTGTTTCGAACTGCCGAGCAACTATCGCAAACTCACGGCCGTCGAGAATTTGCGCTTCTTCGCCTCCTTTTTCCAGTCCGACACCCTGGCGCCGGAAGAGGTGCTCGAATGGGTGGGCCTCCGCGCCGATGCCAACAAGCGCGTCGAGCAATTTTCCAAAGGCATGCAGACGAGGCTCAATCTTGCGCGCGCCTTGATCAACCGCCCTGCACTCTTGTTCCTGGACGAACCGACCGCGGGGCTGGACCCGGTGAACGCCCGCATCGTGCGCGAGATCATCCGGCGTCAACGCGATCGCGGAGCGGCGGTGTTCCTGACAACCCACGACATGCACGTTGCCGACGAACTTTGTGATCGTGTGGGATTTCTGGTCAACGGACGCCTCGCGCGCGTCGGCGCGCCGTCAGCCTTGAGGCTGGAGCACAGCGCACGGCGCGTCAGGGTGCGTGCTGACATTGCCGGTACTATCACCAGCGAAGAGTTTTCGCTGGATAATCTAGCGGCAAACGCGCGCTTCCAGGAGATCATTGCGGGCCACACTATCGAATCGATCCACTCGCTGGAACCGAGTCTGGAAGATGTCTTTATCCAAGTCACGGGAGAACGACTCACGTGAGGCCGTTTGTTCATCTCCTTATCAACGACATCCGTGTGCTCTATCGAACCGGATACATCTGGGCGAGCATCGCTGTATTCGCGCTGATGCTGCTGGTGGCAGTGCAAGCTTCGCATCTGGATTTTGCCGGCTACGAAAGATTCGTCGCCGCGATCATCCTGTTCGATGTGGTGCTTTCCCCCGTCATGCTGGTAGGCCTGTTGGTGTTGCTTGAACGCGATGAAGGCGGGCTCGCCATTCTGAGCGTCAGCCCGGCGCCGCAGCACGCCTACATCGCGGCGCGTGTCTTGGTCGTGAGCCTTATCGCGCTCGCGGAAATGTTCATCCTGGTGCTCGCTGTCTACGATGGCGTATTGTCGCCGCTTCAACTGGCTTCGGGGCTTGCCGCGGCCGCGTGTATCTCGGCGCTGCTCGGATTCTTGCTCGTTGGATTCTTCGATAACCTTTACGCGTTCATGCTGCCGATGATCGCTACGATTTTGATGCTTGGGGCGCCGGGGTATGGTGTTCTGCTCGGCATCGATCCTGCGATGTTGGCTTGGCATCCGACAGCGGGCGCGCTCGCCTTGATTGAAGGCGCGTTCGCAGGGGAAGCGAACTACCGTTTCGCTCAGCCGATCCTAACGACGTTGCTCTGGATAGTGATCGGGTCGGTGACAGCGCACTGGGCCGTCCGGCGCATGCAGGCGCAGATAGGAGGCGCGGGATGACGGCCACCATGCGGCCACGCCGCTCCGCCCTGTTCCTTAGCTTGGTCGCAACCGATCTGCGAAACGTTGTGCGGGACGGTTTGATGGCGACCATCATCATCGCCCCACTGGCTGTCGCGCTGATTTTTCGCGCCTTTGTCCCGGGGTCCGATCAACTCGCTGCGACGTTGGCGCCCTACCTCGGGAACCTGTTGGCGAGTGACCTCGCGCTCGCCGCGCCGATGCTGCTCATGAGCTTGCTGATGGCGATAGCGCCGGGCCTTGTCGGCGCGGTCTACGGGCTGTTGCTCGTGGACGAACGTGACCAACGCACGCTTCAAGTCCTTCGTGTTATGCCAATGCCGTTCGCACACTACATGGCGACGCGCATGATCACACCGCTTGGGCTTTCGGTGGCCATGACGATAGCGGCTTATCCCATCGCCGACCTGGCGCCGTTGCCGATCGGCGCCGTTGTGATGTTGGCGGTGGTGGGCGCCACGAGCGCGCCGATGGTCTCCCTTGCGATGGCCGCGTTCGCGCGCGACAAGGTGGCGGCGCTCGCCATTATGCGGGTAGTCAGCAGCGTGCTCGCGTTGCCGGTCCTGGCCTACTTTGCGACACCGCCCATACTTTACTTGGCGTGGTTTTCGCCGGCCTATTGGCAGATGAAGGCGCTATGGCTCGCCGCCGACGCCGCTCCTTTCGCTCTCACTTTGGGGATGGCGCTGGTGCTCAACCTAATCCTGGCTCTGCTCCTTTACGCGCGCTTCGAGCAACGGAGCGGAGCCTAACGAGCTGCACCCGGGGCGGTCTGGTTAAGGTATCGGCAGTACGCGCCTAGTAGTCTGTAGGTCTTCCTTACCCCTCCGACGGTAGCTTTCCCAGTTGCGAGAAACAGGGACTCTGGAATCCATGATTGTGTTTGTGATCGCCGCCGCGGGCGCTGCCATCTTTGGCTTCTGCCGTCCGCGAGGCGTACTTCGATATGCCGGGCTCGCTCTGCTCGCGGCTATCGTTTTGCCGTTCGTGCTCGGTTACGGGCTTGCCCCCTTCGTCGGCGAAGGCGCCGGCATGGGCATCGCGTTCATCCTCTATGCCTTGTCGGCCATGATCGCGACGCTGGCGGTGTTTAGCGCGCTGGGCGCGGGGCTCCGCCACGGCTGGAACGCCTTGCGTTAGCCAAACCGGCAATGGCTGAATGCGGCTGGCGCACACGCAGCGCCTCACCATCTCAGCGCGCGGCTCGAAAGCAACCCCACGAGCGCGCAGATCGCAATGGATACAGAATACCAAGTGGCGACATAGGGCGCTGAGTCGATCGGGCAGAAAAGCGAGTAGGGGATCGCGGCAAGTCCGCCAGCCATGGCCCCAAGTGCGGCGCCGGCAAAGGATAGCCGCGTCGGCGCAAATCTCCGCGCGGCGACAAAGAGTGCTGCGGCGATGGGCAGGCTGATCAGCGGGATGCGGATCAAACAATCGGGCGCGCCCCCGCCAGTCCAGATCACCCAGCGCAGCTCGGATGGCGCTGTCAAAAGCCCTATCGCGCTGATGGCCGCCGCCGCCGCGAGGAACAATGCCGCTGGCGCCAGCGTTTCGCGGAGGCGCACGTTTGGACGCGTTGCGCGCCACACGAAGGGCGCGAGCGCAAGGGCGGCGATCAATCCAAACGAGACCTTGAGCAAAGTGGGCGCCCATGCTGTGGCGAGGTCGGGCCGGGAGCCGGCGCTCAACAGAAACAAGGCGGACGCCGCGCCGAGGCCAATCGCGGCGCTGGCCGCGAAGGTCCAACTCCACTTCGTTGCCGGCGCCTGTGTTTGCGCCAAGCATGCGATGAAATCGTCGGTGTTCATGAGTTCTCACCCCGGCGCATGAGTGCGATCAGCCGCTTGAGGCCGCGGTGCGCATTCACGCGGATGGACATCTCGGATATGCGGCTCATGGCGGCCGCTTCGCGCGTCGATTGCTCCGCCAACTTTGTCAGGCGAAGGGCCTCGCGCTGTTGCGCGGGTAACTGGCCCAATAAAGCGTCCACGTCGCGCGCCACATCGCCATCATCGGCGCGCTCGCGCGCAAACAAGCCGGCAACGTCATCAATCGCGACGTGGGCGCGTAAGCCCTCGCGCCGCAGGTGGTCGATGAGCTTGTAGCGCGCGATCGCGTAAACCCATGCCGTGAACGGTTGGTCTGCATTGTAGCTGGCGCGCCGTTGGTGGAGTGCAAGAAGCGTATCTTGCACGAGATCCTCGGCGTCGGCGGCGCGGCTTGCAAGTCTGGCCGTGAAGAAGGGACGCAAACGCTGCGACAGGCGGCGGAGCAGAATCTCGTAGGCGACGCCGTCGCCGGCGTGCGCTTGACGCATCAGGCGTTCGATATCCTCAGGAGTAGAGTTGCTCGTCGACAGTGTTCGCCTGCCTATGCAGAGAGGGCGGGTCCGCGCCTTGGGTTCGCGTCTTGCGGCAAAGTCTGCGCCAGCGTGCGGCATTGGCTTTACGGCGCGGTTCGCTGCGGCCGCTCCAACCAGACGAGTGTTGCGGAGGCGGCGAGAAACACCAGCGCCATCGAGAACAACATGCCGCCATCGGTAGGCAACGCCATCGCGTCGATCTCGGCCACACTGCGGCCAGCTTGCAATAACGCGCCAAGGCGATCCATCTGCGGTATTTGAACGCCGAGGAATGGCGAAAGGTGAAAGCCAATCGCGCTGATGGTGACGATCCCCGCGAGCAGCGCTCCGTAAAGCCGTGTGCGAGGAATGACCAGCAACAATGCAGCGACCAATTCCGCGACCCCTGTGGCGTAGCGAACATAGGGTTCGAACAGATCAATGCCGGTGCGGCCGGCGATGATGGCAAAGATCGGATTGGGCTCGGGGCCAATGAATTTCGGCAGGCCGACAAGAAAGACAAGTGCTGCCGCAAAGCCAAGCGCCAGTACCCATGAAACAATTCGGACCGGTTTCATCGTTTGCTCCGTCAGTATCGCGTCGTGAGTTCGGTGAGCCAAGCAGGCGAGGCTTCGACGAGAACAGCCTCGATCATCCGATCGAAGCCCGTCACGATGAGGCCGGCGACCAAAATGAGCGCCCACCCCAGAAAGCGTTTGCCAACCTTGCCGATGGCGTTGAGCGCGCCGCGGTGGCGGCCGATGAGGGCGCGCGCGCCATAGCCAACGCCGGCGAGCGCCGCGCCCGCACCTAGACCGAACGCCGCCATGACGAATGTAACCGCCGCCAGATCCTCGCCTTGCGCGGCGAGAGCGGACGCAGCGCCCAATGTTGGTCCGACACACGGACTCCACACGAGACCGAGCAAGGCTCCGAGCGCTGTCTGGCCCCAGAGGCCGTTGCCCTCAAACGCAGCCGTCTTCTCATTGGCCCAGTTGCTGAGCGGCGCCGCCGCGCCCGCGAACGCGACCTCAAACCTCGGCACCACCAGGACCGCGCCGACCGCAAGCATAACGAGGCCGCCGGCTAGGCGTAGCGCTTCATTGTCGAGCCCGATGGCAAAGCCGATCGTGGCGACGAAGAGCCCAACAAGTGAAAACGAGATCGCCAAGCCCGCCGCCAAGGCAAGTGGGCCGAGCCGGTGTTGGGCCGTCGCACTGCTCGCGAGGATGGGCGCGAGCGGCAGCACACAAGGGGAGAGGATGGTCAGTACGCCGGCGAGTAGCGCCAACGCTGGCGTGAGCGCCGTCATGGGACGATAGCCGACCGCATCAAGGATCCGATGCGCTCGGGGCTGGTGGCCGCGACCAGCCGGTCAGTTTCGCGTGCGCCACGATAGGCGATGAGAGTCGACTGGCGGCGCACATTGAGCGCGCGCCACTCCTCGCGCTGATTGTCGTAGTCGATGCGGAAGACGATGAGATTGGCGAACGCGGCGTCGTTTGCGATGGAGCGCACGATCGGAGCCTGGGCGCGGCAGGTCGGGCACCAGGGCGCGAACACCTCAACCAGAATGGGCCGTCCCTCCGCTTGCGCCTGGAGAAAGGCGGCGCGATCGAAGGCGCGAAATTCGGCGGCGGCGGCCGCGCCGGTCATAGCCCAGGCGACGGCGACGAGGATAACGGCGCGGCGAATAAAGGTCATGAAATAAGCTCCTCAGGTCGAAGCGCCGGACAAGGGCGGCTCGCTAGGAGTTCGGACGGGGGCGGACTAATGTTACCTTCGCTCCCGCAGATTCCTGGAGAGATTTCGAGCATGCCCCTCGTTGAGCCCTTGCCTCTGGGCGCTGACGCTGAGGTCGCGGACCTCGCCGCGTTCTTCAACACCACGCTTGGGTTTCCCCCGAACAGCGTCTTGACCATGCAGCGCAGGCCGGAGATCGCTCGCGCCTTCATCGCGCTCAACAAGGCCGTGATGGCAAATCAAGGCCGGATCACCAGCGAACAGAAGCGGCTGGTGGCGCTCATCGCCTCCCATGCAGCTGGCTGTCGCTATTGCCAAGCGCATACAGCATGCGGCCAATCGTGAGTTTGCCGGCCCCAACTTGTCCGTAGATGAAGACCAGTTTCATCGCTGATGAATAGACCGCGCGGTCAGAGGTGTCATTAGGCTCAGACAGCATCACGAGCATATGAAATCTAGCAACATGCTCGATCGCTTCAACGAAGAGATCAAACGCCGCACCTAGTGTTGCGCATCTTCCCCAACATCGCCAGCTGCCTCCGTCGGTGCGGTCTGGCCCGTGGAGACGCACGAAGCCTGGCCCGAAGCCAGCCGCCATCTCAACATGGACGACTCAAAGGAGTTCAAGAAAGGCATCCTCCGAAAGGCCGCCCAACAGCCATGTCCGTCAGCCCCATCGGCCAGTTGGCAGAACTTGACGCACGACCTTGATCCACAGCCCATGGCGGCCGAGCGAGAAGTGCAGATCAATGGAGATGTCTCAGTTTCTGGGGATTTCGCACGAGGTAGATCGCGGCGATTTTACCTTCGTTGGTGGCGATCGAAAGTGCCTGATCGAGTTCGCCGTCGCGATAGACCAGATAGCCCGGCGCGCCGTTGATCGCGCGCGGTTCAAAGCTGAAATGCGCGCCTGCAAACTTACGTGCCAGGCCCACAAGGAAGCGCGCCACCTTGTCGGCGCCTTGAATAACGTTGAGAGCCGCCAACTTGACCCCGCCGCCATCTCCAAAGGCGATGGCGTCCGCGCGTAGCAGTGCTGTGAGCTGCGCAAGGTCGCCGTTCGACACGGCCGCCATGAATGCAGCAAGCAGCGCCGCATGCTCGTCAGCGGGCGCGGGCGAGGCAGGGAGCGTGTCACGCACGGCTTTGCGCGCTCGCGACGCCAGCTGGCGGCAGGCGGCTTCGTTCTTGCCGAGCACTTGAGCAATCTCTCGGAAAGGCTTGTCGAACACGTCGTGCAATAGGAAAGTGGCGCGTTCCCCCGGCGATAGGCGATCAAGCGCCAGCAGAAATGCGAAGGACAGGTTGTCCGCCAGTTCGGCCTCCGCCTGCGGCGACAGCGCTTCCGCGTCAACGATGGGCTCCGGCAACCAGGGGCTGACATAGACCTCGCGTGTCGCACGGGCGCTTTTCAGGCGATCGAGACAAAGGCGCGTGACGGTTGTGACCAGAAACGCCTCCTCATTACGCACACCCTGCGCGCTGGCAAAGCGCAAGTAGGCGTCCTGCAAGACGTCCTCGGCATCGGCGCGACTGCCAAGCATGCGGTACGCAAGTCCCAGAAGCTTGCCGCGGTGGGGCGCGAGGGGGTCTCTCCCATTCATGCCGCGCGTCTGACCAGGTCGATCGGTTTCTCGCCAATCATGATGCGCCGACATGCGTGAGCGTAACCAAGGCCCGCCTTGATCATTGGGAACACCCGCCCGACTTGCAGCGCGTAGGTGAGATCGATGAGGCCTTTCTCGCCCCATTGCGCACGCACCGCATCGCGGACCTCGTCTTCATGCGCAAGGCGACTGACGATTGCTTCAGCAAATCGAAAGCCAAGAATCGTGTCGGCGTTCATCGCATCCATGTTGCGAGTGAGTACGGCTTCGATCTGCGGCTCAGGCACGCGCGCATCGTACGCCATGTTCACGACGAGCTGGGTGCAGGGTCCGCAATCCTCAGCCATCGCGCCAACGAGCTTGGCGGCGTAGTAGGCATCATTCGGCGCGGTTTCACGGTGCGAAGCCCCTTTGGTGAGCTCGTGGAGGCGCATGAAGGCCCGTGGCGAGGCCTTGAGAATGGCGCGCATATAGCTGACGTCGTAGTCGAACCGCTTCGAAAAGCGATCAAGCGCGCGCTCGGCAAAGAATCGTAGCATCAGAACTCTCCCTTGGCTGGAAAGGTAATGGCAAGCCCAAGCAGCGCGGGCAGCGCTACCGCTCCTAGGTCAACCAAGAGGTGGTTGGCGTGCCCGTGCGTGGCGTCCCAAAGATGCACAAGCGCATGGAAAACGAGAAAACCCGATGCGCCAAACGCCGCGAGTTTCAGCCTTGGCCGCCAAGCGAAGGCGAGGAAGGTCAGGCCGCTCGCGAGAAACGCAAAGCCAATGTCGGCGACAAAATGCAGGTTGAACGGTCCGGTGTCCGCGGCTCCGGGGGTCCGCGTATACCAGGGGTAGGGCGCGAGCAGCATGGTCAGGCCATTGGCCCCGTGGAAAAGGCCCAAGAGAGCGGCGAGCATGCGGGTCGGCACATCAATTCTCCTGAGGCCAAGACGAGCGAGGTGTGCTGTTTGTGACAAGGGCTCGGTACACAGGCGCCAGGGAGCCTCCAGCAAACCTGGCCCGGTTCAAGATTAGACCTGATTGCACCTTCAGCGGCCTAAACGAAACTCCCGAACCTCAGTGTGATCTTTCAAACGGCTCAGAGATGATGAGCCAACCCGCGAATGCTAGCGTGAGCGGCACGTAAAGATGATGGACTTGTGGCGTCACTCCAAACCCCAGTCCGAGATGGGCGCCGGAACAGCGCTGTCATTTGTATGTTCGTTGGAGAATGGTCATGGCGCGAGAAGCCGATTGGTATTTCGATTACATATCGCCTTATCCCTACCTGCAGATGTGGCGCTTTTCGACATTGCCGCCGGACTTGACCATTCGTGCGCGCCCGGTTCTGTTTGCGGCCTTGCTTGATCATTGGGGGCATAAGGGTCCGGCTGAGATACCAAGGAAGATGCGCCAGACGTATTTCTACACGCGCTGGATCGCCGAAGCGCGCGGTCTCGATTTCGTGGGGCCAAGGCGCCACCCCTTCAATCCATTGGCTCTGTTGCGCCTGACGATTGCGGCGGGTTCTACGCTCGTCGCAGCGAAGACCATTTACGAGCACATCTGGGGGCAGGGGAAGACGCGGAGGCGCCGGAGACGCTTGCAGCTCTCGGCGCAGCACTCGGCATTGATCTCGAAAAAGCGCTTGCCAGCACAGCGGTGAAAGCCGCACCGCGCGCAAAAACAGACGAAGCGATCATGCGGGGCGTCTTCGGCGTGCCCACGTTCTGTTATGGCGATGAATTGTTCTGGGGCGATGACGCAACGCCGTTGTTCGGCGCCTTCTTGAACGATGAGGATATGTTCACACGACAACCTTATGCGGGTATCGACCAGGTTCAAGCTTCTGCTGAGCGGACGGTCAAGAAGTCTTGAGAGGCGCCTTGGCCGCGAGCGGCATCTCCAATCGCCGTTGAGCATCTCGTTATGAAGTCGTGGATCGCGGCGTGGTTGCCGCATCTTCTGCGCGCGATAGCGCCGACGGGTACAAGCTTAATTGTTATCGGCCTAAGACCACGACGCTTCACCAAGTGTTCGCCCATGGTCTCCGCGAGCCTTGAGCAGCGGCCGGCGCCGGGCCGTGGGCGGAGCTTCCCGCAGCGCCAAACGTTCTTGGCCTGCTCTGCCAATTGGTATCGTGAGGCATTGCCGGACTCCAAGAGCGCGATGCGCGAGCGATATAGGGCGCCCGCTTTCCAGCTTTCCGAGTCTCGTAGTGCTCTCAGCGGGTTCACGCGCACCGCGATGGCACGCAAGACCGACAGAGCGCGAACCCGGAAATCGGATTCCTAACGAGCTATTATCCACGACCCACCGCGCGTGTGCTAGTCTTGGTCGGCTTCTGGATAGTGTTCGTTGTTTTCCGCGCCGATGTGAGCGTTAAATGCGGGTTGTTGCGCCATCAGCGCGAGGCTGACGCTGGCGCCTACCGTTAGCGCGCCGATGAAGGCCACAAATCCGGCCCGCTTTGCGTTCTCGCCTGGCTCATCGGCGCGGCGGCGCTTTGAGCCGGTGATCATCGCGGGCAAGAGCGCGTCCCGGGCTTTAACAGATTCCACCACGACGCCGAGCACGTGGATCACGACCAAACCCTGCAGCACGCGAAACAGAACCTCGTGAAGCTCTGAGAGCTCCAGACCCCAAAGGCCAACGAAGGGACCGGCATTGTTTTCCTCGCCACTGAATAGCCCGGTGACCACGACGCCAGCGACGACGGCGAGCAGCAAGAACACCGCGACGCCGCCAAGTGGGTTGTGGCCGAGATGGCGCTTGGGGTCTTGAGAGAGAAGATCGCGGACATGGGCGATGATGGCGGCGGGACCGGCGGCGAAGTCGGCAAAGCGCGCGTGCTCGCCGCCCATGAAACCCCAGATCACGCGAAAGACGATGAGCCCCGCAATTGTCTCGCCAGCATAGCGATGAATCTGGGCGGCCGCACCTTCCTCTTCGCCGGTGAACCAGGCGACGATCACGAGTGCGAGCAAGCTCCAATGAAAGAGGCGTGTGGGCAGGTCCCAGACATGAACCTCGCGCTCGCTTGACTGCTCAGACATAGCTTGCGCCTCCTTCAGCGTTCGAGTTCGAGCGTGAGACGGAATTGGCCATCCGCCTGGGCGTCGTCGAGCCCGGCTAGGTAGCCTGCCGCGATGCTGGCTTCGCCAAACCGGAAACTGGCGCGCGGTCCCCAATAATGGGCGTGCGCCTCTGGCTCGCCAAAGCCTTCAACACATAGCGCCCAACGCTCATTCGCCCGCCACATTGCACGCGCGGCGTAGCCGTATTCCCAGTCGTCGGGTGCGCCATCGCCGACATGGCGCTCGGCGACAAGATTGACGCGCGTGGTCCACGGCCCCGCGCGCCGCTCGGCCAGTAGCTTGAGCTCGATCGCGTGGTCGCGTCCGTTCTGTCCGAACGCGTATTCCGCGTAACCGCCGAAATGCACCGGCCAGGACCGGGTGGCGCTGAAGTCGAACACGTTCTCAATAGCGACCGAGGTAAGTTCCGTCGAAGCGCCTGGCATGTCGGCGGTCTGGATGACAAAAGCTGGCCGCCACCAATCGGTGAAGGCGTAACCCGCTTCAGCGCGGTGCAGCACCGCGCCATCCAAGGCCCCGCCATTGAAGACGGCGCCGCGATACTCAAGCTCGCTTTCGCCCCGCTCTACTGTCGGCCCGTAGACAGTTGATGTGCCGCCAGGTTCGGCATCGGCCGATGTTGTATAGAGCGCGCAAAGCAGCGCTATCGCATGTCTGTGCATGAGATTTCCCCCGCTCTTGCTTGCCTTAGCTCCGGCGACCACGACGGCCGCGATCGTCATCGCCGCCGCGTGAGCAATCGTCGTCGCGCTCACGCCGCAACACGTTCCCGGTGCGCGGATCGAGGTGCATCTCCATGCAGAGGCCGGCGCGGTCGTAGCCCTTCACTTCAACGGAGTTGGGGTAGCGTTCGATCTCCACGACGCGAAAACCGTCGGCCGCAAGGCGCTGCTCGATGACGCTGAAAGACAGCGGCGCGCCGGCCGGTTGAGTCTGTGCCGAGGCGAGGCTTGGCGCCGAAAGACCGATGCTGGCGGCGATGATGATGGCGCGAATATTCATGATCTGACTCCCTCGTGAATGGCCCGTTCAGCGCCGGGTCACGCGACCTCTTGCGCCAATGCCGCTGACGGCCCCGTGACGGCCGGTGTCAGCGTGGCGTCAGCTTCGGTTGGGCAGGGTAGAAGGTCAGCTATGCGCCCGGATCGCCGCCTCCTCGTTCTCGCCGTCTTCGCGACGGCGCTCGCCCCGGCCGAGGCGCTGGCGCGCCGGGGGCGCGGGCGTGGTCGCGGCGGAGACCATGATGATGCGCGGGAAGCGTATGAGCATGGCGAGGCGCTGCCGCTCGCCCAGATACTTCCCCAGGCGCTCAGAACTGTTCCGGGCGAAGTCCTGGAAGTCGAACTCGAACGCGAGCACGGACGGCTCGTCTATGAGATTGAGATCCTTGCGCGGAACGGCCGGGTCCGCAAAGTAATCCTGGACGCGCGCACGGGCGCGGTCCTTGGTGTGGAAGACGAGCACTGATGCGGGTTCTGCTGGTCGAGGACGATGCCGACATCGCCGCCGACGTGGGCCGCGCGCTCACGGCTGCGGGGTTTCTGGTTGAGTGCGCTGGCGATGGCGAAGCGGCCTGGTTCATGGGCGACACTGAGGACTTCGACGCTGTCGTCCTTGACTTGGGGCTACCGAAACTCGATGGGCTGAGCGTGTTGAAGAAGTGGCGTGCGTCCGGACGCGCCTTTCCAGTGCTCATCCTTTCCGCGCGCGGCGCCTGGACAGAAAAAGTCGACGGCATCGAGGCAGGCGCCGATGACTATCTCGGCAAGCCGTTTGAGCTGGGCGAACTCACCGCCCGTGTGCGCGCCTTGGTGCGGCGCGCTGGCGGCCATGCAGCGCCGGTTCTGATCATTGGCAGGGTGTCGCTCGATACAAGGCGCATGAGCGTGACGGTGGACGGCGTGCAGCACAAGATTTCGCCTCTGGAATACCGCATGCTCGACTATCTCGCCCATCAGCGCAGTCGCGTCGTGCCAGCGGGCGAACTCGCCGAACATTTGCATGGCGCCGATGGGGCCGCAGACGCCAATGCCATAGAGGCGCTCATAGCCCGCGTGCGGCGCAAGCTCGGCGCGGACATCATCGAAACCCGCCGGGGCTTTGGCTACACGCTGAGCGAAACATGATCGCGCGTTCGCTGCGCTGGCGTCTGCTCGTGGGCGCGGCGGGCGCCATCTTCGCCGCGCTTGCGCTGGCATGGCTTGCCATGAGCTACCTCTTTGAAGCGCACGTTGAGCGCCGCGTTGAGGCCGATCTCATCCAGCATGGCCGCGAATTGGTCGCCGGTCTTTCACGCGACGCCGCGGGCGTTCTGATCGTCGATCCCGCTCCCTACGACCCGCGCTTCGAGCGGCCGTCAAGCGGGCTCTATTGGCAAGTCTCGCAGGGCGACACAACCCTGCGGTCACGCTCGCTCTGGGATGAAGCCATGGCGCCGAACGAAAGCCTGAACGCCAGCGACTGGACCACGGGCGATGTCGCGGGCCCGTTTGCGCAAAAGCTCGTGTTCGTTGGGCGGCGCGTATCGCTGGGCGAAGCGGGCGCGCCCATCCAGGTGATGCTGGGCGCCGACCATGCCGCTGTCACGGCGGCGCGCGGGGAGTTCGCACGCGATCTCGCGCTCTTCCTTGGCCTTTTGTGGGTAGTGCTGTCCGCGGCCACCTTGGTTCAGGTGCAGCTTGGGCTCAAGCCGCTCGACGATGTGTGCGCCGCGCTGTCGGAAATGCAAGGGCACGCTGGTGTGCGCTTGGAGACCGAAGACTATCCCACCGAAGCCGAGCCGCTCGCACAGGCGATCAATGCGCTCGCCGACGCCAGGCAGCGTGATACCGAGCAAGCGCGCCGCCGCGCGAGTGATCTTGCGCATTCTCTCAAGACACCGCTTGCAGCACTTGCCGCGCAAAGCCGGCGCGCGCGAGAGGCAGGCGCGACCGATGCCGCCGATGGCCTTGACCGCGCCATCGAGGCGGCTCGATGCGCCGTGGAGCGCGAGCTTGCGCGCACGCGCATGGCTGCTGAACAAGACGCAGCCCATGCGCCAGCCGGTCCCGTCATCGATCGCCTCGTCGCCGTTGTCGAAAGGACCGAGGCCGGTCAGAAGCTGATTTTTGAGAACACGCTAGGAAACACAGTCCTCCCGTTGAGCGAGACCGCGTTAATGGAACTCGCGGGGCCGTTGCTGGAAAACGCCGCGCGCTTCGCGCGCGCCCATGTGCGTGTCAAAGGCGATGAACATCATCTTTGCATAGAGGACGACGGCCCTGGACTCTCGGAGAGGCAAGCCGCCGAGGCGCTTCGGCACGGCAAGCGTCTCGATGAGCGCGCCGCAGGACACGGATTGGGCCTTGCGATCGCGCGCGACGTTGCCGAGATGAGTGGCGGTGTGCTGGCCTTAGAGCGATCCACGCTTGGGGGTCTACGCGCTGGAATTCGTTGGGCGCCGAACCGACCTGCGCTCAGAGCGTGACAACGCACAATCATGCAAGATCAAATTTTGGTTTCGGTCTGTGACAGACAAGCTAGTGCAAGGCACGCCGATAGGCGCGCGGGTTGAGGCCCACGATCTCGGAGAACGTGCGCGAGAATTGGCTTGCGGTGTTGAACCCCGTCAGCTGCGCCACCGCCGAAATCGGCAGCGTCGTGTCCCGTAGGAGGAGCTTGGCGCGCTCCGTGCGCTCTTCGAGTACGAATTTATAGGGCGACTTGCCGGTCGCTTTCTTAAACTGGCGCGTGAAGTGGAACACGCTTTGGCCGGCGATCGCGGCCATCTCGGCGACACAGACATCATTGGCGATGTTTGCACGCACAAACTCTCTCACAGCATCAAGTTGACGCGCCGTGAGATTGGCGCCCTCACTTGTGGTCCGAGCCAGGGCGCACATGAGTTCTAAACCGGCCACGATCATCAGTGAATCGCTCATGGCTTTGGAAACGTGCGTCCGCGCCCGAGCGAACTCGCCAAGGCGGCAAAGGCACTGGGTTAGGGCCCGGTCCCGAAAATAGATGACGGGCTGAAGGTCGCGGTCCTTTGGAGGGACCTCCAGTTGGTCGAGCAACCAGTCTTGATCGAAATAGAGCGCCACGAATGAGTTGCCCTGCCGGGCCGGCTCGCCCCAACCGCTCACGCGAACGCCGCGCGGAAGAAAGGTCAACCGCTCGCGCATGTCCAATAGGTTTGTTGGAGCGATATCGTCGCCCGCCATGATGCCGTCGTTCACGACGATGTCGTGCAGGGCGAGATAGGCGCTCGCTCCTGACCACACAAAGTCATAGCCGGGACCCTCGGGAGTGAACATGTGCTCGACCGTGAACGGGAGGGTGCGAATACTTGCTCGGTCGGGACTGAGAGAATCGTTTCTGGAGGTAAGGTCGATTGTGGATTGTGCCATGAGGCTACAGGGGCTCCTTCCAAGAGGTGCGCAGGAAAGTGCCATTGAAGCAATAAACGACAAATTAACCCGCGCGAAATACACCGGGCTTGCGGAGGCGTGGACGCCGGACGCCGGACGCCGTCGAGCGGAGCGTGGGACATGTCAGGCGAAACGTCCTTTTATGCGGGAGCGGCGGGACTTGTCTTTGCCCACTCGGTCATTGACCAACTCGGTGAAAAGACGGTCGCGCCAACGCCGCCGAACTACGAGTTATGGGCCACCTACAGGAGCGGAACCTTCCCTGACCTCAATCGTGAAATTGAGGAACTGTTCGCTGCCGGTGAGGCGCTGACGCCTGCCTTGTGTGAGGACTTGTATGAGCGCCATTTTGTGCCAACGCGCTCGTTTGAGCAACTGGCGCAGACTGGAGAATCGATTGCGCATGAACTCGCAGCTGCGCTCGCGCATTTGCGTGAGGTGAGCGCAAGCGCGGGCGGATACGCAGGCAGCCTCGAGGCGGCGGCATCCAGCATGGAGACGGTCGCCGACCCGTCGAAACTGCCGGCGCTCGTGCGTGGCCTTATCGCAGAGACCCGCGCCGTGGCGTCTCGCAATCGGCTGCTTGAACAACAGATGGACGCGTCCTCAATGCAAATGGAGACGCTGCAACTCAGCGTGCGCCAAGCCACACTCGAAGCGATCACCGACGGTCTCACCGGCCTGGCCAATCGGAGGCACTTTGATCGTTCTCTTTCTCGCCACGTGCGCGAGGCATGTGAGGACGGACGCCCGCTCTGCCTTGCGCTGTGCGACATCGACCGATTCAAGCAAATCAATGACACTTGGGGCCACCCTGTCGGCGATCAGATCATTCGTTACGTTGCTTCGACCCTGCGATCCGGCGCGCCCTCCGAGGCGCTCGTCGCGCGCTATGGCGGCGAAGAGTTTGCGCTGCTCCTGCCACAAATGGGCGCCGAGGAGGCGCATGTGCTCGTAGATGAGCTCCGTCGACGCGTGGGCGCGCGCACGCTTTCGCGCAAGTCGTCCGGCGAAATGCTCGGCGTCGTCACAGTCTCAGCAGGGGTCGCTGAACTCCGGCATGAAGAAGGGAGCGAATCTTTCGTCCGACGCGCGGATGCATTACTGTATCATGCGAAAAAGGCTGGTCGCAATCGAGTGATCGGCGACGGCGATGCTGCGGTCGCTGCATGACCGCGTTCACTTGCTGATCCTGTGGACGCTGACATGGAGACGCGCGACCGGGCGCTGCGGTGATCGTGCCGAACAGTGCATGACTGTTCATCGAAAGGTGCGTGCGACGGGAGATGGAAGCCATGTTCGGCAAATCCAAACCGCCCAACCCGCGCCAGCGACTCACGGATCGTATGAAACAGGTAACGGCGCCCAGCCCTGGGGATCGGGCGGCGCCGCTCGATCGCCGGGAGGACCGCGCAACACGTCAAGCCGTTTTCAGGAACGCGACAATCACGCTTGATAGTGGTCAAAAGTTCACAGTTGTGATGAAGGACATGAACTCCGGTGGCGCTCGCATTGAGTTCTTTCAGCGGAACGATCTGCCGGAATCTTTCCTGTTGAGCGAACCGACTTTGAAGCTGCGCCGCCGTGTCCGCCTCGTGTGGCAGAGGGAATGCGTCGCTGGCGTAAAGTTCCAAGACTAGCGCCAAGGCGCTTGACCGTTGAGCACGCGCTCGCTGGTCGGCCCCGGGTGCTTGGCGTGAGAGCGCTGGCCGGTGGCGCTCGCATTCGGCGTTTAGGTAAACTCAGACGCTGCCCGCCGCGACCGGCGAGAGCGCTTAGACTAGGCGACACCAGATCGAAGTGGCCGAGTGCGTCGACCATTGTATCGAGCGGGCCCATGACAGTCGACCTTTAGACTTCCGTAGTTCGCCCGACGCGCGAACGTGGCTTCACGCGTCGGGTAACGCGCGGCAACAGGAGGCAACGTGGCTTTGCTGGACACAGGCAACATCGGGCATAACGGTCCAAGCAGTGCAAACATCGTGCGCGAAGCGTGACGAAAGCAGCGACCTTAGACTGAGATTTTGATGCGCGGTTACGAAACAACCTTTCGGCTAAAGCAGTTTGCGCGCTGGCGGTTTCGCGCGATCTTTTCGGGAGGGTGTCGGTGAAGCATATTCGGAGAACCAGTGACAAGGCAGCATGCCGCCATCGCAGTTGCACATGAGCCCAGGCTCCTGACTGGGCCCGTCGCGTTGCGTTATTTGGGCGGCGAGCGTCCCGAGCGTTTTGGCGTGGCGCCAATTCAGGGCAAGCGTCAGCGCCTCTACGATCGCCGCGCCATTGATGCGGCGTTAGACCGCCTGTCAGGGCTTGCAATTATGCAAGAGGCGGAGTCTTCTTCTCCAGACGTCCTTGACGCGCTTGTAAGTGAATGGCGATGAAAACGAGGCTTTGAGCGGTGGCGACGTTTCAGATCCGAGGATTGAATCTGAACATCAAGAAGGTCTACGCGGACGGCCGCGTCGGCTATCGCCACTATCACAAACGCGGTAAGGGCGCGGTCTGCATCGGCGAGACCGCGCATAGGCTCAAAGGCGATCTTCCCGCCGACATGCTTGAGCGCGCGCTCGCCGCAGCCAGGGCAGACTCTGCGCCGCTGCCGCCGCGCGCGCCGAGCAAGACGTTGCGTGAATTGTTCGACGAATGGCAGGCGTCCGCGGAGTATCGCGCCGAGGTCCGCTCGCAGAATACGCGCCAGCTGCATGACGACAATATCGATAAGTGGTGCGATGGAAGTTATCAGAGCGAGCGCGGGGCGCAAAAGAAGTTCGGCGACATGCCCTATATTCTGGTCGAGCAAGTTTGGGCCAAGGACAAGTTTCTGACCTTCCGGGATCGGCATTCGACGGGATGGCGTCCGTGCAAAGTGACGGAAGCCGAGGCGAACAGAGCGCGGCGCGGCGACGCTTATCCAGTCAAGGCGCCTCTCGGGGCGTATTTCATCCGCACTGACGGGCCCAAGCCTTATGGATTTCAATTTCGGGAAACGCCCAAAGCCGCCGATCACTTGACGAGCACATTGGGCTCCTGCCTGGCCTGGGCGAAACGGCGCGGCAAAATCAAGAACAACCCGATGGAAGGCGTCGACCGGCTCTATCGCAGCGATCGCGCGCTGATCATTTGGGAGGCCGAGCATTTGACGCAATTACGCGCCGGAGCAGCGGTCGAACCGGCCCGACCGTGCCCCGGCCAAGTTTGGGATGGTGTCTTGGGCGCGGTATTGACCGGACTGGCGATGGTCGACCTGCTGCGGCTCCGGTGGCCGATGATCCTCGACGAGGTGATTGACCTCGAAGGCGGTCGCACCAAGACCGGGACGGAGGCCATGCCGCCGATCTTGCCAGAGGCCCGAATGCTGTTTGAACGCATTCGCCGCCAACAAATCGAGGCCAAGCTCTACAACGCCGATGGGCTCGTGCTCCTGAACTCGCGCGGTAAGCCTTGGACGCCATCGGGGTTCGGCGGGTCATTTCAAGACGCCAAGACCGCCGCGGGCATTGGCAAGGAGCGTCATTTTCATGATTTGCGTGGGACTGCGGCCACCATGTTCGTCGCCAGTCCTCGCAACTATAGCGATTTGCAGATCGACTTGTTTATGGGCTGGAAGGAGGGCGAAGGGGCGCGCATCCGGCGCAAGTACGTCAATGCCCGCAATGTCGCTAGGGGCTTGCAAGCTCTGTTGGAAGGTGAGACACGCCAAGCCATCGCCGCGATTGCGGGATAGATTGGGCCGGCCGGTTAGGGGTTTAGCTCAGCTGGTAGAGCGGCGCGCTCCAAACGCGTAGGTCGGGAGTTCGAGTCTCTCAACCCCTGCCAGCCGGGTCCGATCTAAACGAGCGCAGGTCTCACGGACTGCACTCTGCCAACGCACAAGGGACTGGACGGAAACCGTCGACGTCGGTATCGAGTGTCCAGCCAATGCCAGGATCCTTCCGAGGACTGGCCGCTTCCCAAGAAGGTGGAAACGGGGCCTGCCGGATGGTGGGAATCTGAAGCATTGGCGGACGGGCAAGTTCGAGTTTGGGGCCAGCCTCGGGAACGAGAACATGCACGGAACAAGAACGGTTTTGTGGGCAATTTTGCAAACCGAATTGCAAACTGCCAAGTTTGGAACAGATGAGAACAGAAAAAACTGAGCGAAAACATATCATAGGAGTTTAGCTCAGCTGGTAGAGCA